>NZ_CP048836.1:3026174-3631409 GCF_010983895.1 Nitrogeniibacter mangrovi
AGCGCGCGGCGGTGCGCCGGTCCTGCCACACGATGGCCGGGGCCAGCGCCTCGCCGGTGCGCCGATCCCAGATCACCGTGGTCTCGCGCTGGTTGGTGATTCCCAGGGCGCGCACCCGCGCCACCGGCACGCCGGCCTCGTTGAGCACCTGGCGCGCGCAGGCGATCTGGGTGCGCCAGATCTCGCCCGGATCATGCTCCACCCAGCCCGGCTTGGGGAAGGACTGGGCAAATTCCTGCTGCGCGGTGGCACACACCCGCGCGTGCGCATCGAAGAGCATGGCGCGGGAACTCGTCGTGCCCTGGTCCAGGGCCAGCACGTAGTCCATGTCTCGCTCCATTTCGTGGATGTGCTCCCGACGATAGCGGATTTGCATGGGGCAGGAAACCTGCCCCGGCCTCAGTCGGCCGCCAGCGCCGCCTCCAGCGCCGCACGCAGGCGGGGCAGCGCGTCCCCGTGGGCGGCACGGAAGGCGCGCACCCGATCGGCGATTTCGTCGATGGCGGATTCGGACGGCGAGCGCTTCAGGCGGGCGATGCGCACCTGGATGTCGGCCAGGCGCGCCTGTGCCGCGCGTCCGTCTTCCGTCGCCGGGGGTTGTTGCGCTGCCAGATCGAGCAGCAATTCGGAGATCAGGCCGAGTTGGCGGCCGTAGGACGCGACCCCGACCGCCTCGCGTTCGATCGCCGCGTCGCCGGCCTCCGGCCCGATGGTATCGATGAACCAGTTGGTATCCGGTTCGATGTGCTGGGCCACGCTCCCGCTCAAGGGCAGGAACACCTGCGGAGCCCACAGGAAAAACCACGGAACCATGCACCTCTCCCTGGCATGGCGCCGGCCGCGCCGACGCACTCGGGTGTCAGCGTATTGCGCATTGCAACATCGCGCAAGCGCGACGCGGGCGCCGTACTCCGGTTAGCGCCGCCCCCCGCCTTTTTTGCCCTTGGCCGCCTTCGCCCGCTTTGCCTTCTTGCCGGCACGTGGGGGCGCCAGCCAGCGCGCCTGCCACCCGGCCAGCGCCGGCATGGTGCGCTCGGCATGGGTGGCAAAGTGCGCCGCCAGGGTGTCGAGCAGCGCCGCATCGGCCTCGGCCAGCGCCTCGGGCCACACCGGCGTCAGGCGCACATGCACGTCCCCACGCCCGCCGTCCCGCCGTGGCAGGCCGTGGCCGGCCAGCACCCGGTCGCCCGCCTCCGGCCGCCCGGGCGGCAGGGGCAGGTCCGCCTCGCCACCGGGCACCGGCACGCGCAGCGGGCCGCCGGCCAGCAGCACGAAGGCCGACACCGGCATCTCCAGGTGCAGATCATCACCCTGCACGGTGAACAGTTCATGGGGTTGGAGGCGGATCGTCAGCAGCAGATCGCCCGGCGGCTGTTCGTCGGTGGCCGTGGCCTGGCCGGCCAGGCGCAGCACCCGACCGGGCCAGCTCAGCGGCGGCACGCTCACCCGCACGCGGCGGGCCGCATGCAGCACCCCGTTGCCGTCGCAGGCCTCGCAGACCGCGACCGACACATAGCCGCGTCCGTCGCAGATCCCGCAGCGATCGAGCCCGGTGGCGGTGCGGAGGCGGCCGCTGCCATGGCAATCGGCACACAGACGCGAGCGGGCCAGGTGGATGCGGCCCTCGCCCTCGCATGCGTCACAGGGCACCGGCTGGCCGATCTCGAGCTCGTGCACGGTGCCGAAGACGGCGGCGTCGATATCGAGCCACACCGCCTCATGCTGGTCGGCGCCGCGGGCCGGGCCGGTGTCCGTGTCCGTGTCCGCCTCGTCCGGCGCCTCGGCGGCGAGCAGGAAGTCGTAGGCCGCGCGCACCTGGCGGAAGCGTTCGACCGCCTCGGGCGCGGCATTGCGGTCCGGATGCCATTGCATCGCCAGGCGCCGGTAGGCGCGCTTGACCTCCGTCGGCTGGGCACCGGGGACGAGGCCGAGGAGATCGAAGGCGTGGGCGCTGCTGGTGGGGCGATAGGGCACGATCGGGGCGGTCGCGAATCCGGAAAGAGAGCGAAGATTACCCGCTTCGCCGAGCCGATGCGAGCGCCAGTCGTCGCACGCGGGCGCCGTCCACGAGCCCGGTGGTCAGCGCCGTGCCGGCCAGCACCACCGCGGCGCCGGCGAGCATGCGCACGGTCAGCGGCTCGTCCAGGAACAGCGCGCCCCAGGCCATGCCGAAGGCCGGAATCAGATAGGCCACGGCCACCGCGCGCGCCGGCCCCACATGGCCGATGAGGCGGAAATAGAGAATGAAGGCCAGGGCCGTGCACACCACCCCGAGCGCCGCCGCACAGCCCCACGCCGTGGCACCGGGCAGTTGCTGCGGCCATGCCGCCCAGGCCAGGGGCGCGAGGACCCCGGCCGCGGTGACCTGGCTGCCCAGGGACACGCTCAGGGACGAGACGCCGCCGAGGTGGCGGCGCACCACGTTGGCGGAAATGCCGTACATGAGCGTGGCGGCCAGGATCGCGCCGATGGCCATCAGCCCGTGCTCGCCGTGGACGCCCGCCTTGTCCGAGGCGAGGATGCCGACGCCGAGGAAGCCCAGCACCAGACCGGCCGTGCGCCAGCGATCGAGCCGCTCCCCGAGCCACACCCAGCCGACCAGCGCGGCCCACAGCGGCGCGGTGGCGTTGCCGATGGCCGCCACGCCGCCGGTGATCGACAGCAGCGCCCAGGCGAACAGGCCGAAGGGAATCGCCGCGTTGAGCAGCCCCACGGCGGCGATCGGCCGCCAGTGCGACTTGAGCTCCGGCCACAGCCCGCGCGCCCACACCAGCGGCCACAGGGCGAGCGCCGCCACCAGCACGCGCACGAAGATGAGCGGCACCGGACCGAACTCGGGCGCCGCCACGCGGGTGAACATGAAGGACGCCCCCCAGATGGCGGCCAGCACCACCAGGTCGAACAGATCACGCAGCCGCATCGACGCCTTCCCGGCGCAGCAGGGCGCGCTTGCGTTCCAGCCCCCAGGCATAACCGGTCAGCGTGCCACCGGCGCCGAGCACACGATGGCAGGGGATGAGGATCGCCAGCGGATTGCGCGCCACCGCCGCGCCCACCGCCCGCGCCGCGCGTGGTCGTCCCAGCGCGCCGGCCAGCTGCGCGTAGCTGAGCGTCTCGCCCGGACCGAGCGCTGCCAGTTGCGCCCACACCGCCTGCTGGAAGGGCGTGCCCTGCGGCGCCAGCGGCAACTCGAAGCGCTGCCGGCGACCCGCGAACCAGGCCTGCAGCTGCCGCGCCGCCTCGCGGCACACGGGGCTGTCCGGCAGATCGACCGGCGCGGCGTCGAAGCGCGCCGCGACCAGCGCCTCGCCGTGCGCCAGGAGGGTGATCGGTCCCAGGGGGGTGGCCACGCGAATGGCCGCATCACAGGTCATCATGAGGGGTTCTCCTCGCCCAGTCGGGTCCACAGGTGCATCACGGCGTAGGCGCGCCACGGCCGCCAGGCCTCGGCCTGCCGCCGTGCCTCGGCGGCGGTGCACATGCCCAGCGCGGCACGCACGCCGTAGTCGCCCTCGGGAAAGGCATCGGGCCAGGCCAGCGCGCGCATGGCCACATAGTGCGCGGTCCACGGCCCGATGCCGGGCACCGCCTGCAGGCGCGCGACGGTGGCATCCACCGGCGCCCCCGGGCTGAGCGTCAGCCGCCCGGCCGCCACCTCGCCCGCCAGGCTGATGATGGCCTGCGCGCGTCGGGCGATCACGCCGCGCGAGGCGATGGCGTCAACGCTCAACTCGGCGATCTCCGCGGCCGACGGGAACACGGTGCGCACCGCCGGCCAGGGGGTGTCGATGGGGGTGCCGAAGACGGCGGCGAAACGCCCGGCCAGGGTGCGCGCCGCCTTGATCGTGACCTGCTGGCCGAGCACCGCGCGCACCGTCATCTCCATGCCGTCGAAGGCGCCGGGCAGACGCAGCCCGGGCCGGTCGCGTCCGAGGGCGCCCAGCGCCTCGCCGACCGCCAGGGGGTCGGCGTCCAGATCGAACAGGCGGCGCACCCCGGCCAGCACCGCCGGCACCACCCGCGCCAGCGACGCCGACACGCGCACCCGCAGTGCGGTCGGCCCCGGCGACACCGCCAGATACCCCGTGGCCTCGCCCACGCGCACGGTGCGCCGGTATTCCCCGGCCTCGACCTGTTCGACCCCGTCGATGGTCCGCCCGGCGAGAAATGCCAGCAATCGCACATGGTCGTAGGGCGGGCGCCAGGCAAGTTCGAAGTCCAGCGTCCCGGCCTCGAGCGCCCGCACCGGCCGCGCCCGCAAGGCGGATGGGGTGAGCCGATAGTGGCGGGCGAAGGCCGATTGCAGCGCCCGCGCGCTGCCGAAGCCCACCGCCAACGCCACCTCGGTGACCGGCAGGCGGGTATCGGTCAGCAGGCGCTTGGCCAGCAGCAGGCGCCGGGTGCGCAGGTAACCGGCCGGCGCCACGCCGAAACGCTCCAGGAACAGCCGGTGCAGATGGCGCGTGCTCACCCCCACCCGCGCGGCCAGAATGGTCACGGTCAGGGGCTCGGCCAGGTGCGCCTCGATCAGGCTGGCCGCCGCGTGGGCGAGCGTCGCCGAGGCGTCCATGGCCGACAACCCGGGCGCCAGCTCCGGCCGGCAGCGCAGGCAGGGGCGAAAGCCCGCCGCCTCGGCCGCCGCCGCGCTGGGGAAGAAATCGCACATGTGCCGGCGCGGCGTGCGCACCTTGCACACCGGCCGACAGTAGATGCCGGTCGAGCGCACGCCCACGAAGACCCGGCCATCGAAGCGGGCGTCATGGGCGATGAAGGCGTCGTAGCAGCGCTCGGGGGTCAGTTCCATGCACCGATTATGGTCGCGCGCCGGAGGCGGCGCACGAACACATCGGACATGGGATTGGTGAAGGTGTCAGGAGAGCGCCGCGCCGCCTGCCGTGCGGCAGGAAAAACGGTTGCGCCCGGCCCGCTTGGCCTCGTAGAGGGCCTCGTCGGCCAGGCGGATGAGCGCCTCCTCGCAGGCGACGGTGGCCGGATCGGTGGCATGCACCAGCCCGGCGCTGATGGTCACATCCAGCCGCAGCCCCTCATGCTCGATCGGCTGTGCGCTGATCAGCTTGCACAAGCGCTCGGCGATGCAGGGCCCCTGACCGCATTCGACGTTGCTCATGACGATGAGGAACTCCTCGCCACCGAAGCGGCCCAGCTGGTTGTATTGGCGCACCCCGCCCGCCAGCCGCTGGGCAATCTCCCACAAGACCCCGTCGCCGGTGCTGTGGCCGTATTGGTCATTGATTTTCTTGAAGTGGTCCACATCCACGATGATGAGCGAGATCGGCCCGCCTTCGCGCCGGGCGCGGGCGTATTCCGCCTTCAGATGATCGAGGATGCCGCGGCGATTGAAGACGCCGGTCAGCGGGTCGCGGGTCGCCAGCTCCTGCAGCTCGTCCTGGGTGGCAAGCAAGCGCGCGTTGACCTCGACCAGCTCCTGGTAGAGACGCCCTTTCTCGATGATCGCCGACAGCTGGGCGGCGATGCGCAGATACAGCCCCTGGTGGACGCCCTGGTAGGTAAACGGCTCGGTGCTGGAGAAGAACAGGAAGCCGACCGGCTTGCCCTGGCTGATGAGGGGACAGGTCAGGCTGGAGCGGATCCCCTCGGCCAGCATCAGGCGCGTCGAATGGGAGTCGGGATGCTGGCGCAGATGCGCGTCCAGATCGTTGAGAATGCGTGGCTGGCCGCTGGCGATCACCTGGTTGAGGCTGCTGTTGGCCATGCTCGCGGTGAAACCGGTGCCCAGGCGAACATCGCCGAAATCGGCGCGCGCCCAGCATGAGCGGAGCGTTCGGCCATCGGCGGACAGCAACGCACAGCCCATTCGGTTGTAGGGGATGACGGTGCGGAAGGCGTCGAAGATGCGGTCGAGGACATCGATCAGCGTCAGCCCGCCGTTGACGGTGTCGGAGATCGCCTGCATTCGCAGCACCTGGGTGACATGGCCACTGAGGTGCTCGGCCAGTTGCTGCAGTTCGGCCCCCAGGCGCCCGACGTCGTCCTGCGCCCCGAGCGGGATGTCGACCGCGTAACGGCCCTCGCGCATGGCGCGCACGGCCTCCACATAGGCTGACAGTCGCGTGTCGGCAGGCGCGCTCTGGCCGGTGCTTGTCATGGGTCAGCTCACCTGGCTGCGGCTGCCCTCGGCCGCGTGGCACTCACGACGGCACCGCTGGCCCCCGGCATGACAATCGCTGCGCATACGCCCGCCGGCCCCCGCAAACCTCACTCACTCACCACTTTGCCATCGCACAAGGTTGTGCATTGCAGCACACTTGGCGTGCACAAAGATTGATCCAGGACAAACGAAAAGCATACAAACGTATGAATAGAATACGGATTTACATTATCGAACACCCGTAAAACATACCACGCGCCGGGGCCGCCCGGCGACCCCCGGCCAGGCTCAGGAGCGCCCGGGCAGGACCCAGTCGGGCCGCGGCCAGTGGCAGGTGTAGCCGTGGGGATAGTGTTGCAGGTAGTCCTGGTGCTCGGGTTCGGCTTCCCAGAACGGGCCCACCGGCGCCAGTTCGGTCACCACCGGACCCGGCCACCGCCCGCTGGCGTCCACGTCGGCGATGGTGTCGAGGGCGACACGGCGCTGATCGTCATCGACATAGTAGATGGCGGAACGATAGGACGGGCCGCGATCGTTGCCCTGCCGGTTCGGCGTGGTCGGATCGTGGATCTGGAAGAACACCTCCAGCAGCCGCCGATAGGAGATCCGTTCCGGATCAAACAGGATTTCGATGGCTTCGGCATGGTTGCCGTGGTTGCGGTAGGTGGCGTTGGGTACTTCACCGCCGGTGTAGCCCACTCGCGTGGCTTCGACGCCCGGAAGATGCCGGATCAGCTCCTGCATGCCCCAGAAGCAGCCGCCGGCGAGCACTGCGCGTTGCTGTGCCATTCAGACGTCCTCCACCTGATCGAGATAGGCGCCGTAGCCGGCCGCTTCCATGTCGTCGCGATGGATGAAGCGCAGCGACGCGGAGTTGATGCAGTAGCGCAGCCCGCCACGGTCGCGCGGCCCGTCCGGGAAGACATGTCCCAGATGGCTGTCGCCGTGGGCGCTGCGCACCTCGGTGCGGATCATGCCGTGGGTGGTGTCGCGCAACTCGTTGATGTTGGCCGGCTCGATGGGCTTGGTGAAACTGGGCCAGCCGCAGCCGGACTCGTACTTGTCGGACGAGGCGAACAGCGGTTCGCCGGAGACCACGTCCACGTAGATGCCGGGGGCGTTGTTATGGAGGTATTCGCCGCTGCCGGGCATCTCGGTGCCACTCTCCTGGGTCACCCGGTACTGTTCGGGGTCCAGGGCGGCGATGGCCGCGTCGGTCTTGCGGTAGCTTGTCATGTCGGGGGCTCCTTGCCAGGGATTGTCTTGGTATTGACCACGATGCCCGTATTTTGCTCCGACCGGCGCGAATGCGGGGAGGGAGACCCGCCTCAGGTGCCCACCAGCCGAGCGCCGCCTCAGGCGCCCACCAGCAATTCGTCGGCCACCCACTGCTGCAGGTAGGCCCCAACGGTCGCGGCCGCGTCCACCTCGCCCGCCGACGCCACCGCCCGCTCGCACAGTTGCCCGAAGCACTCGCCCGCCGCGACGGCACGCAGCAGATCCGCCTCCAGCGGTGCGATGCTGCGCCAGTTGGGGGACAGGGCCTTGCGCCACACGAGGATGGTGTTGTCCAGTCGCTCCGGCGGCGCGACCTGGCGGTCGGGGTCCTCGGCGGTGGACAATTCACGCCACACCGGCGCGACGGACCACTGCAGCTCCAGCAACGCAACCGCCGGCTGGAGCGTGAACACCAGCGTCGGCCATGCATCGGGTGGCGTCGCGGCGAGCTGCGCGAACGCCAGCGGGACGAAATCGGCCGCATCGAAGGCCAGACAGACGGCCCATTCCATGCGCGCAAGATCGCGCAGCGCCGGATGCGGCAAGGTGTCGCTGTGCGCGGCGATGAACTCGGGCAGCCGGTGTCCGAACCAGCGGATGGAGCGCCGCTGCGACGGATGCGCCCGCAGGTAGCGCGTTGCCAGCTCGGCGAAGGCCGCATCACCCAGGACGCGATGCAGCGCCGGATAGTTGGTGCGCAGCGCTTCGATGAGGCGGACGCGCCAGGCGGTGCGATAGACCTCGAGCCCGCGCGCGTTTCCGCTCAGTCCGGGCGGCACCCCGCCGGCCGTGACGGCGGCCTGCATCTGCTGCTGGAGTGTGACCAGGCTCATGCGACCGCCTCGCCCCGCGGGGCCAGCGCCCGGGCCGCCACCTGGCGCACCTGGTCGAGCTCGGCGAGCAGCTCGGGCAGCGGCGGAATATGGTCGTCACGCTCGATCATGGTGGGCACCGCGCCGAGCCGCTTCAGGGTGTAGGCGTAGAGCGCATACACCTCGCGGCGGATGGGATGGTCGTGGGTGTCGATGAGCAGGTCGCCATGATCCTCGTGGCCGGCCAGATGGATCTGCACCACCCGGTCGGCGGGCATGGCGTCGATGAAGGCGTGCGCGTCGAAGCGGTGATTGACGCTGCTCACGAACACGTTGTTCACATCGAGCAGCAGCTGGCAGCCGGTGCGCCGGGCGAGCTCGGCGATGAAGTCCCACTCGGGCATCTCGTCCCCGGCATAGGTCACGTAGCTGGAGACGTTCTCCAGCACCAGCGGACGGCCGAGCGCCTCCTGCACCTGGGCGATGCGCGGCTCCAGGTGGCGCAGCACGGCCTCGGTGTAGGGCATGGGCAACAGATCGTGCAGGTTCTGGTGATCGACGCCGGTCCAGCACAGATGGTCGGAAATCCAGCCCGGCTCGATGCGATCGGCCAGGGCGCGCAGATCGCGCAGGTACGCCGCATCGAGCGGGTCGGTGCTGCCGATGGACAGGGCGATGCCATGCATCACCATCGGGTAGTCGGCGCGGATGCGATCGAGGAAGTGCAGCGGCTTGCCGCCGGGCACCAGGTAGTTGTCGGAGAGGATCTCGAGCCAGTCCACCGGCTGGCGGGGGCCGTCGGCGAAATCCCGGTAGTGCTCGACCCGCAGGCCGAGTCCGAAACCTTGAATGGATGGGGTCATGATAGGAAGCGGCCCGGATGGCGCGGCGCCACCCGGGCTGCAGACGCCTTACTTGCCGTCCATCATCACGTGGCCACCGGCGGACTCGCATTCGTCCTTGGAGGCCTTGTGGACCCAGCCCTGGCCCTTGCAGCTGTTCATGCCCTTGCAATCATTGCTGGCGGTCTTGCACTCACCCTGGCCCTTGCAGCTGTTGACGCCGAAGCACTGGACGGGGCTGTCGGCGTAGGCCACGGTCGGCACCGCCAGGGTGCCGGCGGCGAACAGGGCGGCAACGGTGGCGGCAACGGCAGCGCCGGTCTTCACGGTGGAATGGGTGGTCTTCATGGGTCTCTCCTGATTGGAATCGGGGGTGGCGGCCGGCGGTTCCGACGCGCTCGCAGGAGAAGACCGATGAGCCCCCCGGATGCTTACACCCGGGGCGCAGAAAAATGCCAGGGCAATGCTCAGGCGGGCGAATCGGCCACACGCACCGGCGCCAGCTCCAGCGCCGGTGCGCGCGCCGGGCGGCCGACGTGATAGCCCTGGGCGAACTCGATGCCCAGCTGGCGCAACTCGTCGAGAATGTCCGCCGACTCGACGAATTCGGCCACCACCTGGATGTTCAGCTGGCGTGCCAGCGCGGTGATGTTCTGGACGAAGATGCGATCGCGCTCGCTCTTGAGCATGTTGGAGATGAAATCGCCCTCGATCTTGAGGAAATCGAAGGGGAAGCGACGCAGGTAGTGGAAGGAGGAGAAGCCGGAACCGAAGTCGTCGATGGCGAGCCCGAAGCCCTCGGCCTTGAGGTTGTTGATGAAGCGCTCGAGCAGGCTCAGGTTCTTGACCGTGTCGCGCTCGGTGATCTCGAACACGATGCGGTTCGGGGCGATGCCGGAGCGTTTGACCAGGGCACGCAGGGTGTGCACGAATTCGGACAGCACCAGCGCCCGCGGCGACAGGTTGAAGAAGATGTAACCGTCGTAGTCGCTGGCCTGCAGCTGGGTCAGTGCGGCTTCGATGACGATGGCGTCGAGCCGGTGGATGGCGCCGACCTTCTCGGCGATCTCGATGAACTGGTCGGCCCGCATCAGCTGGCCATTGAGTTCCATGCGCGAGAGCACCTCCACCGCCGCGATGCGGCCGCTCTTCACGTCCATGATGGGCTGGAAGAAGGGGATGATGCGGCGCTCGTCGATGGCCGCGAGCACCGCCACGCCCATCTCCGAGATATCGCGGAACACGGCCATCACGTCTTCGCTGGAGGGCACGCCGATGCGTTCCTTCCCCTGGTCCTTGGCCCGGTACATCATGTTGTCGGCAAACAGGAACAGGTCCTTGCTCTCGGTGGCGTGGTCGGGATACACCGACAAGCCGATGGACACCGTCCCGCAGACGCGTTCGCCGTCCGGCGCCTCCACGCTGACCGAGCGGGCCCGCGCGAGAATGCGCTCGGCTGCGCTGAAGGCCTGCGCCACATCCGCCTCGGGGAGAATCACCACGAATTCGTCGCCACCGTAGCGCGCCATGATGTCGCCGTTGCGCAACTCGCCGCGCACGGCCTCGGCGAAGCGCTGCAGGAAGCGGTCCCCCATGGTGTGGCCGTAGTGGTCATTGACCAGTTTGAAGTTGTCCAGATCGAGCAGCAGCAATGCAAACTTGGCGTTGTGGCGGGCGCTGCGGCCGATCTCGTAGCCCAGCAGCTCCCAGAACACCCGCTGGTTGTACAGGTGGGTCAGCGGATCGCGGGTGGCGTAGTACTCCAGATCGCGGGTGTATTTGTGGATCGCCTTGATGGAGCCGACCACGTTGAGCAGGGTGGACAGGATGCTGTCGAGCACCAGCTGGTGGGTCTGGTCCATGACATCGTCGGTATGCACCCCCACGCCGACGATACCGCCGATCTTGGGCTGCTCGACGAAGAAGGACTTGACCCGCAGGGTCAGCTCTTCCGCGCCGATGGCAACCGGCACCTGCCGATCCGCCGACGCATGGTGGTGGATCTCCACCGTGGCCGGCTCGGCGAAGCGCGGATGATGCTGCAGCGCATCACGGATCTGCGCTTCGACCATGCGCCGGGTCGGCGCGTCGGGCTGGCCGAACCAGAAGATCTCGATGTCGAACAGCTCGTCCTCGGTCTGGAACACCGAGAACAGCACATGGGCTTCGAGCACCGTGTTGATGTCCACCAGCAGCTGGGCCACATGCTCGCGCCAGTCGCGGATCACGTCGGAGGTGATCACGAAGCGCTCGAGCAGGTTGATCTCGAACAGCAGGATGTCCTTGTCCACGGCGATGCTGCGCAGGCGCGAGGCGAGCGTGCCGATGGCCTGATGGATGCGGCGGATCTCCTCGAATTCGCGCGGGCCGGTGTCCACGCCGAGCTGCTTGAGATCGTCGATCCGCCCCACCGACTCGAGGCTGCGCTCGACCCGGCTCACGCTGCGGCCGATGCGCCGGCTCACCCACCACACCGCGCCGATGGCGATCGCGATGCCCAGCAGCAAGCTGGGAAAGGCCGACACATAGAAGCCGTAGCGCGCCTTGTTGAGAATCTGCCCCAGCGGTTGGCGCACCTCCACCGCGCCGAGCACGGTCCCCGGCCAGGCCCCGCGGTGACAGGTCGTGCACCGCGCCTCGGCCACCAGCGGAAAGATGCTGCGCAGCTGGCCGTCGGACTCCAGACGGCTGCGCTGCCCGGTCCTGAGCACGGCCAGCACCGCCGCGTCCGGCGTCGGCGCCGCCTCGTGGCGGTTGGACGCCACCTCGGGGGCCGGATAGATCTCGACCTGGGCCCCCGAGGGATCGTTGCGCAAGGTCTGCAGGAAGCGGTCGGCCTCGTCCGGAATCCAGCCCCGGCTCATGAGCTCCGACAGCGTCGTATAGGTCAGCCGCGCGGCCTGCTGCGCCTGGGTGTCGGCATAACTGCGCAGGGCCGTGTCGAAGCCCTGGCTGACCGCCAGCCAGCTGCCGCCCAGAAAGACCAGTCCGACGGCAGCGGACGCCGCAAAGATGTAACCGCGAAGGCGCATTGCCGACACTGGCTCCGTGATATCAGGAAGGACGAACGTAACAATCCTGAAACACGGATCCCTTGCGCCAAATCAACTACTTAGGGAATTGACTGAAAGTGGCGGCGACAAGCGTGACAAAGTGCACGGGGCCGCCTCGGGACATGCTCCGGGCGGCCCCGCCGCAGGCATGTCCCCCTAGCCGAACCGGCCGGTCACGTAGTCCTCGGTCTGCTTCTCACGCGGGTTGGTGAACATCTGGTCGGTGGCGTCCATTTCCACCAGATGCCCCAGATACATGAAGGCGGTGTAGTCCGAGACCCGCACCGCCTGCTGCAGGTTGTGGGTGACGATGGCGATGGTGTAGCGCGATTTGAGCTCGTCGACCAGCTCCTCGATCTTCGCGGTCGAGATCGGGTCGAGCGCCGAGGCCGGTTCGTCGAGCAGCAGCACCTCCGGCTCAAGCGCCACCGCGCGGGCGATGCACAGCCGCTGCTGCTGGCCGCCCGACAGGCTCGCGCCGGCCCGTTTGAGCTTGTCCTTGACCTCGTCCCACAGCGCGGCGCGGCGCAGCGCCTGCTCCACCACGCCATCCATGTCGGCCTTGGACAGGCGCCGGTACATGCGCACGCCGAAGGCGATGTTGTCGTAGATGCTCATGGGAAACGGCGTCGGCCGCTGGAACACCATGCCCACCCGGGCGCGCAGCTGGTTCAGGTTCTCGCCACCGGCGAGGATGTCGCGCCCGTCGAGGAGAATGCGGCCCGCCGCGCGCTGGCCCGGATACAGGCTGTAGATGCGATTGAGGGTACGCAGCAGGGTGGATTTGCCACAGCCCGACGGGCCGATGAAGGCGGTCACGCGGTGCTCGTGCAGATCGAGCGAGATGTCGTGCAGGACCTGGTGCGCACCGTAGTAAAAGCGCACCTGCTCCAGGCGCATCTTGACGGCGGGCTCCGGTTCAGCCGCCGGGGCGGCATCGGCCACGTGGGGGTCGGCGAGGGACAGGGGCGCCTTGACGTGCGCCTGGTCGGGGTCGATCTTCATGGGTTCGGGTCTCATGGCCGGGGCTCAGGCGTCAGTCATGGTGACGGCTTACCAGGCGCGCGATCACCAGCAGGCCGAGCACCACGGCCGTGCTGACCAGCGCGCCCGCCCAGGCGAGTTGATGCCAGTTGTCGTAGGGGCCGGTGGCGAACAGGTAGAGCACCTGCGGCAGGCCGGCCACCGGCTGGTTCATGTTCCAGGTGAAGAAGTTGTTGCCCAGCGAGGTGAACAGCAAGGGCGCCGCCTCACCGAAGATGCGGGCGGTGGCCAGCAGCAGGCCGGTGAGGATGCCGGAACGCGAGGCACGCAACACCACCTGGAGGGTGGTGCGCCAACGCGGCGCGCCGAGGGCGGCACTGGCCTCGCGCAGGCTGCCGGGCACCAGCTCGAGGGCCGCACAGGCGGTGGACACCACCACCGGCAGCGCCACCACCGCCAGCGCGGCGGCGCCGGCCCAGCCGGAGAAGTGCCCCATGGGCCGCACCAGCACACCGTAAACGAACACCCCGGCGATGATCGACGGGCCGGCCAGCAGCACGTCGTTGAAGAAGCGGATGGCGCGCGCCAGGGCGCCGCCCGGCGCCATCTCCACCAGCCACACGGCGGCGAGGATGCCGATCAGGGCGGCGAGCACGATGCCCGCCCCGGTCATGAGGAAGGAGCCGACGATGGCATTGGCCAGACCGCCGCCGTCGATGCCGGCGCCGGGGGTCGATTCGGTGAACAGGGCCAGGTTCAGCGCCGAGACGCCGCGAGTCACGACACCCCACAGCAACCAGCCCAGAAAGAGCACTGCAAATACGGTGGCGAGCACCGACATGAGCATGTCCACGCCGCTCAGGAGGCGGCGGCGCAGCAGCAGGCCGCGTTCGCTCGGGATCATGCGGCAGCCTCCTTGCGGGCCGAGCGCCGCAGCATGGCATTGGCCACGCTGAGCACCACGATGGTGATGGCGAACAGGGTGAAGCCGAGGGCGATGAGCACGGACACGTGCAGGTCGCCGCTGGCCTCGGAGAATTCGTTGGCGATGGTCGAGGCGATGGTGTTGCCCGGCTCGAACAGGGAGAAGGTCACGTTGTGCGCATTGCCGACCAGGAAGGTCACCGCCATGGTCTCGCCCAGGGCGCGGCCGAGGCCGAGGATGATGCCGCCGGCCAGACCGCGCCGGGTGCTCGGCACGAGCACGTTCCAGATCACCTCGCGATGGGTCGCACCGAGCGCGTAGGCCGATTCGATCAGGTGCCGCGGCACCGTCGCCAGCACGTCACGCATCACCGCGGCGATGAAGGGGATCACCATCACCCCGAGGACGAAACCGGCCACACCCCAGCCCAGGCCGATGGGCGGACCGTCGAACAGGCCGCCCACCAGGGGCAGGCCGCCGAACCAGTCGGTCAGGGCCGGCTGGATGCGATCGGCGAACAGGGGCGCGAACACGAACAGGCCCCAGATGCCGTAGATGACCGAAGGAATGCCTGCCAGCAGTTCGACCGCAACCCCGACCGGCCGCCTCAGCCAGTGGGGACACAGCACATTGAGGAACACCGCCACGCCGAAACTCACCGGCACCGCCACCACCAGCGCCACCAGCGACGTGGCCAGGGTCCCCAGAATCGACGACGCGGCGCCAAACTCGCCGCTCACCGGATTCCATTCGCTGGACACGAAGAAGTGCCAGCCGAACTGCCGCAGGGCCGGCAAGGCGCCGGCAAAAAGGAACGCGAGAATCGCAAGCATCAACCCCAGCACCAGCAGCGCGAAGCCGCCGGTGCCGAGGCCGAAGAGCCGATCCCCGACCTCGGCGGGCGCCGAGGCCGGAGTGCTTGCGAGCTCAGCCGTCCCGGTCAGGACGCGGGCCACAGCGCCTGACCCTTGGCATCTTTGATCTGCTTGTGCCATTCGGTTTCGATGAACTCGATCACGCTCTTGGGCATGGGGACGTAGTCAAGACGGTTCGCTGCCTCGCCGCCCTGCTTGAAGCCCCAGTCGAAGAACTTGAGCACGTCGCGGATGCGACCCGCATGCTCGCCGGGCTGAACGTGCACCGCCACGAAGGTGGCCCCGGAGATCGGCCAGGTGGCCTCGCCCGGCTGGTCGGTAATGACCACGTCGAAGCGGTCGGCCCCCTTCCAGTCGGCGTTGCCGGCGGCGGCGGCAAAGCTCTCGGCGGTCGGCGCGACCACCTTGCCGGCCTTGTTGACCATGCGTGCGTAGTTCATGTGGTTCTGCAGCACATAGGCGTACTCGTTGTAGCCGATGCTGTAGTCCAGGCGCCCGACGTAGGCGGCCACGCCTTCGTTGCCCTTGCCGCCGACGCCACCGGGCCAGGCCACCGCCTTGTCGAAGCCGAGCTTCTCCTTCCAGGCCGGGCTGACCTTGGACAGGTAGTTGGTGAAGATCCAGGTGGTGCCCGAACCGTCGGAACGATGCACGGTGACGATCTTCTTGTGCGGCAGCTTCAGGCCCTTGTTCAGCCCGGTGATGGCGGCATCGTCCCAGTAGGCGATCTTGCCCATGAAGATGTCGGCCAGCACCGGCCCGGAGAGCACCAGCTCACCCGGCTTGACGCCCGGCAGGTGGATCGTCGGGATCACGCCGCCGACCGCGGTCGGCCACTGCATGATGTGCTCCTTCATCTGCACGTCGGGCGTCCACGGCGCGTCGGACGCACCGAAGTCCACCGTGCCGGCCGCCAGCTGACGCTGCCCGGCACCGGAACCGACGGACTGGTAGTTCAGCTTCACGTCGGTCTGCTTGGCGTACGGCTGGGCCCACGCCGAGTACAGCGGATAGGCGAAGCTCGAGCCGGCACCATCGATCTGATGGGACTCCCCGGCCAGGGCAAGGTCAAAAGCGCCAAGCGCAAACACGGTGGCAAGGCCAATGCCGGCGACACGCCGGGCACAGCGGTTGAAAGTCATGCTCATCTCCAGATTGAGAACGGGTCGGTTGTTGATCGGAAGGCCGGCCGGGCCACCGCCCCATAAGGCAAGCGCGGGACCAGTTTGACGCCCGTTTCCGTGAATTTTTTGTGACACCCCGACGGCATGACGCCAACGCCCGGCCTGACAGGCGCAGCCCTGATGGCACGGCATTTCGCTCCGATCACCCGGTGCCACCGCCAACACCAGCGTCCGGCGCACCCCCGGGTGTACCGGCCCGGACAGGACCGATCGATGGTGGTGGATAAGCACCATGGCGGTGGATATCCACCAGGCCCGCCATGCGCGTGCGGGCATCCCCATCGCACGCGGCGCGCCCGGTGTGGTTCAATGCACGGGTTTTCGCTGCATCGCATCAGGCCCCATGTCCGCGCTCTGGATGATTCTCGCCAGCTTCTTCTTCGCCTCCATGGGCGTGTGCGTGAAACTGGGCGCCGGGCACTTTTCCACCGCGGAGCTCACCTTCTACCGGGGTGCCATCGGGGTGCTCGTGATGAGCCTGCTGATGTGGCACCGCGGCACGCCTCTGCGCACACCGCACTGGCGCCGGCAGATCACCCGGGCGCTGGCCGGCACCCTGTCGCTGGCCTGCTATTTCTTCGCCATCGGCAGCCTGCCGCTGGCCACCGCCGTCACCCTCAACTACACCTCGCCCCTGTTCGTGGCGCTGCTGCTGGCCTTCTGGTATCGCGAGCCTCTGCCGCGCACGGCGGTCGGCGCGCTCCTCGTCGGTTTCGCCGGGGTGGTCGTCTTGTTGCGCCCCACCCTCGCGAGCGATCAGTGGATCGGCGCGCTCGCGGGCCTGGGCACCGGCGTGATCGCCAGCCTCGCCTACTTGCATGTGCGCGAGCTGGGTCGCATGGGCGAGCCGGAGACGCGCACGGTGTTGTGGTTCTCAAGCGTCACCGCGCTGACCATGCTCCCCGTCGTCCTCGCCGGCGACGGCTTCACCCTGCCCGACGGGCGCGGCGCCGGCATCCTCGCGGGGGTGGGGCTGTTCGGCGCCGCCGCGCAGCTGGCCATGACCCGCGCCTATCGCTATGGCCCCACCATCGTGGCGGCCAACCTGGCCTACGCCACCGTGGTCTTCGCCAGCCTGTTCGGCATCTGGCTCTGGGACGAAGCGCTGTCGAGCAGCGGCGTCATCGGCATGCTCCTGATCGCCGCCAGCGGCATACTCGTCTCGCGTGCCCGCCAAAGGGCGCCATCGCCCCGTCGCACCGATTGAAGCACCGACATCGCATGGTTATAGTGGAACCAAGCGGTCGTGCTGCACTCCCACTGGTCAGCAAGCCTGCATGGGACGAGCGCGCCACGGCACCGCGCTAAAACAAGGAGACTGTCATGATCACCACGGAACACGGCGAGGGCCAGGTATCGGTCACCGTATTCGGCGAGTTCGAACTGCACGACTACAAGGAGTTCGAAGAGCTCGTCCGCTACAAGCTCAAGTTCGAGGGGCGTCAGAACCTGTTCATGGATCTGCGCAAGATGACCGGTTTCACCATCGACGTGGCGTGGGAGGAGATCCGCTTCTCGCGCGAGCACAAGTCGGATTTCGGCCGCATCGCCATCATCACCAGCGACCAGTGGGTCACCTGGAGCGCGTGGGTTTCGCAGATGTTCGTGGAAGCCGACGTCCAGGTCTTCGACGACGAGGACGACGCCCGCGCCTGGCTGGCCAGCGCACCTCAGACCGCCTGAAGGGATCTGCGCATGAGCGGTGCACCGACGACCATCATCTCGCCCGAGCAGCTGCTGCGCGAACTCGACAATCCGGACTGGGTCATCGTCGATTGCCGTCATGACCTGGCCGATCCCGAGTTCGGCCGCGCCGCCTACGCCGACGGTCACCTGCCGGGCGCCCGCTTCGTGCACCTGGACGAAGATCTGTCCGGGCCGAAAGACGGCACCAACGGCCGCCACCCCCTGCCCGACGTCGCCGCCCTGGCGCAACGGCTCGGCGAACTCGGCATCGACCGCACCAAGCAGGTGATCGCCTATGACGACGCCGGCGGCATGTTCGCCGCGCGCCTGTGGTGGCTGCTCCGGTGGCTCGGCCATGAGCGCGTCGCCGTTCTCGACGGTGACCTGCATGCCTGGCGACGTCATGGGGGTCAGCTCACCCGGGCCCCGGTGGTCCCCTCGGCCACCCGCTTCGAGCCGGTGCGCCAGCCCATCGACGCGCCGCTGCTCGACGTGCTCGAACGCTACCGCGACGAGCACACCCTGATCGTGGACGCGCGCAGCCCGGACCGCTTTCGCGGAGAGAACGAGACCATCGACCCGGTCGGCGGCCACATCCCGGGCGCGATCAATCGTTTCTTCAAGGACAACCTCGACGCCGACGGCAACTTCAAGCCCGCCGCCCAGCTGCGTCGGGAGTTCACGACCCTGCTCGATGGCGTCACGCCCGCGCAGGTCATTCACCAGTGCGGCTCGGGCGTGACCGCGTGCCACAACCTGCTGGCCATGGAAATTGCCGGCCTGCCCGGCGGACGCCTCTATCCGGGCTCCTGGAGCGAGTGGTGTGCGTCCGACCAGCGCCCGGTCGCCACGGGGCCCTGAGATCCTGCCGCACGGCATCGTTGGAATGTTATGTCCGCACCACCCCTTGAACGCCGTTTCAGTAAAAACCAGCTGCAATACATCCTCGAGCAGGCATTGATCTACCAGTGCGCCTGCCCGGCGCAGGTCACCAAGCTGATCTCCGAACTGGTCCAGCTGTACGACTACCAGCAGCAGTGCCTCGACACGAGCGATACCGATCGGGCCGTGCATGCCCGGATCGCGGATACCGTCCAGGCCATCATCCCGATCGTCGAAACCTGCCTGGCCGACGTGCTGGCCCTCGAAGGCTGGGATCCGGACACACTCGACATGCCCGCCAATCTGCAAAAACGCCTCATCGACGGTCTCGAGCGATGAGCCTGCGCGGGCAGCTCCATTCCTTGATCTGGCTCTGAATCCTCGGCGGGCGGGGTTGCTACACTCGCGGGGAATCATTGACCCGAGGAGACATCGTGAAGCGCTTCGACTTTGCCCCCATGCCCACCGCGGACGGCTATTTCGGTGACTACGGCGGCCAGATCGTGCCGCCGGAACTCAAGCAGATCATGGACGACATCGATCGCGCCTACGAGGAGATCCGCCAGCAACCCGAGTTCCAGGCCGAACTGGCCATGCTGCACGCGGACTACGTGGGCCGCCCGAGCCCGGTCTATCTCGCCCGCCGTCTGAGCGAGCAACTGGGCGGCGCGCGCATCTACCTCAAGCGCGAAGACCTCAACCATACCGGCGCCCACAAGATCAACCACTGCCTGGGCGAAGCGCTGCTGGCCAAGTACATGGGCAAGACCAAGGTGCTGGCCGAGACCGGCGCCGGCCAGCATGGCGTCGCCCTGGCCACCGCCTGCGCGCTGGTGGGCATCCCCTGCGAGATCCACATGGGCCAGGTGGACATCGAGAAGGAACACCCCAACGTCACCAAGATGAAGATCCTCGGCTGCAAGGTGGTGTCGGTCACGCGTGGCACCGCCACGCTCAAGGACGCGGTGGACAGCGCCTTCGAGGAGTACCTGAAGGACCCGGTGAACTCGATCTACGCCATCGGCTCGGTGGTCGGCCCCCACCCCTTCCCGAAGATGGTGCGCGACTTCCAGAGCATCATCGGCCGCGAAGCGCGCGAGCAGTTCCTCGCCAAGACGGGCACGCTCCCCGACATCATCACCGCCTGCGTCGGCGGCGGCTCCAACGCCATGGGGCTGTTCACCGCCTTTCTCGACGATGAGGACGTGCGCATCGTCGGTGTCGAACCGGCCGGAAAGGGCCTCGACACCCCCGACCACGCCGCCACCCTCAGCAAGGGCCGGCCGGGCCAGTTGCACGGCATGAAGTGCTACGTGCTCGAGGACGCCGCCGGCGAGCCACTGCCCGTGCATTCGATCGCCTCCGGCCTCGACTACCCCGGCATCGGCCCGCAGCATTCGTATCTCAAGGACCTCGGCCGGGTGGAGTACGACACCGCCACCGACGACGAATGCCTCGACGCCTACATGACCCTCTCCCGGGTCGAAGGCATCATCCCGGCACTGGAAAGCGCCCACGCCGTCGCCTGGGCCATGCGCACCGCGCCCACGCTGGGCCGGGACCAGTCCATCCTGATCAACCTGTCCGGACGTGGAGACAAGGACGCGGACTACGTGGCCGAGCGACTCGGGCTCTGAGGAACGAGCGCGTCGCCGACCGGTGACGCGCGTGACGCTTACCGCGAGGCGAAGGTCGCCAGGTACAGGCGCTCGACCTGCTCGCGCGCCCACGGCGTCTTGCGCAGGAACTTCAGGCTGGATTTGACCGACGGGTCGTTGCGGAAGCAGTTGATGTTGATCCGGCGCGCAAGCCCGTCCCAGCCGAAATGATCGACCAGGGCGACGACGATGCGCTCCAGCGTGAGGCCGTGCAGGGGGTTGTTCGGTTGCTCAGCGGGCATGACGGCCGCGCCCCCCGCACACGATGACCTCGGCTCGCCTCACCACGCCACCCGCTCGATACTGCCCAGCGACCGCCCCAGGAAGCGCTCGCCGATGGTCTGGAAGCGCAGCGGGATGTCGGTCACGTGATAGCGCGCCTGCGCCAGGTGTTCTCCGGTGTTGGCCAGATCGAGCCGGGCCAGGGTCTGCGCCGCCTGCTCGGCGACGGTGGTGGCCGAGTCGACCAGGTGCACGCCGGGCCCGGCCACGTCCATGAGCAGGGGTTTGAGCAGCGGGTAGTGGGTGCAGCCGAGCACCAGGCTGTCCACCTGCTCGGCAAGCACCGGCTTGAGGTACTCCTGCGCGGTCATGCGCGTGACCGGATGATCGAGCCAACCCTCCTCCACCAGCGGCACGAACAGCGGGCAGGCCTGCGAATAGACCCGCACGCCGGCGTCGAGGGCATGCATGCGACGGGCGTAGGCGTTGGAGTTGATGGTGGTGGGGGTGCCGATGACGCCGATGGCCCCGGTCGCGGAGCGCGCCACCGCCGCGCGGGCACCGGCCTCGATCACGTCCAGCACCGGCATCTCGCCGGCCTTGCCACGCACCACGTCGCCGGCCACGGCGGCCATGGTGTTGCAGGCGACGATGAGCATCTTGACGCCGCGCTGGAGCAGGAAGTCGGTGATCTGGCCGGTGAAGTGCTCGATGGTGGCGACCGACTTGATGCCATAGGGCACGCGGGCAGTGTCGCCGAAATACACCAGATTCTCGAGCGGCAGGCGCTCCATGAGCGCGCGCATGACCGTCAGCCCGCCGACGCCGGAGTCGAATACGCCGATGGGCAGGGAACGGTCAGGAGACATGGGCGGCTCGTTACGGGTTGAGGCGAAGGCCGCCATTTTACGGCTTTCGCGCCGCTTGTTGCGCAAGCGCCCAGCCCACGTGTTCTCGCACCAGCGGGTCCGAGTCGTCGCGGCGCGCTTCCAGGGCGGCGACGACGTCCGCGCTCCAGGGGGCATTGCCCAACCCCACCGCAAGATTGCGCAACCAGCGCGCATGGCCGATCCGGTAGATGGGGCTGCCGGCCATGTGCTCGGCGAACTCGGCCTCGGTCCACGCGAACAGCTCGACGAGGGTGGCCGCGTCCAGGCCGTGACGCGGCTCGAAGTCGCCGGTCTGGGTCGGCTGCGCGAAACGGTTCCACGGACACACCAGCTGGCAGTCGTCGCAGCCATAGACCCGGTTGCCGATGAGCGGGCGCAGTGCCTCCGGAATGGCGCCGTGCAATTCGATGGTGAGATAGGAGATGCAGCGGCGCGCATCCACCCGGTAGGGTGCGACGATGGCCCGCGTGGGGCAGACGTCGATGCAGGCGCTGCATTGACCGCAGTGGTCGCTCACCGGCGCGGTCACGGGCAGTGCCAGATCGGTGAAGATCTCACCGAGAAAGAAATACGAGCCGGCTTCGCGGCTGAGCAGCAGCGTATGCTTGCCGCGCCAGCCCAGGCCCGATTCGGTGGCCAGCGCCACCTCCGCCACGGGCGCCGAATCGGTGAACACGCGCCACTGATGCGGCACCTCGACGGCAATGCGTTCGGCCAGTTTCTTGAGGCGATTACGCAGCACCTTGTGATAATCGCGCCCCAGGGCGTAGCGGGACACGTACGCCCGCGTGCCGTCGGCCAGCGCGCCGTCCGCCTCGGCCGCCTGCCCGGGCCAGTAGTCGAGCCGGGCGGTGATGACCCGCCGGGTGCCCGGCAGCAACTCGGCCGGCCGGCATCGGCGCAGGCCGTGTTTGGCCATATAATCCATCTCGCCGTGAAAGCCGGCCTCCAGCCAGGCCTGCAGGCCCGCCTCGGCCGCCGGCAGATCCACACCGGATATGCCGATGGCGCCGAACCCCAGCTCGCGGGCCCAGGCCCGGATGTTGTCCACGAGCGCGGCGCCCGATGCGGCGCCGCCCTGCCCAGGCGAGAGTGCTTGATGATCGAATTGACCCATGGCCCCGATGATAGCGACGCGGCCCTCCATGCGCACCTGAAGGACGAAGCCGACACCCTGGCCATGGGCGCGAAACTGGCGCCGGCACTGGCCTCCGGCCTCGTCATCTACCTCGAAGGGGATCTGGGCGCAGGCAAAACCACCCTGGTGCGGGGGCTGCTGCGGGCGCTTGGTCATGCCGGCAGCGTAAAAAGTCCCACGTACACCTTGATTGAACCTTACGTGGTTTCTAGATTAAACTTATATCACTTTGATTTTTATCGGTTCACTTCCGCAGAAGAATATCTGGACGCCGGACTGGACGAATACTTCGCCAACCACGGCGTCTGCCTGGTGGAATGGCCCGACAAAGCTGCACCCTATGTGGCACCGCCGGATGTCGTGATCAGACTGACGGTGACAGGCGACGGGCGGGACATCGCGATCCGCCCCGAAACGGAGCTGGGACGACAATGCACAGAACAACTGGCGGCGCCTCCTCCTCCCCGCTGAACGCGGGCGAACCCACTCGCCGGCACTTCCTGAAAGCCGCCGGCGCCACCTTCGCCATGCTGGTCAGCCCGCTGGGCCAGGCCGCAGGCACCACGCTGGTGGCGGTACGCGTGTGGCCGGCCGAGGACTACACCCGCATCACCCTCGAGTCGAAGGCCGAGATCGGCTTCAAGTACTTCACCCTGGACGGCCCCGACCGGTTGGTGGTGGATATCGAAGGCATCGAGTTCGACAGCGTCATCAAGCATCTGCCCGACCGCATCACCGCCGAGGATCCGTTTATCAAGCTGGTGCGCGCCGGGCGCAACCGCCCGGGGGTGGTCCGGGTCGTGGTCGAGCTCAAGCAACCGGTCAAACCGCAGATCTTCACCCTGCAGCCGGTGGGCGCCTATGGCCACCGGTTGGTGGTCGACCTCTATCCCACGGTGGAGGCGGACCCGCTGCTGGCGCTGATCGAGAAGGACAACCCCACCGACGCTGCCCGCGGCGCCAACGGACAGGGCGACGTGGCGCAGGCGAGCGATCGCAGCACGGTGACCCGCCACAGCCGCAACCCGGCGGCGGAGCGCGACAAGATGGACCGTCTGGTCACCGTGGCCATCGACCCCGGTCATGGCGGCGAGGACCCGGGCGCGGTCGGCCGTCGCGGCAGCTACGAAAAGCACGTGACCCTGATGATCGCGCGCCGGCTCAAGAAGAAAATCGATGCCCAGCCGGGCATGCGCGCGGTGCTCACCCGCGACGGCGACTACTTCGTGCCCTTGTACAAACGCGTCACCAAGGCGCGCGCGCTGCGCGCGGATCTGTTCGTCTCCATCCACGCCGACGCCTTCGTGCGCCCCGATGCCCGGGGCAGCTCGGTGTTCGTGCTCTCGCAGCGCGGCGCCTCGAGCGCGGCGGCCCGCTGGCTGGCCAAGCGCGAGAACGATGCCGACCTGATCGGCGGCGTGAACATCGGCGGGCAGGACGGCCACCTGGCTCGCACCCTGCTCGACCTGTCCCAGACCGCCACCCTCAACGACAGCATGAAGGTGGGCAAGGCGGTGCTCGAGCGCCTGGGCGACATCAACACGCTGCACAAGGCGCATGTGGAGCATGCCGGCTTTGCGGTGCTCAAGGCGCCGGACATCCCCTCCATCCTCGTGGAGACGGCCTTCATCAGCAACCCCGAGGAAGAGCGCCGCCTCAACAACCGCAAGTACCAGGACAAGATGGCCGAGGCCATCATGGAAGGGCTCAAGAGCTACTTCGACGACAACCCGCCGCTGTCACGGGTGCGGGTCGCCAGCCTGGACTGAGGGCCGCACGGCGGCATGATGACGGGCGCGGCTCCGGTCGCGCCCGTGGCCGTTTACCCGCGTGGATTGGCGCGCAGGCAGTGCACGCTGAACAGCCGATCGGTGTCGCACCACACCCGCTCGGGCGCAAACCCGGACAGCGCCGCCAGCGAGGCGAACTCCTCCACGCTGTACTTGTAGGAGCATTCGGTGTGGATACCCTCGCCGGTCGCGAAGGCGAAGGATTCGCCGTCGAGTGCGATGGTGGTGGGTCGGGCGGCGCGCAGATGCATCTCGATGCGCCCGCGCGCGGCGTTGTAGAAGGCGTCGTGCTCGAAGTCGTCGATCGCGATGCCGGCCCCCAGCTCCCGCTGCATGCGCACCAGCAGATTGCGGTTGAAGGCCGCGGTCACCCCTTCCGGATCGTTGTAGGCGGCGTTGAGGCGCGCCTCGTCCTTCTTGAGGTCCACACCGACCAGCAGGCGCCCACCCGGGCCCACCAGGTGCGCGATCCAGTCGAGCAGTTCCATCACCTGCCCGGGTTCGAAGTTGCCGATGCTCGAGCCCGGGTAGAAGGCGACCCGGTGCCGCCCCGGCGCCGTCGCGGGTAGTTCGAACTGGCGCGTGTAGTCCACGCAGGTGGCGCGCACCTGGATGGCCGGATAGTCCCGCGCGATACCACGCGCGGCCGCACGCAGGTGGGTGCCCGAAATGTCCAGCGGCAGGTATTCGGCCGGCGCGAGGGCGTCGAGCACGGTGCGGATCTTCACGTCGCTGCCGCTGCCCAGTTCGATGAGCGCCGAGCCGCGGCCGAGCAGATCGCCCATCTCGCGGCCATGGGCCTTGAGCAGGCCGATCTCGGTGCGCGTCGGGTAGTAGGCCGCCAGTTGCGTGATGCGATCGAACAGGCGCGAGCCCTCGGCGTCGTAGAAGAACTTGGGTGCGATCCGGCGCGGCGAAGCGCGCAGGCCGGCGAGCACCTCGCGGCGGAAGTCCGCCACCGCCGGCTTGAGATCGTGGAACTCGAAATTGGTCACTTGCGTCTGCGTCATGGCCCCTGCGTCTATAGATCCCGCGCGAGACGGAAGCCCTGGAACTGCCAGCGCTCCTGGGGATAGAAGAAGTTACGGTAACTGGCACGGATGTGGTCGGCGGGCGTGGCACACGAGCCGCCGCGCAACACCATCTGCCCGGACATGAACTTGCCGTTGTATTCGCCCAGCGCGCCTTCGGCCTGACGGTAGCCCGGGTAGGCCAGGTAGGCCGAGCCGGTATGCTCCCACACGTCGCCGAACAGTTGCAGCGGCCCCTCGCCGGCCATGGCCTGCGGATGCAGCAACCCGGTTTCGACGAAGTTGCCATCGACCGCCACCCCGGCCGCCACCTGCTCCCACTCGGCCTCGGTCGGCAGGCGTGCGTCGGCCCAGGTCGCGTAGGCGTCGGCCTCGAAATGGCTCACGTGGCTCACCGGCGCGTCCGCATCCAGCGGACGCAGGCCCCCGAGCGTGAATTCCAGCCACTGGCCGTCGTGACGCTCCCAGTAGCGCGGATGGGCCCAGCGCTCGCGGTTGACCGTGCTCCAGCCGTCCGACAGCCACAGGGCCGGATTGCGATAACCGCCGTCCTCGATGAAGGCGAGGTATTCGCCGTTGGTCACCGGCCGCGTGGCGAGCGCAAACGGGGTGAGAAAGACCCGGTGCCGGGGCAGTTCGTTGTCGTAGGCAAAGCCGTCGCCGCCCTGCCCGATGTGCACCAGCCCGCCCTCACGTTCGATCCAGCCGAGCGCAGCGGCACTGCGCCGGGCGGGCTCGGGCAGATCGGTCCGGTAGGCGGGGCGCAGCGGATTGACGCTGAAATGCTGCTTGAGGTCGGTGAGCAGCAACTCCTGGTGCTGTTGCTCGTGGTTGAGGCCGATACCGAGCCGCTGGGCCACGGTGGGCCAGACGTCGGGTGCGGCGCCGTCGATCAGTTCGAGCATCGCCGCGTCCACATGGGCCCGGTAGCGATACACCTCCTCGACCGACGGCCGCGACAGGAAGCCACGCTGCGGCCGCGGATGGTAACGCCCCACCTGGTCGTAGTAGGAGTTGAACAGGACACGGAACTGGGGATGAAACTCCCGGTAACCGGGCAGGAAGGGCTCGAGCAGGAAGGTTTCGAAAAACCAGCTCACATGGGCCAGGTGCCACTTGGGCGGACTGGCGAAATCGGCCGTCTGCAGCCCGTAGTCCTCGACGAGCAGGGGCGCGCACAGCGCTTCACTGGCCGCGCGCACGCGCCGGAAATACGTCGCCCAGTCGTGGGCGGATCGGGTCGCGCCCGCCGGGTCGGCGCGCAGGACATCGTTCATGCGGTGTTCCTCGCGTGGGGCCTTGAAATGCGGCGATCAGTCCATAGCAGACCAAATGCACACGCCATGGTCAACCGAAGGTGCCTACGGACGGACACGACCGGCCGCCGCTACGGCATTGCACCATGCGCCGAAAATTGTGCGGTTGCGGCTATAATTGCGGTTTTTTTCAGGCGCTTATGCTGGTTTCACGCGGCGACGCGGAACGCGCCCCCACCCCCTGCGTGCTGACCATCGGCAATTTCGATGGCATTCATCTGGGACACCAGGCGCTACTCCGTCTCTTGACGACACAGGCTCAGGCTCTGGGGCTGCCCGCGGTCGTGCTCACCTTCGAGCCGCATCCGCGCGAATACTTCGCCCCGAAGCAGGCCCCCGCCCGCCTCGCCTCGCTGCGCGACAAGCTGCTGCTGCTCGCCGCCGCGGGAGTGGACGCCACCCGCATCATCCGCTTCAACCAGCGCTTCGCCTCGCTCTCGGCGGAGGATTTCATCGAACGCGTCCTGGTGAACAACCTGCGGGTGCGCCACCTGATCATCGGGGACGATTTCCGCTTCGGTGCGGGGCGCAAGGGCGACTTCGCCATGCTGCAGGCCGCCGGCGAGCGCTTCGGCTTCGTGGTCGAGGCGATGACCACCCATGCCCACGACGGCGAACGGGTCTCGAGTTCTGCCGTGCGCGACGCCCTCGCCAAGGGCGAACTGGATCGCGCCGCGCACCTGCTGGGCCGCCCCTACAGCATGGCGGGGCTGGTCATGCACGGCGACAAGATCGGCCGCACGCTGGGCTTTCCCACCGTCAACATCCAGCTCAAGGGGCGCCGCCCGCCGCTGTCGGGCATCTTCAACGTGCAGGTCGAGGGCCTGCGCGACGACCCCGTGCCCGGGGTGGCCAGCGTGGGCGTGCGCCCGACCATCAACGACGCCGGCCGCCCGAGCCTGGAAGTGCATCTTCTCGACTGGAACGAGGACTGCTACGGTGCCCACCTGCGCGTGCACTTCCTGCACAAGCAGCGTGACGAGGAAAAATACACGTCGCTCGAGGCGCTGACCGCCCAGATCGCCCGCGACGTCGATAACGCCCGTGCCTGGTTTGCCGACCGGGCCGGACAACCCACTCCAACCCAAGACGACCATGGCTGACTACCGCGATACGCTCAATCTCACCGACACCCCCTTCCCCATGCGCGGGAACCTGCCCAAGCGCGAGCCGGGCTGGGTGGCGCAATGGCAGCAGCGCAAGCTCTACCAGAAGATTCGCAAGGCCTCGGCCGGCCGTCCCAAGTTCGTGCTCCATGACGGCCCCCCGTACGCCAACGGCGCACTGCACCTGGGCCATGCGCTGAACAAGATCCTCAAGGACATCATCGTCCGCTCCAAGACCCTGGCCGGCTTCGACGCCCCCTACGTGCCGGGCTGGGACTGCCACGGCCTGCCCATCGAGCACAAGATCGAGGTCACCCACGGCAAGAATCTGCCGCACGACAAGGTGCGCGAGCTGTGCCGCGCCTACGCCGCCGAGCAGGTCGAACTGCAGAAGACCGACTTCATCCGCCTGGGCGTGCTCGGCGACTGGGACAACCCCTACCTCACCATGAACTTCGCCAACGAGGCGAACGAGATCCGCGCCCTGGCGAAGATGGTCGAGGCCGGCTACGTGTTCAAGGGCCTCAAGCCGGTCAACTGGTGTTTCGACTGCGGCTCGGCCCTGGCCGAGGCCGAGGTGGAGTACGCCGACAAGCTCTCGCCGCAGATCGACGTGGCCTTCCCCGCGCTCGAGACCGACAAGCTGGCCGCGGCGTTCGGGCTGGCGAACCTGCCCAAACCCACCTTCGCGGTGATCTGGACCACCACGCCGTGGACGATTCCGGTCAACCAGGCGCTCAACATGCACCCGGAGTACGAGTACGCACTGGTGGATGTGGGCGAGCGCTGCCTGGTGCTGGCCAGCGAGCTGGTCGACGCCTGTCTCCAACGCTACGGGCTCGAAGGCGCGGTCGTCGCCACCGCCCGGGGCGAGGCCTTCGAGCGCATCGAGTTCCGCCATCCGTTCTACGAGCGCGTCTCGCCGGTGTATCTGGCCGACTACGTGGGGCTGGACGCCGGCACCGGCATCGTGCACTCGTCGCCCGCCCACGGCGTGGACGACTTCAACGCCTGGAAGGCCTACGGCCGCAGCAACGACGAGATTCTCACGCCGGTCATGGGCAACGGCCACTATGTGGACGACCTGCCCTTCTTCGGCGGCCAGCTGATCTGGAAGGCCAATCCGGCCATCGTCGCCAAGATCGAGGACGTCGGCAGCCTGCTCGCCCACGAGAAGATCACCCACAGCTACATGCACTGCTGGCGCCACAAGACGCCGGTGATCTATCGCGCCACCGCGCAGTGGTTCGTGGGCATGGACACCCGGGTGAGCGACGGCTCCTCCCTGCGCGAGCGCGCGCTCAAGGGCGTGGAGGACACCCGCTTCTACCCGTCCTGGGGCCAGGCGCGCCTGCACGCCATGATCGCCAACCGCCCCGACTGGTGCATCTCGCGCCAGCGCAACTGGGGGGTGCCGATCCCGTTCTTCCTGCACAAGGCCACCGGCGAGCTGCACCCGCGCACGGTCGAGCTCATGGAGCAGGTGGCCCAGCGCGTCGAGACGGCGGGCATCGAAGCCTGGTTCAAGCTCGACGCCGCCGAACTGCTCGGCGCCGAGGCCGACCAGTACGACAAGATCAGCGACACCCTGGACGTGTGGTTCGACTCGGGCACGACGCACTGGCACGTGCTGCGCGGCTCGCACCCGGACGGCCACGCCGAAGGCCCGCGCGCCGATCTCTATCTGGAAGGCTCCGACCAGCACCGCGGCTGGTTCCACTCCTCCCTGCTCACCGGCTGCGCCATCGACGGCCATGCGCCCTACAAGGCCCTGCTCACCCACGGCTTCACCGTGGACGAGAAGGGGCGCAAGATGAGCAAGTCGCTCGGCAACACCATCGTGCCGCAGGAGGTATCGGAAAAGCTCGGCGCCGAAATCCTGCGCCTGTGGGTGGCCTCCACCGACTATTCCGGCGAGCTGTCCATCTCCAAGCAGATCCTCGACCGGGTGGTCGAGACCTACCGGCGCATCCGCAACACCCTGCGCTTTCTGCTCGCCAACACCGCCGACTTCGACATCGCCAAGGACGGCCTGCCGGTGGACCAGTGGCTGGACATCGATCGCTATGCCCTCGCCTTCACCCGGCAGATGGCCGAGCAGGCCCAGGCCGACTACGGCCGCTTCGAGTTCCACCGGGTGGTGCAGGCGCTGCAGATCTTCTGCTCCGAGGAGCTGGGCGCCTTCTACCTGGACATCCTCAAGGACCGCCTGTACACCACCCAGCCGGATTCGACCGCCCGGCGCGCCGCCCAGAGCGCCCTCTGGCACATCACCCAGAGCCTGCTCAAGCTGATGGCGCCGATCCTCTCCTTCACCGCCGAGGAAGCCTGGGCGGTGCTCAACGGCGAGGACGACTCCATCATGCTGCACACCTGGCACACACTGCCGGCGCAGGCCGACGAAGAGGCGCTGATCGCCCGCTGGAGCACCATTCGCGAAGCCCGTGCCGAGGTGCAGAAGGTGCTGGAGACTCTGCGCACCGAAGGCGCCATCGGTTCCGGTCTGCAGGCCGAGGTGGTGGTCAAGGCAGCGCCGGCCTGGCATGCGGCGCTGTCCTCACTCGACGATGATCTGCGCTTCGTGCTGCAGACCTCGGCAGCCACGCTCGAGGCAGTGACGGATGACGCCGCGCAGGCGGTCGAGGCCACGGCCTCGACCCAGGCCAAATGTGAGCGCTGCTGGCACTACCGCGCCGATGTGGGCAGCATTGCCAGCCACCCGGGCCTGTGCGCCCGTTGCCATGGCAATCTCGAAGGCGCCGGCGAGGTGCGCACGCATGCGTGAAGGGCGCCCACGCTCGCTCACCCCGGAGACGGGCCGGCGGAGCCTCGAACAACACGCGGAGCCTGAACACGGATGAAGCCCCGCTTCGCCCTGTGGGTCACCTTCGCCGTCGTCGTCGTCATCCTCGATCAGCTCACCAAGCAGCTGATGCTCAACTGGCTGCACGAGGGCGACGCGGTGCCGATGACGGATTTCTTCAGCCTCGTGCTGCTGTACAACCGCGGCGCGGCCTTCAGCTTCCTGGCCGAGCACTCCGGCTGGCAGCGCTGGTTTTTCGTCGGGCTGGCGGGTGTCATCTGCCTGTGGCTGTTGCGCCTGACCTGGCGGCACCAGCGCGAGCGCCTGCAGCCGTTCGCCTTCGCGCTGATCATCGGCGGCGCCATCGGCAACGTGGTCGATCGCCTGTGGCACGGCGCCGTAGTCGATTTTCTGTATTTTCACGCGGGCCGCTATGGCTGGCCCGCCTTCAATCTGGCCGATTCGGCCATCTTTCTGGGGGTGTGCCTGATGCTGTGGGCCCAACTGCGCGACGCGCGCCGCCAATCCGCGCAGGAGAACCACTCGTGACCAAGATCGTCGAACCGAACAGCCTCGTGACCCTGAACTATCGCATCACGGCGGAAAGCGGCCAGCCCCTGATCAGCACCTTCGAAGGCCAGCCGGCGACGCTGCAGCTGGGCGCCGACGAGATGCTGCCGGTGCTGGAACAGTGTTTCGTGGGGCTCGAGGAAGGCAGCAACCACCAGTTCAAGCTGACGCCGGAGCAAGCCTTCGGCCCGCATCGCGAGGATCTGATCGAGGTCGTGGCCCGCCGGCACATGCCCAACGAGGACATCGAGCCGATGAGTGTCATGGAATTCACCGCCCCCGACGGCTCGCGCTATTCGGGGCTGGTGCGCGAAATCGACGCCGAGAAGGCGGTGATCGACTTCAACCACCCGCTGGCCGGCAAGACCATTCACCTGGAAGTCGAGATCATCGGCATCCTCTGAGAGCGGAACACATCATGAGCGACACCGCCGACAAGGAAATCCTGCTCGCCAACCCGCGCGGCTTCTGTGCCGGCGTGGAGCGGGCCATCGACATCGTCGAACAGGCCCTGGTGAGGTTCGGCGCGCCCATCTACGTGCGCCACGAGGTTGTCCACAACAAGTTCGTGGTGGACAACCTGCGCGCCAAGGGCGCCATCTTCGTCGAGGAACTGGACGAAGTCCCCGACCACCAGACCGTGATCTTCAGCGCCCACGGCGTGCCCCAGTCGGTGCGTACCGAGGCCGAGGCCCGCGGCCTGCAGGTGTTCGATGCCACCTGCCCGCTGGTGACCAAGGTGCATCTGGAAGTGGCCCGCATGCGCAAGCAGGGGCGCCAGATCGTGATGATCGGCCACAAGGGCCATCCGGAGGTCGAAGGCACCATGGGCCAGGTCGACGACGGCATCCACCTGGTCGAGTCGGTCGAGGATGTCGAGCGCCTGCGGGTGGCCGATCCGGACAAGCTCGCCTACGTCACCCAGACGACGCTGTCCATGGACGATGCGTCGGCCATCGTGGAGGCACTGCGCCGGCGCTTTCCGGCCATCGAAGGCCCCAAGAAGGACGACATCTGCTACGCCACGCAGAACCGCCAGGACGCGGTCAAGTTCATGGCGCCACAAGTCGATCTGGTCCTCGTCGTCGGCTCCGTAAACAGCTCGAACTCCAACCGCCTGCGCGAGGTGGCCACCTTGCGCGGCGTCGAGGCCTATCTGGTCGACAACGCCGCAGCCATCGACCCGGCCTGGATCGAGGGGCGCTCGCGCATCGGCGTCACCGCCGGCGCCTCGGCCCCGGAGGTGCTGGTCAGCGAGGTCATCGAACGCATCCGCGCGCTTGGCGCTCGCACCGTGCGCACCCTGGAAGGCGCAGAGGAAAACGTCTACTTCCCCCTGCCCAAGAGCCTGCAGGCGGATTCCTGACCCCGACGGGAGTGCACGTAGGAACGGGGCCCTCGCGGCCCCGTTTTCATGCTTGCGCCAGACCGCTCACCCGCCCAGATGGGGCGCGACGATGCGGCGGTAGAACTCGTGGAAATGCTGCATGCCATCCTCGTAGGGGGACTGGTACGGCCCCACCTCGTTGCGCCCCTGTTTCATCAGGGCCAGACGGCCGCGGTCCATGCGCTCGGCGATCTCGTCGTCCTCGATGGCGGTTTCCATGTAGGCCGACTGCTCGGCCTCGACGAAGTCGCGCTCGAACTCGATGATCTCTTCCGGATAGTAGAACTCGACCACATTGGTGGTCTTGTTCACGTCGGTGGGAATCAGGGTGCTGACCACCAGCACATGCGGATACCACTCCACCATGATGTTCGGATAGTAGAGCAGCCAGATCGCCCCGTGCGGCGGCAACTGCCCCTGGTAGTATTCCGTGACCGCCTTGTGCCAGCGCTCGTAGGTCGGGGTCCCCGGCCTTTTCAGGGAGGTGACACCGACGCGTTGCACCGAGTACCACGCGTCGAACTGCCAGGTGAGCTGATCGCAGTCCACGAAGTTGCCCAGCCCCGGATGGAACGGCACCACGTGGTAGTCTTCAAGATAGACCTCGACGAAGGTTTTCCAGTTGTAGTTGCACTCGTGGATCTCGACGTGATCGAGCTTGTAACCGGAGAAGTCGAGGTCCGGGGCCACCTTCATGCCCGCGAGGTCGTCACTGACCCGGCGCGGCCCCCGAAACAGGAGGCCATTCCAGCTCTCGAGCGGGCGGCGCTCGAGATTGAGGCAGGGATTGTCGGGAAAATGCGGCGCCCCCAGCAAGGTGCCCCGGTTGTCGTAGGTCCAGCGGTGCAGCGGACAGACGATGTGTTCGGTATTGCCCTTGCCTTCGAGCATCACCGCCTGACGATGGCGACAGACGTTGGACATCTCGAAATGGCCGTCGGCTGCGTGCACCAGCAGCCTGCTGTGGTCCAGCCACTCGAGGGATCGGTAGTCGTTGACGTTCGGCACCATCAGTTCATGCCCGACATAGCCGGGACCGGCATCGAAGATGAGACGCTGCTCCAGTTCAAACAGTTTCTCGTCGAAGTACCAGGAGACAGGAAATTGCGTCGCCGCCTGTGCCAGTTGAGCTTCAGATGCGATATCGGACATCGCGAACCCTCCGATGCAATGCAAAAGGTCCATAAAAACAAAGGGTAATCTTAAATTATAGCCAAAACGCCGTTTGACCGCACCCCATGCGATCAGGTATTTTCCCGCCTTTGAAGGATGCGTAAGCCCCATGGCCAAATCGGCGAAAACACCCAGGAATTTCGAGGCCGCCATCGCCCAGCTCGAAGAAATCGTCGCGGCGATGGAGTCTCGCGAACTCCCCCTTGAAGAGGCGCTCGACCACTACCAGAACGGCATTGGCCTGCTACGCTACTGTCAGGATACGCTCTCCCGTGCCGAGACGCGCATCGAGGCCCTGGAAGCGGACACCGACGAGGGCGACGCCGAATCATGACCGACGCACGTTTTGCCGACTGGATGCGCGATGTGCAACAGCGCACGGAAGTCGCCTTGGGACGCACCCTGCCCCCAAACAATGTGGTCCCCGACCGGCTCCATGAAGCGATGCGCTACGCCTGCCTCGAAGGCGGGAAACGCATCCGCCCGTTACTCGCCCACGCGGCGGGCGCCGTCACCGGCGCGCCCCCGGAAGTGCTCGACAAGGTGGCCTGTGCGGTCGAACTGATTCATGCCTACTCGCTGGTCCATGACGACATGCCGTGCATGGACGACGACACCCTGCGCCGCGGCAAACCGACGGTCCACGTGGAATACGATGAGGCCACCGCGCTGCTGGTCGGTGACGCCCTCCAGTCGCTGGCGTTCCAGCAGCTTGCCGAGCCCGGCCTGATCCCGGATGCCGGCCGCCACATCGAGATGGTGCATCATCTGGCGATCGCGGCCGGTTCGCGCGGCATGGCCGGCGGCCAGGCCATCGACCTGCAGTCGGTCGGCCAGATGCTCACGCGCGAGGCGCTCGAAGTCATGCATGTCCACAAGACCGGGGCCCTGATCCGCGCCGCCGTGTGCCTCGGGGCGCAGGCGGGCGGACATTGCCACGGCGATGTGCTCCGGTCCCTGGACCATTTTTCGCGACGCGTGGGACTGCTGTTCCAGGTCGTCGACGACATTCTCGACACCGAGTCCGACACCGCCACGCTGGGCAAGACCGCCGGCAAAGATGCGGAAAACGACAAACCCACCTACGTGACGATTCTCGGCCTGGACGAAGCGCGCCGCCTGAGCCTCGAGCTGGAGGCAGAGGCGCTTGAGCTGCTGTCGTCGCTCGACGGCCGGGCCGACCGGATGCGCGAGCTGACCCGGTACATCGTTCACCGCCGCTTCTGATGCCCCCCATGAACGCACCCAGTTCCACGACCTACCCCCTGCTCTCGGCCATCGACACGCCGGCCGACCTGCGCGCGCTCGACCGCAAGGCGCTGCCCGCACTGGCGGACGAACTGCGTCAGTTCCTGCTCGAATCCGTCTCGCGCACCGGCGGACATCTGTCGTCCAACCTCGGCACGGTCGAGCTCACCATCGCGCTGCACTACGTGTTCAACACCCCGGACGATCGCATCGTGTGGGATGTGGGGCACCAGACCTACGGCCACAAGATTCTCACCGGCCGTCGCGAGCAGATGGCCGGCCTACGCCAGTACGGTGGCATCTCCGGCTTTCCGAGACGCTGCGAGAGTGAATACGACACCTTCGGCACCGCCCACTCGTCCACCTCGATCTCGGCGGCGCTGGGCATGGCCGTCGCGGCGCGCAATCGCGGTGAAGACCGCCGCGCCATCGCGGTGATCGGCGATGGCGCCATGTCGGCGGGTATGGCCTTCGAGGCACTGAACAACGCCGGAGACACCAACGACATCAATCTGCTGGTGGTGCTCAACGACAACGAGATGTCCATCTCGCCCCCCGTCGGAGCCCTCACCAAGATCCTGGCCCGGCTGATGCCCACCTACAACGCCGCCCGCAGCGCCGGCAAGATGGTGCTCGGCGTCGCCCCGCCGATGCTCGACTTCGCGCGTCGCGTCGAAGAGCACGTCAAGGGGCTGGTGACGCCCGGCACCCTGTTCGAGGAATTCGGTTTCAACTACGTGGGCCCCATCGACGGTCACGACTTGAACGCCCTCCTGCCCATGCTGCAGGAACTGCGGCATCAGAAAGGCCCCCAGTTCCTGCACGTGATCACCCGCAAGGGGCAGGGCTACAAACTCGCCGAGGCCGACCCGATCCTGTACCACGGCGTATCGACCTTCGATCACACGAAAGGCATCAAGAGCAGCGCCAAAGCGGCCGGGAAACTCACGTACACCAAGGTTTTCGGCGATTGGCTGTGCGACATTGCCGCCCAGGATGAGCGCGTCGTCGGGATCACCCCGGCCATGCGCGAAGGGTCGGGCCTGGTCCGCTTCGCCGAAACCTATCCCGATCGCTACTTCGACGTCGGCATTGCAGAACAGCACGCCGTGACCTTTGCCGCCGGCCTTGCCGCCGAAGGCTTCAAACCGATCGTGGCGATCTACTCGACTTTCCTGCAACGGGCGTACGATCAACTCATCCATGACGTCGCGCTGCAGAATCTGCCGGTGGTGTTCGCGATCGACCGTGCCGGCCTGGTCGGCGCGGATGGCGCCACCCACCACGGCGCCTTCGATTTGTCCTACATGACGTGCATTCCCAACATGCTCATCATGGCGCCCGCCGACGAGAACGAATGCCGCCAGATGCTCTACACCGCATACCGCCACGACGGCCCGTCCGCGGTCCGCTATCCGCGTGGCGGCGGCATGGGCATCGAACCGGCGGCCGACATGGCTGAACTGCCCATCGGCAAGGCAGAACTGCGGCGCGAGGGCCGGGATATCGCCCTGCTGGCGTTTGGCTCGATGCTCCCCGCCGCGCTGGAAGCCGGCGAGCAACTCGACGCCACGGTCATCAACATGCGCTTCGTCAAACCACTGGACAAAGCCCTTATCCAAACGCTGGCAAAAACACACTCGCTGCTCGTCACGATTGAGGAAAACGCCATCATCGGAGGCATCGGCAGCGAAGTCGCGCGCATCGCGGCAGACGCCGATGCGAACACGAAGACCCAACGTCTGGGACTACCCGATCACTTCATCGATCACGGCGATCACAAACGACTTCTCGCGGATATCGGGCTGGACGGCATCGGCATCGTCCAACAGGTCAAGCGCTTCCAGGACGGCGCCCAAATAATTGAGTAATTTTGTCGGGAATGATAGCCTTCAATACATTGAAGGCATTGACCCCGAGTGCAGATGAACACACCCACGGACACCATTCCGGACATCCAGAGCAGCGTCGACAATCGAAAGATCGCCATCGACAAGGTCGGCATCAAGGCGATTCGCCATCCGGTCCGCGTCAAAGAACGCGCCGGCGGTGTGCAGCACACGATTGCACTCTTCAACATGTATGTCGGGCTCCCACATGACTTCAAGGGCACGCACATGTCGCGCTTCGTCGACATCCTTAATGCCGGCGAACGGGAGATTTCGGTCGAATCCTTCGAACCGATGCTGCGGGACATGGTAACGAAGCTCGAGGCGGAGACCGGTCATCTCGAGATGACCTTCCCGTACTTCATGAACAAGGCCGCGCCGGTCTCAGGCGTCGAGAGCCTGATGGACTACGACGTCACTTTCATTGGCGAAATCCGTCCCCAAGGCGCTTACGAATTCCGCATGAAGGTCGTCGTTCCGGTCACCAGCCTATGCCCCTGCTCGAAACAGATTTCGGCCTATGGTGCTCACAACCAGCGATCTCATGTAACCGTCACGACCACCCTGAACGACCACGTGTGGATCGAGGAGATCATCGCTCTGGTGGAATCGCAGGCATCGTGTGAACTCTATGGCTTGCTCAAACGCCCGGACGAAAAATATGTCACCGAGCGCGCCTATGACAATCCCAAGTTCGTCGAAGACATGGTTCGCGATGTCGCCGATGCACTCAACAAGGAACCCAGGATCAGTGCGTATGTCGTGGAGTCGGAAAACTTCGAATCGATTCATAACCACTCCGCGTACGCGTTGATTGAACACGCCAAACCACTGTAGCGCCGCTCGTTTCAGCGCGATTCACACAAACGTGCTTTGTCTCATGAGCCCGGCTTTTGCCGGGCTTTTTGTTGTTGTGCTGGCGTGTTTTGTCGAGTTTGCGGCGGCGGAGCCAGTCGGCCAGGGCTTTCTGATCGGTTTCGATCTGGCTGGGGCGTTTTCGATTGGAGTGTTTTGCGGGGTGTTGATTTGTTGTTTTTCCGCGCAATAAAAAACCCCGCGTCATCGTGTTGATGAGGCGGGGTTTTTGTTTGTTAGTCTGACGATGACCTACTTTCACACCCGTATGGGCACTATCATCGGCGCGGTTCCGTTTCACGGTCCTGTTCGGGATGGGAAGGGGTGGTTCCGGAACGCTATTGTCGTCAGACTTTGACTTTTGCTCTGACAGTATTTGACTGTCGGAGCGCAACTGGAAGAAATCGGATGTGAATCACGTGTGTGATTGCATTGAGGCGTAATTATTAGTTCTCAAGGTTATAGGATCAAGCCTCACGGGCAATTAGTATCGGTTAGCTTAACGCATTACTGCGCTTCCACACCCGACCTATCAACGTCCTGGTCTTGGACGACCCTTGAGCGTGATCGAGTCACGAGGGAAGTCTCATCTTGAGGCGAGTTTCCCGCTTAGATGCTTTCAGCGGTTATCTCTTCCGCACTTAGCTACCCGGCGATGCCACTGGCGTGACAACCGGTACACCAGAGGTGCGTCCACTCCGGTCCTCTCGTACTAGGAGCAGGCCCTCTCAAACTTCCAGCGCCCACGGCAGATAGGGACCAAACTGTCTCACGACGTTTTAAACCCAGCTCACGTACCACTTTAAATGGCGAACAGCCATACCCTTGGGACCGGCTACAGCCCCAGGATGTGATGAGCCGACATCGAGGTGCCAAACTCCGCCGTCGATGTGAACTCTTGGGCGGAATCAGCCTGTTATCCCCAGAGTACCTTTTATCCGTTGAGCGATGGCCCTTCCATACAGAACCACCGGATCACTATGACCTGCTTTCGCACCTGCTCGACTTGTGGGTCTCGCAGTCAAGCCTCCTTTTGCCATTGCACTATCAGTACGATGTCCGACCGTACCTAGGAGACCTTCGTACTCCTCCGTTACCCTTTAGGAGGAGACCGCCCCAGTCAAACTGCCCACCATGCACGGTCCCCGATCCGGATTCACGGACCAAGGTTAGAACCTCAACGACACCAGGGTGGTATTTCAAGGTTGGCTCCACGGAAACTGGCGTTCCCGCTTCAAAGCCTCCCACCTATCCTACACAAGTGACGTCAAAGTCCAATGCAAAGCTGCAGTAAAGGTTCATGGGGTCTTTCCGTCTAGCCGCGGGGAGATTGCATCTTCACAACCATTTCAACTTCGCTGAGTCTCAGGAGGAGACAGTGTGGCCATCGTTACGCCATTCGTGCAGGTCGGAACTTACCCGACAAGGAATTTCGCTACCTTAGGACCGTTATAGTTACGGCCGCCGTTTACCGGGGCTTCGATCAAGAGCTTGCACCCCATCACTTAACCTTCCGGCACCGGGCAGGCGTCACACCCTATACGTCCACTTTCGTGTTTGCAGAGTGCTGTGTTTTTAATAAACAGTCGCAGCCACCGATTCTCTGCGGCCCCCTTCTGCTCCACCCGCAGGGGTTTCACATACAAGGGGCACACCTTCTCCCGAAGTTACGGTGTCAATTTGCCGAGTTCCTTCTCCTGAGTTCTCTCAAGCGCCTTGGTATTTTCAACCTACCCACCTGTGTCGGTTTGCGGTACGGTCGATTTTAGACTGAAGCTTAGAGGCTTTTCCTGGAAGCATGGTATCGACCACTTCGGATTCAATGAATCCTCGTTATCACGTCTCATCTAAGCCCGGCGGATTTGCCTACCAGGCACGACTACACGCTTGAACCGGGACATCCAACACCCGGCTGGCCTAACCTTCTCCGTCCCCCCATCGCATCTAAAATCGGTACAGGAATATTGACCTGTTTCCCATCGACTACGCATTTCTGCCTCGCCTTAGGGGCCGACTCACCCTGCGCCGATGAACGTTGCGCAGGAAACCTTGGGTTTTCGGCGAGGGTGCTTTTCACACCCTTTATCGCTACTCATGTCAGCATTCGCACTTCTGATACCTCCAGCATCCCTTACGAGACACCTTCGCAGGCTTACAGAACGCTCCCCTACCATGCGTGCAAGCACGCATCCGCAGCTTCGGTTATCAGTTTGAGCCCCGTTACATCTTCCGCGCAGGACGACTCGACTAGTGAGCTATTACGCTTTCTTTAAAGGGTGGCTGCTTCTAAGCCAACCTCCTAGCTGTCTGTGCCTTCCCACCTCGTTTACCACTTAACTGATCATTTGGGACCTTAGCTGGCGGTCTGGGTTGTTTCCCTCTTGACAACGGACGTTAGCACCCGCTGTCTGTCTGCCGTGTATCACTTTCCGGTATTCGGAGTTTGCTATCGCGGGGTAAATCGCAGTGACCCCCCCAACGATGACAGTGCTCTACCCCCGGAAGTGTCCGCACGACGCACTACCTAAATAGTTTTCGGGGAGAACCAGCTATTTCCAGATTTGTTTGGCCTTTCACCCCTATCCACAGCTCATCCCCTAATTTTTCAACATTAGTGGGTTCGGACCTCCAGTGCGTGTTACCGCACCTTCATCCTGGCCATGGATAGATCATCTGGTTTCGGGTCTACATCCAGCTACTCATTCGCCCTTATCAGACTCGCTTTCGCTACGCCTCCCCTATTCGGTTAAGCTTGCAACTGAACGTAAGTCGCTGACCCATTATACAAAAGGTACGCAGTCACCCCACGAAGGGGCTCCCACTGTTTGTATGCATGCGGTTTCAGGATCTATTTCACTCCCCTCCCGGGGTTCTTTTCGCCTTTCCCTCACGGTACTGGTTCACTATCGGTCGATCACGAGTATTTAGCCTTGGAGGATGGTCCCCCCATATTCAGACAGGATTACACGTGTCCCGCCCTACTTGTCGTACGCTCAGACCCGCCAGCGACCCTTCGCATACAGGGCTATCACCTTCTATGGCCGGGCTTTCCATCCCGTTTTGCTGAGTTACTGGTTTAGTCGTACAGGCTGTTCCCGGTTCGCTCGCCGCTACTTCGGGAATCTCGGTTGATTTCTTTTCCTACGGCTACTTAGATGTTTCAGTTCGCCGCGTTCGCTTCCACGTACCTATGTATTCAGTACGGGATGACCCAAAAGGGCCGGGTTTCCCCATTCGGACATCTGCGGATCAAAGCTCTATTGCCAGCTCCCCGCAGCTTTTCGCAGGCTTACACGTCCTTCATCGCCTGTGATCGCCAAGGCATCCACCACATGCACTTAGTCGCTTGATCCTATAACCTTGAGCTCTGACCTTCCGGCCAAAGACTTCGGTTACAAGAAGAACTTTTAAGCGCCTCGGTTGTGCTTCCCGCCTGCCGCTGGTTCGCAAACAGACAGGAAACGATGCAATCACACAACATAAAACTTACTACTGTGTGATTCGCCGGTTCTTACGAACCGACGATACATTCGACTTCTTCCAAATTGTTAAAGAACGCCATGACCCGAAGATCATGTAAAACGTCAGCACTATCGGCTCGACCGAGCCCACACTGCTGACGCTTCACCGCGCTGGACAACCGAGCCCCAAAGGGGATTGGTGGAGGATGACGGGATCGAACCGACGACCCCCTGCTTGCAAAGCAGGTGCTCTCCCAGCTGAGCTAATCCCCCATCTTGATCGTTGGTGGGTCTGGTTGGGTTCGAACCAACGACCCCCGCCTTATCAAGACGGTGCTCTAACCGGCTGAGCTACAGACCCCACTTCTCGGGTGCGCGAGCTACGCATTGAACAACCGATAGGTTGTGGATACTTGGCCCCTGAGGGCTTTTCTCTGGAAAGGAGGTGATCCAGCCGCACCTTCCGATACGGCTACCTTGTTACGACTTCACCCCAGTCATGAATCTCACCGTGGTAAGCGCCCTCCCGAAGGTTAAGCTACCTACTTCTGGTGAAACCCACTCCCATGGTGTGACGGGCGGTGTGTACAAGACCCGGGAACGTATTCACCGCGGCATTCTGATCCGCGATTACTAGCGATTCCGACTTCACGCAGTCGAGTTGCAGACTACGATCCGGACTACGATCGGCTTTCTGGGATTGGCTCCACCTCGCGGCTTGGCAACCCTCTGTACCGACCATTGTATGACGTGTGAAGCCCTACCCATAAGGGCCATGATGACTTGACGTCATCCCCACCTTCCTCCGGTTTGTCACCGGCAGTCTCATTAGAGTGCCCAACCAAATGATGGCAACTAATGACAAGGGTTGCGCTCGTTGCGGGACTTAACCCAACATCTCACGACACGAGCTGACGACAGCCATGCAGCACCTGTGTCCAGGTTCCCGAAGGCACCAATCCATCTCTGGAAAGTTCCTGGCATGTCAAGGGTAGGTAAGGTTTTTCGCGTTGCATCGAATTAATCCACATCATCCACCGCTTGTGCGGGTCCCCGTCAATTCCTTTGAGTTTTAATCTTGCGACCGTACTCCCCAGGCGGTCGACTTCACGCGTTAGCTGCGTTACTCAGAAAGTTGCCTCTCCGAACAACTAGTCGACATCGTTTAGGGCGTGGACTACCAGGGTATCTAATCCTGTTTGCTCCCCACGCTTTCGTGCATGAGCGTCAGTACAGGCCCAGGGGGCTGCCTTCGCCATCGGTGTTCCTCCACATCTCTACGCATTTCACTGCTACACGTGGAATTCCACCCCCCTCTGCCGTACTCTAGCCGTGCAGTCACAAGCGCAGTTCCCAGGTTAAGCCCGGGGATTTCACACCTGTCTTACACAACCGCCTGCGCACGCTTTACGCCCAGTAATTCCGATTAACGCTCGCACCCTACGTATTACCGCGGCTGCTGGCACGTAGTTAGCCGGTGCTTCTTCTGGTGGTACCGTCATCGACGCCATGTATTAGACAGCGCCATTTCTTTCCACCTGAAAGAGCTTTACAACCCGAAGGCCTTCTTCACTCACGCGGCATGGCTGGATCAGGCTTTCGCCCATTGTCCAAAATTCCCCACTGCTGCCTCCCGTAGGAGTCTGGGCCGTGTCTCAGTCCCAGTGTGGCTGATCATCCTCTCAGACCAGCTACGGATCGTCGCCTAGGTGAGCCTTTACCCCACCTACTAGCTAATCCGACATCGGCCGCTCCAATCGCGCGAGGTCCGAAGATCCCCCGCTTTCCCCCAAAGGGCGTATGCGGTATTAATCCGGCTTTCGCCGGGCTATCCCCCACGACTGGGTACGTTCCGATGCATTACTCACCCGTTCGCCACTCGTCGGCAGGAAGCAAGCTCCCCCCGTTACCGTTCGACTTGCATGTGTAAAGCATGCCGCCAGCGTTCAATCTGAGCCAGGATCAAACTCTTAAGTTCAATACCTGTTCGCACTCAAAGTCAGAAAACTGACATGAATGCTCAATCTTTGTGAAACTCTCGCGACCCGAAGGTCGCTACCGACAAAGACCAAGCACCCACACCTATCGGTTGTCCAAATTTTTAAAGAGCCGCTGAACAACTCACGTCCGTTCAGCGAAGAAGCGAGATTCTGACAACTTCTCAACTCCTCGTCAACCCCCGCAAACGCCTAACAATCAACGCCGCAGAGACCAACCAACGCACCACCAAAACAACTCAGAAGCGCGAAGAGGGGCGAATTATAGACCCAAAAATACTACTGTCAAGAAAAAGACATGAAAAAGACGGGCCGGCACCCAGTGCGCCCAAGATGGCGCCATCACCGCACAGTGATACGCGCAAACTTGCGCTTGCCCACCTGAACGACAACACAATCACCCGCAGAGAGCTCAAGACCGGAATCGGAGACTTTCTCCCCGTCGATGCGCACGGCTCCCTGGCCGATCATGCGCATGGCTTCGGACGTACTCGCCGTCAACCCCGCGTGTTTGATGGCACGCGTCAACAGACACGCACCACCGTCTGCGGCCACCTCCATTTGCGGCATATCCTCTGGCAACGCGCCGCGCTGGAAGCGCGCCTCAAAGCCCTCGTGCGCAACTTCGGCGGCGGCGGCATCGTGAAAACGCGCCACGATCTCCTTGGCAAGCAGAACCTTGATGTCTCGCGGATTGCGGCCACTGGCGACGTCCGCGCGAAACGCCGCGATCTCGTGCTCGGGCCGGAACGACAGAAGCTCGAAGTAGCGCCACATGAGATCGTCGGAGATGGACATCAACTTGCCAAAGATCTCGGCAGGGGGCTCATCGATGCCAATGTAGTTACCCAAAGACTTGGACATCTTGTTGACGCCATCAAGGCCTTCGAGCAGCGGCATCATCAGCACACTCTGCGGTGACTGCTGGAAATCCTTCTGCAGTTCGCGGCCCACCAGAAGGTTGAATTTCTGATCCGTCCCCCCCAGCTCGACATCCGCCCGCATCGCGACCGAGTCGTAGCCCTGACACAAGGGGTAGAGAAATTCGTGAACAGCAATCGACTGCTGTGCAGCATAGCGCTTGGAGAAATCATCACGCTCGAGCATGCGTGCAACCGTGTAGTGCGACGCCAGCCGCAACATTCCGGCCGCACCGAGTTCGTTCATCCACGCGGAGTTGAAGCAGACCTCCGTCCGCTCCGGGTCGAGCACCTTGTAGACCTGGGTCTCGTAGGTCCTGGCGTTCTCGAGAATCTGCTCCCGGGACAACGGGGGACGCGTGGCGTTCTTGCCCGTCGGGTCACCGATCATGCCCGTAAAATCGCCAATCAGGAACATGACGTGATGACCGAGGTCCTGGAAGTGGCGCAACTTGTTCAGAAGTACGGTATGGCCGAGGTGCAGATCAGGCGCCGTTGGGTCGAAGCCAGCTTTCACCCGGAGCGGACGCTCCGTCTTGAGTTTTTCGGCCAGCTCGGACTCAACGAGCAACTCATCGGCACCCCGCTTGATCAGCGCGAGCGCCTCGTGGACTTCTGACATGCCTGATTACACCTCAAGTTGAAGACTTTCGAGTCGACAAAATAGTTTGCTAGACTCACAAAAATTTAACATCGGAAAGCACATGGTCGATCCGACTCAGGAAATTCTAGCCGATCAGGCACCTCACCGTCCGCATCGGCACGCGTGGCTTACCGCCGGCGTCGTCGGCGCACTTTCGCTCACGGTTCTGGCAGCAACCGCTGTCGCACCGAACACGCCCACCTCGACACGGCAGACGGCACCGGTCGAGGAACTTCTGAATGCTGCAACCATCCCCATTCCTCTGGATGACGGCACGCCCTTCATTCAGGAAGACCGCGTTCGACGCGGCGACACCCTCGACGCAATCTTTGCCCGCCTCGGCATCGACGATCCCAAGGCTGCCGACTACATGCGCCAGAGTGCTGACGGACAGCGTGCTCTGGCACACCTCAGGGCGGGCAAACCCGTGTTCGCCAACACGACGCCGGAAGGCAAACTGCTGACCCTGTCCCTACCCCAGACCGGAAACACGGAGCGCTTCTCGATCACGCGCCAGGGCGACGGATTTCAACAAACGACGACGAGCGACGCAAGCCTCGAGCCGATCGTCGAAATGCGCTCCGGCGAAATCCAGCATTCGCTGTTCGGTGCCACCGAAGCGGCCGGCCTGCCCGACTCCGTCGCCACCCGCATGGCCGACATGTTCGGCACGGAGATCGACTTTCACAAGGACTTGCGCAAGGGCGACCGGTTCAGCGTCGTCTATGAAACTCTCGTCGGCGAGGATGGCCGCACTGCAGGGGTCGGCCGCATCCTGGCGGCAGAATTCGTGAACAAGGGCCGCCGCCACACCGTCGTGCTCTACCGGGATGGCGACCAACGTGAGGACTATTTCACCGAGGACGGCCGAAGCCTGAAGCAGGCCTTTCTGCGCTACCCGCTCGAATACACGCGGGTCACGTCCGGATTTTCGCGCCGCTTTCATCCGATCCTGAAAAAATGGCGCGCCCACAAGGGCGTAGACTTCGGCGCCCCCTCCGGCGCCGCCATCAAGGCCACATCGAACGGCACGGTGGAATTCATCGGTCAGCAGCGCGGCTACGGCAACGTCATCATCCTGCGCCACCGTGACCACATCTCGACCCTGTATGGCCACATGCGCGGATTCGCCAAGGGCTTGCACCGGGGCGACCCGGTGCTGCAGGGCGACATCATTGGCTACGTGGGGCAGACGGGCTGGGCCACAGGCCCTCACCTGCACTACGAATTCCGCGTCGACAACGTAGCGAAGGATCCGATGGCAATCGCCCTACCGACGGTCAAACCGCTCTCGAAGCGCGAACTCGGTCAGTTCCTAGAGCAGACGGCGCCCTATCGGCACCGACTCGCCGTGCTCAATCATCGGGTGACAGCGTCCAACTGAACGAAGCCGGCCCCGACCCCACGAAAAAGGCCTCGCCGTGGCGAGGCCTTTTTTGTGAATCCTGACGCATCAGACAGAGAACGAGGACCCGCAACCGCACGTGGTAGTCGCATTCGGGTTGCGAATCACGAACTGAGCCCCCTCGAGACCCTCGGTGTAGTCGATCTCGGCACCGACGAGATACTGATAGCTCATCGGATCCACCAGCAACGTCACCCCGTTCTTTTCCATCGCAGTGTCGTCCTCGGCAACATCTTCATCGAAGGTGAAGCCGTACTGGAACCCAGAACACCCTCCACCGGTCACGAAGACGCGCAGCTTGAGTTCGGCGTTCCCTTCTTCTTCGATCAATTCCTTGACCTTGTTGGCCGCGCTGTCTGTAAAGACGAGCAACTCATCCATTTGGGTCGTTTCCATCATCTCTCCTTCAACCCGCCAGCGTCGCCGACGGACAGTGTCAGTGTCTTTCAAATGCATGGACCACGCTGGCACGGCGCAGTTCCCACGCCCTACAGGGCGTCTCGCGAGCCAGCATGCCTTCGCCAATATGCATCGTCAAGTGCCAAAAACAAAAGCCGCCCCACGGGCGGCCCTTGTTTGCACAGATCTCGCAATCAGCGCTTCGAGAACTGCTTGCGACGGCGCGCCTTGTGGAAGCCGACCTTCTTACGTTCGACTTCACGCGCATCGCGTGTCACAAAGCCCGCACGGCGAAGTTCGCCCTTGAGATCGGCGTTGTAGTCGATCAGTGCGCGCGTGATGCCATGGCGCACTGCGCCGGCCTGGCCGGATTCGCCACCACCGGTGACATTGACCAGGATGTCGAAATTGCTTTCGTTTTCGGTCAGCACCAGCGGTTGACGCACGATCATGCGGCCGGTTTCTCGCGAGAAGAACTCGTCGAGCGGCTTGCCGTTCACGGTGATGTTGCCGCTACCAGCCTTGATGAAAACGCGAGCCACAGCACTCTTGCGACGGCCCGTTCCGTAGTTGTAAGTCACAGCCATTGGTTAGGGCTCCTGCTCAGATCTCGAGAACTTGCGGCTGCTGAGCCGTGTGCGGATGCTCCGCGCCGGCATAGCACTTCAGCTTTTTGAGCATGGCGTAACCCAGCGGGCCCTTGGGCAGCATGCCCTTGACCGCCAGCTCGAGCACACGCGACGGCTTGCGCTGCTGCAGCTTTTCGAAGTTCGTCTCGCGAATGCCGCCCGGGAAACCGGTGTGGCGATAGTATTTCTTGTCGAGTGCCTTGGCGCCCGTCACACGCAGTTTGTCTACGTTGACCACGACAATGTAGTCCCCCGTATCCACGTGCGGAGTGTAAATCGTCTTGTGCTTACCGCGCAGGCGACGCGCCACCTCAGCGGCAACCCGGCCAAGCACCTTATCCGTCGCATCGACGACGTACCAGTCCCGCTGAACTTCATGCGGCTTGGCAGAGAAGGTTTTCATGATCAATCCTTGATTTTCCGTACCGGCCTTCAGTCGCGACGGCCACCGAATAGAAAGCCGCTAACTTTAGTGGAAGCCTGGGCTGCATGTCAAACACTTTCGGCCCCAACGCCAGGTACGCGCAAAAAAAAACGCAGCCGGTCGGCTGCGTTAAATCCACACCAAAGGAGGAGGGTGGAGGAGACAATCCTGGAGCGACTCGGTACAGACATCACTCGCTACGGTTTGAATTATGCGCATCCCCACCCTCGCACGCAAGCTTTTTTTGTGCATCGCACAACAAATGTTTTGATCAAAAAATAAGTAGCCTTTATGGACACCTACTCCCTTGTATTTTATGGGTTAATTATCATATACAACGGAATTTAAAGCGCCGACATCACGAAGGAAATTAGCCCGACGTCATTGCATTGACGCGGCGCGGCAACCCGCGGCGCCCAGCACCGCAGCGGTTGGTACAATGCGCGCCTGGCACGGACCCGTGCCACTGGACAACAACAGGGAGACCGCCGGCATGGAATGCAACGTCAAATGGATCGCAAACATGGGCTTCATCGCCGAGACCGGAAGCGGGCACACGGTCACGATGGACGGAGCACCCGAGGCCGGGGGTCGTAACCTGGCCCCGCGCCCCATGGAAATGATGCTTGCCGGCGCGGGCGGATGCACCGCATACGACGTGGTGCTCATCCTCCAGCGAGGGCGCCATGCCGTCTCTGACTGCGAAGTGAAGATGACCGCGGAGCGTGCCGACACCGATCCGAAGGTGTTCACCCGCATTCACTACCACTACGTGGTCAAGGGCGCCGGCCTCAAAGAAAGCGCGGTGGAGCGCGCCGTGACGCTGTCGTCGGAAAAATACTGCTCCGCCTCGATCATGCTCGGGAAGACGGCCGCCGTGAGCCATTCGTTCGAGGTCGTTGATACCAGCGCGGCGGCCTGAAGGCTCCGCCGGAGGCGCCACCTGAGGCCGTCGCCTCCGTCAGACCCGGTAGGCGACCGTCGTCATCACTTTCGACGCACCACGCATCGCACGCCGGACGACCTCCGGCAGGGGCTTACCACCCAGATCGGTGGCGAGCTTGGCGTGGGCGACTTCGTCGACTGCCATTTGATCGACGATCGCCCGGGATTTGGCGTCGCTTTCAGGCAGTGAAGCCAGATGCGATTTGAGGTGCGCCTCGACCTGATGCTCGGTTTCCGCGAGAAAGCCCAGATTCCAACGATCGCCCAGCTTGCCCGCCAGCACGCCGATGGCCAGCGCCCCGCCGTACCAGAGCGGGTTGAGCAGGCTCTTGCGGCCGCCGAGTTGGCCGATGCGCGACTCGGTCCACGCCAGATGCTCGGTTTCCTCATTGGCTGCCTGCTCCAGCGCCCGCTTGATCTGCACATCGCGGGACACGATCGCCTGCCCCTGGTAAAGCGCCTGGGCGCAGACTTCACCGACATGATTGATCCGCATGAGGGCGGCGGCGTGGCGACGCTCCGCGTCGTTCAGATCCCCCTCGGGCAGGTCACTGCCCGGCACCGGGCGCGACGAGCGTGCCGGCGCGAAAACCGTCTGCAGCGCCCGGTCGACCTGCAAAATGAAGGCGTCGATCATCTAGTCCTGCCCTCTCGTCAGTAGGTGGGTTCGTCCGGCGGATAGCGCAGCCGCTTGATGACGCGCTCAGGCGTCATCGGGAAGCCTTCCTTGCACAGCACCGAGGTATACAGCACGGCTCGCAAGTCCTTGTAGCGCCCGAGATGGATCGGTCGCCAGGGATTCTGGCGCGGCGGCGTCCAGCCCTCGCCATTGGCGATGCCGTAGATCCGGTACTCGGCCGTGACGCAGCGAATACCCTCGAAAGTGACGGTCTCGCCTCCGCCGCGATGACGGGTCACCAGGGTGAGTCGGGTCACGCCGTCCTGGCCGACCACCAGGCTTTCGGTATCGAAGTAATAGGTGTTGTCCGACGCGTCGGGCACCTGCACCTCCATCAGGTGCGCCGGGTCCGGCAAGCCCGGCAGTGTCGTCTTGCCCTCCTTCCACTGCGGACCTTCGACGAAATCCTTGTTCAGTTCCACGGCAGGATCCTCGAAGAACGCGCCAGCCCGGGCCGCACCACTGATCAATACCAGCGCCACGCATGCGACCCTCAGCGATCGCACCGCCTCAACATTCATGCATCACTCCATTGCCTGAAGCCAGCGAATCGGCTCCTCGCCGCCATGCTATCAAAAGACAGGATCCGCCACGCGCGAGCGCACGCATGATCATGGGAGCCCCCGATCAGGCAGCGGCATCGGCCGGCGGGGTCCGCCGCGGGCGGCGCGGTCGGCTGAGAAAATTCGACAGTTCCTTGAGCGCCTGCTGATAGACCCCCCGTTTGAAGTCGATCACCGTGTCGAGCGGCACCCAGTACTCACTCCAGCGCCAGGCGTCGAATTCCGGATGACTCGTCGCGCGCAGGCATACGTCGCAGTCGCGCCCGACGAGGCGAAGCAGGAACCAGATCTGTTTTTGCCCGCGATAGGTATCTCTCCACTGGCGCTTGATCCAGTGCTTGGGCACGTCATACCTGAGCCAGCTGCGCGTGCGCCCGAGAATCTTGACGTGCTCGGGCCGCAGGCCGACTTCTTCGTGAAGCTCGCGGTACATGGCCTGTTCGGGGGATTCCCCCTGCTTGATGCCACCTTGTGGAAACTGCCAGGAGTGTTCCCGTATCCGCTTGCCCCAAAAGACCTCGTTGCGCTGGTTGACCAGGATGATGCCGACGTTCGGGCGGTAGCCTTCACGATCGAGCATGATTGAACCTTTAATTGTCTGAACTACTGTCGATTTTTCCACACTTCACGGACCTTGGAAAGCGGGCGTCTCGACGCGCCCGGCAAATCAAGGGAGCCGGCTTGTGGCTGCGCTAGAATGCGGGGTTTGAACACTCACAACCTCGGACTGGACAACCCGCCATGCGCGCCTCGCAATATCTCATTTCCACGCTCAAGGAAGCCCCCTCGGATGCCGAAGTGACCAGCCAGAAGCTCATGCTCAGGGCCGGCATGATCCGCAAGGTCGCCGCGGGGATCTACAGCTACATGCCGATCGGCCTGCGCTCGATCCGCAAGGTGGAAGCCATCATCCGCGAGGAGATGAACCGGGCCGGCGCGATGGAACTGACGATGCCCATGGTCCAGCCGGCCGAGCTCTGGGACGAGACCGGACGCTGGGACAAGATGGGCCCCGAGATGCTGCGCTTCAAGGATCGCCACGAGCGCGACTTCGCGCTCCAGCCCACCTCCGAGGAGGTGGTCACCGACATCGCGCGCCAGGAGCTCAAGAGCTACCGCCAGCTGCCGAAGAACTTCTATCAGATCCAGACGAAATTCCGCGACGAACGCCGGCCCCGCTTCGGCGTCATGCGCGGACGCGAATTCACCATGAAGGACGCCTACTCCTTCGACCGCAACGAGGAGGCCGCCGGCCGCAGCTACGACGCCATGTACGCCGCCTACACCCGCATCTTCGATCGACTCGGGCTCGAATACCGGGCCGTCGCCGCCGACACCGGGGCGATCGGGGGCGACCGCTCGCATGAATTCCAGGTGATCGCCGACACCGGCGAGGACGCGATCGTCTACTGCCCCGACTCCGACTACGCCGCCAACATCGAGCTGGCCGAAGCGGTGTCGCTGCTGGCCAGCCGTGCCCCGGCGTCGCAAGCGCTGGAGAAGACGCCGACCCCCGGCAAGGCAACCTGCGAGGACGTGGCGGCCCTGCTCGGCGTGCCGCTCGAGACCACGGTGAAGTCCCTGGTGCTGGCCACCGACGACGTGGACGAGGCGGGCCACCCGAACGGCAGCACGGTGTGGCTGCTGCTCGTGCGCGGCGACCATGCGCTCAACGAAGTCAAGGTCGGCAAGCTCGACCCGTTCAAGGCCGGCTTCCGCTTCGCCACCGAGGCCGAGATCGTCGAACATTTCGGCTGCAAGCCCGGCTACCTGGGCCCCATCGGCCTGAAGCAGCCGGTCAAGGTCATCGCCGACCGCACCGTCGCGAACATGGCCGATTTCATCTGCGGCGCCAACGCCGAGGACTTTCACCTCACCGGCGCCAACTGGGGTCGCGACCTGCCCGAACCGGATCTGGTCGCGGACATCCGCGATGTGGTCGAGGGCAACCCCTCGCCCGACGGCAAGGGCGTGCTCGCCATCCAGCGCGGCATCGAGGTCGGCCACGTGTTCTATCTGGGCACCAAGTACTCCGCGGCCATGAACGCCACCTTCCTCGACGAGGACGGCCGCCCCAAGCATTTCGAGATGGGCTGCTACGGCATCGGCGTCACCCGCATCCTCGGCGCCGCCATCGAGCAGAACAACGATGAGCGCGGCATCCTCTGGCCGACCGCCATCGCCCCCTTCGAGGTAGTGATCTGCCCGGTCGGCTGGAGCAAGTCGGACGAGGTGCGCGAACGCGCCACCGCGCTGTACGAGTCACTGCGCGCGACCGGCATCGACGTGATCCTCGACGACCGCAACGAACGCCCGGGCGTCATGTTCGCCGACTGGGAACTGATCGGCGTGCCCCACCGTGTCGTGATCGGCGATCGCGGCCTCAAGGAGGGCGTGGCCGAATACCAGGCACGCACCGACGCCGAAGCCGTCAAGGTGCCGGTCGACCAGCTCGAACCCCTCATCCGGGAGCGACTGGCCGCATGAGGCGCCTCGCCCTGCCCCGCACGACGGGACGCCTGCTGCTTGCCTTCCTGGCAGGCGCGGCGCTCGCGTTGCCGGTGGCGGCAGGGCAGCAGCAATACGAGCCGCTCTCCGCGAGCGTGCGCACCGCACTGCAATCGGCGGTCAGCGACAGGGCCGCGCCGCGGCTCACCTTCGCGGATGAATCCCGCGGCGAGCACTGGCTGACGGCCATGAGCCGGCGCCTCGCATCGCGCATCCCCGATCCGGTCTATCGACGCGACCTGCTGGTGTCGATCCAGTACGAAGCGACCCGGGCCGGACTCGATCCGCAGCTGGTGCTCGGGCTGATCCAGGTCGAGAGCAATTTCCGCAAGTACGCCCTCTCGCGCGCGGGGGCCCGCGGCTACATGCAGATCATGCCGTTCTGGACCGAACTGCTCGGCGGCGCACACGACAACCTCTTCCACATGCGCACCAACCTGCGCTACGGGTGCACGATCCTGCGTCACTACCTGGACATCGAGCAGGGCAACCTGTTTCGCGCCCTGGGCCGTTACAACGGCAGCCTCGGCCGGGCCGAATACCCCAATCGCGTACTCAAGGCGTGGCGGCAATGGAAGTACACGCCGCCGCCCGAGGTGAGCGTCGCCGACCTCGATACGCCGGACCGCTGAGCCCATGTGGCGCCGCCTGCGCATCGCGCTGCTGCTCCTCGTCCTGGCCACGGTCGCCCTCAACGCCTGGCGCGCCCGTGCCCGCGCCACCGAGTGGAAACACACCCTGCACGTCACGATCTACCCGATCAACGCCGACGGCAGCGCCACCACCACCCGCTACCTCGACAGCCTCGACGCCGACACTTTCCGCCCGATCGAAACCTGGATCGCCGAGCAGGCCGAACACTTCGGCATCCGCGTGCTCCAGCCGGTCCGCATCGTCGTCGCCCCACCGGGCACCCGCCGTCCGCCGGCCCCACCGCGCGAGCGCAGCGGCGTGAACGTCATGTTGTGGAGCCTGCAGATGCGCTACTGGGCGTGGCGCCACGACGATGCGCCGGGACCGCGTCCGGACGTGCGCCTGTTCGCGCTCTACCACGACCCGGCACGCACCCGCACCCTCACCCACTCCGTCGGCCTGGAGAAAGGCCTGATCGGCATCGCCAACCTGTTCGCCACCCGGCACGAACATGGCAGCAATCTCGTCGTCCTCGGTCACGAGATGCTGCATACCCTTGGCGCCACCGACAAGTACGATCCGGGCACCACGCTGCCGCGCTTTCCCGACGGCTACGCCGAACCCGGGCGCACGCCGCGCTACCCGCAGCGCCTGGCTGAGATCATGGGCGGGCGGATTCCGTTGTCGGCCACCCGGGCCGAGATCCCCGGGCATCTGCGATATACGGTGATCGGGCCGGCCACCGCTGGCGAAATCGGCTGGACACGCTAGCCCACAAACACTGAATGGGCGTACAGTATCCAGCATCATGCCCGATCGCCCCCAGCCCCTGCACTTCCTCCGCGGCCGCGGCAGCGTCATCCAAACGGACAGCCGCTTCGCCCAGTGGCGCCGACAGGCCCTCGACGATGGCTGGCCCGCCACCGACGACGCGTGCCCACCGCGCACCCGGGTATCCCCCGACGCCGCACGCACGGTCATCACCCGTAACCGCTCGCCCGACGTACCCTTCGACCGCTCCATCAACCCCTATCGCGGATGCGAGCATGGCTGCGCCTACTGCTTTGCACGCCCCTCGCATGCCTGGCTGGGGCTGTCGCCCGGGCTCGATTTCGAAACACGGCTGAGCGCCAAGTTCGACGCGCCGGCGCGACTGACGGCCGAACTGGCCCGTCCCAGCTACCGCTGCGCGCCCATCGCGCTGGGGGTCAACACCGATGCCTACCAGCCCGTCGAGCGCCAGCTGGGGCTGACCCGCGGGATTCTCCAGGTGCTCGCCGCACACCGCCATCCGGTGATGATCGTCACCAAGGGGGCGCTCATCGAGCGCGATGTGGACATTCTCGCCCCCATGGCCGAGGCGCGCCTGGTGCAGGTCATGGTCTCGCTCACCACCCTGGACGCGTCACTGGCACGCACGCTGGAACCACGTGCCGCGGCACCGAAGCGCCGGCTGGAGGTCGTCCGTACGTTGAGCGCAGCCGGCGTACCCGTCGGCGTGCTCATGGCCCCACTCATTCCGGCGCTCACCGATCACGAGATGGAACCGCTGCTCGCCGCCGCCGCAGAGGCCGGTGCGGGCAGCGCGGGCTACGTCGTCCTGCGCCTGCCCAACGAGGTCGCCCCGCTGTTCCGCGACTGGCTGGCGCGCCATGCGCCGGATCGTGCCCGCCACGTCATGAGCCTGGTGGCGCAACTGCGCGGGGGGCGCGACAACGACCCACGTTTCGGCCAGCGCATGCGCGGCCAGGGCCCGATCGCCGCGCTCTATCGCCAGCGCTTCGCCCTGATCTGCCGACGGCTCGGCCTCAACCGCCGCCACGTCGACCTCGACTCGAACCGGTTCCGCGTCCCGCCCGCCCCGGGCGAGCAGCTCAGCCTGCTGTGAGCGCCGCGTTCAGCCGTCGCTCATCGTCACCGACTCGCGCAGCGGCAAGGCAGCGTACAGATCGTCGAGCACGGTCAGCTGCCGCAGCATCAGCTCGCTGGTGGTGGCGATGTCGCGCAAGGCGCGCGGCGAGCCCGAATCGGCCAGCGCGCCTTCGAACAGGATCCACTGCTGCTCGGCCAGCGCCAGCTCGTTGTTGATGCGCGAGGTGTTTTCCGGCGCCTCCTTCAATTCGGCCAGGCCATCGGCGAAATCGGCGCGCACCCGCGCCAGCCCCGCCCGGGTGGCTTCGGTCTCGACCCCGAGCGCATTGAAGAAGACGAAATCGGCGGCACGCTGCGAGAGCATGCTCTGGCGGCCGGAGGTGCTGATGAGCCAGCCCAGCCGCGTACCGCTGAGCTTTTCATAAGCCTGCGTCGCCATCTCGGCGCTGTTGAGCACCGCATCGGCACGGGCGAAGATGTCGATTGCCGCTTCACGCCCGGGCGCCTGCGCCAGCGCGTTCTTGAGGCTGCGCCAGTCGGCGTTCAGGCGCACCAGCAGGCCGAGGGCGGCCGTCGATCCGAGGACCTTGAGCTCCGCCAGTTCGCGGTCGAACTGGGCCACCGATTCCGCGAGCCAGCCGCCGGCCTTGTCCGGCATCACCCCGAGCGCCTGCATCAGCCACGCCTTCGCGCAGCGCTGCGCCAGCATGCGCTGGCGGCCGGCCTTGGCCACCGCGCGCGCGACCGTATCGGGCGCCTCGTCGGCAGCCCCGGCAGTAAAGGGAAAAGAGAGCGCCAGCGCCGCGCCGGCGAGCTGTCCGAGAAAGTCCCTGCGATCCGACATGAGCAATTCCGCCATCCAGACTGTTGAAAACAAAATGCCGGACATGATCCGGCATGGGGAAAATACGCGCCGTGACAGGGTTGGCGACGCGCGCTCAAAAATGCCGGATGCGTATCAGCCAGTGCCGCCCACGGTCAGGCCGTCGATGCGCAGGGTCGGCTGGCCGACGCCGACCGGCACGCTCTGACCGTCCTTGCCGCAGGTGCCCACGCCCGGGTCGAGCGCCATGTCGTTGCCGATCATGCGCACCCGGGTCAGGGCGTCCGGGCCGTTGCCGATGAGGGTCGCGCCCTTGACGGGGCGGGTGACCTTGCCATTCTCGATGAGATAGGCCTCGGCGGTGGAGAACACGAACTTGCCCGAGGTGATGTCCACCTGGCCGCCGCCGAAGTTGACCGCGTACAGCCCCTTGTCGACCGAGGCGATGATCTCCTCCGGATCATGCTCGCCCGCGAGCATGTAGGTGTTGGTCATGCGCGGCAGCGGCAGATGGGCGAAGGACTCGCGCCGCCCGTTGCCGGTCGGCTGCATGCCCATCAGGCGGGCGTTGAGCATGTCCTGCATGTAGCCGGTGAGGATGCCGTCCTCGATCAGGGGGGTGCACCGGGTCGGGTTGCCCTCGTCGTCGATGGTCAGCGAACCGCGCCGGTCGGTGAGCGTGCCGTCGTCGACTACCGTGACCCCACGCGCCGCCACCTGCTGGCCCATCCGCCCGGAGAACGCGGAGCTGCCCTTGCGGTTGAAGTCGCCCTCGAGGCCGTGGCCGATCGCCTCGTGCAGGAGGATGCCGGGCCAGCCGGAGCCGAGCACCACCGTCATGTTGCCGGCGGGGGCCGGGTCGGCGCCCAGGTTCACCCGCGCCTGATGCACCGCCGCCTGGGCATAGCCCTTGAGCCGCTCGTCGTCGAAATGCCCGTAGTCGAAACGGCCGCCGCCGCCCGCGCTGCCCTGCTCGCGCCGGCCCCCGTCTTCCATGATCACCACCACCGAGACGCGCACCAGCGGGCGCACGTCGGCGGCCATGTGGCCGTCGTCACGGGCGACCAGGATGGTCTCCCAGGAGCCCACCAGATGCGCCATGACCTGGGTGACGCGCGCATCCTCGGCACGCGCGAAACCCTCCAGGCGCTCGAGCAGGCGCACCTTTTCGGTATCGCCCAGCGATGCGAACGGATCGACCGCGGCATAGCGCGCCACCGGGCGGGCGGCATGGGCCACCGCGGTGCGTCCGTCGCCCCCCGCCTCGGCGATCGCGCGGGTGGCATCGGCGGCGGCCATGAGGGCGGGCAGGCTGATCTCGTCGGAATAGGCGAAGGCGGTCTTCTCGCCACTGATCGCGCGCACCCCGACCCCCTGGTCGATGTTGAAGCTGCCCGACTTGACGATGCCCTCCTCCAGGCTCCACGCCTCGGTGCGGTGGTACTGGAAATACAGGTCGGCGTAGTCGACCCGGTGGGCGTTGAGGCGCGCGAACACCTGGTCGAGCGTCGCCGGCGACAGGTCGTTGGGGGCCAGCAGGTGCTGGTCGGCAAACTGGAAGGCTTTCAAAGGATCTCTCTCTGCGGTTCGGAGTGAGCCGCCAGGCGGCTTCTGTGTTCAGACAAAACGTCGGTGCCGAAGTGCCGGCAAACGTGCACGCACCTGCGCGACGAGGTCCGGATCGATCTGCGCGCTGACGACGCCGGGCCCTTCGGCGCAGCGCTCGAGCACCTTGCCCCAGGGATCGACGATCAGGGTGTCGCCATAGGTGCGGCGCCCCCAGGGGTGGCGACCGCCCTGGGCCGGGGCCATCACGTAGCACTGGTTTTCGATCGCCCGGGCGCGCAGCAGCACGTCCCAGTGGGCCTGCCCGGTGGTGTAGGTGAACGCCGCCGGCAGGACGATCAGGTCGACGACGCCCATGGCCCGGAACAGCTCCGGAAAGCGCAGGTCGTAACACACCGACAGGCCGACCCGGCCGCAGCCGGCCTCGAAGGTGACCACGTCGTCGCCGGCCTCGATGGTCTCGGATTCGGCGTAGCGCTCCTGGCCGTTGTCGAAGCCGAACAGATGGATCTTGTCGTAGCGCGCCACGCGCACCCCGTCCGGTCCGTAGGCCAGGCAGGCGTTGCGCACCTTGTCGTCCGCCTGCGCCACCAGCGGCACCGTCCCGCCGATCAGCCAGATGCCGTGGCGTCGCGCGGTATCGGACAGGAATTGCTGGATCGGGCCATCACCGTCGCGCTCGCGGGCGCGCACCTTGGCCTGCTCGTCCCCGCTCATGAGCGCGAAATACTCGGGCAAGGCCACCAGCGAGGCACCACGCGCGGCGGCATCGGCAATCAGCTCGCCGGCCACGGACAGGTTCGCCACCACATCGGCCACCGAGATCATCTGGATCGCCGCGATGCGCAGCGGATCGTTCTCACTCATCTCACCGCTCCTTGCCGGCGCCGCCGACCGGCCCCGGCACCTCGGCCGCGGGCGGAGCACGCCGGCCCAGTTTCTCGACCACCGGATCGTCCCAGGTGCCGGTCACCGCGTACTCGAACGCGAACAGCTTCTCGACCGGATCCTCGAGCGCCTTCTGGACGATGTAGGTCACCACGCCGGCCACGGGATTGACCACCGCGCCGCCGAGGGCGGCCCCCACCGCCACCGATTCACTCAGGGTCGGCTGCACCGTCACGCGCAGGTTCTGGGTCTCGTCGGGCACGCTGGCGGTGCCCTTCATGAACACCCGCGCCGCCGGCCCGCGGATCTGGAGCGAGTCGGTGTGCAACACGCCCTGTTTGACGTCGATGCTACCGGAAATGCGGTCGAAGGCGAATCCTTCGCTGAACACGTCGCGGAAGTCGAGGGTGATCCGGCGCGGCAGCGACTGCAGGCTCAGCACGCCGAGCAGGCGCCCCACGCCCGGATCGAGCTTGCGGAACTGGCCCGACTCGGCCACCAGCTCCAGCGCGCCATTCATGCTCGGGTAGTCGAGATCGGCCGGCCCGCCTTGCCAGCTCAGCTGGCCCGAGAGCGTCGCCTTGCCGCCACGCACCGCGTCCGGATAGTCGAGCCGGGTCAGCAGCTTGCCCACGTCGGAGGCACTGAGCTTGAAATCCATCTTGGTGCGCCCCGGCGCGCTGGCCTGCCAGGTGCCGCTGCCGGTCAGCATGCTCGACGGGTTGGCGATGCGCAGCTCGTTCATGTGCCACACGCCGTCGCGGTTGAAAGCCTGCAGCTTGAGCTGCCCCAGATCGAGACCGCGCACCCCGAAACGCTCCGCGGTGATGTCGAGGGCCGGCATCGAGGTCTGCGCCGGCTCGACCGGCGCCGGTACCTCGCCCACCGACTTGCCGAGCATGAGCCGACTCAGCCGCGCCACCAGCCGCCCCTCGGCCTGCGGAATCCAGGTGAGCGTGCCCTCCGCCTCGCGCGACCGGATCTGCGCCGACCAGTTGCCCGCCTCGCGCTGGGCGCGCAGCTGCAGATCGTGCAGGCGCTGCTGCTTGACGATGAGTTCCTGGGCTTCCAGCGCCACCCCGGCCAGGGGCAGCGCCCCGGCCAGGGGCAGCGCCCCGGCCTCCGGCGTGTCCACCGGACCGAGCGCATGCAGCCAGGCATCGAGATCGAGCTGCGCCTGCTTGCAGGCCACCAGGATGCCGGTGTCTGCCTCGCGCGCCGGGGCGCCGATGCCCACGCCGCCGGACATCGTTCCTGCGCCTCGCGGCAGCTGCAGCACCGCGTTGGCCACGGTGCCGAGCGACCCGCTCAGCCGCACCGGCTGCCCGTCGGGAAACTCGAGCGCCACCGTCAGCGGCAGCGCGTTGGCCGCCGACTTGTTGAGCGGCGCCGGCAGGCTCGAGGCCAGGCCCACCAGGTCGCTGCCGATATTCACCCGCGAGCCGCCCTTGCGCATCTGCGCATCGAGCTGCCAGGGCGTCTGGCCCGACAGGTGCGAGAGCGCCGGCAGCGCATAGCGCGCCTGGATCGCGCGGGCATGAGCCTCGCCCCGGGCCTTGAAGCGCACCACGCCGTCGGCGTCGGTCTTGGCGCTCAGGGTCACCGGCCCGCCCAGGGCGGTGCCACTGGCCTTGGGAATGTCGAGGGTGCTGGCGGTGAACGCCACAGTACCGGCCGCCTCGGCCACCGGCGGGATCGCCGGGGCGAGCGTAAGGGTGTTGCCGCTGAAGCGATAGCGGCCGGTCACCGCGGTGTCGGCCACGTGACGCAGGGGCATCTCCAGCTTGAGGTCCAGCTGCCCGTCGCCACCGGCCTGCATATCGTCGGTGAAGTGGTTGATGCGCGCGCTGACCGGGCTGTCGGCGACGAACTGGAGGAAATCCGCGGTCGCGCCGACAGCCTGCCCGGTGATGGTCATCTGTTCGTGGCCATGGGCCAGATCCGGCACATCGGCGACCACGTCCTTGAGGCGCACGTTGGAGATCCGCCCCTGGCTCGCGGAAATGGTCATGCGTGGCCCGTCGAAGCGCAGCCCGCCGTCGATGCGGTCGATGTTGGGCCAGCCGGGCGCGAAATCGAGCGTCGCATTGTCGACCCGGGCGGTGATCAGGAAGATGCCGGAGCCGTCCTCGAAGGGAAAGCGCGACAATGCGCCCTTGAGCCGCAGGCGGGCGTCATGGGCGCGGCCGGCGACGATGCCGCGCTTGAGCCAGTTGCGGGTGTCGTCATTGACCACCTTGGGCAGATAGCGCCACACGGCCGTCCCGTCCGCCTTGCCCAGATGGGCCTGCAGATCGATCTCGCCCGGCCCCGACGCGGTCACCACGTAGTTGCCCGAGGCCTCGCCCTCCAGATCGCGGTTGGCAAAGCGCGCATCGTCGAGCGAAATGCGAACGCCGGCCGCCTCGCGCGCCCAGCCGCCTTCCATCTGCAGCCGGTCGAAGCGCAACGCATCGTCGAACACCGAAGGGATGTCCACCGCCGCACCGTCGCTGTGCACGGTGTAGCGACCGGCACGCCGGTCGCCGCTCACATGGCCGGACACGCCAGCGAGCCCCGGCAGGCCGAAACGCGGACTGAGCGCCACGCCGGAAAAGCCCGCCGACACGGACCAATCCGTCAGCGCCTCGCCGTCGCTGCGCCAGCCGAGCGACACCGCGTCGAAGGCCCCGCGTGGGGCCAGCGCCGCCAGGCGCGCCCGCTCCGCCGCATCGAAGGGCAGGTGCGAGGCCAGCCCCGCCAGCGCCGCCAGATCCAGGTGATTGGCCTTGAGCTCGCCCGTGCGCTGGCCGCCGTCGGTCCGCAGGGAGAAGGCCAGATCGGTGGGCGGCACCTGCAGCCCCGCGTCGGTCTGCAGCGTGAGCGCGCGGGTCTGCACCGCCACCTCGCCGTCGCGCCAGTGGGCGTCGAGGTGGCCGGCCAGGGTATTCAGGTGCAGCGCGGGCAGGTCGTCCGCCAGGCGCAGCTGCACCCCGGCGGCCGCCACGTCCAGGCTGCCGCCGACCGGGCGTCCGCCCTTCACGTCGGCCCAAACGCTCAGATCGCCGGTGCCGTCCATCTCGAAGGGCACGTCGACCCACGGCGCCGCCGCGCCGATCGAGGCGTGCGACACCTTGGCGTAGACGCGCCCCTCGATATCGTCGAGGGCGATCCGCTCACCGAAGCGCAACTCGGCCCGGACGTCGATGGCCGACATCAGGGGCGCATCGGAGCGCGCGACCAGCCCGACCCGATGGGTGCCGAAGAACTTCACCACGCGCAGGTTGACCGCCTTGAGCACCAGCGGCGGCGCGTCGCGCAGCGCATCGTGCCAGCTCAGGGTCGCGTCGCGGATCACGACCTGGCGCTGGTCGAGCAGCCAGCGCATCAGGCTGTCGTCGCTGCCCTGGCCGCGGATGGGGATACCCGCCACCGACACCGTACCGTCGGCCGCACGCGCCAAGCGCAGGTTGGGTTGACGGATCTCGAGGCGATGGAAATAGGGCTTGAAGCGCAGCAGCGAGGTCCACGCCAGGGTGGCGTCCACCTGATCCAGGCTCAGCGCGTCGGCGCCGCTCGCGTCCGCAATGGCAAGACCGTGCAGATGAAAACGGGGCCGCAGGCCGGACCAGTCGGCGTCGATGCGACCGATGCGCACCGGCAGCCCGAGCGCCGCGGAGGCCTGCGCCGAGATCGAGTCGCGCCAGCGATCCACATCGGGCAACACCCCGTAACGCAGGATCAGGAAGGCGGCGCCGAACAGGAAGTAGACGAACAGCGCGAGCTTGAGCAGCGCACGCGCCCGCCGCCGCCACGGGCGGGCGGGCGCAGGCGGAGCGCAATCCTCGGGCACGACATCAGCGGGCATAGGGCAATGAAACCGGCAGCACGGGCAAACCGGCCCGCACGGAGGTCCGTCACACGGGCGTCGAGACGAGCCCATGGGGCCGACGCGCGGCGTATGATTGACCGATATCAGAACGCCGTGATCGGGTCTGCGGGCGCTTTTGAGCCTCCGCTCCGACCGCGATTTCGACGCGGCCCCATTCTATCAAGCCGAATCCCGCGATGCCCTCGACCGACACTGCCACCCTGCCCGCGCCCATCCTCGCCGCCCGCCCCTACTCGCGTTACCTGGACCGCATGCTCGGCTGCCGCCCGTGGCTGGCCGAGCGACTCGCGGCCCATCTCGACCGCCCCCTCGACACGGCCACCATGCGCACCTTCGTCGCCCCGGCCACACTCGATCGCGAGCGCCTGCGCGAACGCCTGCGCCATCTGCGCAGCTGGGTGCTGTGCCATCTGATGGTGCGCGACCTCTCCGGCACGGCGGATCTGGCCGAGGTCACCGAGACCATGAGCGCCTTCGCCGATCTGGCAGTCCAGCTCGCCCACGACGTCGAACACGCCGCCCTGGTCACCAAACACGGGGCGCCGCGTGGCGCCGACGGACGCCTCCAGCAGCTCCACGTGGTGGGCATGGGCAAGCTCGGCGGCCGCGAGCTCAACGTGTCGTCCGACATCGACCTGATCTTCGTCTATCCGGACGACGGCGACACCGACGGCGACAAGGTCATCAGCAACTTCGAGTTCTTCGAGCGCCTCGGCAAACGCATCATCCAGGCCCTGGCCGAGGTCACCGAACACGGCCAGGTCTTCCGTGTGGACATGCGCCTGCGCCCCAACGGCGACTCGGGCCCGCTGGTGTGCAGCTTCGACATGCTGGAGAACTACTTCATCTCCCAGGGGCGCGAATGGGAGCGCTACGCCTGGATCAAGGCCCGGGTCATGTGCGGCGACCGCGGCGACGAGCTGCAGGCCATCGCCCGTCCCTTCATCTTCCGCAAATATCTCGACTTCGGCGCCATCAACGCCATGCGCGACCTGCATGCGCAGATCCGCCGCGAAGTGGCGCGCAAGGATCGTGCGGACAACGTCAAGCTCGGGCCGGGCGGCATTCGCGAGATCGAGTTCATCGCCCAGGTGTTTCAGCTCATCCGCGGCGGCCGCGAGCATGTGCTGCAGATCAAGCCGACGCTGCGCGTCCTCGAGGTGCTGGCCCGCATGGGCGTGCTCGAGGCGCCCGTGGTCGGCGCCCTCGGCCGGGCCTACGACTTCCTGCGGCGGCTGGAACATCGCCTGCAATACCTCGACGACGCCCAGACCCACGACCTGCCACGCGACGCCGGGGACCAGGCGCGGGTCGCCCACGCCATGGGCTTCGACGACTACCCGGGGCTGCTCGCCGCCCTGGCCACCCACCGCACCGAGGTCAGCCGCCATTTCGACGCCGTGTTCGCCGACCCTGGAGAAGACGGCCACGATCTCGACCACCTGTGGCTGGACGCCGACGACAGCGCCGCCATCGAACCGGTACTCGCCCAGCTCGGTTTCACCGATCCGGCGCGTGTCGCGCAGCGGCTTGCCAGCCTCAAGCGCGGCGGGCGCTACCAGTCGCGCCCACCCCAGATCAAGGCGCGCTTCGACGCCCTCATCCCCCGCGTGGTCGACACCGCCAGCGCGCTCGACAACCCGGACGAAACCCTGACGCGCTGCCTCGACTTCATCGAAGCCATCGGTGGTCGCGGCGCCTATCTGGCCATGCTGCAGCAATACCCGCAGGCCCTCGCCAAGGTCGGCGAACTCGTCTCCGCCTCGCGCTGGGCAGCGCAGTATCTCTCCCGCCACCCCATCCTGCTCGACGAGCTGCTCGACGCCCGGGTGCTCGACACGCCCCCGGACTGGCCGGCCTTCGCCCGCCAGCTGCAGGCCGACCTGGCACGTATCGAACCGGACACCGAACGGCAGATGGACCTGCTGCGCGAACAGCACCACACCCAGGTGTTCCGCCTGCTGACCCAGGATCTGGCCGGCAAGCTCACCGTCGAACAGCTCGCTGACCACCTCTCGGCGCTGGCCGACCTGATCCTCGATGTCACCCTGCCGGTGTGCTGGCGCAAGCTGCGCAAGCGCCACCAGGACGACGCCCCCGCCTTCGCCGTGATCGCCTACGGCAAGCTGGGCGGCAAGGAACTGGGCTACGCCTCCGATCTGGACATCGTCTTCCTCTACGACGACCCGCACCCGGACGCGCCGGAAATCTACGCCCGCCTCGCCCAGCGCATGAACTCCTGGCTATCGAGCCAGACCGCCGCCGGCAGCCTGTTCGAGACCGACCTGCGCCTGCGCCCCAACGGCGACGCCGGATTGCTCGTGAGCTCCATCGAGGCCTTCCGCAAATACCAGACCGAACAGGCCTGGGTGTGGGAACACCAGGCGCTCACCCGCGCGCGCTTCGCAGCCGGCGACGTGCGCGTCGGCGACGCTTTCGAAGCGATCCGCATCGACGTGCTGCGCCAGCAGCGCGACATCGACGCCCTGCGCGCGGACGTGGCGGCCATGCGCCAGAAGATGATGGATGCCCATGGCAACAAGAGCGAACGCTTCAATCTCAAGCACGACCGCGGCGGCCTGGTCGACGCCGAGTTCATCGTCCAGTTCCTGGTGCTCGCCCACGCCTTCGAGCACGCCGTACTCACCGGCAACCTGGGCAACATCGCGCTGCTGCGCATCGCCGGCGAACTCGGCCTCATCCCGGCCGATCTGGCCCTGCGTGCCGGCGACGCCTACCGCGAATTCCGCCGCCTCCAGCACCGACAGCGCCTCAACGAACTCAAGGTGGAAGTCGCCCCGGACAGCGTGCGCACCCATCGCGAGTGCATCTGCGCCCTGTGGACGCATGTGTTCGGCGAACCGTGCGAGACGCGCTCACCGGCGTGAGAAGGCGGGCGCGAAAAAACAAAAAGCCGCGCTGGATGCGCGGCTTTTCCTGGAGTTCTGTGGTCGGGGAAAGAGGATTCGAACCTCCGGCCCCTGCGTCCCGAACGCAGTGCTCTACCAGGCTGAGCTATTCCCCGACAATCAAAAAACTTTGCACCGATCGGGGCCTAATGGTCCCGCCCAACTGCAAAGTCCGACAATTCTAGCAAACGATCTTTGAAAAGGGAAGAAGGAACTGCATCGAGGGCATTTTTTGCCAGTTCGACCTCACGCCGGGCGAACTGACGGGTGGCCTCGAGCGCCCCGGTATCGAGAATGGCCCGATGCACATCGGCAAACGCGTCGCGCCCGCCTTCCTCGATGGCACGGCGCACGAGCGTGGCCTGGGCGTCGGTGCCGTGCTGCATGACGTGGATGAGCGGCAGAGTCGGCTTGCCTTCGGCCAGATCGTCGCCGAGATGCTTGCCGGTGGCCACTTCCGCGCCGGAATAGTCGAGCACGTCGTCGATCAACTGGAAGGCGGTGCCCAGGTGCATGCCGAAGTCGGCCAGGCCGTCTTCGGCGTCGCGCGGCAGTTGCCCGAGGATGCCGCCGAGGCGCGCGGCGGCCTCGAAGAGCTTGGCGGTCTTGTAGCGGATCACCCGCAGGTAGTCGTCGATGGCAACGTCGGCATCGTGGCAGTTGAGCAACTGCAGCACTTCGCCCTCGGCGATCACGTTGGTCGCGTCGGCGAGCACCTCCATGATGCGCATGGAGCCCACCGACACCATCATCTGGAAGGCACGCGAATAGAGGAAGTCGCCCACCAGCACCGAGGCGGCGTTGCCGAACATGGCGTTGGCGGTCTGGGCGCCGCGGCGCAGCTCGGACTCGTCCACCACGTCGTCGTGCAGCAGGGTGGCGGTGTGGATGAATTCGACCACGGCGGCCAGCTCGTGATGGGCCGTGCCTTCGTAGCCGGCGGCCTTGGCGGTCATGAGGACCAGCGCCGGGCGCAGCCGCTTGCCGCCGCTGTTGATGATGTATTCCGCCACCTGGCGGATGAGCACCACGTCGGAGTGCAACCGCTGACGGATGACCGCGTCCACGGCCTTCATGTCCTCGGCAATGGGCGCATAGAGATGCTTAACAGACAAGATCGACCGCAGCAATACGAGGAAAAGGGGGATGGTATTTGGGCAGGCTGCACCCAGTCAAGCGAGCGGATCAAGGCACCAGCAACGGCCCCAGTGTATCCGGTCGGTCGGTGATGACACCGGCCACCCCGAGCCGGCGCAGCTGCAGGGCGTGACCGGGGTGATTCTCCGTGTACACCCCCACCGACAGCCCGGCACGACGGGCGACATCGATGGCGGCCGCGTCGACGACGTCCTTGTCGACGATCAGCGCCTGGCACCCCAGCGCCGTCGCGCGCTCGCATGCATCGATCGGCAACTGTGCGAACAAGTGCCCACGCGACAGCGACGGTGCGCTCGTGCGGGCGGCATCGAGCGCCGTACTCGAGAACGAGGACAGCAGCACCGGCACAGGGTGGATCCGGCACAGGCGGGCCACCTGACGGGCCACCTCACGTCCGGTCTCGATGTCCTGCCCGGCGGACGGCTTGATCTCCACGTTGGCGGCCAGACCGAGCCGGGCACAGCACCGGAAGATCTGCTCGAGGCTGGGCAGGTGTTCGGCGCTCAGGCGGCCTTCGGCATCGCGCAGACGCACCTGGGCCAGTTCCGCCCACGAGCGGCCGGCGACGGGGCCGCTCGCCTCGGTGGTCCGGTCGAGGGTTTCGTCATGGATGACGACCGGCGTGCCGCAGGCGGCGAGCATGGCGTCGAACTCGACGCCGCGGATCCCCAGGGCGGCGGCACGACACAGCCCCGCGAGGGAGTTCTCCGGTGCCAGCCGGCCGCCGCAGCGATGGGTCAGCACCGCCGGCCACCGCCACGGAGGCATGCTCAGCGCACCGCGCCGGCGCGCACCACGGCGGTGTCCAGCGCCTGCTTGGCGGGTTTGGTGTCGGCCCAGACGGCGGCCAGTTCCTCGTCCAGCATCGAGCGCACCTCGGCACGGCGGGGCAGCTCGGCGAGACTCACGCTGGCCTTGGCCCCCTTGGCGTCATCCAGATGCAGTTGCTTGCGCGCCACCAGCAGGCTCGGTTCGTCGTTGGCGACGGCCTCGCCGGCCACCATGCCCTTGGTGTCGAGCGGCAGATAGCCGGTGCCGCGCTGCCAGGCGAGCTGGTTCTCGGGGCGCAGCATGAAGCGCACGAAGCTGGCGGCGGCACGATAGTCGTTGCGCGACTTGCCTGCAGCCGCCCACAGGCTGGGGCCATCGGCCAGGGTGCCGCCGATACCGCCGGGCTGATCGTCGTAGTACGGCAGTTCGCCGACGCCGATCTGGAACGCGGCGTCCTGGCGGAAGCTGGGCCAGTCGGCCGACGAGCCGGCGATGATGGCGCATTCGCCACGCGCGAAGCGCTGTTCCGCCTCGGTGTGGGAATGGAACACATGCAGGTAACGCGCCCGCACCCAGCTGGCCATGAGCGCCACGTGGCGGATCTGCAGCATGCCGTTGACCGACAGCTCCTCGGCGCGCCCCTTGCGCCGGGTCACCGCTTCGTTCTGGCGGGCGCTGACGTTGTCGAGCATCACCCAGCTGGGCCGTGCCACGGTGTAGGGGCAGGCATAGCCGGCGTCGAACAGCTTGCCGAGCGCATCCTGCAGCGAATGCCAGGTCCGCGGCGGCGCATTCGGGTCGAGCCCGACGGCCCGGAACGCCTGTTCGTTGTAATACAGCACCGGCGTGTGCATGCCGATCGGCAGGGCGAGGCGACGCCCGGCGCGGTCGACGGTCATGCCGATGCCGGCGCGCCCTCGCGCGCGCCCCAGATGCACGCCCGACTGCGCCATGACCGAGTACATCGGCTTGAAGTCCCGGCGCTGGCGCACGGCGTCCTCGGCGGCGCCTTCGAGCACCATCAGGGTCGGTGCGCTCGCCTGGGCCTCGCCCGCGCGCTGCAACTCGATGCGATAGCGCTTGTCAGTGCCATTGAAGTGATCGACCAGTTCCGTCAAGCGCGCTTCGCGGGCCGTATCGAAGGCGTGGGTCATCACGATGACATGACGCTTGTCTGCCGCGTGCGCCCCGGCGGTCAACGCCATGGCCACCCCCAGCGCCGCCATGAAGCGCCGCAGTGTCGATCCGAACATGTGCTTGTCTCCTCTCCCGGGCGCATGCCCGGCTGCTACAAATTCTATCGTCTGCGCTCAAGGTTTTTTTAGGGACGACGATGATTCAGATTGTTACCAGAGTAATCCCGTCGCCATGAAGATACGTACCACGCTGCTGTGCCTGACCCTCGTCACCGTGCTGACCGGATGCGAAGAACTCGGCATCCCCGACGCCAAGAAGGAAGCTGCCCGCAAGGAAGCCGAGGGCGAGGCGATCGGGAGCGCCTGCCGCCAGTCCGGCCGCGCCCTGGAAGACTGCTACGCGAGAAACCCGAAAGCGTCCAAGGCGGCGATCTTCTCCGGCTGGCGCAGCATGAATGACTACATGACCGAGAACAACATCCCCACCATTGCGCCGGCCGACGAAGCCCCCCACGAACCCCCTGCGGGCGAGGCGGGGCACGACGCGGCGCCCGCCGCCGGCGAGGGCCACTGACACCGGGAGGGCGCCTGCCGCGTCACCCCGGACGCCGCCCCCTCAGTCGACGAGCGGGTGCGCGTCCCCCTGGCGGGCGAGCCACCAGCTGACGAAACGCGCCGACGGGATCGCCGGCGAGAAATGCATCCCCTGCAAGCGCAGACACCCCATGCGGGTCAGCGTCTCGGCCTGCTCGGCCTGCTCCACCCCTTCAGCGACGGTGGTGAGCCCGAACGCCCGGGCGAGCGCCAGCACCGCCTCGACGATGGCCGAATCCCGCGGTCCCGCATGCATGCCGGCCACGAACTGGCGGTCGATCTTAAGCTCATCGACGGCCAGCCGCCGCAGGTGTGCCAGCGACGAGTAGCCGGTACCGAAATCGTCCAACGCCACGGTGGCGCCGAGGGCGCGCAGCCGGGTCAGCACGGTCTCGACCACCGGATCATCCGTCAACACAGCCCCTTCGGTGAGCTCGAAGCCGATGCGGCCGGCCGGCACGCGCCAGTTGGCCATGGCCTGCTCGACCAGATCGGGCAGTTCCGGGTCGTGCAGGTCGTCGGCGGTGAGATTGAGCATGACCCGCACGGGCACGCCCGAGCGGTCGAGCTCGTCGGCCATGCGGGCGATGCGCGCCACCAGCATGCGGGTGAGCAATCCCTGCTGGTTGAGCCGGCCGGCGATCTCGAACACGTCCGGCGGCGCCACCCACTGGCCATCCTCGCGCTGCCAGCGCAACAGCGCCTCGGCACTGTCGCAGCGTCCGTCGTCGCAACGCACCTGCGGTTGCAGATAGAGCTCGAAACGCTGCAGGTGAATGGCGCGCAGGAATTCGCGTTCGATATCGCTGTCCGCCCGCACCGCGTCGCGCACGTCGTCACCGAACATGGTGATGTGCTGCTGCGTCCGCCCGCCGGCATGAAGGGCGTCACGCGCGGCACGTTCGAGGGCTTCGGCGTCGGCGCCGTGATCGGGCGCGCAGGCACTGCCGAACATGAGTTCGATCCCCTCGCCCATGCCTACCCGCGCCAACGCCCCGAGGCCCACTTCGCGCAGTTTGTTGGCGGCCAGCACCACCTGCCCCGGCGTGCGCACCCTGGGCTGAAGCAAGGCCCATTCGTGCTCGCCCACCAGACAGATCACATCGTCCTCGCGCAGCACCTCGCGCCAGGCGTCGTGCAGCATCCGGTGCATCAGGTCCCGCTCGGCGGGCATGAGCACGGCGCGGGCCGGCGCCGCCTGCAGGCGGATGATCATGAGCCCGAGGCGTGCCTCGGCGGTCGCCTCGCGGGCCATGTGTCCGAGCAGCATGTCGAAGCCGACCCGACCGGGCAGTCCGGCGGACCCGCCTTCCTCGCTCTCGACGGTCGCGAGGGTGCGCTCGCGCACCAGGCCGACGGACGACAGATGCGCCGCCAGCGCCCACACCACGCGCACCAGGCCGGTCAGCAGATCGAGCTCGAGCTGGAACACTTCCGCCCGACCGCCGACGAGCCGCTCGCGGCAGGCCGACAGCAGCGCACCGGTGCACACCCAGACGAAACGTTCGTCCACCCCGACATCGCGGCAGATGCACCACTGGCGCGCAAGGCGGTTGAACCAGCCGGGGCTGCCGTCCCAGTCGCACACGTTGAGCAGCTCATCGCAAAACCGCGCCTCGGCGGCCGCCGCGGCCGGCATCGACGGCGCCGATTCGCGGGTCAGGAAGCTGTCGAGAAAGTCCGCCTCCAGCTCCTCCCGGCGCACGACCCGCCCGAAGGCCCGCACCGCGGCCCGGTCCTCGGGCTGGAAGCCGTGCATGTGCAGGACATGCATCAGCCCTTCGGCGTCCAGCGGAGGCGGTTCGAAAGCGGCAACGATCCGGGGCGAATTCATGCCAGGTAGAACTCCTGCGGATCGATGCCATGGGCCCCCGGGGGCAAGGCACGACGAATGGCGTAGGGGGTGCCGTCGGGCGAGACCGGATCGAACAGCAGGTCGAGCGTCGCCGGATGGGCGTTGGCGGTCTTGTCGGGCGCGAGCAGCACCAGCACCCGCGGCTTGAGCCGCCGGATCCGGTTCTGGCCGATGACCACGGCCACCTCGCCGGTATTGAGCTCCACGAGCGTGCCGACCGGGTACAGGCCGACGCACTGGATGAACGCATCGACCACCCCGGCCGAAAACCAGGTGTCGCGCAGCTTGTTGATCTCCTCGAGGGCCTCCTGCGGGCTCAGGGCGTCGCCCCAGGGGCGCTCGCGCGTCATCGCGCTGTAGCAGTCCACGATGCCCGCCATCTGGCCGTAGAGGCCGATCTCATCGCCCTCGAGACCGGCCGGATAGCCCGATCCGTCGTAGCGTTCGTGATGCCGCGCGACGATGTTGAGCACGGCCGGGTCGTGCTCCGCCGATGCCTTGAGGATGGCCAGCGAGTAGTCCACATGGGTACGGAATATCTCGCGCTCGAGCCGGGTGATGGCGCCGCACTTCTTGAGCAGGCGGGGCGGCAGCTTGACCTTGCCGATATCCTGCATCAGGCCGGCGACCCCGAGCAGGGTCATCTCCGCCGCTTCCATGCCCATGAAGCGGGCGAACACCATCAGCAGCACGCTCGAATCGAGGGCATGATCGTAGGCGTATTGGTCGGTGCGTTTCAGGCGCGTCAGCCACAGCAAGGCGTCGGGATTGCGCACCACGCTGTGCATCATGTCCTCGACGCTGCCGCGCACCCGCTCCATGTCGGGACGCAGGTTGTGCTGCACATCGGAAATCAGTTGCCGCACCGAGGTCTGGGCCGTGGCATAGGTGGGCGCGGCGTCCACCAGCTCGTCCTCTACCGCAACCACCTCGGGCCCGTCGTCGGCAGCCGCGCTGTTCTCCTCCCCGGCCGCGGTCGTGTCCTGCCCGTCGCGCGCATGCGGCGGCGCACCGACCTCCCCACGCAGGCCGAACCAGCGACCGAGCAAGCCTTTGAGCCCGCCTTCGGCCCCTTCGCCCTCGGGCGCGTCGCGCAGCGACGGCCGTGGCTCACGCGCCGTCTCTTCGCGCACCACCGGTCGGGTTGCATGAGGCGCGGCTTGAGGCGGCATGCCGCCACTGCGCAACCAGCGCAGCACCGCCACGAAATCCCGTCGGGCCCGGGGCGCTTCGTCCGGATGCAGCCGGATCGCGCTGCCCGACCCCGCGCGCCGGACCGGCGCCACCGGCTCGCGCACCGGGGCGCGGTGGTGCTCGCCGACGCTGCGCTGCCAGTCCACGTAGACGAACCGGCACAGCTGGCGCAGCTGCGCCAGCGTCGCATCGTCCTCGACGAGGAAGCCCTGCATCAGGAAGGGCGTGCCCAGCCAGGGCCGGTCGAGTTCGACCACGAACATCCCGACCTTCAGATCCGATGCGGCAACGATTTCTTTCACGTTTCCCCTGCGTGGCCCGATATCCGGGACGGCACGACACCGCCGCCCACCCGGTCGCGCAAGGCGAACCGTCCCACCCCCTTACGGGGCCGGATTGGTGTGCCTTGCGTGCACCTCGGCAATGGCGTCTTCCAACGCCTCCGTCATGCCCATATCGGCACAATCGAGGTTTTCCTGAAGCTGCGCCAGCGAGGTGGCACCGATGATCGTGCTGGTCACGAACCAGCGGCCATAGACGAAGGCCAGCGCCAGTTGCGTCGGCGTCAGGCCATGCGCCCGCGCCAGCGCCGCATACTCGGCCACGGCCGCCGCCACCGCCGGCTTCTCGTAACGCTGACCGAAGTGGGGAAACAGTGTCAGGCGCCCGGCGGCGTCCGGCTGGTCGAGATACTTTCCGCTCAGGTGGCCGAAGGCCAACGGCGAATACGCCAGCAGGCCCACGTTTTCCCGGTAGCACACCTCGGAGAGGCCGTATTCGAACACCCGGTTGAGCAGGTTGTAGGCGTTCTGGATCGACACCACCACCGGCAGGTCGTGCTCGCGCGCCAGCTGCACGAAGCGCATCACCCCCCAGGGGTGTTCGTTCGACAGGCCCACATAGCGGATCTTGCCGGCGCGGACGAGCCCGGCCAGGGCCTCCAGCTGGTCACGGATCGGCGTGCATTCGCGCTCGGCGGACGGATCGAAGCCGGTCTGTCCGAACATGGGCTGATTGCGCTCCGGCCAGTGCAGCTGGTACAGATCGACGTAGTCGGTCTGCAGGCGCTTGAGCGAGCCATCCAGCGCTTCGCGCAGGTTGCTTGCGTCCATGGCCCGCGGGCCGCCACGGATCCAGCCGAGCGCGCGCCCCGGGCCGGCAATCTTGGTGGCCAGGATGACCTTGTCGCGCGGCTGGCGCCGCAGCCAGGTGCCGACGATACGCTCGGTCGCGCCATAGGTGTCGGCCCGGGTGGGCACCGGATACATCTCGGCGACGTCGACGAAATTGACCCCCGCGGCGAAGGCCGCATCGAGTTGGGCGTGCCCTTCGGCCTCCGTATTCTGCTGGCCGAAGGTCATGGTGCCGAGGCATACGTGTGACACCACCAGTTCGCTCGTGCCGAGGCGACGGTATTGCATGGGGCGTGTTCTCCTGAGAAGGCCGGTTCCGGACGCGCCGGCGCCAGCCGATGACGGGACGATGGCGAGCCAGTATTATCCACGCACACTCTGTCACCGGTACTCATCGATGTCTCGTTTCACATCCGCCCAGGCCATGCTGTTTCAATGTCGCGCCGGTTTCGAACACGACCTGGCCCAGGAACTGGCTGCCCTGTGCCAGCGTCACGAGATTGTCGGTCGAACCACGTTCGAGGCCAACGCGGGATATATCGTGTTGCATTTCGACGATGTCATCGACTGGGGCGATGCGCAGAAAACGCTCTCGTCCGCCCGCCTGTGCTTCGCCCGCCAGGCCTGGCCGGTGGTGGGCCATGTCGATGCGCTGCCCGAGCGCGACCGGGTCACGCCCATCGTCGACCAGCTCGCCCGCGGACGCACGGCGGTGGCGGACGTGTGCCTGGAATATCCCGACACCAACAGCGGCAAGACCCGCTCGGGTTTCTGCAAGCGTTTCGAGGCGCCCCTGCGCGCCGGCCTCGAGGCCGCCGGCCTGCTCAAGCCGGCGTTGCGCAAGGCGCCGACCCTGTACCTGTTCTTTCCCGACGCCGAGTCGGTATGGCTGGGCCTGTGCGAGCCTCGCCATGCCAGCCCCTGGCCCATGGGGATCGCCCGCCTGCGCATGCCGCGCGAAGCGCCGAGCCGGTCGACCCTCAAGCTCGCCGAAGCCTTCCTCGCCCTGCTCGACCACGAGGAGCGCGACCGCTGGCTGCGCGCCGGCGGCAAGGCGGTGGACCTGGGCGCCGCCCCGGGCGGCTGGAGCTGGCAGCTGGCCCAGCATGGTCTGCGCGTCACCGCCATCGACAACGGCCCCATGGACCCGGCGCTGCTGGCCGAAGGCATGGTCACCCATGTGCGCGCCGACGGCTTCGTGTGGCGCCCCAAGGGCAGCGTGGACTGGCTGGTGTGCGACATGGTCGAGCAGCCCACGCGCATCGCCACCCTCATGGCCGACTGGTTCCTGCAGAAGAAGTGCCGCCACGCGATCTTCAATCTCAAGTTGCCCATGAAGAAGCGCCACGCGGCCCTGCGCCAATGCATCGACATCATCCGCAGCCGGCTCAAGGGCATCCCGATCACGCTGCGTTTCGCACACCTCTACCACGACCGCGAAGAGGTCACCGGCTACCTGTGCCGGCAAGACACCCGATAGGGCTCCGAAAAAGCCACCGACCACGTTATACTTGCTTGTTTTATCGACAGATGCGGCGGACCACCCGCCCGAGCAAGGAACCCGATCCCCTATGAGCTTTGCCGATCTCGGCCTGATGCCCGAGCTGCTCCGTGCCGTCGAAGACGCCGGCTACACGCAACCGACGCCCATCCAGAGCGAGGCGATTCCGGTCGTGTTGTCGGGCCGCGACGTCATGGGCGGCGCCCAGACCGGCACTGGCAAGACGGCCGGCTTCACCCTGCCCCTGCTGCAGCGTCTGGCGCCCCATGCCAACTCCAGCACCTCGCCGGCGCGCCATCCGGTGCGCGCCCTCGTGCTGGCGCCGACCCGCGAGCTGGCCATGCAGGTGCACGAGTCGGTGCTCACCTACGCCAAACACCTGCCGCTGCGCGCCACCTGCATCTATGGTGGCGTGGACATGCGGGCGCAAATGGAGATCCTGCGTGGCGGTGTCGAGATCGTCGTCGCCACCCCCGGCCGCCTGCTCGACCATGTGCAGCAAAAGAGCATCCAGCTCAACCAGGTGCAGATGCTGGTGCTCGACGAAGCCGACCGCATGCTCGACATGGGCTTCATCCCCGACATCCGCCGCATCCTCGCCATGCTCCCGGCCAAGCGCCAGAGCCTGCTGTTCTCGGCCACCTTCTCCAACGAGATCAAGAAGCTGGCCGACCAGATGCTCAACGACCCGCAGCTGATCGAGGTCGCCCGCCGCAACACCGTGAGCGAAACCATCGAGCACCAGGTCTATCCGGTCAGCGCCCACAGCAAGCGCAACCTGCTCGCCCACCTGCTCAAGAACGAGGTCGCCTCCCAGGTGCTCGTCTTCGTGGACACCAAGTTCGGCTGCAGCCGGCTGACCCACTACCTGAACAACTGCGGCATCCCGGCCGACGCCATTCATGGCGACAAGAGCCAGCAGCAGCGCACCGAAGCGCTCGACGGCTTCAAGAACGGCACCACCCGCGTGCTCGTCGCCACCGACGTGGCCGCCCGCGGCATCGACATCGACGACCTGCCGATGGTGATCAACTACGTGCTGCCCAACACCGCGGAAGACTACGTCCACCGCATTGGCCGCACCGGCCGCGCCGGCAAGCAGGGCAAGGCCATCTCCCTGGTCAGCCCGGAAGAGAAAGGCCGCCTGGCCGACATCGAAAAGCTCATCAAGCTCAAGATCCCGCAGCACACCGTCACCGGCTTCGAGTCGGGCCCGGCGGGCGCCGACGAGGATCGTGGCCGCGGCCGCGGACGGGACCGGGACCGGGACCGGGACCGTGAACGCCGCAGCGAGCGGGACAACACAGGGCGCCGCTCGCGCAGCGCCCCCAAGGCCGCATCGACGGTCGCGCCCGACGGTTTCGACTACTCCCGACCCTATGAGCCGGCGGCCGACAATCCCTCCGGCAATGCCGGCAAGCCCGAGGCGCCCAAGCGCGGCGGCAAACGCCCGGTCGCCTTCCTCCTCGGCGGCGCCGGCCGCAAGACCTGAGCGGTCGTCCGCACGGACACCGCCGCTGCGCAGGCCGGGCCAGCCCCGTCGGCGCTACGCTCCAGGCGCGTTTCAAAAGGTAATTAGCGGGCAAAAGTGCCCGCTTTCGGCGTCAAGAGTCCCCCTCGGGGGCCGATATGATGGGGACCATCCCAATCATCCAGACACCGTCACCGATGGAACTGGCGCCCGTGCCACGCGACCCCGACGAACCCTTCGTGCCCGACCTCTCGGAGGGCGCCGAAGCGGGTCTCTACCTGTCCCTGTTCGAGTTGATGAACGAGGGCCTGATCATCACCAGCGATGAAACCATCCTGGAGGTGAACAGCGCCGTGTGCCGGCTCATGGAACGCAGCTACCGCGATCTGGCCGGGCAACCGCTATCCACCCTGTTTCCCTCCGAACGCGCCTTCCTCAATGCCCGCGCCGCCCTGTTCATCCAGGGCGAGATGCGCGGCAGCCTGCGGGTCAGGCTCGGCGGCGGGCGCGAGCGCGACCTGGCCTATGTGGCCGCCGCGCGCATCCGGCCCGGGGTGCACGCCATCATCCTCAGCCCCGATCCGGTCACCGGCCTGGGCGCCGAGGCGCCGCGCCCCGCCGACACGGTGTGGCCGCGTCTGGCCGCCGCCCTCGATCAACCCGCGCTGGTGATCAACGGTCAGGACCGCATCGTCGCGGCCAACGCGCCGGCGCGACGCCGCTTCGCCGCCAGCGACGACCCTCTGACCGGCCGCCCCCTCGCGCAGATCTGCCGGCTCTCCGATCCGGACCGCGAACATGGCCCGGTCACCGTGTATCCGGCCGACGATTCGCCAGCGCTGCATGGCCGTCTTCTCACCGGCCCCGAGCCGGGCTGGCGCATCCTGCTGCTGAGCGGCACCGCTCCGGTCGCCCCGGTGGACGCCCGCAGCAGCCGCGCCTTCCGCCATGCGCCGATGCCGATGCTGGTGGTGCGGGCCGCCGACGGCCGCATCGTGGCCGCGAACGACGCGGCCGCCACCGTGCACGGCCACGCCCGCCAGAGCCTGCTGCAGATGCATCTCGATGCCCTGCGCGAGGATGCCCCGGCGGGCGAACCCCTCCGTGGCGGGCTGTGGCGCCTGCGCGGCGCGGACGGCGCTTTCGTGGCCAAGACCCAGGTCCAGCCGCTCGATGGCGGTCATGACGAGTGGCTGGTGATCCACGACGCCCCGTCCCATCCCTGGCCCACCCACCCGGCGGGCATCGGCCGACACCTGGCCGGCAGCGCCCATGCGGTGCTGATCACCGATGCGGAGCACCGCGTGGTGTCGGCCAACAGCGCCTTCGAACAGCTCTCCGGCCATGCCGAATCGACCCTGCTCGGTGAGCCGCTCGACGCCATCGCCACCAGCCGTCACGATGCCGACCTGTTCGACACCATGCGCACGGCTCTGAGCGAACAGGGCCACTGGCAGGGCGAACTGTGGCTGCGCAGCCCCTCGGGGGAGGCCTGCCCGGAATGGATCGCCTTCAACACCGTGCGCGACGCCGGCGGGCGGACCATCGCGCATATCGGCCTGTTCAGCGATCTGAGCGTGCGCCAGCAGGCCGAGGCCCGCGCGGAGTACCTGGCCAATCACGACGCCCTGACCGGTTTGCCCAACCAGCGCTTCATCGAGGCCCGCTTCGACGAGGCCCTGGTCAGCGCCCAGCGGCAGCGCCAGCATCTGGCCCTGGTGTGCATGGACATCGACGGCTTTCGCGCCACCAACGAGCGCTTCGGCGCCAACGCCGGGGATCTGGTGCTGCAGCAACTGGCCGGGCGCCTGCGTCACAGCAGCACCCGCGCCCAGATCGCGCGCACCGGCTCGGATCAGTTCTGCGCCCTGCTCTCAGGCATCGACCTGATCAGCGAGGTAGACCGCGAAGTCGAGCATATCCGCGACGCCTTCGCCCAACCCTTCGCGATCGACGGCGAGGCTCACGGCATTACCGCCTGCCTCGGAGTCGCGATCTTCCCCGGCGACGGGCAGGACTTCGCCAGCCTGTGGCGCGAGGCGGGCAACGCCATGCGCAATGCACGCCTCGAGGGTCCGGGCAGCTGTCACTTCCACACGGCCGAACTGAATGCGGCCAGCCTCGAGCGCATGGCCCTCGAAAGCGCCCTGGCGAGCGCCGTCGAGCGCGACGCGGTGCGCGTCCATTTCCAGCCGGTCACCGACGCCTCCACCGGCGCGCTGCTCGGTGCCGAGGCGCTGCTGCGCTGGGCACATCCCGATCTGGGCCTGCTCAAGCCAAGCCAGTTCATGAGCATCGCCGAGAGCAGCGGCCTGGATTGCGTGATCGGCTTCGAGGTCGTCCGCCTCGCTTGCCAGCATGCCGCCGAATGGCATCAGGCCCACATCACCGTGCCGGTCGCCATCAACGCCACCGCCAACATGCTTGCCCACGACCACCTCGTCGAACAGATCTCGGCCGCCATCACCCAATCGGGGCTGCCCGCCGACACCGTCGAACTGAACGTGCCGGTCCAGTGCCTGCTCGCGCCCGCCGATGCCCTGACCCGGCATCTGTTCGCGCTCGACAGCCTGGGAGTACGCATCGCGGTCACCGGCCTCGGCGCCCAGGCCCTGCCGTTGCAGCACATGCTCGACATCCCGGTCCACAGCGTCAAACTCGATCGCAGCCTGGTGCGCGACTGCCTGCAGGAGGGCCGCGCCCGCCTCACCCGGGCGACCCTCGCGGTCGCCGATTCGCTGGGACTGCGCACCCAGGCGGTGGGGGTCGAATCCCAGGCCCAGGCCGAGGCGCTCATGGCACTCGGCTGCACCCGCCACCAGGGGCATCTGTACGGCGCGCCGCTGCCTCCGGACGAGTTCGCCCAGCTGCTGTCCTGAGCACCCATGAAAAAACCGCCCCGAAGGGCGGTCTTTTCATGGCGCGTCGGGGGTCACCCCATCGATTTCACATGCGAGATGACGTCGCCGATGACTTCCTGCGCGGAGCCATACAGCATCCGGCAGTTCTCCTTGTAGAACAGGGCGTTCTCGACACCGGAGTAGCCCGTGCCCTTGCCGCGCTTGACCACGATGACGTTCTGCGCCTCGTCGGCGTTGAGAATCGGCATGCCGTAGATCGGGCTCGACTTGTCGGTGCGCGCCGTGGGGTTGACCACGTCGTTGGCGCCGATCACGAGCGCCACATCGGTCTGGGCGAAATCGGCGTTGATCTCCTCCAGGTCGAAGATCTTGTCGTAGGGCACCCCGGCCTCGGCCAGCAGCACGTTCATGTGCCCCGGCATCCGGCCCGCCACCGGGTGGATGGCGAAGGACACCTCGACGCCCGCTTCCTCGAGCAGCTCGGTCATCTCCCATACCTTGTGCTGCGCCCCGGCCACCGCCATGCCGTAGCCCGGCACGATGATGACGCGGCTGGCGTAGCGCATGGTGGCGGCCGCATCCAGCGCGCCCATTTCGCGCATCGTCCCCTCGATGGCCTCGCCTTCGGCGGCCTCGCCCGTGATCGGGGTGAAGATGATGTTGCGGATGGGACGGTTCATGGCCTTGGCCATGAGCTGGGTGAGCAGCGTGCCGGAGGCACCCACCACGATGCCGGCCACGATCAGCGCCGGGTTCTTGAGCACGTAGCCCTCGAAACCCACCGCCAGACCGGTGAAGGCATTGAGCAGGGAGATCACCACCGGCATGTCGGCACCGCCGATCGGGGCCGTGATGATGGCCCCGAGGATGAGCGACAGGATGAAGAACACCACGATCCAGCCCATGCCCGGATGATCGGCCGAGATGATGGCCAGACCGAGGATCACGGTGATCGCGGCCAGCACGATGTTGACCGCGTCCTGCTTGGGCAGGCGGAACGCCTTCTTCATGATGCCCTGCAGCTTGGCGAAGGCGATGCACGAGCCGGAGAACGCCACCGAACCGATGAGCGCACCCAGCACCGCCAGGGCCGCGGCCACCATGCCATGCACCTCGCCCTTGGTGAACTCGAGCAGGGCGATGGCGGCGGCGGCACCGCCACCCATGCCGTTGTAGATGGCGACCATCTGCGGCATGTCGGTCATGGCGACCTTCTTGCCGGACCACCAGGCCACCGAGGCCCCGGCGAGCATGGCCACGATCATGAGGGCGAAGTTCTGCATGCCCGGAAAGAACAGGGTGACGAGCGTGGCCGCCACCATGGCCCAGCCGGCCCAGACGATCCCCTTGCGCGCCGTGACCGGCGAGCTCATGGCTTTCAGGCCGAGGATGAAGACGACGGCGACGGCCACATAGGCCAGATCGATGAACAGATTGCTATGCATTTACGCGCCCCCCTTCTTCTTGTCCGACTTGAACATGGCGAGCATGCGCTCGGTCACCACGTAGCCGCCGGCCGCGTTGGCCGCGCCGAGGAACACGGCGAAGAAGCCGATCGCCAGTTGCACCGGGCTGTCCGGATCGGCGTGCCCCATCACCACCATGGCGCCGACGAGCACCACGCCGTGGATGAAGTTGGAACCGGACATCAGGGGGGTGTGCAGGATCACCGGCACACGGGAAATGACTTCGTAGCCGGTGAACGCCGCCAGCACGAAGACGTACAGATAGACGATACCTTCCATGGTCTTTCTCCTTCTTACAGTCCCAGGGTCTGCCTGACGCCGTCGTGACGCACCTGTCCTTCGTGCGTCAGGCAGCAGCCGGCGATGACTTCATCTTCCCAGTCGAGCGCGAGCTCGCCGTCCTTGATGAAGGGGCTGATGAAATTGAACAGGTTCTTCGCGATCATCTCCGAGGCATGCACGGGCATGCGGCTGGTGATGTGCGTCGGACCCACGACCAGGACGTCGCCGACCCAGGTTTTGTCGCCGGCGACGGTACCTTCCACGTTGCCGCCCGATTCGGCGGCCATGTCCACCACGACGGAGCCGGGCTTCATGCGCGCGACCATGTCGGCGGTGATGATGATCGGCGCCTTGCGGCCCGGGATCGCCGCGGTGGTGATGAGGGCATCACAGTTGGCGACCGCCTTGGCCAGCTTCTCCGCCTGCTGGGCCTTTTCCTCGTCCGTCAGCTCGCGTGCGTAGCCACCGGTACCGGCGGCGGACACACCCGTGTCGACGAACTTGGCGCCGAGCGATTCGATCTGCTCGCGCGTTTCCGGACGCACGTCGTAGGCCTCGACCATGGCGCCGATGCGGCGCGCCGTGGCGATGGCCTGCAGACCGGCCACGCCGGCCCCGATGACGAGCACCCGCGCCGGACGGATCGTGCCGGCCGCATAGGTAAGCATCGGGAAGAACTTGGGCGAATGATCGGCCGCGATGAGCGCACACTCGTAGCCGGCCACGGCCGCCTGCGAGGAGAGCACGTCCATGCTCTGGGAGCGGGTGATGCGCGGCAGCAGCTCGAGCGCGAACGTGGTGACGTTCTTCTTGAGCAGCTTCTCGACCCGCGCCTTGTCCGACCAGGGCTGCAGCATGCCCAGCCACACCGCGCCGGCCTTCATCTTGCCGATGTGGGCCTGGCTTGGCGGCTGGACGCCGAACACGATGTCGGCCGAGGCAAACACTTCGTTGGCGTCGTCCACCCATTTGACGCCTTCGAAGGCCTCATCCGGGTAATGCGCCGGCGCACCGGCCCCCTTTTGCATGACGACTTCGGCCCCGAGGCCGATGTACTTCTTGACCACGTCCGGTACAACCGAGACACGACGTTCTCCGGACACGGTCTCCGCTGGCACTCCAATGACCAGTGGCATAGTCACCTCCAAATGATGATGTGAAACCGTGGTAGGGGTGCGTCATCTTCTGCTGCGGCGTAACTCCCGATCCGTGCCGGCGGTGCGAGCGACTGCGGTATCCCAACCGCCGCATCATAACCAATCGGTACTTGCGCGCAACCCCCGCGTTTTCCCTAGGCGCGTGCGAAACGGGGCCACCGGCCGCAGCTCGCGGCCGCCCGGCTTACCCACGATGCGTATTTTCCCGCTCAGTGGAGCAGGCGGGGGAACCCTGCGTTTGCGGGGGGCTCGGTCGCCGGATTGCCCGCATCGGTCTCCACCAGGCGGACGACCGCCAGGGACAGGTTGTCGCCCTCGCCGCCAGCGCGCTCGCGGGCCCGCGAGATCAGCGTCTGGCAGGCATCCCGCGCGTTCTGGGTGGCGAGCACGGCCCCCAGTTCGGCGTTGTCGAAATACGCCCAGATGCCGTCCGAGCAGAGCAGGAAGCTGTCGCCGCCGGCCAGCGGCGCGACGCCGCCCAGATCGACGCGCGGCTCGCGCTCGGCGCCCAGGCAGGACAGCAGCACGTTCCGGTGCGGGTGGTTGAGGGCATCGGCTTCGCTCAGCCGGCCCTTGCGCTGCAGTTCGCCGACCAGGGAGTGATCGGGGCTGCGATAGACGAGGCGGTCGCCACGGAAATGATAGAAGCGCGAATCGCCGCAATGCACCCAGTCGGCGCGATTCTTCTGCAGCATGAACACCACCGCGGTACTGTGCGGATCCTGCTCGCTGGTGAACCGGGTCAGCTTGATGACCACGTGGCTCTCCTGGACGATGCCGGCGAGCAGGCGCTCGGGGGTCTCTTCCTTGGGCGCGAAGGACTCGAAGTTCTGCTTGGCCTTGAGGAGCACCTGCTCGGCCGCCATGGCGCCGCCGGTGTGCCCGCCCATGCCGTCCGCGAGCACGGCCATGAGCATGCCGGGCATCGCCGGGTGGCCGAAGATCGCCACCTGGTCCTGTTGTTCTTCGCGATCGCCCTTGTGCCGGGCTGCGCAGGTTTCTACTTTGATCGCCATGATTCGATTCGGGGTGTTACGGGGTCGGAAAATCTCGCAAAGCCGCGCTGGGCGCCATTCGCGGCGGAGGCGCTATCGTAGCGACATTGCGCCGTCGGCGCGAAAATGGGGACGGCGGCGGGCACCAACGGCACCTGCGGCGGGACAGCCGGTTGCGGCGCGACGCGCAGGAAACGATCGGGCCGCTCAGGCGAATTCATCACTCACCCGGTCGCGCAGGTCGTCGCAGTATTCATCGAGCCCCTCGGCATAGATGCCCAGTTCCTCCATCACGTCCTCGCGGATGAGCAGCCATTCCGGCCAGGTCATGCGGTGCTCGAGCACGAACAGGTAGGTGGCCAGTTGCAGGATCGCCACCATGCTGCGCGCCGGATGCCTGTCGATCAGATGCAGATCGTGGTGATGCCGGATCGCGTCGATGACGAAGGCCGGCAGCCCCCAGTGGCGCGCCACCAGGGAGCCGACCACGCAGTGGTCGAGGTCGAGGCGACGATCTTCCTCGCGCACGCTCACCCATTGCGCCGAGGCCGCCGCGCCGGCGGCCAGCTCGCAGTAGTCCGGATAGCGCTGCATCAACAGCGGAATGCCGCAGTCGTGGAAGATACCGGCCAGAAAGGCCTGGTCCGGGAAGATGTTGCACACCGCGACCCGGTCCGCGGCAATGGCCGAAGCGTAGAGCGCCACATGGCCGGAACGGGCCCAGAAGCGCTGCATGGTTGCCGCATCGCCCGCGACCGCCTGCATGAGCGCAAAGCAGCGCGCCACGTTGAGCGACTGCTTGGTGCCCAGCAACTGCAGCACCTGCTCCAGGCTCTGGGGCGGTGCCGAGCGCCCGTAGCGCGACATGCGTGCCACCTTGAACAGCATCGCGACCAGGCCGGCGTCCGAGGCCATCTCGCGCGCCATGGAGCGGGTGTCGGCCTCGCCGGCGAGCACCATTTCCTCGATCCGCAGCAACAGATCGGGCCGTGGCGGCAGACGCAGCCCCGGGGCCAACGCGGCTTCGAGCAGCGCATCGCAGCCGTCGGACAGGGTCGGATTCGGGGCATTCATGCGCGTAGTTATCGGCCCGGCAGGCGCCGACTTGAGACCGGGTTCGCCCTCCGACCGGCGCCGCGCCGAAGCTACCCGTTCAAGCGCCGGTCGATCAGCTCGATCCAGTGCACCACGGGGGTGTCGGTGCCGGCCGCCAGATGGGAGATGCAGCCGACATTGGCCGAGGCGATCTGGCCGGCACCGCCCGACGCCAACGCCGCCAGCTTGTTCTCGCGCAACCGGTTCGACAGCGCCGGCTGCAGCAGGGAGTACGTCCCCGCCGAACCGCAGCACAGGTGGGCGTCCGGCACCGGCGTGAGCACGAAGCCGGCCGCCATCAGCACCGACTCCACCCGGGTCTTGAGACGCAGGCCGTGCTGGAGCGTACACGGCGCGTGAAAGGCGAGCGGCTCGGGGCGCGCGCGCGCCGGCAGGCAGCGCTTGAGCGCATCGATGCGGTCGGCCAGCACCTCGCCGATGTCCTGCGTCAGCGCCGCCACGCGGGCGGCCTTGTCGGCATAGGCCGGATCGCCGGCCAGCAGGTGGCCGTAGTCCTTCACCTGCACGCCGCACGCCGAGGCGGTCATGACCAGGGCCTCGACCTCGCCGCGCTCGATGAGCGGCCACCAGGCGTCGATATTGCGTCGCGCGTCCGCCCGGCTGCCGCCGTGGTCGCTCAGGTGATGACGCACCGCGCCGCAGCATCCCGCGCCCGGCGCCTCGATCAGGGAAATGCCCAGGGCGTCGAGCACGCGCGCGGTGGCGGCATTGACCGAAGGCATCATCGCCGGCTGGGCGCAACCGGCCAGTGCCAGCATGCGCCGCGCATGACGCGGCGCCGGCCAGGCCCCGGCCGGACGCAGCGGCGGCACCTTGTCCTTGAGCGTAGCGGGCAGCAGGGGGCGCACCATCCGCCCCGCCTTCATGGCCAGCCCGAACACGCCGGGGCGCGACACCAGCTCGCGCAGCGCCCAGCGTACGGTGCGCGCACCCGCCGGACGCCGTACCCGCTGATCGACCAGCACCCGCCCCAGATCCACCAGGCGGCCGTAGGCCACGCCCGAGGGGCAGGTGGTCTCGCAGGCGCGGCAGGTCAGGCAGCGATCGAGGTGTTGCTGGGTCTTCGCCGTGACCGGCGCGCCTTCGAGCATCTGCTTGATCAGATAGATGCGTCCGCGCGGCCCGTCGAGCTCGTCGCCCAGCAACTGATAGGTCGGACAGGTGGCGGTGCAGAAGCCGCAATGCACGCACTTGCGCAGGATCGCGTCGGCCTCGCGCCCCACCTCGGTGTCCTTGATGAATTCGGCCAGTCGTGTCTGCATGGTTCAGCGTCCGTCGTAGAGCCGGCCCGGGCCGAAGATGCCGGCCGGATCGAATGCGTGCTTGAGGCGGGCCTGGAGGGTGTCCATGACCGGGTCGAGGGGGTGGAACACACCGGCGGCACGGTCGCCGCCGCGAAACAGGGTGGCATGGCCGCCCAGCGCCCGGATCTGCTCGCGCACCTGCCCGGCGCGCTCCTCGCAGCGGAACCAGCGCTGCGCGCCGCCCCATTCGATGAGGCGGGCGCCGCCGAGCCCGAGCGGCGGGGTCACCGAGGGCAGCGACAAGCGCCACAGGGGTGCCTCAGCGGCAAAAAAGTCGTGCCGCTGCTCCCGAAGCCCGCGCCAGAACGCTTCCGCCGCAGCCGGCTCGAGCCGGTCGCCGCCAAGCTGACGGGCCGCGGCGGCCACCGCGGCCTCCGCCCCGGACAGGCGCACCCAGGCCTGCCCGTCGCACCATGCGGTAGCCGACACCGGCAGGGGCTCGCCAGCCCACTCGTTGAAGATCTCGATGGCGGAGGCCCCTTCCATCTCGAACTGCAGGGTGATCTCGGCCGCGGGCCGCGGCAGCACCTTGAAGGACACCTCGGTGATCAGCGCCAGGGTGCCGAGGGAGCCGGCCATGAGCCGCGACACGTCGTAGCCGGCGACGTTCTTCATCACCTCGCCGCCGAAATGCAACGCCTCGCCACGCCCGTCGATGACGCGCACCCCGAGCACGAAGTCGCGTACCGCGCCCGCCGTGGCGCGCCGGGGCCCCGACAGTCCGGCCGCCACGCAGCCCCCCACGGTGGCCCCTTCGCCGAAGTGCGGAGGTTCGAAACCGAGCATCTGTCCCTGCTCGGCCAGCACCCGCTCCAGCTCGGCCAGCGGCGTGCCCGCTCGCGCCGTCACCACCAGCTCGGTGGGCTCATAGCTGACGACGCCGGCGTGCGCGCGCGTATCGAGCACCTCGCCCGCCAGATGCTGCCCGTAGAAATCCTTGGTGCCGCCACCGCGGATGCGGATCGGCTGGCCACTCGCGGCGGCCTCGCGCACCCGCGCGCACCACGCCTCGATCTGATCGCTCATGTGTTGTCCTTGTCCTGCGGCCGCCGCCGCCCCGGCAATGCGCGCAACGCCAGCCACGCCCCGATCAGGGAGAGCACCGGCACCGCGACGAAGAGAAACTGCACCCAGCCCCGGTGCATCAGAAGCGCTCCAGCTCCGGATGCGCCAGCTGGCCCTGATGCACATGCATGTGGCCGAACTCGGCGCAGCGATTCAGGGTCGGAATGGCCTTGCCCGGGTTGAGCAGGCCCTTCGGATCGAAGGCTGCCTTGACGCGGAAGAAAGTGGCGCGCTCGGCCTCGTTGAACTGCACGCACATCTGGTTGATCTTCTCCACCCCGACCCCGTGCTCGCCGGTCACCGTGCCGCCCAGGGCCACCGACAGCTCCAGGATCTCGCTGCCGAAGTGCTCCGCACGTTCCAGCTCGCCGGGCACGTTGGCATCGAAGAGGATGAGTGGATGCAGGTTGCCGTCACCGGCATGGAACACGTTCATGCAGCGCAGGCCGTACCGGGTCTCCATGTCCGCGATCGCCTGAAGCATCTCGCCCAGGCGTTTGCGCGGGATGGTGCCGTCCATGCAGTAGTAGTCGGCCGAAATCCGCCCCGCCGCCGGGAAGGCCGCCTTGCGCCCGGCCCAGAACACCAGCCGCTCGCCCTCGTCGCGCGAGACCCGGATCTCGGTGGCGCCGCTGGCCTCCAGCACCTGACGCACGCGCGCCACCTCCTCGGCCACCTCCTCGGGGGTGCCGTCCGACTCGCACAGCAGGATCGCCTTGGCGTCGAGCGGATAGCCGGCATGGACGAATTCCTCCACCGCGGCCGTCGCCGGCTGGTCCATCATCTCGAGCCCGGCCGGGATGATGCCGGCGGCGATCACCGCCGCCACCGCATCGCCCGCCTTGATCACGTCGTCGAAGGCGGCCAGCACGCATTGGGCCAACAGCGGTTTGGGCGTGAGTTTGACGGTGATCTCGGTGATGACCGCCAGCATGCCTTCCGAGCCATGCAGCAGCGCCAGCACGTCGTAGCCCGGCGCATCCAGGCCGAGGCCGCCGAACTCGACGATGTCGCCCTCGATGGTCACCGCACGCACGCGCAGGACGTTGTGCACCGTGAGCCCGTACTTGAGGCAATGCACCCCGCCCGCGTTCTCGGCCACGTTGCCGCCGATGGAACAGGCGATCTGGGAGGACGGATCGGGCGCGTAGTAAAGCCCGTGGACGGCGGCTGCCTCGGAGATGGCGAGGTTGCGCACGCCGGGCTGGACCGTGGCGGTGCGCGAGCGCGGATCGACCGTGACGATGCGATTGAACCGCGCCAGCGACAGCAGCACGCCATGGGCGTGGGGCAAGGCGCCACCGGACAGGCCGGTACCCGAACCGCGCGCCACCACCGGCACCCCCATGGTCTGGCAGATGCGCAGCACCTCGACGACCTGCGCCTCGGTATCCGGCAACGCCACCGCCAGCGGCACCTGCCGGTAGATGGACAGGCCGTCGCACTCGTAGGGACGCAGATCCTCCTCCTCGTGCATCAGCCCGTGTGCCGGCAGCACCGCCGCCAGCGCCGCCAGTACGGCCGCGCGATCCACCGCCGAGAAGTCGGCATCGCGCGCCGCGTTGGCGGGCACGTCGGTCATCGTCGTCATTGCTCCCCCTCCCATTCGGGCACCATCCGTGGTGCCTCGTCCCAATCACTTGCATCCACACCCAGGCGCGCCGCCGCATGAACCAGATGGGCGCGGGCCGCGGCCCGCGCCGCACTGACATCCTGCGCCAGGATGGCGTCGAACAGCTGGTGATGCTCCCGCTGCGAATCGCGCGCCCAGCCCTGGGCATGGCCCCGCGCATCCCAGGTGGGCACGCGCGAGGCGAAGAACTGTCCGCCCATGAAGCGGATGAAGCGCCCCACGGCCGGGTTGCCGGTCGCCGCGGCCACCGCGGTGTGGAAGGCGTCGTCGGCTTCGGTGCCGTCCTCGCCACGGGCCAGCGCGTCGTCCATACCCCCGAGCGCCTCGCGCAGCGCCGCCAGATCGGCCGCCGTGCGCCGGCGCGCGGCCATCGCCGCCGCCGCCGTCTCGACGATGTAGCGCAGCTCGAAAACATGGTCGAGGGCTTCGCCCGCTGCCCCCGCCCCCGAGGCCGCGAGCCGGAACGTGGCCGCCCCCGGGCGCGCCGCCACGAAGGCACCGGCGCCCTGCCGGGTGGTGATCAAGCCCTCCGCCTTGAGCCGGGACACGGCCTCGCGCACCACCGCGCGTGAGACGCCGAACTCGCTCGCCAGGGTCTTTTCCGTCGGCAGGCGACCTCCGGGCGCGAGGCGGCCGTCGCGGATCCACTGCTCGATGGACTGCGACACGGTCTCGCTCAGATGAGAAGGACGCACCAAGGGCGCCATTGGCGTCATATGAATTGATCAGGTTGTCTGACAACTTTGATGCAAAGTGTAGCGACCCGCCACCAAAATGCAAGTGGCACGGCGGCACGCCTCGCAACGCCGGCGTGCGCCCCGTCAGCAGACGCGGTTTGCTAACATGCGGCGACATCCCAAGAGCCGCCATGAACGACCATCGCCCCGTATTGCCGCGACTGCTCCCCTTCCTGCGCTGGCCGGCGGTGTGGGCGCAACAGGGCCTGCGTGGCGACCTGATCGCCGGCATCAGCGTGGCGCTGGTGATGGTGCCGCAATCGCTCGCCTACGCCCAGCTGGCGGGCTTCCCGCCCCAATACGGCCTGTACGCGGCCATGCTGCCGGCCATCGTCGCCGCCCTGTTCGGCTCCTGCGCCTTCCTGTCGACCGGCGCCGTCGCCCTCACCGGCATGCTCACCGCCGCCAGCCTGTCGCCACTGGCGCCGGGTGGATCGCCTGCCTTCATCGCCCTCGGCGTCACCCTGGCCCTGGTCGCCGGCCTCATCCAGCTACTGCTCGGCCTGCTGCGCCAGGGCTGGGTACTGAACCTGTTCTCGCGGCCCGTATTTTCCGGCTTCACCAACGCCGCCACGCTGCTGATCTGTTTCTCCCAGTTGCCGATCCTGATCGGCGCCCCGGGACAACGCTCGAGCCACCTCGCGGACGAGTTCATGCGCATCGCCAACACGCTGATGCACCCCCATCTCCCCACCCTGGGTTTCGGCCTCGCGACCCTGGCGGCCCTGCTGCTGCTCCGGCGCTTCGCGCCGCGCCTGCCCGGCGTGCTGATCGTCGTGGTGGCGGCGCTTGCCGCCTCGGACATGCTTGGTTTCGCGGCGACCGGCGGTGCCGTGGTCGGCCACGTTCCACGCGCCCTGCCCCACCTCGGCTGGCCGCCCCTGCCCGACTGGGACACGCTGGGCAACCTGCTGCCCGTCGCGTTCGTCGTCGCCCTGGTGAGCTTTCTCGAGGCCGCCGCGAGCGCCAAGCGCCTGTCGGATCAAGCCGGCGCGCACTGGGATGAAAACCAGGAGCTGATCGGGCAGGGCCTGGGAAAACTGGCCGCCGCGCTGTCGGGCACGCTGCCGACCAGCGCCTCGTTCTCACGCTCGGCCCTGAATTTCAGCACCGGCGCCCGCACCGGACTGTCCCAACTCATCACCGCCGGCCTCGTCGTCGCCGCCACCGTCAGCCTCGCCCACCAGCTGTACGCGCTGCCCAAGGCAGTCCTTGCCGCGATCATCCTGCACGCGGTCGGCAATCTGTTCGACCGGCGCGCCATGGCCCGCGCCTGGCACGTGGACCGGGACGACGGCGTGGCCGCGTGGGTCACTTTCGCGGCCACGCTGGTGTTCGCCCCCAACATCCAGAACGGCATCCTCACCGGACTGCTGCTGTCGCTCTCGCTGTTGATCTGGCGCAGCATGAAGCCGCGCATCGCCCTGCTCGGTCTGCACGAGGACGGCACCTATCGCGACCTGGAACGCTTCGATCTCGCCCACCCCCATCCGCGCATGACCATTCTCCGCTTCGACGGCGCCCTGCATTTCGTCAACGCCGTACGGTTCACCGAAGCAGTCGACTGGGCGCGCCGGGCCCAGCCCGAGGTGGCGATCGTGCTGCTCTCCGGCGCGGGCATCAACGCCATCGACAGCACCGGGCTCGACGCCCTGGCACAGGTGACCCAACGCATGCACGACGCCGGCCAGACCCTGGCCATCTGCGGCCTGAAGAAACAGGTCGTCGATGTGCTCGAACGCGACGCGCTCTGGCGGCAGCTGGCACCCCATGCCGCCTACCGCCACGAACAAGCCGCCATCGAGGCGCTGCGTCCTCTCCTGAACCCGGAAAAAACCTTTGACAACACGAACTTGCACCCATAGAATTTCGTGTTTCGCGTTTTTCCGATTAACTGGAGCACATTCCATGTATGCGGTCATAAAAACCGGTGGCAAGCAGTATCGCGTGTCGGCCGGCCAAAAGATCAAGGTAGAACAGATGCCGGCAGACGTGGGCTCGGAAATCACCCTCGACCAGGTTCTCATGGTCGGGGAAGGCGAGTCGGTCAAGATCGGCACGCCGGTGGTTGACGGTGCCACGGTGAAAGCCACGGTGCTTTCGCAAGGTCGTCACGACAAGGTCAAGATTTTCAAGATGCGCCGTCGCAAGCACTACATCAAGCATCAGGGCCATCGTCAGAACTACACCGAACTTCGCATCGAGGCGATTTCGGCCTAACCGGACAGGAGATACGTCATGGCACACAAAAAAGCCGGCGGTAGTTCCCGCAACGGTCGCGAATCAGAATCAAAACGCCTGGGCGTCAAGCGCTACGGTGGTCAGCTGGTTCCGGCAGGCAACATCCTCATCCGCCAGCGTGGTACCGAGTATCACCCGGGTGAGAACGTGGGCATCGGCAAGGACCACACCCTGTTCGCGCTGAAAGACGGCACGGTTCAGTTTTCCGTGCGCGGCAAGAACAAGCGCCGTACCGTGTCCATCGTGCCGGTGACCGAGTAACGCTCGGTCGCTCGCAGGACACGACAGAGCCCTATCCCGGTGATAGGGCTTTTTTTATTGTTGGGGCAGCATCATGAAATTCTTTGACGAAGCACGCATCGAAGTGGTCGCCGGCGACGGCGGCAACGGCGCGGCCTCGTTCCGCCGCGAAAAATTCATTCCGAAAGGCGGCCCCGACGGCGGAGACGGCGGTCGCGGCGGTAGCGTCTGGGTGGTGGCCGACAACAACATCAACACCCTGATCGACTTCCGCTTCAAGCGCATCTTCCGCGCCCAACGCGGCGAGAACGGCATGGGCAAGGACCGCTACGGCAAGGGCGGCAGCGACATCACGCTGCGCATGCCGGTAGGCACGGTCATCACCGACCAGGAGACCGGCGAACGCATCGCCGACCTGGACGAGCACGGCAAACGCGTCCTGCTGGCCAAAGGCGGCGACGGCGGCTGGGGCAACCTGCACTTCAAGTCGTCCACCAATCGCACCCCGCGCCAGCGTACCCTCGGCAGGCCGGGCGAACACCATTACCTGCAGCTCGAACTCAAGGTACTGGCCGACGTGGGTCTGCTGGGCATGCCCAACGCCGGCAAGTCCACGCTGATTCGCGCCATCTCCGCGGCCAAACCCAAGGTGGCGGACTATCCGTTCACCACCCTCCAGCCCAATCTGGGCGTGGTGCGCACCGACGAGAACCGCAGCTTCGTGGTCGCCGACATCCCCGGCCTGATCGAAGGGGCCGCCGAAGGCGCCGGCCTGGGCCACCGCTTCCTCAAGCACCTGGCGCGCACGCACCTGCTGCTGCACCTGGTCGACATCGCGCCGTTCGATGAAGGCGTCGACCCGGTGCATGAGGCCAGGGCCATCGTCGACGAACTGCGCCGCTACGACGAAGCCCTGTTCGAAAAGCCGCGCTGGCTGGTCCTCAACAAGCTCGACCTGGTCCCCGAAGACGAACGGCAGGCCCGCATCGAGGCCTTTCTCGACGCATACGGCGCCATCGACCGGCACTTCGTCATCAGCGCCATGAGCGGCGACGGTTGTCGCGATCTGGTCGGCGCCATCCAGACGCACATCGACGCCCACCGCCCGCAAGCCGAGAACATCGACACCAGCGACGGTCCGGACGAATACGACCCGCTCGCCCCATGAGAGACAAGATCCGCAACGCCACCCGGCTGGTGGTCAAGGTCGGCAGCGCCCTGGTGACCAACAACGGCGCCGGCCTCGACCACGGGGCCCTGGCCGACTGGGCACGACAGATCGCACAGCTGCAGCAACAGGGCCGCCAGATCGCGCTGGTCTCTTCCGGTGCTATCGCCGCCGGCATGCAGCGCCTCGGCTGGCGCACCCGGCCGCACGAAATGCACAAGCTGCAGGCAGCGGCGGCGGTCGGCCAGATGGGGCTCGCCCAGGCCTACGAAGACGCGTTTTCGCGCCACGGACTGCACACCGCCCAGATCCTCCTGACCCATGACGATCTGGCCGATCGCAAACGCTACCTGAACGCGCGCTCGACCATCACCACCCTGCTCAAATACGGCGTCGTCCCGATCATCAACGAGAACGACACGGTGGTCACCGACGAGATCAAGTTCGGCGACAACGACACCCTCGGCGCACTGGTCGCCAATCTGATCGAAGCCGAAGCGCTCATCATCCTGACGGATCAGGACGGCCTGTTCACCGCCGACCCGCGCAAGGACCCGGACGCCACGCTCATCAGCGAAGGGCAGGCCGAAGATCCGGTCTATCGCTCCATGGCCGGGGGTGCGGGCAGCGGCATCAGCAAGGGCGGCATGCTCACCAAGATCCTCGCCGCCCAGCGCGCCGCCCGCAGCGGCGCGCACACCATGATCGTGGGCGGTCGCCACGCCGACGCCCTGGCCCGCGCTGCGGGAGGCGAACCCATCGGCACCCTCCTGCACGCCTCGAGCACGCCACTGCAGGCGCGCAAACAATGGCTTGCCGATCATCTCAAGGTCGCAGGCACGTTCGTGATCGACGCCGGCGCCGCCAAGGCCCTGCGCGCCGGCAAGAGCCTCCTGCCGGTCGGTATCGTCGAGGTCGAGGGCGATTTCGAACGCGGCGCGGCCGTCGCCTGTCGCGACGACGAGACCGGCGTCATCCTGGCGCGCGGGCTGAGCAGCTACTCGAGCGCAGAAGCGCGACGCCTGAAGCGCAAACCCAGCCGGGAAGTCGAGGCCACACTCGGTTACGTCGCCGAAACCGAGGCTATCCATCGGGACAATCTCATCCTGCTCTAACCCCGAAGGCCACATCCAAGATGTCAGCAGGTCAACAAAAAAACAGCCCCGAAGGGCTGTTTTTTTTGGGCTGGATCCGATCAGGCCTTGCGGCGACGGGAAGCAGCCAGACCGAGAAGACCGAGGCCGAGGATCGACAGGGTCGCCGGCTCCGGCACGCGGTTGATCGTCGCCGGGTCGTTACTGGCGAAGATGAACGGAGAGGCACCGTTCCCGAGCAGCACGTTGCTGGAGTTGTACTCGATCTCCGACGTTGCCACGAACTGCGTGCAGTTGACCGCCGGGTTGGCGATCTCGGCCGGCGAGCAGATCTGGCTGGCGGACACGCCACCGACGAGGCTCTCGTTCAGGTCGTTGATGAGGTTGAGCGTACCGCCGTTGTAGGCAGCGCCCAGCAGCATCAGGTTCAGACCGAGGTAGCTCTCGGTGGTGGTCGCGGTACCCGGCGCGGTCTGATCGTCAATCGCGTAGGCGAAGCCACCGTTGTTGCCGGCCGCGATGCCGAGGCTGGCCCAGAGGGTGCCGTCGGTCGCCAGGTTGATGATGTCCATGACGCTACCGCTCGTGGTCTGCGTGAAGGCCGTTGCGCCGCCATCCACGTAGAAGCGGAACATCTCACCAGCAGCCAGGATGCCGAACGGATCGGAAGCCACGGTACCGAAGGTGATCTGGGCGGCTGCCGAACCGGCAGCGCTCAGCCCCGTCACTTCCTGGGCAAAGTAGCCCTGGAACTGATCGGTGCCGGACTGATACCAGGAGCTGCCGTCCGCGTGATCGATGTTCTGAACGCGCAGGACACCGGCGAACACGTCACCGACCATCACGTTACCGGCGATGGTCGGGTCGACCAGCTGGTAGCCAGCCGGGGCGTCTGCGTTTGCCAGACAGCCGCCAGCGGCCGCGCACTGTGCGTCGGTCCGGTACTGGTTTTCGAGGTTGTTGTAATAGATGCTGTTGCTACCGGCTTCGATCACCGGCGCGGCAAAGGCAGAGCCAACCACCAGGCTTGCGGCTGCCGCGATCATCGCATGTTTGACTTGTTTCACAATTCTTCTCCGGTCGGTTAGGAGGCTGTGCCGTTGTTGGCTGGCTCTCTATAAGCACGTGGCATGCCAGCATTGAACACAATACGTATGACTTTGTTTTTACAAGGCTTTTTCAACGATCGGCGAGCATGCCTCGGTGCCGCGGATCGGTGGTGTAAATTCTGCCGACACCGCCGCGCCGTACGCTTCACCGTGCGATCAATCGCCAGAAACGCTCCACCGCCGCACGATCTCCGGTCACTTCGGCGGCATAGGCCATCTGCTGCCGCTGACAGTCGTCCCGACCGTCGAAAAATTCACGAAACTGACTGGCATAACACATCATCGCGTCAACCTTGATGTCAGCACGATGGTCAAGAATGTCGACATCCGGCGCCAGTCGCCAACGGTCGGCAAAACACGGGTCGCGCCGGTGCTGCCCGAGCAGCCGATAGAAATAGACGCCGGTTACCGGTACCGCGGCCAGGCGCACGGGCCACGGTTCGAGGTGTTTCATGATCGCGGTGCTGGCGTAGCTGCGCATGGCATCCCACGCCGTACGCAGGCGTCCCGGCAGCGGCACGGCCGCTTCGTCCTCCGGCGACAAGTCCGCGAGGCGAGCGGCGGCAGCACGGTCGACGTAACAGTAGGGGGCATCCTCATACAAGCGCAGGCGAGGATCGCCCCACCAAGCCTCACCCAGGAAGAAGGTGAGCAGGTGATCCACATGCCAGCCGATGGCCAACGGCACGTAGATCTCGTCGAAATCGACACCCTCCAGACGCGTCAGCACCTTCCGGCGCAAGGCCTCGAGAAAGGCCCCGGTGTCCTCGCCGACGGGCGGCCGGAACACGTTGGAGATGGCGCGATACGCCTCGCGCCGGCACGAGGCATCCACCTTGTGCAGGTTTTCCGACTCGAATCCCAGCAAGCGCGCCGCCCGGCTTTCCTCCTCGTAGCGCTCCGGACCGAGGACGACGGCCCGCGACTTGATCTGTTCCGGGAACTCCGTAAACAGGTTGAGCACCAGCACCGGCCCTTCCGTCACCAGCGACGCGATACGCCCGCCGCAGGAGAAGACCGCGTCATCCAGATGGGGGGAGAGAATGACCGCGCGGTATTTCATTCGAAAACTCCGGAGGCTGCGCCGGTCGGGCGCCCGCGCTGTCGGCAGACGTCGAGGTAGAGCTCAAGCAGCTCGCCGACGATGGCCGCGGGGGTGTAGTGCGCAGCGCGCTCCCGTCCCGCCGCGCCCATCTGCAGGCGCCCGGTGTCGTCCTGGGCGAAGGCGATCATGCGCTCGGCCAGGTCGGACGGATCCGCCGGGTCGACGATCTGGCCGGTCACACCCGGTTCGACCATCTCCCGCGCCGCCGCGATGGCCCGGGTCACGATCACCGGTTTGCTGAACCACATGGCCTCGAGCACCACCAGCGGCTGCGCCTCCTCGACCGACGGCAGCACGAACAGATCGCAGCTGCGGTAGCGCGTCGCCAGCATGGCCGGATCGAGGAAGCCGAGGAAATCCACCTGGTCGCGGATACCGAGCTCGCCGGCCAACGCCTCCAGCGACGGCCCGGTCGGCCCGCGCCCCGCAATCCACAGGCGCGCGTCGGGCACCGCCTCGCGCAGCCGGCGGAACGCCCGCAGCAGCAGTCCGATATTCTTTTCCGGCCCGAGGCGACCGGCGTAGAGGACGACGAATGCGCCATTGCGTTGTGCCGGCGACACCGCCGCCGGGTCACCGAAGCCGACCGGGTTGCTGATGTGCCGGAGCGGTACGGTCACGCCATCGGCACGCAGGCGCTCGCTCAGACTCGACGAAGGCACGATCACCACGTCGCAGCGATTGCTGTAGGCCACCATCTGCGCGCGAATAATGCCGCGCATGGGGCGCATCACGAGCGGCTGGGTCAGGACTTCGGCGCTGAAATGGTGGGTCGACACCTGGGGCAGCCCGAGTCGCGCCGCCACCGCCAGAACCCGCTTCATCATCAGGCTGGCGTAATGGTGATGGACCAGGTCGACGCCTTCCTCGGTCAGGATGTCGCGGATGCGCCGCTTCGAGGGCAGCCCCTGGTAAAAGCCGAAGACCCGCACGGACGGCACCCGATGGATCCGGACCCCTTCCCAGTCTTCGATCTCCGGCTGCCCGGCACGCCGGGTGGTGACGAGCACGACCCGATGGCCACGGGCGACCATCTCCCGTGCAATGAGCTGGATGTGGGTCCCGACCCCGGTCATCGCCGGAATGGCGTCGTCGGACACCAGGCACACAGTCAGCGGGCTGGAGGGGGGCATCTCGGTGGTCACGCGCAACTCCTCTTCATGCCGCCTCGACGGTATCGTGGCCGTCGACGACGATCAGGTCGTCCAGATCGAGCCGCAGCGAACGGGACGTCGGCGGCGCGCCACGCCCGACCCGCCCCATGAACACGGCCGGGGCCTCCGCGCTTACCGACCACACGTCGTTGAAGCGCTCTGCCACCGCGGCGGCGGCGGCGTTGACCGGCGCACGCGCGGACAGCGCCTGCCCGTCCTGAACGTACCAGCGGAAGATGACCGGCGTCATCTCCGGCTGGAATCCGAGGCCAAGGCGCGCGGCGGTGAGCCACACGCGCTGCATCGCCATGCCGGCCTGCACCTGCTCCCGGTCGGATCGCGCCGGTTGCCGCGGCCGAATCAGGAAATGCCCGGCGCACGCCAGCCCCGGAATGAGATCGAGCTGAATGCGCGGCATCACCGTGCCGGCCAGATAGGTGTTCAGAAAATCGACACGCTTCCAGTCGGCGAGCACCCAGCGCATGAGTCGCGCCGTCAGACTGTCGACCCCGACCGCGCGCTCCGGGATGCGGTCCTTGCTGAACCGGACGCCCCATTCGATGATGCGGCGGTGGGTTTCGTAGGCCTCCGGGCAGATCAGGCGCACCCGGGCGCTGTGCCACAGCAGTTTGGCGACCTCGAGACGCTCGCGAGCGCCGGTGCGGAAGTCGACGTGGTAGTCGGGGCCTGCCGCCTCCGTCAACGCGGCCATTTCCGCGCTCGTAAGCGCCGGTGTGCGCATGGGGCGCCGCTGCACACAGCGGGATTCGACGAAGGGCAGCAGCGGGTCGGGCGCGAGTGCGTCCGCCGGCTCGAAGCCGATCTCGTAGACCGGCGCCGTCTCGTCGCCTCCCTCACGCAGGCGCCAGCCCATGCGGGCCTGCTGCTCGGTGGCCGCGATCCGCAGGGTCTCCAACAGGGCCCCATGCGCCATGCGGCTGGGAATGCCGCGGTAGTCGTAGAGGCACCAGCTGCGGGTATCGCTGCCCAGCACCTCCACGGTGCGCGCGCCGGTGATCCGGAAACGCCACGGTTGCGTGTTGTCGCCGCTGGGGGCCCAGCGGCCGAGATCGAGCATCCGCCTCAGATCGAGATCAGCCATGGCTTGCCTGCCCCATCTTCTTGAGCTGACGGCGCGCGATGGCCAGGCCCAGACGCTGGATCGGGTTGCGATTGCCCCACGGCCGCCAGGTGTGCACCAGCCGGTTGCGATACACGTCGAACTGGAAGCCGCGCGGCGCGCTGGGCACCTGCCCGCGACCGAGCAGCAGCTTGACCGCCTCGGCGCAGATGACCCCGGCGCACAGCTGGCAGGCGGCGATGGTCGACGGCCCCTTGCGCGCGCGCAGGTCCACCCGCGAGGGATCGGCGATGTAGCCGCGCTGCAGCATGGCGGGCGACAGACCGAGGACGAAGCGCAGGGCCATTTCCTCCTCGTCGGCCGCGCTCGCGAACTGGAAGTAGTCGTCGAAGGACATGCCCTTTGGATCAAAGTAGAGAAAGGCCACCCCGAAGCCGAGCGGCGCGGCGGTCACCGCCGGGATGCCGCGCGCCCGGCAGGCCGAGAACACCAGCCGGCGCGCCTCGAAGGCGAAGAAATCGAGGCTGTCCACATACAGATCCACGCCGTCGAGAAAGGCATCGACATTGGCGGCCGACACCGCCTCGGGCAGCACGTCGAGACGCGCCTCCGGGTTGATGTCGCGGGTCATGGTCGCCAGCACCGTGCTCTTGGGCTGCCCGAGGGTGGAGCACAGGGCACCGGCCTGACGATTGAAGTTCACAATGTCGAAAGAATCGAAATCCGCGATCCGGAACCCCCCGACACCCAACCGGGCCAGCGTCAACAGATGGGCACCGCCCACCCCGCCGAGCCCTGCAATCGCCACCGTCTTACCCCTCAGACATGCCTGCTCCGCTTCCGTTACCCAGCCGATATTGCGCGAGAACGCGGCATCATAATCAAAGCCGTGGCTCATTCAGGTCCTTCATTCCGATTCCATGGTGCCGTTATGATAGGCAAGCCCGACGACTCATGAAACCACGATGACGAACAAATCACTCCAGTTGGGGCTGCAGGATCTCAAGCTCGCGGCGCGCAGCCTGCTGCGCCACCGCCGCCGCTCGGCACTCGCGGTCGGCATCGTAGCCGGCGGGGTGATCGCGTTTCTGCTCGCCGGCGGCTTCATCAACTGGATTCTGGTCAGCATGCGCGAGGCGACGATCCACTCGCAGCTGGGCCACGTCCAGATCACCCGCCCGGACTATCTGTCCAAGGGCGTGGCCGATCCTTACCGGTACCTGCTGCCCGAAGTCAGCACCCAGGAGGCGGCCATCAAACAGGTCAAGGGCCTGAAAACGATCACGCCGCGACTGGCGTTCAGCGGCCTCATCAGCAAGGACGACGCCACCATCTCCTTCCTGGGCGAAGGCATCGATCCGGTCTCGGAGGCACCGATCACCGACGAGATCTCCATCGTCTCGGGCAAGGATCTGACCGAGAGTCCGCCCGACTCGGTGATCGTCGGCCAGGGGCTGGCCGCCAGCATCGGCGCCAAGGCCGGCGACCGCCTGGTGCTGCTCTCGACCACCCGCAGCGGTAGCCTCAATGCGGTGGAGGCCACCGTGGCCGGCCTCTTCGTCACCGTCTCCAAACCCTACGACGACAGCGTGCTGCGTGCGCCCATCGAGCTGGCGCGCCGTCTGGTCGGCGTCTCCGGCGCCACCAGCTGGGTGGTGCTGCTCGACGAGACCGACGAGACCGACGCGGCCGTCGCGACCCTGCGTCGCACGCTCGACCCGGCACAGTTCGAGGTCACCCCATGGACGGCGCTGGCGGATTTCTACAACAAGACGGTGGAGCTGTTCTCCAAGCAAGTGGGCATCGTGCGCCTGCTGATCGGCATGATCGTCATCCTCAGCATCACCAACACCCTGACCATGTCGGTCATGGAGCGGACCAACGAGATCGGCACCGCCATGGCGCTGGGCATCGCGCGCGTGGGCATCCTGCGCCAGTTCCTGTTCGAGGGCGTGCTCATCGGCATCGTCGGCGGCATCGGCGGCAGTGTCGTCGGCTGGCTGCTGTCGGTGTCGATTTCCGCCGTGGGCATCCCGATGCCCCCCGCGCCGGGCATGACCGAAGGCTACCTGGGGGAGATCCAGCTGTCGCTGCCGCTCATCCAGGATTCGCTCACGCTGGCGATCTTCACCACCCTCCTGGCGAGCCTGTTTCCGGCCTGGAAGGCTTCCCGGATGGCCATCGTCGACGCACTTCGCTACCAGCGCTAGGAAAACGCAACACATGATCGTCAAACTCGCCCTGCGCAACGTGTTCCGCCAGAAGGCCCGCACCGCCATGACCCTGGCGGCCATCGTCTTCGGTGTCGCCGGGCTCATCATCGCGGGCGGCTTCGTCCAGGACGTCTTCATCCAGCTCGGCGAAGCGGTCGTCCACACCCAGACCGGCCACGTCCAGGTCTTCCGCAAGGGCTTCTTCGAGCATGGCACACGCCGCCCCGAGCAGTACCTGATCGACGACGCCGGCGCGATCAAGCAAGCGCTGGCCAAGCTGCCCCATGTGCAACACGTGAGCGCCCGGCTCAATTTCTCCGGCCTCATGAACAACGGCAAGCGGGACTTCCCCATCGTCGGCGAGGGCATCGAGCCCAAGGTCGAAGCCAAGCTCAGCGATTACCTGAAGATCACCGCCGGGCGCACTCTCGGCGACGACGACCGCTTCGGCATGCTCGTCGGCCAGGGCGTCGCCGAACACCTGCAGCTGTCGCCGGGCGATCATGTGACGCTGGTGATCAACACCGCCGCGGGCGCGCTCAACTCGCTCGATTTCACCGTCGTCGGCGTGTTCCAGAGCTTCTCCAAGGACTTCGATGCGCGCGCGGTGCGCATTCCGCTCCAGGCCGCCCAGACGCTCATGAACACCGACGGCGCCAACGTCCTCGTGATGGTCGCCGACGACACCGAGCACACCGACGCGGTCCTCGCCGCCACCCGGGCGCAGCTGGCCGGCGGCCCGCTCGAAGCGCGCTCGTGGCGCCAGCTGTCGGACTTCTTCGACAAGACCGTCCAGCTCTATGACGCCCAGTTCGGCTTCCTCAAGTTCATCATCCTGGTCATGGTGATCCTGTCGGTGGTCAACAGCGTGAACATGAACGTGTTCGAGCGCATGAGCGAATTCGGCACCATGCGGGCCATCGGCACGACACCACGCAATGTGTTCGTGCTCCTGGTGGTGGAAAACACCTTGCTCGGCTGTGGCGGCGCCCTGCTCGGCGTTCTCATCGGCATGCTGGTGGCGCTCATCGTCTCGGCGATCGGCATCCCCATGCCGCCACCCCCCAACGCCAGCCTCGGCTACACCGCCTACATCCGGCTGGTGCCCAGCACCATCGCCGGCGCCTTTCTGGTCGGTGTGCTCGCCACCGTGCTCGCAGCCCTGCTGCCGGCACGTCGCGCCGCCCACCGGCCCATCGTCGATGCACTACGGCAGGGCACCTGACCATGGCCCTGCCCCTTGGAGAATCACATGTCGCTGTTTGACCGCTTCAACCTCGGCGCGGGTTTTAGCAAGTATTTCCAGATCGAAGCCGCCGCCGACGACACCATCCGCGACGAGGTGTATCGCGTCCGCCACGAAGTCTATTGCGAGGAGCTCAAGTTCGAGCCCGAGCGACCCGACCGCCGGGAGATCGACGTCTACGATGCCCACAGCGTGCACTGCCTGCTGCGCTCCGCACGCGATCCGTTCGCGCCCGTCGGCTGCACCCGACTGATCCTGGCCGACCCGGAGGATCTGGACGCCCCGCTGCCCTTCGAGGCGGCCTGCGCGCATACCCTCGATCGCTCGCTCATCGATCCGGCGCGGCTGGATCGGCGCCGGATCGCCGAAGTGTCCCGGCTGGCCGTGCGCTCGGCCTACCGCCGGCGCCGGGGCGAACGCCACGTGGCGGTCGCCCTCGACGAGTCGGATTACAACGACAGCGAAGATCAGCCGCGCTTCCCGTACATCCCCATCGGCCTGTATCTGGGTGCCGTGGCGCTGGCCGCGCGCAACGGCGTCGATACCCTGTTCGTGCTGACCGAGCCACGCCTGGCCTCCCATTTCGGCAAGCTCGGCGTCGAGATCCGCCAGATCGGCGGCCCCATCGAACATCGGGGCACCCGCGTGCCGTCGATGATGGATGTCCAGTCGATCATCAAGGGCCTGCGCTTCATGGTCAAACCCATCTGGCGGGTCGTACAGGGGCAGATCGAGAACAGCTACCGACATGACCGCTGAGCCAGTGCCGGCATGAAAAAGGCCCGCCGTGATGGCGGGCCTTTTCGTTCCGGGGTGCCAGCAATCAGACGCCCAGCACGGTCCGGATCTGCTCGAGGGCGGTCGGATCCTCGATGGTGGTCAGATCCCCCGGGTCGCGCCCTTCGGCCAGCGCCTGGATGGAGCGGCGCAGCAGCTTGCCCGAACGGGTCTTGGGCAGGCCGGCGATGAAGTGCACCCGGCCCGGACGCGCGATGGCGCCGAGCATGCTGTCGACCTTCTTCATCACATCCTTCTCGAGGGCCACCCGCTTCTCTTCGGTGTCGACGGTCGCAGCGTCCTTGACCACCGCGAAGGCCATGGGCATCTGCCCCTTGAGCGAATCGGCGACACCGACCACGGCGACCTCGGCGATCGCCGGATGCGCCTGCACGGCCTCCTCGATCTCGCGGGTGCCCAGACGGTGGCCGGCCACGTTGATCACGTCGTCCATGCGGCCGAGGATCGTGTAGTAGCCGTTGTCGTCGCGGATGCCCCAGTCGGAGGACGAGTAGATGACCGGATCGGCAAAGGTGGAGAAGTAGGTCGAGACGAAACGCTCGTCCTGCCCCCAGACGGTGGACAGGCAGCCCGGCGGCAGCGGCGGCACGATGCCGACGATGCCCTTCTCGTTGGCGCCGGCCTCGCTGCCGTCCTCGCGGAACAGGCGCAGGTCGTAGCCATAGACCGGGAAGGCCGGGGAGCCGAGCTTGATCTTGCTGTCCTCGACGCCGCGGCAGATGGCCAGGATCGGCCAGCCGGTCTCGGTCTGCCAGTAGTTGTCGATGACCGGGATGCCCAGTTCGCTCATGATCCACTCGTGCGAGGTTTCGTCGAGCGGCTCGCCCGCCAGGAACAGGTGCTTGAGCGAGGACAGGTCGTATTTCTTCAGGAAGGCCGGATCCTGTTTCTTGAGCACACGTACCGCGGTCGGTGCCGAGAACATGACGCTGACCTTGTATTTCTCGACGATGGACCACCACACGCCGGCATCGGGGCGCAACGGCGTGCCTTCGTACATGATCGTGGCCACGCCGGCGAGCAGCGGCCCGTAGACGATGTAGGAGTGTCCGACCACCCAGCCGATGTCGGAGGTGGAGAACATGGTCTCGCCCGCATCCCCCATGAAGATGTGCTTCATGGACGCGGCCAGGGCCACCGCGTAACCGCCGGTATCGCGCTGCACGCCCTTGGGCTTGCCGGTGGTGCCGGAGGTGTAGAGGATGTAGCTCGGTTCGGAGGATTCGACCCAGGTGACCGGCACCTGGGCATCCATATGCTTGGCGCGCAGGGTGGCGTAGTCGACGTCGCGACCTTCCACCTTCGGGAAGCCCTTGTCGAGCCCGCGGTCAATGATCAGCACGTTGCGCGGCGGGAACTCGGCGATGTTGCAGGCCTCGTCCACCAGGTGCTTGTAGGGCACGGCCTTGCCGTTGCGCATGCCGGCGTCGGAGCTGACCATGAGCACCGGCTTGGCATCGTCGATACGGGTGGCCAGCGAGCCGGAGGCAAAGCCGCCGAACACCACCGAGTGGATCGCCCCGATGCGGGCGCAGGCGAGCATGGCAAAGGCCGCCTCGGCGATCATGGGCATGTAGATCAGGACACGGTCGCCCTTCTTGACGCCCAGATCCTGGTAGATGGCCGCCATGCGCTCCACTTCGCGCTGCAGCTGCGCGAAGCTGTAGACCACTTCTTCGTTGGTCTCGGTGGAGATGTAGATCAGCGCCTTGTCGTCCGGGCGCTTGGCGGCATGGCGATCGACGGCGTTGTAGCACAGGTTGGTCTCGCCCCCCTTGAACCACTTGACGAAGGGCGGCCGCGAATAATCGCAGATCTGCTCCGGCGCCTTGTGCCAGTCGATGAGTGCCGATTGCTCTTTCCAGAACCCGTCACGGTCCTCGATCGAGCGCTTGTGAAACTCCTTGTATGTCGTCATGACAATCCCTCTCCCAGTTTTCCCTTCGATTGTGAGCGACGTTGAGTCGGATGAATGAACGCTGTTCTCGCGTTATAGCTTTGTTGTTGTGCCCTCGTGGGGGTGGTCCTCGCCATCGGCCTGCCGCGATGTCTGCGGATGACGCAGCGCATCGAGCGGCAAGCCGCAGTGAAGTTCGTCTTCGATCAGCTCGAGCAGGGGCATGAGCGTCGCAAGCACATCGGGCAGGCGCAACGCGACTTCCTTGTCCGCGCCGACCCGCACCTGCATGAGGGCATGATCGATGCTGACCGGCAGGCGGGCGAAGCGTTGCAGCTGGCGCGGATCGATCTCGCCCACTTCGGAGATCACCCGGTTGCCGCCGGCGTCCAGGCCGGTCTTGACCCGCTGCACCGCAAGGCCGATGAGCTGGCTGAGCGTCAGCGCCTCGTTGCTGCCTGAGCCGGCCGCGATGCCCACCGTCACCGTCATGCGGATCTGCCGGTTGCGGTAGGTCATGACCAGCTTGTCGATGGCCCGCTGCAGGCGCAGGGCGAAGGCGGCGCAGCCGTCGATGTTGGTGCCCGGGCACAGCACCGCGAACTGCCCCGGCGCCATCTGCGAGACGGTGTCTTCCTTGCGCACCTTGGAGGACAGGATCTTCGACAGCTTGCGGTTGATCAGCTCGGTGATATGCACGCCGTAGTCGGCCAGCAGGCGGTCGAACTGGTCGATCATGATGACCATGGCCGCCAGATCGCCATTGCGCCGGCGCGCCAGCGCCAGTTCCTGGTTGCCGTGCCACTCCATGTAGGCCTTGGTGGCCAGCCCCGAATGGGGGTCGACCGGGCTGCCCAGCGCCAGCGCCTCGCGGCTCTGCTCCAGTTCCCGGGTGGCCTTGGCCAGGCGCGTCAGGGCATCGAGGCGGCTGACGAGCTCGACCGTCCCGATGCCCTTGGTGATGAAGTCGGTGGCGCCCAGCTCGCGGGCCTTGACGCGAGCCTGATCGTCCTCTTCGCCGGAGATGATGATCACCGGCAGCTCGCTGATGCGCGAGAGCTTGGAGGCACGAATCCGCTCGAGCAGCCCGTAACCGTCGAGCTTCGGCATGCCCAGGTCGGAAATCACCACCTGGATGGACGGATCGACCAACAGCGCCTGCCACCCGTCCTCGCCGTCGGCCTCCTCGCGCACGTCGAAACGATCGCGGATGTTCTTGCTGATCGACGCACGCACCATGCGCGAATCATCGACGATCAGTACGCGCGGCAGCGGGATGTCTTCGTCACTCAAACTGCTCGTCTCCAGACCGGCCTCAGGCGCCGATGCGAACCACGGTGCGTCCGCGAATGCGGCCCGCGATGAAATCTTCGAAAGCGGCCGGCAACGCGTCGAACTCGATGACGCGCGTCACCGCCGCCAGATGCCGCGGATGCAGATCCCCGGCCAGACGCTCCCACACGCGCTGGCGCGTCGGGAAGCCCATGTAGCCCGAATCGACACCCAGCAGGCTCACGCCGCGGAGGATGAAGGGGAACACGGTGGTGGAAATGTCGAAGCTCGAGGCATTACCGATGCTCGCCACCGTCCCGGCCTGCTGCATGGTGGCAAGGATCCAGTGGAGCACCTGCCCCCCCACGTTGTCGACCGCACCCGCCCAGCGGGCCCCTTCGAGCGGACGAACGGCCTCGAAATCGATCGCGTCACGCAACAGGATGTCGTGCGCGCCCAGCATGGTGAGGTAGTCGCGCTCCTGCGCCTTGCCGGTCAGCGCGGTCACGGCGTAGCCCGCCGCGGCCAGCATGTCGATGGCGAGGCTGCCGACACCGCCGGTGGCGCCGGTCACCAGCACCGGACCGTTTTCCGGCGCCAACCCGTTGGCCTCCATGCGCACGATGCCCAGCGCCGCCGTGAAGCCGGCAGTCCCCAGCGCCATCGCGTCGAACAAGGTCAGCCCGGCCGGCAGCGGCACCACCCACTGCGCGGGAATCCGTGCCATGGCGGCGTATCCGCCATGATGCGAGACGCCGATGTCGAAGCTGGTGGCGATCACCGGATCGCCGGGAGCGAAGCGCGCATCGGACGATTCGACCACCTCGCCGGCCAGATCGATGCCGCCAATGCAGGGAAAGCGCCGGATGATCTTGCCCTTGCCCGTGGCCGCGAGCGCATCCTTGTAGTTGATGCTCGAGTAGTGGGTGCGGATCAGCACCTCGCCCGGATCGAGCGCATCCGGGGTCCACTGACGAAATCCGGCACTTACGGACTTGTCATTTCCCCGATCGATCACGAACGCCTTGAAGGACACACCCATTCCCGTTTGCTGTCGGCTAATCCGAAAAGATTATAACGAAAACACCTGAGCCGTCTCGCCGAACGCACCCGGGCCCGCGCACGGGCGTGGAGACTCAAGTTCTTCGCCTCCAGTGACGATAACGCTGTATTGGTTTTCGGTTCGTGACAATGCTGCGCATCCAACATCCGCTTGCGTCTCTGGACGCCTATGTCAGCTGCTTCTCCAGCGAGCCCATCCCGGTGCTCAAGCGCACCGCGCAACAGCTGGACGCGCTGCGGGCGCAGGAGGACGCGGTCAGCGGCAAGCAATTGACCGCCGTGGTGCTCAGCGACCCGCTCATGACCCTGCGCCTGTTGAGCCACATGGAACAGAACCGGCGGCGTTCGCAGAATCACGACATCACCACCATCGACCGCGCGATCATGATGATCGGCATCTCGCCGTTCTTCCGCATCTTCGCCGACCAGCCGACGCTGGAAGCGCGCCTGGCGGACGTGCCCAAAGCGCTCGTCGGCGCCCTGCGCGTCATCGCCCGCGCCCGCCGCGCGGCCCACTTCGCGCGCGACTGGGCCATCCTGCGCCACGACCTGGACGTGGAGGAAATCACCGTGGCGGCCCTGCTGCACGACGCCGCCGACGTGCTGTGCTGGACCTTCGCGCCGGAACTCACGCAGCGGGTCTACGACATGCAGCGGCTCGACCGCGGCCTGCGCAGCGCCACCGCCCAGCGCGAGGTGTTCGGCTTCACGGCCAGCGATCTCCAGCTGGCCATCACCAAGGCCTGGCATCTGCCCGATCTGCTCGTCTCGCTCATGGACGGCGACAACGCCGGCAACCCGCGCGTACGCACCGTCAAGCTGGCCAATCACCTGGCCCGGCACAGCGCACGCGGCTGGGACAACGCCGCCATCCCGGACGATCTGGCCGCCATCTCCGATCTGCTCCGGGTCAACCGCACCCAGCTGATCAAACACCTGGCCATCCCCCAGGAAGACGCCGAACGCCTGCTGCCGCCCGACGGCGAGCAATGACCGGACAGAACGCCGCGATGGGCGCTGTGCCGGCCGCCGATTACAATCCCGTTTTCCCCATCCGATCCCGCCCGACCGAGGAACATCGATGTCCGTGACTGCCATTGTCGTGCTCGCCCTGATCGCCATCGCCGTCCTGTACGGCATCGTGATCTACAACAACCTGGTGCGCCTCAAGCACAACATCGCCAAGGCCTGGGCCAACATCGACGTGCTGCTCAAGCAGCGTCACGACGAGTTGCCCAAGCTTGTCGAGGTGTGCCGCCAGTACAAGCAGTTCGAGGAGCGCACGCTCACCCGCGTCATCGAGGCACGCAGCCGGGTCTCCGAAGCGCGGGCGCAGCAGGACGTGCCCGCCCTGGGCGCCGCCGAAGGCATGCTGCGCATGGGCCTGGGCCAGCTGTTCGCGGTGGCCGAGGCCTATCCGGAACTGAAGACCAACGAACACTTCATGCAGCTGCAGACGCGCATCACCTCGCTCGAGAACGCCATCGCCGACCGCCGCGAGATGTATAACGAAAGCGTGAATGTGCACAACGTGCGCATCGAGCAGTTCCCGGACCTGCTCGTCGCCCGCCTGCTCCAGTTCGCCGCCCGGCCGCTGCTCGAGTTCTCCACCGCCGAGAAGGCGGATGTGGACCTGAAGACCCTGTTCGACAACTAAGCCCCGCCCGGTCGCGCCATGCTGGTTTCGCTGCGTCCGGACCGCACCGGCACCACCCTGATCTCCGGGGTCGCCGGGCTGGCCTTCGCCGCGGCGCACCTGTCCGCAGACACCTACCCGGTACTGGGCGCACTGGCGGCCGCCATCGCGCTGTTCGGCTGGCTGCGCTCGGTCCATCATTCGCGCCTGATTCTCGACACCCCGACCTCCCGGATCGCCTCGGCCTCGCAGGGCTATACGGAGCTGTTCGGCGACGGTGAGCCCCTGAGCGGCACGCCCCTGCTCTCCCCGGTCAACGGCCTGCCGGTTTTGTGGTACCGGCTGATCGTCGAAGAGCGCCGGGGCGACAAATGGGTGCGGACCGACCTCGACGAGAGCGACGCCTCCTTCCTGCTCGACGACGGGTCGGGCCAGTGCGCCGTCGACCCGACCGGTGCCGAGATGCTCATCTCGCGCAAGGACGTGGAGCGCCGCGGCGACCTGCGCTACACCCAGTGGTGCCTCATCAAGCACGACCCGATCTACGTGATCGGTGAATTCACCACGCTCGGCAGCATCGATCCGGCCCACGACACCGCCCGCCAGGTGCGTGAACTGCTGGCGCACTGGAAGACCGATCATGCCGGGCTGCTCGAGCGTTTCGACCTCGACGGAAACGGCCAGATCGACCTCAAGGAATGGGAGCTGGCCCGCGCCGAAGCCAAGCGCGAAGTCCACCGCCAGCAGGCCGAACTGCATGCCGCCCCCGAGGCCCACGTGATGCGCAAGCCCGACGACCGCCGGCTCTACCTCATCTCGGACCTGGACCCCAACGCCCTCGGGCGCCGCTATCAGATCTGGGGCTGGGTCTTCCTGGCGATCCTGATCGGCACCGGTGCCACCACCCTCTGGCTGCTGAGCCTCCGACCGCTGTAGGGCAGGGTTCAACCCGCCGGCTTGCCAGCGGTCATCGATGGCAGATTGCCGTCCGCCCTACGACGCCCCTGCCTTGGTTTCGAGTTCTTCCCAACGCTGCATGGCCGCCTCCATCTCCTCGGCCAGGGCGTCGAGGCGTGCCTTGAGTTCGGCCACCTTATCCGGCGCGCCCTGATAGAGCGCCGGATCGGCGAGGCGCGCCTGCACGCTGGCCTCTTCGGCCTCGAGCGCGCCGATGCGATCGGGCAAGGTCTCCAGCTCGCGCTTTTCGTTGAAGGACAACTTTTTCTGCGCCGGCGCCGGCTTCGGTTTGTCCTTGGGCGCAGCCGCCTTGCGCTCGGGCGCCGGCGCGGCCGGTGCCGCACGCACCCGCTGCCAGTCAGCGTAGCCGCCGGCGTATTCCTTCCAGCGTCCGTCCCCCTCGCTGGCGATCACCTGGGTCACCGTATTGTCGAGGAAGGCCCGATCATGGCTCACCAGAAACAGGGTGCCGTCATACTCGGCCAGCAGGGCCTCGAGTAGGTCCAGGGTCTCGATATCCAGGTCGTTGGTCGGCTCGTCGAGCACCATCACGTTGGCCGGCTGGGCGAACAGGCGCGCCAGCAGCAATCGGTTGCGCTCGCCGCCGGACAGCGACTTGACCGGCGAGCGCGCCCGCTGCGGCGCAAACAGGAATTCGCCCAGATAGCCGATCACATGCTTGCGCTCATGACCGATCTGGACGAATTCGGAGCCCGGGCTGATCACATCGGCCAGGGTTGCCTCCGGGTCGAGCTGGGCGCGCAACTGGTCGAAATAGGCCACCTGCTGGCGGGTGCCGCGCCGCACCGTGCCGCTGTCCGGTTCGATCTCGCCGAGGATGAGCTTGAGCAAGGTGGTCTTGCCGGCGCCGTTGGGCCCGATGATGCCGATGCGGTCGCCGCGCAGGATACGGGTGGAAAAATCGTCGACGACGAGTTTGTCGCCATAGCGCTTGGAGACATGATCGAGCTCGGCGATCATCTTGCCCGAGGCCTCGCCCCGATCCACCGCCAGGCTCACGTTGCCGAGCCGGTCGCGACGCGCGGCCCGCTCGCGACGCAGCGCCTCGAGCCGCCGCACGCGCCCCTCGTTCCGGGTGCGGCGCGCCTCCACACCCTTGCGAATCCACACCTCTTCCTGCGCCAGCAACTTGTCGAAGCGCGCGTTGGCCTTGGCCTCGGCCTCCAGCTGCTCGGCCTTCTTGCGCTGATAGTCGGAAAAGTTGCCATCGAAACTGGCGAGCAGCCCCCGGTCGAGCTCGACGATGCGCGTCGCCACGTTGTCGAGAAACACCCGGTCGTGGGTGATCAGCATCACGGCACCGTTGAAGCCCTTGATCAGCTCCTCGAGCCACAGGATCCCGTCCAGGTCGAGGTGGTTGGTCGGCTCGTCGAGCAGCAACAGTTCCGGATCGCCCACCATCGCCCGCGCCAGCGCGACACGCTTGATGCCCCCGCCCGAGAGCGCCCCGGTGCGCATGTCGCCATCCAGCGTGAGCCGATCGAGCATGGCCTCGACCCGCTGGTTCAGGCGCCAGGCGTCGGCCGTCTCCACTTCATGCTGCACGCGTTCCAGCTCGGCCAGCGCGGCGTCCGAGGGCTCGGCCGCCACCCGGTGCAGGGCCGCATGGTAAGCGCCGAGCACCGCCGCCACGTCACCGAGCCCGTCGGCCACCACGTCGAACACCGACCGGTCGAGATCGAAATCGGCCTCCTGAGGCACGTAGGCGATACGAATGTCGGACGCCCGCCAGATCTCCCCATCGTCGAGGGTGGCCTGCCCGACGATCGCCCGCAGCAGGCTCGACTTGCCCGATCCATTGCGCCCGATCAGCGCCACCCGCTCCCCGGCATCGAGCTGAAAATCGGCATGATCGAGCAAGGCCACATGGCCAAAGGCCAGGCAGGCGCCGTCGACGGAGATCAAGGGCATGGTCGCGTCCGAACAAGGCAAAGACGCAATTCTATCGCGCCACCACGGCGAACCCCATTGCACCACGTTTCAGGGTAGACTTTCGCCTCGCTCGCGCAACGCGGGCGCGCCTCTCCGTAGTTCAATGGATAGAACGAGCGCCTCCTAAGCGCTAAATGCAGGTTCGATTCCTGCCGGGGAGGCCATACCCTCCCCTCCCCAACGCCCCTTCCCGGATCCGAGCCTGCCACGCCGTCGACGGTCGTGTGACCATCAAGTTTTTCGTTTGGATTCCGTTACCTGGCTCGTAAGGCGGCAAAAACCGATCTTCTCCGGGGGGAGACGCGATGAAGAACAATCAACCCGTCACGAACGTCGAGCACTTTCTGCAGCCCGGCCAGCCCATCGTCACGCGCACCGACCTGAAGGGCTGCATTACATACGTCAATCCGGCCTTCATCGAGATCAGCGGTTTTTCCTCGCAAGAACTGCTCGGCGCCAACCACAACATCGTGCGCCACCCCGACATGCCGGTCGAGGCCTTTGCCGATCTGTGGCGAACGGTGAAGTCCGGCCACACCTGGCGGGGTCTGGTGAAGAACCGCGCCAAGGACGGCGGCTTCTACTGGGTGGACGCCTTCGTCACCCCGGAGACACGCGACGGCCGCACGGTCGGCTACATGTCGGTCCGCAATGCTCCGGCACGGAACGACGTCGCGGCCGCGGAGACGCTGTACGCGAACGTCCGCGACCGACGCGCCCCGCTGCCTGCCACGTGGACGCCGCCGCCCCTCGCCCGCGGCCTGGTGGCCGTCCGCGTTCCGATCACCGCTGCCGCCCTGCTCGCCGTGGCCGGCGCCATGCTGTCGGGCCCGTGGGCGATGGCCGCCGGCGCAGGCGCCGCACTGTGCAGCCTGGCGGCGCTGGCGACTTTCGAAACACGTCTGGCCCGACCGCTGCACCTTGTGTCGGCGCATATCGAAGCGCTCGACGAGGGGCGCCTGGACCGACGCATCTCGCGCCAGGACGGCGGCGCCATCGCCAGCGTCTTCGGCCAGCTCGAAGCGATGCGCGTTCATCTGCGCGCCATGTTTGCCGACGTTCTGACAGCCACCGGTAGCGTTCACATGCAGTCGGCTGCACTGGAAAACGAAACACAGGCCCTGCGCCAGTCCAGCGAAACCCAGGGTGAAGAAGTGATGCAGGCCGCAGCGGCCATGGAACAGATGAGCGTGTCGGTCAACGAGATCTCAAGCAACACGGAGGTCGGCGCACAAGCGGCTCGCGATACGGCCCAGGCGGTCGATGACGCCCGCCAGGCGATCCTGGAAGGCGTGAACAGCAGCGCCCAGGCGGCACAGGTCGTCGCGACCGCACGCGATCAGATTGCCGCGGTCCATACCTCGGTGCAGAAAATCGGCGAAATCAGCCAGATCATCGAAGACATCGCCGAGCAGACCAACCTGCTTGCCCTCAACGCCGCCATCGAGGCTGCGCGAGCCGGCGAGCAGGGGCGTGGCTTCGCGGTCGTCGCGGACGAGGTGCGCAAGCTCGCCGAGCGCACCACGGCCAGCACGGCCGACATCAGCCGTTCCCTGGCGCAGATCACCGAACAGTCGAAGGCGGCCGTCACCACCATGGACAAGGCGGCGCGGGACGTGGCCGCCAGCAGCGACCAGGTGGGCAGCAGCGCGGGCAGCCTCGATCTGATCAGCGCCGCGAGCCAGCGCGCCAGCGGCGTCGCCACCGACATCCGCACCATGCTTGAACAGCAGACCACCGCGTCGCATGAAGTCGCCACGGCGATGGAAGCGATCTCGAGCAACGTCGAGCGCAACAACGCGAGTCTCTCGCAAATCGACAGGGCCGCCGCCGATCTGAATCGCACCGCTGCCGATCTGCGTGCCCTGATCCAGCATCTGGAGAACGCGCTCAAATGAGCGCACGGCGCCGCTTGGACGCTCAGCGCTTGTCGACCAGGCTGCGCAGGTAACGCACCGGGATCGCGTAACTGATGCCCGAGGGCTTGCTCAGCACGTCTTCCTTGGTCTCCTTGACGAAGACCATGTTGACGATGCCGATGACCTGACCGGTCTCCGGATCGAACATCGGGCTGCCACTGTTGCCCGGGTAGGCCGTGGCGTCGAGTTGGTACACCGAAAACGCGCTGTTCGCCAGCCGATGGATCTGGCGCGCGTTCAGTTCGCGCGCGTTGCCGCGCGGAATGCTGATGGGGGTGATGGCGGAGATGATGCCGCGATGGGTCACCGGACGCAGACCGAGGGCGCTGCCGATCGGGAATCCGGTAAAGGCGACCGACTCGCCCTCTTCAGTCGGCCCTTCGGCGAGTGTCAGGGTCGGCAGGGGCGCACCGGCGGCAATGCGCAGCACGGCCACGTCGTGATCCGGATCGGTGCGCAGCTTTTCCACCCGACGCACGTTGATCCGGTCGCCCAGCGGCACCACAATGGCGAGAGATTCGAGTTTGTCGGTGTCGAGCACGTCGGGCAGGACATGCGCGTTGGTGGCGATGGTCAGGCCGTCCGCGACGGCAAAGCCGGTGCCGAGGAACCGGAACGCGGGGCTGCGGGTAGGCTGATAGGTGCCGACAGCCACCACGGCGGGCTTGATCTGACGGATGGCCGCAGGCAGGTCGGCCCATGCGCAGTGCATCCATGCGACGCAGGCCAGGGCGATCAGCAGGCGTCGGCCCATGAGGAAACTCCGTTATTCGCTGGTCAGCCGCAGTTTCGTCATCAGGGGCGAAGCATCAACCACGCGGCTGTCATAGGGGTGGGTATCGCCACGATAATACCCCACAACCCGGTCCACATACGCGCGCGTCTCGGGAAACGGCGGCACCCCGCCGTAGCGCTCCACCGCCCCTTCACCGGCATTGTAGGCTGCAGCCACCAGGCGCACGTCCCCCTCGAAGTAGGCCAGCAGCCAACGCAGGTAGGCCAGCCCGCCGGCAATGTTCTGACGGGCATCGAAGGTGTCGCCGACCCGGAACCGGGCCGCCGTTTCCGGAATCAGTTGCATCACGCCCATGGCCTGCTTCGGCGACACCGCGTCGGGATTGAAGGCGGACTCGACGGCAGCGATGGCGAGCGCGAAGCGCGGCTCGATGCCGTAATCGGGCGCCATGTTCACCACCAGGCGGACGATCTTGCGGCGCGCGGGCGCCATGCGCGCGACGAGGCGGTCGATCAGACCGTCATACTGCTCCCACGCCGGCGCGTCGAGGCACGCCGGCACGGTGCCGACGTACTCGCCGGTATAGCGCTGCATGCGCGCCGCCTGGGTGTGGCCGAGCATGGCCGCCATGGCGAACAGGGTGCCGGCATAGGCGTCGTTGCGTGCCACGCCGCGGCCGTTGGCATACATCCAGCCCAGGCCGTACATGCCCTCCGCGTTCCCGAGACGGGCGGATTCGCAGTAGCACGCGGCGGCACGCGCCGGGTCGCGCTCGACGCCTTCACCGTGTTCGAAGGCCACGCCGCGACCGGCCAGATAGGCGGCCTGTTGCGCCATCGCAGCCTTCACGCGGGTCGCATCGGGCGACGGGTTTCGACCCTCCGCGGCGTACGCGGCCATTCCATGGAGCGCGGCCATGAGCAACAGCAAAAGCGCGCGCTTGCCGATCATGGCCCGCTGCCGGTCAGAGACGCCAGACGCGCGCGCCGCAACGCGCCAGCGCATCACGATCGAAGAAGGACTTGACGTCCACGAACACGCCATCGGGGGCGAGTCGGCCGGTCAGTTCGTCGAGGGGCATGTCGGCATATTCCTTGTGGGCGACGGCAGCGACGATGGCGGCGGCCTCGGGCAAGCGGTCCCAATCGACCAGATCGACGCCGTATTCATGGCGCGCCTCGTCCGCCTCGGCGACCGGATCGTGCACCAGCACCTTGCAACCGTAGCTCTCCAGTTCGCGAATCACATCGATCACCTTGCTGTTGCGCAGATCCGGGCAGTTCTCCTTGAAGGTTAGCCCGAGGACGACGACGTTGCAGCCCTTGATGCTGTGGCCGGCCTCGATCATCTGCTTGACCGTCTGCTCGGCCACGTACTTGCCCATGGTGTCGTTGATGCGACGCCCGGCGAGGATGACCTGCGGATGGTGACCGAGCATTTCGGCCTTGTGGGTCAGATAGTAGGGATCGACGCCGATGCAGTGCCCGCCGACCAGACCCGGACGGAAGGGCAGGAAGTTCCACTTGGTACCGGCCGCCTCGAGGACGTCGAGGGTGTCGATGCCCACCTTGTGGAAGATGACGGCCAACTCGTTCATGAGCGCGATGTTGAGGTCGCGCTGGGTGTTCTCGATCACCTTGGCCGCTTCGGCCACCTTGATGGTCGCGGCCGGATACACGCCGGCGGTGATCACCTCGCCATACATCCGCCGCACGATCTCGAGGGTTTCCGGGGTGTCGCCGGAGACGACCTTGACGATCTTGGTGACCGTACGCTCCTTGTCCCCCGGGTTGATCCGCTCGGGAGAGTAGCCGACGAAGAAATCCTGCTTCCAGGTCTTGCCCGAGGTCCGCTCCAGAATCGGGATGCACACGTCCTCGGTCGCGCCAGGATAGACGGTGCTTTCGTACACCACCACGGCACCCTGCTTGAGGTACTTGCCGACGGTCTCGGAGGACTTCTCGAGCGGCGTCAGGTCGGGCTGGTGCGCTTCGTCCACCGGGGTCGGCACGGCGACGACGACGAAGTCCGCCTCGGCGATCACCGCGGGGTCGGTGTGGCAACTCAGTTGCGTCGCGGCGCGCAGATCCTCGCGGCTGACTTCACCGGTCGGATCATAGCCTTCGCGATAGGCCGCGACCTTCTGCTCTGAAAGATCGAAGCCCAAGGTCTTGAATTTCTTGCCAAATTCGACGGCGAGGGGCAGGCCCACATAGCCCAGGCCAATAACGGCAACAGTGGTCACGGGTCGGATTCCTAATATCGATGGGTTGAATGAGCAAAGTGTCTTACAGGCCACCGCGCAGGGCGACAGCCTCGTCGTGCACCGAGGTGCCGACCGGGTAGTCGGTGACCAGCTGGTCGAGGATTTTACGCGCATCGTCCTTGCGCTTGGCGGCGATGTAGCCCTTGGCCAGATTGAGCTTCAGCGCCGGCGTCTTCGGCGCCAAGCTGACGGCTTTCTCCATCTTCGTGACTCCCGATGCCGCATCGCCGTGGCCGACCTCGATCATGCCGACCGTGTCAAGGATGGCCGCGCTCTCGGGGGACAGTTCGATGGCGCGCTTGCCGTAGCCCATCGCCCGAGGATCGCCCAGCTCGTTCGCCACCCAGGCAAGGTTGTTGAGGATGCCGGCCCGGTTGGGCTCCAGTTCATCGAGCTTCTGATATTGCGCAAACGCTTTGTCCAGCTGCTTGCGGGACAGATAGTAGTCGGCCATGTAGGCGGTGACCTGGGTATCCTTCGGCGACTTCTTCAGCCAGTCCGCCATCAGTTTTGCCGCCTCGTCCGTACGCTGGCTCCGGCTCAAGGCGTCATGCAGCTTGATGAGCGTCGCCGAGCTGGGCGCGGTCTCGTGCGCCTTGCGGAACATGGCGAGCGCCGCATCGCCGTCCCCTTTGGCGGTGAGCACATCGGCCTCGAACAGGTAGCCCTGCGCCAGTTTGGGCGCGGCCTTCTGCAACTGGCGCGCGGTATCCACGGCCTTGCCATACTGCTTGTTCTTGACGTACTGGCCGATCAGGAAGCGATAGGTCTCGACGTTGGCGGGATTGAGCTCGAGCGACTTTTGCAGGGCCTCGACGGCCGCCCGGCCGTCGCCGGACATCTGCAGCACGCGACCGAGATCCAGCCACGCGCCGGCATCTTCGGGCCGGGTGTCCACCCATTTGCGGAAGGCCGTCGCGGCCTGCTCGAGGTCGCCGTTCGCCATCAGGGCCCGGCCCAGCATCTCCTGCACGGCGGGGTTCGTCGGTTCGAGTGCCGCGGCGTCGCGAACCATGGCCAGGGCCTCGGTGCGCGCATTGGTGCGCAGCATGAAATCGGCCATGCGCAGTTTCGGGGCCGCCTGGTCGGGCGCGGCATCGACGGCACCCTGGAGGTATTGCTTCACCTTCTCGGGATTCTTGTCGGTGGCTTCCTCCAGTTGCGCGAGGGCGAAGTAGACATCGGGCCGCTGCTTGTTGCGCGCGAGCATGTCGGTGAACAGCTTGCGGGCCGCAGGAACATCGCCTTTCTTGACCTCGAGGCGCGCCAGGTTGGTCGCCGCCGGCAGAAAGTCGGGGTCGACCTCGAGCGAGCGCCGGAAGGCCTTCGCCGCCGCCTCGGGATCGCCCTTGCCGAGCATGATGCCGCCGCGCAGGTTGTAGGTCAGCGGATTGTTCGGCAGCTTCTTCTCGAGCGTCTCCTGGGCCTTGAGGGCCTCGTCGAACTTCTTGCCGAGCAGGAGCACGGTGATGCGCGCGAAGTCCGGGTAGGTCTGCTTTTCGTCCAGCGAACTGGCGGTGCTCAATTCCTCCAGACCCTTGTCCACCTCGCCCGAGGCGAGCCGGGTGATGGCCAGCCGGGTCAGGGCGCGGGCATCGTCCGGCGCACGCTCGACCTGGCGGCCGAAGAACTCCGCCGCCTTGTCGAGATTGCCTGCGAGCAGGTTGGCCTGACCAGCCAGGCGCAACACGTCGGGAGAATCAGGCATTTTCTTCAGCAAGGGCTCGAGCGCTTTGAGCGCACGCTCCGCATCGCGCTGGGCGATGAAGGACATCACCAGCCAGCGGCTGGCGACCGGATTGCCCGGCGACACCTCAAGCACCTTGTTCAGGTTCGCCTGGGCCTGCAGCTGATCGTTGAGACGGTAGAACACCGCACCGGCGAGCAGGCGGGCCGGCATGTAGTCCGGGGCCTTGCCGATGACTTCCTGCACCGCGTCCCGCGCCGCCTCCAGCTTGCCGGTGCGAAAATCCAGATAGGCCTGCAGGTACCACACCGCCGGCGATTTGCCGACCGCCTTTTCCATGGCCGCGAGTTCCTGTCGCGCCTCGTCGACCCGGTTGGTCTGCAGCAGGGTCGTCACCACCGGCACGTAGAGCTGCTGCTGCTTGGGCGCCAGACCAATGGCCTTGTGGAAGGCCGCCATGGCCCCGTCCGCATCACGCGCCCCCAGCAGGGCATTGCCCTTGAGCTCATAGGCATCGACCAGATCGGGGCTCTCGGCGATCACGGCATCGATCATGCGCACGGCTTCGTTGAAGTTACCGGCCAGCGCCTGCAACCGCGCCAGACCGACCTTGGCATGGGCATTGCTGGGGTTGGCCTTGATGGCCGCGCGGTAGTCACGCTCCGCTTCACCGCGCTTGTCGCGCGAGCGCGCGTCTCCGAGCACGGTCAGCAACTTGGACAGCTCGACCGGATCCTTGAGCGAGGTGCTCGAGTAGGTCTTGATGACCTCCTCGCGCTGCCCCTGCGCGATCAGCGCACGCGCGAGCATCGGAATCGCATCCTCACCCTGATAGCCGAGGCTGATGGCGTGGCGCAGCTCCTTGGCCGCATCGGCCATGTCGCCACGCTCGAAATAGATCTTGCCGAGCAGGTAGCGCGCCTCGGTCAGCTCGGCGTTCTTCTGCAAAGCGTTCTTGAGCTGAATGACCGCCGCGTTGTAGTCCTTCTTCTGGATATAGTCCTGCGCCGACTTGACCATGTCGTCCGGATTGCCGCCACAGGCGGTGAGCAGCATCCCGGCGAGGATCAGGGGCATCACGCGGGCGGCACGGGACAAGGGCTTCTTCGATGAACGCTTGCTCACAGTCAGGCTTCCTTCTTGATTCCGAATCGGTTCATGAGGTCGTACAGGGTCGGGCGGCTGACGCCCAGCACTTCGGCGGCGCGCGCGATATTGCCGTTGACCCGCGACAGGACGTTGGCGACCGCGGCCCGCTCGGCCGCTTCGCGTACCTGGCGCAGGTTGAGCATCTCGAGTGCCTCGTCGGGCGCGGCCAGACCCAGGTCTTCGGCCGTGACGCGGTTGTCCTCGGCCATGATGACTGCACGCTTGACGCAGTTCTCCAGCTCACGAACGTTGCCAGGCCACCGGTGCGCCTCGATGGCGCTGACCGCATCGTCGGACAGGCGCATGGTGCCGCGCCCGTTCTCGGACGCGAAGCGCTGCACGAAGGCGTGGGCCAGCAGGCTGGCATCCCCCGGCCGATCCCGCAGGGGCGGGATGTCGATCACGATTTCGGCCAGGCGGTAGTACAGATCCTCGCGGAAGGCGCCGGTTTCGATGAGGCGTTTGAGATTCTGATGGGTCGCGCACACCACACGCACATCGACCGGAATCTCGCTGCGTCCGCCGATACGCTCGATGACCCGCTCCTGAAGGAAACGCAGCAGCTTGGCCTGCAAGGGCATGGGCAGATCGCCGATCTCGTCGAGGAACAGCGTCCCCTTGTCCGCGGTCTCGATCTTGCCGGGGGTCTGCTTGACCGCGCCCGTGAACGCGCCCTTTTCGTAGCCGAACAGCTCCGCCTCGAGCAAGGTGTCGGGAATCGCGGCGCAATTGATGGCAACGAAGCGCTCCTTGGCGCGCGACGACAGGGTGTGCAATCCGCGGGCGAGGACCTCCTTGCCGGTGCCGCTCTCGCCCAGCAAGGCCACGGTGACATTGTGGGCCGAGGCCACCTTCTCCACCGTCCGGCACACCTTGAGCATGCCGGCGTCCCGAGTCAGCACGCCCTCGAGGGCCGCGCCGCTGGCCGCCTTGAGGCGGGTATTTTCGCGCTGCAGATCGTAGAGCCGGAAGGCACGGTCGATGGTCAGGGTCAGCAGCTCGGGCTCGAAGGGTTTGGCGAAGAAATCATACGCACCCAGACCGACCGCTCGAACCGCATTCTCACGGTCATGCTGGCCGGTCAGCACGATCACCTTGGTATCGGGCGCCAGCGACAGCATCTCCTGCAGGAGTGCAAAGCCCTCGCTCACGCCATCGGGATCGGGCGGCAGCCCGAGATCCATGGTCACGACCGGCGGCTCGTGCCGGCGCAGCTGCGTGATCGCGCTTTCGCGATCGCTGGCAAGAACGGTCTCGTAATCGTCGAACGCCCAGCGCATCTGCTTCTGCAGCGCCGGGTCGTCCTCGACCACCATCAATGTACGTTGTTTGTCGCTCATGAATTCGCTTCGGATTGCGCCGGGTCCGCCGGTCCGGTCGTGGGCAACATCAATTCCATGGTGGTCCCGACCTTCGGGGTGCTTTCGACGACGATATCCCCGCCCAGCTCGCGCACGTACTGGCGCGCTTCGAACACCCCGATACCCATGCCACTGGCCTTGGTGGTGTGGAACGGCTTGAACAGCTGGTCGCGCACGAATTCGGGAGTCATGCCACTGCCGGTATCACTCACGCGGATGATCGCCCGATCCTCTCCCGCGCTGCTCAAACATGCACTCACCATACCATCGTCGTCGGTCGCGTCGAGGGCATTTTGCACGATATGCCCAACGACTCGCTCCAGGCGCTCGGGGTTGGCGCGCACCCACACCGGCGCCTCGGGGACGGATACGTCCACCGCCGGCCGATACTGGCTGCGATGCGACGCGATCCGGGCCAGCATCTGGCCCAGTTCCACCGGGCGATCCCGGTCGATGGCGGTCTTCTTCTGCAGCTGCTGCATCAGATCGCGCATCTTGTGTTCCACATGCGCCACCGTCTCCAGCATGTCCGCCTGGAACTCGGGGTTGTCCTTGTATTTTTCCGCATTGCGCAACATCAGGGACAGCTGGGCCACGAGATTCTTGAGGTCGTGAACCACGAAGGCCGACATTCGATTGAACGCATCGAACTTGCGCGCCTCGATGAGTGCCTCGGCCACCTGCATGCGCGCCAGATAGCTGGCGGCCTGGCGCTGGGCCGTCTTGAGCAGGTCGAGCACCTCCCAGTTGATCTCCACCGGCGTGCGCGGCGCCAGCAGCACCACGAAGCCGATCAGGTCGTCGCTGGCGATGAGCGGCACCACGAGCCAGGCGTCCGGCAGCTCGGACAGCCAGCGCGGCGGTCGCAGCGCACCGTAGGTCCCCGGCCGGATGCGGAATTCCTCGAGATTGAAGATCCAGCCCTCGCGTGCGAGAAATCGGCACAGCGCGCTATCGGACGGTTCGGTGGCCTCCGCCTCGGGCATGTTCAACCGTGCCCGCAGCGTCATCTGCCCGCCGCCGCCATCCATCCACAATCCCCCGCCGGCGCTCTCCACCAGGTCGGCCAGGGCCGCAATGGTGGCCTGCCCCAGATCGTGCCCGCCCTCGCCGGCATCCAAGGCGCGGGTAAACTTCAGCCATTCGGCGCGGTAATCGTATCGATACGGAAACAGGTGCTTGTTGATGAACACCCGCAGCCGCGCCCGCTGCGCGCCGGAGAAGGCAACCACGCCGAGCACCACTGCGCCGGTGAAGAACAGCGCGATCTGCAGCGCGCGTCCCCAGTCGCCGCCGAAGTAACGCACGTAATACCCTGCGGCGGCCACGACGAGGAGGTACACCCCCGAGACCGCGAGCGCGGTGGAATGGAACACCAGCTCCCGGGACACCGACAGGCGGATCGCCCAGCCCGGCACACGTGCGGCGGAAATGGCGATCAGGGGCAGCACCATGGCGTGTACCAGGCCCCGGATACTCCAGATTTCAGGATCGATGCCGCCGAACAGGAACGCGTCGGCGAACAGGTACAGATCGAACACCGACGTCGCCGCAATGGCCAGACAGAACGGCTTGAGCCCCCACCGCGACTCGGCGGGCAGCAATCGATACAGCTGCTCGACGAGCACCAGCGAGAAGACCGCGGCGAACAATTGCGCCAGGATGCCGAGACGGGCCGGGTCGCCCAGCGCGGCAATCCCGAACGCGGCGAGCAGCAGGGTGACGAAGCGGACGCCGATCACCCCGATCGTCACGCGCCGCGGCCAGCGGCGGCGGCTACCGTCGATCTGGCGCACCAAGCCGAGGGTGAACCACAACCAGGCACCGTCCCGCAGCACCGTCGCCAACCCCTGAAGCAGGGCACCATAGCGCAGCCCCGAACTGGCGAACACACTGGTCACGCACCACAGCGTGCTGGCAGCCAGGGCCAGCAGCAGCATGTTGCCGGCCCCCTGACCACGCCGGGCCGCCGCCACGTACAGGCCAAAAAGGAAAAACGCCACGGCCGCAAGGGCATACCCCCAGACGGCCACATGCGTCAGTTCAGCGACCATGGATCATCTGCGCGGACCGGCCTCCAGCGGAGCAGCGATGGCGCGCGAAGACGGCCGTCTCACTGGGCGCCTTCACCCGTGAGCACCACCCGCACCGTTTCGGCCAGCACGACCAGATCCAGCAACAGCGTATGGTTCTTCACGTAGTACAGATCGTACTGAAGCTTCTGTACCGCATCATCCACCGACGCGCCGTACTGGTATCGCACCTGCGCCCAGCCCGTCACGCCCGGTTTGACACAGTGACGCACGGCATAGAAGGGAATTTCGGAGGTCAGCTGGTCGACGAAATAGGGACGCTCCGGACGCGGCCCCACGAGGCTCATGTCCCCCATGAGCACGTTGAACAGCTGGGGCAGCTCATCGATGCGCAGCTTGCGGATCAGACGGCCGGTGCGCGTGATGCGATCATCGTTGGCAATGGCCCACTTGGGTTTGCCATCCTTCTCCGCATCGGTGCGCATGCTGCGGAACTTGGTGACCTTGAACTGGCGACCGTTCTGGCCGACACGGATCTGGCGGTAGAAGATCGGCCCGCCATCCTCCAGCAGGATGGCCACCGCGGTGACGAGCATCACCGGCAGGGCAAGCACCAGCAGGACGGACGAGGCGACGAGATCGAAAAAGCGCTTCACCACGGTGCGCGTCACCCCCTGACGAAAACCTTCACCGTAGATCAGCCAGCTGGCGCGCAGGGAATCGATGCGCACCTGCCCGCGGGCGCGCTCGAAGAAGGACGACAGATCGAACACCTTGACGCCGCGCATCTTGCAATCGAGCAGTTCGCGCAACGGGAGCACACCACCGCGACGCTCGCGCACCGCCACGATGATCTCGTTGACGTTCTCCTGGTCGATGATGTCCAGCAACTCCCGCCCACGGAAAACCTGGTCCGCATTGACCGCCACCGGCTCGTCGTTGCCCAACGGCATGAACCCGATGATGCGCAACCCCCGCAACGACGGATCGTGCAGCGCGCGATCGACCGACTCCGCCTCCGCACCGGTTCCCAGCACCAGCACCCGACGGGTCAGCACGGCACTCATCGGGCCGCGGTTGGAGAAGGCACGCACCGCCAGGATGAGGCCGAGCACCAGCACCACCGACACCTCGACCGCCTCGGAAGCGAACTCCCCCCAGGGCAGCACGCTGAACACGGCGTAGGCCACGGGAATGCTCACCACGACCCCCACCAGAATGCGTGCCACGACATCCTTGAGACGCTGCCCCGCGACGGGACGGTAGAAACCGGTCGCGCCGTTGAGCACCACCATGGCGATGGCGAAGCACAACGCCGATGGCAGGACCGTGCGCCAGGCACCGATCCCGTCGCTCGACTGCAGCAGGACCGCGGCCATGACGCCGACGAACAGGATCAGCGCATCGACGATGAGCTGAAACAGGGTATGCGTCGGAAAATAGTGACTGAAGATCTTCAGCATGGCTCCACTCGGCTCTTATCGGGGCGGCGCGGAAGCTGTCCACGACCGCCGGTTATCGTTGTTCGATGCCTACGATACCCGACGGACCATGAAGGCCCCGTGAAGCACATCACAGGAGCATGATGGGCCCGGTCCACACGGATGGCAAACCCTGATCGCAATTAAAACAAACGTTCAATTTCAACGGCTTGAATACCGAGTGGGCGGGAACGTGAAATTGCCCGCCCCATGCCGCCCCGGCCCGGTACCGGACGGGTGGCGCCACGGCGGCCGCCATTTAACACCATCGCCATATGGCATTTCAATAGACGCGAGACCGAAGCGGCACCGCAACCACCCGAACAGCATCATGAATGCCCGGCCGGGCTGACCGAATCGACCGTCAGGGCATGGGTTTTCCACATGGCGCAGCCTTGGGTTTGCTGCTACCGTGACGGCACCCATTCGCCCAAAGCGGCCCTACAGCGGAATAGCATGACCATGGACGCCCGGCGGCTGTCGCCCATCGATCATATCGACCACGTCCTTCTCGACACCTTCATCCAGAAGTCGCTCCCAGGCATCCTGGCGCCACTGCAACGCACGCTTGCGGCGCGCTTGCCGCATCCGTGCCAATTGCAGGTGCTGTGGCTGGCCCCGGACCGGGCGGAGATCACCGCCCGGATCGATCCCGCTGGGCACCGAAACGCACATGCCCCCTGCCCGGTTGACGACAGCCCCACCCTGCGCCACGGCATCGAACAGGGCAAGGCGGTGCACCAGCCAAGCCTCGACGACCCGCTCATGGCCTGGGCCGGCGGCGATGAGTGCCAGCCCCTGGTGTGCTTTCCGCTCCGCCACGGTCAGCACTGCATCGGTTTTCTGCTGGTGATGCATCACATGGGCAAGCCGCCGAGTGACCCGGCGCAGGCGGAACTGCTCGCCTGGTTGCCGATGATGGCCACCCTGCTCATGCACGAGATCGACGCCATCCACGGCCTGTTCGGCGCGGTCCGCTTCGCACGCGACTTCGCGCTCATGCGGGACACGGAGACCGGTCAGCACCAGCTTCGGCTGGGCGGCTATGTGGATCTGCTCGCCTCGGCCATGAGCCAGGCCCACGGCCTCGCCGACGGCTTCGCCCAGGAGGTTGCGCTGTACGCCCCCCTGCACGACATCGGCAAGATCGGCATACCCGACGAGATCCTGCTCAAGCCCGGCGCCTTCGACGCCGAGGAGCGGGAGCGGATGAAGGCCCACGTGACCAACGGCACAGCCCTGATCGACCGCCTGATCGAGGATTTCGGCCTCGCCAACAACCCGCGTATCGACGTGTTGCGCAGCGTGGTGGCCTGGCACCACGAATATCTCGACGGCAGTGGCTATCCGGAGGGCCTGTCAGGCGACGCCATTCCCCTGGCGACCCGCATCATCACCGTGGCGGACATCTTCGACGCCCTGACCAACCTGCGCGCCTACAAGAAACCCTGGTCGATCGACGAAGCCTTCGACCTGCTGCGCAAGATGGCGGGCAAGCAGCTGGACCGCGAGTGCGTGCAGGCCTTCATCAGCGAGCGCAAGCGCATCACCGGCATCTGGGAACATTACGCCGCCCACGGCGCCTGAGCGCCCGGCAGCCGGTCAGCGGACGCCCAGCCCCTCGGCCAGCGCCGCGCCGATGACATCCACGGCCTGATTCGCCTGCGGGAAGTACCCCCCGAGGATCGCGAAGCCGTGGACCATGCCGGCGAATTCCCGCTCGACGACCGCCCCGCCCTCGGCGCGCACGCGCGCGGCAAAGGCCTTGCAGTCATCGGTCAGCGGATCGCACTCGGCCGTCACCATCACCATCGGTGGCAGATCGGCCAGGGATTCGGCGCACATGGGCGAGGCGCGCCAGTCCGAGGCCGTGCCTGCGGGCAGATAGCGGGAGAAGAACCAGCGCAGGGATTCGCGATCAAGGAAGTAGCCGTCGCCGTAGGTCGCGCGCCCGGGCCGGTCGCTCTCGATCTGGGTGCACGGATAGATCAGCGCCAACTGCCTGAGCGGGGGCGAGGCGTGGCGCTCGCGGCGCGCAATGGCCACGGCAAGACTCAGGTTGCCACCCGCACTGTCACCGCCCATGGCCACCCGCGCCGGGTCGATCCCGAGCAGATCGGCATGCTCGATCGCCCAGTCCACCGCCAGATCGGCATCCAGGAAGCCCGCGGGGAAGGGGTGCTCGGGCGCCAGACGATAGTCCACCGACAGCACCGCCACGCCAGCACCGTTGGCCAGCTGGCGGCAGAAGACATCGTAGCTTTCGATATCACCGATGCACCAGCCACCGCCGTGGCAATACACCAGCAACGGGAGGATATCGGCGGACGCCGCCCGAAGGGGCCGATACAGCCGCGCCATGAGCACGCTGCCGTCCGCGCGCGGCACCGGCACATCGGTCACCGACGCCACCGCCGGGGCATCCGGGCGCAAGGCGAAGGCCAGCTTTTCGAAGGAGCGTCTGGCCTGGTCTTCGTTCAGGTCATGAAAGCGCGGCGCGCCGACACGATAGACCATGTCGAGCAGCCCCTGGGCTTTGGGATCGAGCGGCACGCGAAAGGACTCCGTGGCCGTGGCACCACCGGTGGCGGAACACGGCATGACACTTGGCAAGATAGCTGCGCGACGGCTAAGATTGCGGGCTTTTCGCCCGCCTCGCGCTGGTGCCGGGAGAGGGACTCGAACCCTCACGATGTTACCATCGGCGGATTTTGAATCCGCTGCGTCTACCGATTCCGCCACCCCGGCCGGCGTAGCCGCGCATTATCGCCAAAAGCCGGACGTACTTCAAGCGCATGAACCTCACGCTGGACGACTTCGATTACCCCCTGCCGGACCGCCTCATCGCCCAGGCGCCGCTGCCCGAACGCAGCGCCAGCCGCCTGCTGGTGGTCGATGGCGACGCCCTGGTGGACGAACACGTCACCGACCTGCCCGCCCGCCTCACCGACCGGGATCTGCTGGTGCTCAACGACACCCGCGTGATCCACGCACGCCTGTTCGGCCACAAGGCCAGCGGCGGCCAGGTGGAGGTGCTCATCGAGCGCCCGGTGGGCGAGCACGAGGCCATCGCCCAGGTGCGCGCGAGCAAGTCGCCCAAGCCGGGTAGCCGGATGCGCCTGGCCGACGCCTTCGAGGTGGAGGTACTGGGCCGCCAGGGCGACTTCTTCCACCTGCGCTTCCCCACCGACCGCAGCGTGGTGGACTACGCCGAACAGTACGGCGCCCTGCCGCTGCCGCCGTACATCGACCGCGCCGCGGCCGCCGCCGACGAAACCCGCTACCAGACCGTCTTCGCGCGCCACATCGGCTCGGTGGCGGCGCCCACCGCCGGCCTCCATTTCGACGACGCCCTGCTCGAACGCATCCGCGCCCGGGGCGTGCGCACCGCGACGATCACCCTGCATGTGGGCGCCGGCACCTACCAGCCGGTGCGGGTGCAGAACCTGGCCGAACACCGCATGCATCGCGAGCGCTACATGATTCCGCCCGAAACGGTCGAAGCCATCGCGCAGACCCGTGCCCGCGGCGGCCGCGTGGTCGCGGTCGGCACCACCAGCCTGCGCGCGCTCGAATCGGCCGCTGCCGGCGGCCCGTTGCGGGCCGGCGGTGCCGAGACCGAGCTGTTCATCACCCCGGGCTACCGCTTCGCCGTGGTCGACGCGCTGCTCACCAACTTCCATCTGCCCAGATCCACGCTGCTGATGCTGGTGTCCGCCTTTGCCGGCGTCGCCCCCATCCGCAGGGCCTATGCCCATGCGGTCGCGCAGGAGTACCGATTTTTCAGCTACGGCGACGCCATGTTCCTCGCCCGCCGCACGGACGCCCCATGAGCCTCACCTTCGAACTGCTCACCACCGACGGCGCCGCCCGCCGCGGCCGCCTCACCCTGAACCACGGCGTGGTCGAGACTCCCGTGTTCATGCCGGTGGGCACCTACGGCACCGTCAAGGCCATGACCCCGCAGGCCCTGCACGAGATCGGCGCGCAGATCTGCCTGGGCAACACCTTCCACCTGTGGCTGCGCCCGGGGCTCGAGGTCATTGCCAGGTTCGACGGCCTGCATCGCTTCATGGGCTGGGACAAACCCATCCTCACCGATTCGGGCGGTTTCCAGGTGTTCAGCCTGGGGGCGCTGCGCAAGATCAGCGAGGAAGGCGTGAAGTTCGCCTCGCCCATCGACGGCGCCAAGCTGTTCCTCACGCCGGAAGAGTCGATGCGCATCCAGCACGTGCTCAATTCGGACATCGCCATGATCTTCGACGAGTGCACGCCCTACCCGGCCACGCTCGATGAAGCCGCCCGGTCGATGCAGCTGTCGCTGCGCTGGGCAAAGCGCTCTCGCGATGCCTTCGATGCGCAGGAGAACCCCAACGCCCTGTTCGGCATCGTCCAGGGTGGCATGTACGAGCCCCTGCGAGACGACTCGCTGGCCGGGCTGCAGGACATTGGTTTTCACGGCTACGCCATCGGTGGCCTGTCGGTGGGCGAACCCAAGGACGACATGCAGCGCATCCTCGCCCACACCGCGCCGCGCCTGCCCGCCGACAAACCGCGCTATCTGATGGGCGTGGGCACCCCCGAGGACCTGGTCGCCTCGGTGGCCGCCGGTATCGACATGTTCGACTGCGTGATGCCGACCCGCAACGCGCGCAACGGCTGGCTGTTCACCCGCTACGGCGACCTCAAGATCAAGAACGCCATCCACCGCCAGAGCGAGGCGCCGCTGGACGAGACCTGCACCTGCTACACCTGCCGGCATTTCTCGCGCGCCTACCTGCACCACCTGCATCGCGCCGGGGAGATCCTCGGCCCCATGCTCAACACCATCCACAACCTGCACTATTACCAGGCCCTGATGGCGCAGTTGCGCGAAGCCATCGCCAGCGGCGGGTTCGCAGCCTTCCGCGCACGCTTCGCCACCGACCGGGCACGCGGCGCAACCCAGTGAATTACAAGCAACTGCTATACTGCCCGCCTTTCGAAGACAACCTGAACCGGAGTCCAACGTGCTGATTTCGAACGCCTATGCCCAAGCTGCCGGCGCAGCGGCCGAACCGACCAACGGCTTCCTGGGCCTGCTGCCCATGCTGCTGATGTTCGCGGTGCTGTATTTCGTCATGATCCGCCCGCAGATGAAGCGCGCCAAGGAACACAAGAACCTGGTCGAGGCGCTCGCCAAGGGCGACGAAGTCATCTTTGCCGGCGTGGTCGGCCGCGTCACCGCCGTCGGTGACACCTATGCCGAGGTCGAGGTCGCCGACAACGTGGTGGTCAAGATCCAGAAGCAGGCCGTGGCCAACGTGCTGCCCAAGGGCACCCTCAAGAGCATCTGAGACCCATTCATCGCGGGCGGCCTGGCCGCCCGCGCCACATCTGACGTCCTCCGAACCTCGCCGGCCCAGGCGCAACCGACATGAACCGCTACCCTCTCTGGAAAAACCTGATGATCATCCTCGTGCTGATCCTCGGGGCCGTCTATACCCTGCCCAACTTCTACGGTGAAGTCCCGGCCGTGCAGGTATCGTCCGGGAAAGCCACGATCAAGATCGACGCCACCATGGAAACCCGGGTCAAGAGCATCCTCGACGATGCCGGCATCCCGACCACCGGCGTGTTCCGTGACCCGAACAGCGTCCGGGTGCGGGTGGCCAACACCGACATCCAGCTCAAGGCCAAGGACGCCATCGAACACGCGCTGAATCCGGACGAGAGCGACCCGGACTATGTCGTCGCGCTCAACCTGCTGTCCGCCTCGCCCAACTGGCTGACCTCGCTCAACGCCCTGCCCATGTATCTCGGTCTGGACCTGCGCGGCGGGGTGCACTTCCTGCTCCAGGTGGACATGGACGCCGCGCTCACCAAGCGCATGGACGCCATCGCTGGCGACCTGCGCACCCTGATGCGCGACGAGAAGATCCGTCACGCCGGCATCCGCCGTATCGGCAACACCGTGGAGATCCGCTTCCGTGACGCCGAGCAGCGCGCCGCCGCGCGCGAGGCGATCGCCAAGTCGAACAACGACCTCCAGCTCGAGGAGCGGGATGACAGCGACACTCCGCGCCTGCTCGGTTCGCTGACCGCCCAGGCCGCCAAGACCCTGCGCGAGTTCGCCATCAAGCAGAACATCTCCACCCTCAACAACCGGATCAACGAGCTGGGCGTGGCCGAGCCGGTGATCCAGCAACAGGGCGCCGACCGCATCGTGGTGCAGCTGCCGGGCGTGCAGGACGTGGCCAAGGCCAAGAACATCCTCGGGCGCACCGCGACGCTGGAGATTCGCCTGGTGGACGACACCCCGGGACACCTCGAGGAAGCGCTGGCCGGCAAGGTGCCGTTCGGCACCGAGCTGTACACCGAGCGCGGCGGCCAGCCGCTGCTGGTGCGCAAGCAGGTGGTGCTCACCGGCGACCGCCTCACCGACGCCCAGCCCGGCTTCGACGGCCAGACCCAGGAACCGGCGGTGCACCTGACGCTCGACGCTGCCGGCGCGCGTATCTTCCGCGACGTGACGCGCGAGAACGTCAACAAGCGCATGGCCATCCTGCTCATCGAGAAGGGCAAGGGCGAGGTGATCACCGCCCCGGTGATCCGCACCGAGATCACCGGCGGTCGGGTGCAGATCTCCGGCGCCATGACCACCACCGAGGCCAATGACATCGCCCTGCTGCTGCGTGCCGGTTCGCTGGCCGCGCCGATGGAGATCATCGAGGAGCGCACCGTCGGCCCGAGCCTGGGCGCCGAGAACATCGAAAAGGGCTTCGATTCCACCCTGTGGGGTTTCCTCACCATTGCGGTGTTCATGAGTGCCTACTACATGCTCTTCGGCGTGGTGTCGGTGCTGGCCCTGTCGGCCAACCTGCTGCTGCTGGTGGCGGTGCTGTCGATGCTGCAGGCCACGCTCACCCTGCCCGGCATCGCGGCCATCGCGCTCACCCTCGGCATGGCCATCGACGCCAACGTGCTCATCAACGAGCGCATCCGCGAGGAATTGCGCAACGGCTCGAGCCCGCAGGCGGCCATCGCCGCCGGCTACGACCGCGCCTTCGACACCATTCTCGACTCGAACATCACCACCCTGATCGCAGGCATCGCCCTGCTGGTGTTCGGCTCCGGTCCGGTGCGCGGCTTCGCCGTCGTCCATTGCCTGGGCATTCTCACCTCCATGTTCAGCGCCATCCTGGTCTCGCGCATGATGGTGAACTTCATCTACGGCCGCCGCCGCAAGATCGATTCGCTGTCGATCGGTCAGGTCTGGAAACCCTCGGGGCAGTGATTGGTGACTGGTCATGGGAAATTGGAGGAGGCCATGCCGAATGAGCGACCACATCGGCGCCTGCTGGCGTGGCAGGAAAGCATGAAATTGGCCACTCACGTCTATGCCCTGACAAACCTTCTTCCTGCCGAAGAACGGTTTGCTTTGAGCAGCCAGATGCGCCGTGCGGCCATTTCCATTCCCTCCAACATCGCCGAGGGGGCTGCCCGCGGCAGCAAAAAGGAATTTGTCCATTTCCTTGGACTGTCCCGCGGCTCCCTGAGCGAACTCGATACCCAGATCACCCTGGCGAAGGACTTGGGCTTCGTCATGGACACGGCTGCCGTCGAAGCGCAGGTGAACCGCATCTTTCGTCTCATCAACGGTTTGATCTCGAGCACGCGCGCCACGCTCGAGACCAATCACCAATAACCCCATCACGAGTCACCAAAAATGGAATTCTTCCGAATCAAGAACGACATCCCGTTCATGAAGCACGCGTTGATCTTCAACGTGATCTCGTTCGTGACCTTCCTGCTCGCGGTGATCTTCCTCGCCACCCGGGGCCTGAACCTCAGCGTCGAGTTCACCGGCGGCACGATCATGGAACTGAACTACCCGCAGGCAGCCCAGGTCCAGCAGATCCGCGACGCGCTGGCCGAAGATGGCTACGCCGATGCGCAGGTGCAGAACTTCGGCAGCGCCCGCGACGTGCTCGTCCGCCTGCCCAACAAGCACGGCCTGGACAGCAACCGCATCTCCGAAAAGGTGATGGCCACGCTGGACAAGGCCGACAGCAACAAGCCGGAGCTGCGCCGGGTCGAGTTCGTCGGCCCGCAGGTGGGCAAGGAACTGGCGGCCGACGGCGGCATGGCGCTGCTGCTGGTGATCATGGGCATCATGATCTATCTGGCGCTGCGCTTCGAGTGGCGCTTCTCGGTCGCGGCGATCATCGCCAACCTCCACGACGTGATCATCATCCTGGGCTTCTTCGCCTTCTTCCAGTGGGAGTTCTCGCTGGCGGTGCTGGCGGCGGTGCTCGCGGTGCTGGGCTACTCGGTCAACGAATCGGTGGTGGTGTTCGACCGCGTGCGAGAGACCTTCAAGAAGAAGCGCGGCATGGACACCCCGGCGGTGCTCAACCATGCGATCACCAGCACCATCTCGCGAACCGTGATCACCCACGGCAGCACCCAGGTGATGGTGCTCTCCATGCTGCTATTCGGTGGCGAGACGCTGTACTACTTTGCCCTCGCGCTGACCATCGGCATCTGCTTCGGCATCTATTCTTCGGTGCTGGTCGCCAGCCCGATCGTGATGTGGCTGGGCGTCTCGCGCGAACAGTTCATGAAGCCGCCCAAGCAGAAAGAAGAAGCCGTCGTGTGAACGGCACCACGGGCCGCTGAGGGAGAAAACGGACCATGACCATCGATATCTTCGCGCTGCTGCTCTACCTCGGCCTGTTCGGCCTGGCCGCGCTCATGCTCTCGCGCGCGTGGCGCATCGGCAAGCACAACCGGCTCGATCTGGTCGCCAACTGGAGCAACAAGCCGCTGGCGAACCCGGAGCGCTACAAACCGCACTACATCACCATCAACCTGATCGGCGGCATCGCCCTGCTAGCCCTGGCCGCCCTGGTCCTGATCGTGGGCCTGCCATACAAGCTCTGGGCATCGCTCGCCGCCCTGATCTTCTGGGCCTACTTCTTCACCTATCACTTCATGTACTTCAGCAGCCGCAAGAAGGCGGCCCTGGAGGAAAAGCAGAAGGAAGCGGCCGCCAAGGCCAAACCCGCCAAATGAACAAAGCCGGCATCTGCCGGCTTTGTTCATTCTGCAGGGCGGATTCATCCCGCCCGCCTGACACCGGCCCTACACCGCAAACACCTGCTTGACCCGCAAGGTCTCGTCGCGCTCGACCAGCCCGACGAGCCGGTCGATGTTCGGATGCTTGCCCGGGCTCTGCAGCGCGTCTTCCGTATGCTCCGCATACAGTTCCAGCCCCTTCTTCGCCGCATCCGGCGAAATCGCGCCGTAGAGTTGCGCCAGGTGGTTGTACACCGCGAGCGAACCGGCCTGCCCCGGCTTGTTCTCGATCCGCGCCACTTCCTGCCCCTCGGCATCGATCAGCACCATCGCCGCCAGGTGGGACACCTTGGGCAGATCCTTCAGATTGTCGGCAAACGCCATGCCTGTTCTCCAGTCAAAATGACACGGGGCGCCTCCACTGAGGCGCCCCGCGTTCAACGAACATGAATGCTCAGATGGCTTTCGCCAACTGCTCGGCCAGGCCGATATAGCTGGCCGGCGTCATCTCGAGCAGGCGCGCTTTTTCCGCCTCCGGAATCGTCAGCGTCTGGATGAAGGCGTGCAGGCCTTCCTGCGTGATCCCCTTGCCCCGCGTCAGCGCCTTGAGCTGCTCGTAGGGATTCTCTACGCCATAACGACGCATCACCGTCTGCACCGGCTCGGCCAGCACTTCCCAGGCGTCGTTCACATCGGCTTCGAGGCGCGCACGATCCACTTCCAGCTTGCCGAGCCCCTTGAGCAGGGAATCATAGGCCAGCAGCGTGTGGCCGAAGGCCACCCCCATGTTGCGCAACACCGTCGAGTCCGTCAGATCACGCTGCATGCGCGAGATCGGCAGCTTCTCGCTGAAGTGGCGGAACATCGCGTTGGCCACCCCCAGGTTGCCTTCGGCGTTTTCGAAATCGATCGGATTGACCTTGTGCGGCATCGTCGACGAGCCCACCTCGCCTTCCTTGAGCCGCTGCTTGAAGAAGCCGAGCGAGATGTAGCTCCAGATGTCGCGGCAAGCATCGATGAGCATGGTGTTGCAACGCGCCATGGCGTCGAACAGCTCGGCCATGGAATCGTGCGGCTCGATCTGGATGGTGTAGGGATTGAACACCAGCCCCAGCGACTCTTCCACGAAGGTCTTGTTGAACGCCGCCCAATCGACGTCCGGATAGGCAGACAGGTGCGCGTTGTAATTACCCACCGCGCCATTGAACTTGGCCGTCATCTCGACACCGGCAATGGCCTTGCGGGCCCGCTGCAACCGGTAGGCGATGTTCGCCATCTCCTTGCCCATCGTAGTGGGGCTGGCCGGCTGCCCGTGGGTGCGCGACAACATCGGCGCATCCGCCAGCTCGTGCGCCAGCGCCACGAAGCGCGCGATCACCCGATCCAGCGTCGGCAACATCACCTCCTTGCGCGCATCGTTGAGCATGAGCGCATGGGCGGTGTTGTTGATGTCCTCCGAGGTGCACGCAAAATGCACGAACTCGGAGACCTTCATCACTTCCGGGTTGTTGGCGAAATGCTGCTTGATCCAGTACTCGACCGCCTTGACGTCGTGATTGGTCGTGGCTTCGATGGCCTTGACGGCTTCGGCGTCGGCGGGGAGGAAACTCTCGGCGACGCCGGTCAGGGCGGCTTGGCTCGACGGCGAAAACGGAGGGACCTCAGCGATCGCGTCAGCTGCAGCCAAGGCCTGAAGCCAGGCGATCTCGACCTTGACGCGATTGCGGATCAGGCCGAACTCGGAGAAGTAATCACGAAGCGCGTCTACCTTGATCCGGTATCGTCCATCCAGAGGCGATACCGCCTGAACATTTGGGATCGACATACACAAATTTATCGAATTAGCAGTGCGCAGGATTCTACACGGTTTTGGTCAAAGCTTTATGGCTTAGGTTGATCCTCACCCTTCAGTGACTGCCAAAATTCGTCTGAAAACAGCGCCATTAAAGAAAAAAGCCCAGCACTAAGCTGGGCCTTTCGAAACTGAACCGGCCTTCAGATTAGACGCCAGTCTTCGACTTCGTACAACCGGTACCCGAGGTTACATAAGTCCAGTTGATCTTGTCAGCAGCCACGGTACCTGTCGCGGTAATAACGCAACTGCTAAGAGTAGAATCACCAGTCACGGTGAAGATTGCAGTTCCGCCAAGACCACCCGTACCGGCGGTAAAGGTGCCACGAGCGATCGTAATCTTGCCGCCGGCCGCACTGGTCGACATGGTCGTACCGACTTTAGTGTCAGTGTCGCACGCCGTCGGATCACCACCATTTTCTTGGATACACACGGCGGTTGCCGTTTTAACGGCTTCAATGGAAGCTAAGCCGTCCTGGTACCGGGCACGGGTTACATAATCCTGATACTGCGGAATCGCGATGGCGGCCAAGATACCGATAATCGCCACAACGATCATCAGTTCGATCAGGGTAAAACCTTGCTGGGCGCGCTTCATGGTGTTTTTCATGAGTACTCTCCTCTGAGAATTCGGTTGGTCACGGATCAGCTCCGCTCGCAGAACACTACGCATCGCACGTGCCAGTTTTTCGAAAAAACCCCAATCGATTGAATTTTATGCGTTTTTAAAACATCTCGCTCGACCATGACGCGGCACCAACGTCATATGCCCCCAGCAAAAGTGACGAATTCCGTCACCCCGATGACATTCCACGTCACCGCACGCACACCTTGCGCACCTGCGCCATGTCGGTGATGCCGGCGAGCACCTTTTCGATGCCGTCCTGGCGCAGGGTGCGCATGCCCTCTTCGAGGGCGAGGGCGAGCAGTTCGGCGACGCGGGCGCGTTCCTGGATGCGCTTCTTGGTGTCGTCGGTGCCGAGCATGAGTTCATGCAGACCGACGCGGCCGCGGTAGCCCTTGGTGCAGTCGTCACAACCGACCGGTTTGTAGAACGTGAATTGGCCCTGCTTGTCGGCGTAGGTGGTTTGCCATTGCTTGGCGACGGCCTTGCGCGCGGCGTCGGCGTCTTCCTTGAAGGGCGTCGTCATCTGCAGGTCGAGACAGTACTCGTCGAGCAGGTTGGACATTTCGGCTACGTCGGGGTGATAGGCCGCCTTGCACTTGGGGCACAGGCGCTTGGCGAGGCGCTGGGCGAGCACGCCGAGCAGGGCATCGGCAAAGTTGAAGGGGTCCATGCCCATGTCGAGCAGGCGCACGATGGATTCGGGGGCGCTGTTGGTGTGGAGGGTGGAGAACACCAGGTGGCCGGTCAGCGAGGCCTCGAGGCCGACCGCAACGGTTTCGTGATCACGCATCTCGCCGACCATGATCACGTCCGGGTCGGCACGCAGGAAGGCGCGCATCATGGTGGCGAAATCGAGGCCGGCTTTGCGGTTGACCTGGACCTGGCGCAGGCCTTTCTGGGTGATTTCCACCGGGTCCTCGGCGGTCCAGATCTTGGTGTCGGGGGTGTTGATGTGGCCGAGGATGGAGTGCAGCGTCGTGGTCTTGCCCGAGCCGGTCGGGCCGCAGACGAAGAAGATGCCGTAGGGCTTGGTGATGGCGCTCATGAGCCGCGACAGGTTGTTCTCGGTCAGGCCGAGCTTGTCGAGCGGAATCGGCTCGCTGTTGGCGAGGATACGCATGACCACGTCTTCGAGCCCGCCCGCGGTGGGCAGGGTGGCGACCCGCAGCTCGATGTCCAGCGGCGAGTACTTGCGGAACTTGATCTTGCCGTCCTGGGGCTTGCGCCGCTCGGAGATGTCGAGGTCGCACATGATCTTGATGCGCGTGACGAGCGGGTTGCGGTAGCTGGCCGGCACCTCGATGTAAGGGACGAGCGTGCCGTCCTTGCGGAATCGGATGAGGGTCTTTTCCTTGCCCGGGCGCGGCTCGATGTGGATGTCCGAGGCGCCCTGCTTGTAGGCGTCGACGATGACCTTGTTGACGAGTTTGACCAGCTCGTTGTCGGCGGCGGCCGACAGCTCCTCCGCCATCGAGCTGTCCTGCTCGTCCTCGACGAGATCGGAGAGCAGGTCGTCCACCGAGCCCATGTCGAGGCTCGCTTCGAAGAACTGGTCGACCGTCTTGCGGAACTCGCGCACGGTGGTCGCGCGGATCACGATGTTCTTGTTGGGGAAGACGTTGTGCGCCACGCGGGAGGCGCGGATCTGCTCCGGGTCGGTCGCCATGATGACGACCCCTTCCTCGTTCTCCTCGAGGGGCAGCCAGTGGCTCTGCTCGACGAATTCGCGCTTGATGTTGACCAGCAGATCCACCGGCTTGATCCGGTCGGAGTGGAAGGGCTCGTACTTCACGTTGAAGAAGGTCGCGACCGCCTGGCCGATTTCCTCCTGGCCCAGGCCCATGTCCTCGATCAGCACCTCTTCGGTGGGCACCTTGCGTTCGCGGGCCTTGCGGGTTGCAGCGTCGAGTTCCTCACGGGTGATCTTGGCTTCCGTCACCAGCAGGTCATAACGGGAGCGCGGCGCGGCGGGGGCCTTGGTGCGCTGAGCGAAGGCGACGCCGAGCGTCTGCGCCAGCCCCAGCAGGCCTTCCTCGGCGATCGGCGTGAACGGCTGGCCATCGACCGAGTTGATCAGCTGCAGCACGCCTTCGAGTTCGCCCTTCTCGTTCGAGACGATCGGCGCCACCAGCATCTGCTTGCTGTGGTAGCCGGTCACCTCGTCCACTTCCTTGCGAAACTCCAGATGCGGGCTGATGGCGCGCAGCGCGGCCTCGTCGTAGACATCCGGAATGTTGAGCATCTTCTTCGCGTAGGCGACGTAGCCGGCGATGCTGTTTTCCGAGATTGGCAGGCGGATGCTGTTGACCTTGTGCAGCCCCATCTTCACTTTCGAGACGATGGCGTTGCGCGCGTCGTCGACCGTGTAGATGGTCAGGCGCTCGGCGCCGAACAGCTCGCACAGATCGGCGGACAGCTCGAAGATGATTTCATCGATGTTGTGGGTGGCATGGATGCGGGTCGTGATCGCCTGCAAGCCCTTGAAGAAGGCCAGGCGCGTGGCGACACCACCCGAGGTCGGACTTTTCCCGGCGGCAAGCGTCATGAGATCGGTTCCTGCGTCATCAAACGGGCGCGGCGGCTCGCCGGCCCTGAAACATGGCTCATTCTAACGACATCGCCGGCGGGCTTGCGCGACGACGGAAAGACTCGGATCTCAGTATCCCCCATGCGCGGGCGACCTGAACGCCGGAATACCGGGTCAAAACTCCAGCACTTGACCGTTTTGCAGACGTGTCGGCTTGAGCTTGCCCGGATAGACGCCGATCTGCGCCATGGTGCGCTCGCCGTGGCCCGGTTTGAGGTGGCTGATGTGGACCTGCGGCTCCACGGTCAGGGCATCAAGAAACTGCGCCAGCAGTGCCGGGCACATGTGACGCGAGGCCAGCGCCAGCCCATGCTCGGCGTCGGAAAATGCGGTCTCGATCACCAGGTGGCGCAGCTCGGGCAAGGCGTTGACGGCATCGATGAGGGCTGGCGTGAGCGTGGTGTCACCGGAGAACACCAGTTGCCCTGCACCACTGTCCAGCGCGTAGGCCACGGCGGGGACGGTATGAAAGGCGGGGAGCACGGAAATGCGGCGACCATCCAGCACGGCCTGTTCGCCGATACGCAAGGGCTGAAAGCGCATGAAGGGGTTCAGGCGATCGGGAATGGCGCTGAAATCGGGCCAGATCAGCCAGTTGAAGATGTGCGAGCGCAGAATGCGCAGCGTCTCGTCGGTGGCATGGACGGTGACGGGACGCCGACGCGCCTCGCCTACGGTATCGATGAGCAGCGGAATGAAGGCAATGTGATCCAGATGGGCATGCGTGACGAAGATATGGTCGATGCGCAGCAACTCTTCGTAATCGAGTTCGCCGACACCGGTGCCACCATCGATGAGAATGTCGTCGTCGACAAGGAAAGCCGTGGTCCGGGCCTCGCGCCCTCCGATGCCGCCACTGCATCCCAGCACCCTGAATTTCATTATCCCCGCCAGGAACGATCTGCAATGGGGGAGCGTAACATCGCCCCAAGAGCGGATTTGCGAACTATGTCACATACGGTCCGGACAGCCCGGCGAGGGAGCCCGTCAGGTGCGCAGGAAGAACTCCATCTTGACGCCGGCGATCTCGATGATGTCGTGATCGCCCAGGTGATGGGCCTGGGCGTCGAGGGTCTGGCCATTGACCACAGGAAAGGTCGAGCCCTCCACGTGGGTGATGAAGTACCCGTGGGGACGACGCGTGATGACGGCCACCTGCATGCCGGGCTTGCCGAGCGTGGTCAGGGACTTCTTGAGCTCGAGCTCCCGGCCCACGTTGGGGCCGGAGAGCACCTGGATAACGCCGAGCGGCCCTTCCACCGGTAGCGCCGGCTCCTGCGCGGGTGCGGTCGCGCGCTGCGGCGCGCTGCGGGTGAAGATCTGCGTCGCTTCGGCGTCTTCCCCGGGCACCTGCGAACCGTCCTGCCCGACGACGGTGTCGGTCTGCACCGACACGTCATGGACCGAGACCGCAACTTCGGCCTCTGCAGTCACCGGTTTGAGCGCGGCCGTGTCGATGAAATCGGACGCGGTCGCACTCGACTGCTCGGCATCGGCGATGAACTTGATGCGGTATTTGCCCAGTTCAACGACGTCGTTGTTCTGGAGCGCGCACTTCTTGACCGGCTGGCCATTGACGTAGGTGCCGTTGGTGCTGTTGCGGTCCTCGAGAAACGCGTCGTCGAGGATCGAGGTGATCACCGCATGCTCGCCACTGATGGCCAGATTGTCGATCTGGATGTCGTTGTGTGGTTTGCGCCCGATCGTGGTCCGCTCCTTGGTGAGCGGAATCTCCTTGAGCACCAGGCCATCCATGCTGAGAATCAGTTTCGGCATCGCGTACTATGTCCCGTGTCTGGCGTCATCGCGGCATTTCCGGTGCATCTGTGGGCGCACACACCTTGATGAGCACAACCGTTATGTTGTCACGACCGCCCCGGTCGTTGGCAAGCTGGACGAGATGATCGGCAGCAAGCGCGAGATTGGCGGACAGGGTCTCGCACACCAGCGCAATGTCGTCATCGTAGAGCATGTCGGTCAGGCCGTCCGAGCACATCAGGTAAACGTCACCGACGCGCGTTTCATGAAGGGCCACATCCGGGACCACCGAGGGCTCGACCCCGAGGGCCCGCGTGAGCAGGCTGCGCCCGGGCGCGCGCCGGGCCGCGTCGGCGCTCATCATCCCGCCGTCGACCTGTTCCTGCAACAGGGAGTGGTCTCGTGTCAGCTGCACCAGTTGATCGGGGCGGTACCGGTAAAGGCGCGAGTCACCGACATGCGCCACCGCGATCATGTCCTCGAAGCAGCGCACCGCGACCAGCGTGGAGCCCATGCCGTGCAGATCGCGATCGCTGTGGGAGACGGTAAAGATGCGCTCGTTCGCCCGCACCGTGGCCAATCTCAGGCCGGCAAGCGCTTCCGACGCGGTCCCCACCGAGTTGCCGTCGAGGTTCTCGCGAACGCACTCGACCGCCATGGCGGAAGCCACGTCACCACCGCGATAGCCCCCCATACCGTCGGCAAGCACCGCCCACCCCTGCTCGACGCGAAACAGGCAGGCATCCTCATTGCGCTCGCGCATGCGGCCGACGTCGGTCTTCGACGCCATCATCAGGGCGCCGGAACGCTCAGCGGTCGCCATGCGTTGCCCGCCTCCGGATTCGTCCGCCATCACTTCGGCCGCCCGCGGCCTGCACTGTTCTCATGTTCCCTTCCAGCAGCCTGTACCACCGCTCGTGCACGGGCACGATGGCGACCGACGACGGCCTTGCGGGCCGTGCTTTTCATTTTGACGCGTGCGGTGCACATTTACCACAATTTGAAACTTGTAACGTTTCTTGCGAATTCATAGATAAAGTACACAAAAAAACGCCCGCATGTGCGGGCGTTTTTGTCGCACAGGTCCGATTACAGCATGGACTTGAGCAGTTTGCCCATCTCGGACGGATTGCGGGTCACCTTGAAGCCGCACTCTTCCATGATGGCGAGCTTGGCGTCGGCGGTGTCCTCACCCCCGGAAATGAGTGCACCGGCATGCCCCATGCGCTTGCCGGCCGGCGCGGTGACGCCGGCGATGAAGCCGACCACCGGCTTGGTCATGTTGTCCTTGCACCAGCGCGCGGCTTCGGCCTCGTCCGGACCGCCGATTTCACCGATCATGATGACCGCATCGGTATCGGGATCTTCGTTGAACATGCGCATCACGTCGATGTGCTTGAGGCCGTTGATCGGATCGCCACCGATACCCACCGCCGAGGACTGGCCCAGACCGATCTCGGTCAGCTGCGCCACCGCTTCGTACGTCAGCGTACCGGAACGGGACACCACGCCGATACGACCCTTCTTGTGGATGTGACCCGGCATGATGCCGATCTTGATTTCGTCCGGCGTGATCAGGCCCGGGCAGTTGGGGCCCAGCAGCAGCGTTTCCTTGCCGCCGGCTTCCACCTTCTGCTTCATCTTGTTGCGCACCACCAGCATGTCGCGCACGGGGATACCCTCGGTGATGCAGATGGCCAGATCGATGTCGGCCTCGCAGGCCTCCCAGATGGCGGCGGCGGCGCCCGCGGGCGGCACGTAGATCACCGACACGGTGGCGCCGCTGGCGTCCTTGGCTTCCTTCACGGAGGCGTAGATGGGCACGTCGAAGATCGACTCGCCGGCTTTCTTCGGGTTCACCCCGGCGACGAAGCAGTTCTTGCCGTTGGCGTACTCGATGCACTTTTCGGTGTGGAACTGGCCGGTCTTGCCGGTGATGCCCTGGGTGATGACCTTGGTGTCTTTGTTGATCAGGATAGACATTCAAACTCTCCTTACTTGACCGCGGCGACGATCTTGGTCGCGGCTTCGGCCATGCTGTCGGCGGAAATGATGGGGAGACCGGATTCGGCGAGAATGCTCTTGCCGAGATCTTCGTTGGTCCCCTTCATACGCACCACCAGCGGCACGGAGAGATTGACTTCCTTGGCGGCCGCGACCACGCCGGTGGCGATGGTGTCGCAACGCATGATGCCGCCAAAGATGTTCACCAGAATGCCCTTGACCTTGGGATTCTTGAGCATGATCTTGAAGGCTTCGGTCACCTTCTCGGTGGTCGCGCCACCGCCCACGTCCAGGAAGTTGGCCGGCTCGGCGCCGAACAGCTTGATGGTGTCCATGGTCGCCATGGCCAGACCGGCACCGTTCACCAGGCAACCGATGTTGCCGTCCAGGCTGATGTAGGCCAGATCGTACTTGGAAGCTTCGATCTCGTCGGCGTCTTCCTCGTCCAGATCGCGGAACTCGACGATCTCGGGATGACGGTACAGGGCGTTGGAATCGAAGTTGAACTTGGCGTCCAGGGCCTTGATGTTGCCGTTGCCTTCGTGGATCAGCGGGTTGATTTCCGCCAGCGAGGCGTCGGTTTCCATGTAGCAGGTGTACAGCTTCTTGAAGGTCTCGACCGCCTGCGCCATGGATCCGTCGGGAATGCCGATGCCCTTGGCCAGTTCGGTCGCCTGCGCGTCGGTCAGGCCGACGAGCGGATCGACGAACACCTTGATGATCTTCTCGGGGGTCTTGGCAGCGACCTCCTCGATGTCCATACCGCCCTCGGAGGAGGCCATCATGGCGATCTTCTGGGTCGCGCGGTCGGTGAGAGCAGCCACATAGTATTCATGCTGGATGTCGGCGCCTTCCTCGATCAGCAGACGGCGCACCTTCTGCCCTTCGGGGCCGGTCTGGTGGGTCACCAGCTGCATGCCGAGAATCTGGTCGGCAACGGTCTTCACCTCGTCGAGCGACTTGGCCAGCTTCACGCCACCGCCCTTGCCACGACCACCAGCATGAATCTGCGCCTTCACCACCCAGATCGGTCCGCCCAGCTCTTCGGCCGCTTTAACCGCCTCATCCACCGAGAAGCACGGGATGCCACGCGGAGTGACGACGCCATACTTTCTCAGCAGTTCCTTTGCTTGATACTCATGAATTTTCATGGTTGCCCTTCGATGGAAGCCGCGCCCCGGCCACGCAGGTGCACGGACATTTAAGTTGAATGGGTCTGTTCGGGGCCCTCACCCCACGATCTTCGCCAATCTCCCTCGGCTGACGAATCCCGTTTACTGCCGCCACGCCATCGATCTGATGCGCTGCAACACCCTCAGCCGACGGCCAAACCGTCCGACGAAAGCTCCGTAATTATAACCACAATCCGATCCGGCTCACGCCCAATTCCCGCATCGCGACAAAAGGCGGAGGGGTGTGCCCATGGCATCTATTTGCGATACCAGCGTGGATAGTGGTGGCGCACGGTCTCGCCGCGCGTGTCGAGCGCATGACAGCGGTCGAGCTGAAACGGTTTGCGCCGGGTTTCCTGGTTGTCCGTCACGAAACTGGCGAGGGTCTGGATCGCGGCGGTCGGCACGCTCATGAGCAACTCGCTCAGGTGGCTGCAACCGGCCACCCCCCCCAATTGCTCGCGCAGCGCGCGGCGAAAGCCGTGCATGAGGTTCAGCCCGACCAGCCCTTGGTAATCCGGCACGATCTCGTCACACGCCCCGGGGTATGGCATGGCGCCCATGCGCGCCTCCACCGCGTGGATCGTCAGCTGCCGATCCACCGTCAGGCACACCCGCATGTCGTGGACCGGCTCGCCAGCGCGGCGCAGGCCGGTGGATAACGGGTAGTCGATTCCCTTGGCATCCACCAGCCGCGCCTCGATATCGAACAGACCGTCGTCGCGCAGATAGCCGGTCACGTCGATCGAGCGCGTATGGATGCGCTGACGTGTCTCGCCGTCCTGATTGTCCGCCATGGTCGCCTCCAGCTCCGCCCCCCGTTTCGAGAACGCAGATCATACCGTCCTGCCCACCGGAGCAACGCATTGCACAACCCGGGACTTTTTTGGCAAACGCCGCAAATAGCCGGGTGCGACCCCACACAAGCGGAATAACTTCATTACAATACGCTTCAAACATGTGCTGGATCGTCTGAATATTTAAGGCTATTTTCTTGCGGCGAATGACGCGTTTTCCGCGCTCGATCCTGTCGGGCCTCATCACTCTTGCTCTGCTGCCCTCCATCGCTCAAGCCATCGGCTTTGGTGAGCTGGTAAGCCAGAGCGCCATCGGGGAACCGTTCAAGGCACAATTCAGCCTGCTGAGCGTCCACCCCGGCGACACGGAATCGTGCATTCGCATCGCCCGCAGCGGCCAACGGGACGGCATCCCGGATCTGCTCGGCGCCCAGGTTCACATCCGCACCATCGGCGGCAAGCCGGTCGCCGAGGTGGTGCGCGCCAAACCGGTTTCCGATCCGATCCTGCGCGTCACGCTCGAAGAAACCTGCAACGCACGACTCAAACGCACCTACACGCTGCTGTTGCCCATGGCGGCCGTCACCCCGCCCCGATCGGCACAGACCGCGCCGGCACCCGCACCTGCGTCGCCACGAGGGGTCGCCAAAGCGCCCGGCCCACTGGCGACGCCGGACGATCTGGGCGGTGTCTACACCCTGCCCCGGTCAGCGTCGCTCAATGCTGTGGCGCGGGCTCTCTATCCGTCCAGCGGCGCCGACCGGCGCGCCTTCATCTCGGCCCTGAAACACACCAACCGGGGCGATCGCGCGGTGCGCTCCTCACGGCGCATGCTGCCGGTCGGAACGACCCTGATTCTGCCGACGCCGGCCGAGGTGGCCCAGGCCCGCGAAGCGCTGCAGGCTCGCGATCAGGCACGTCGGCAGGCCGCCGCCGCACCGCCGCCGGCGGTTTCTCCGTCCGCGCCCGCCGCGACCGCACCTGTTGAAGCGGCATCGACACCGGCGCAACCAGCACCGGAAACGGACGCGGGCGACCGGCTGGTGTTGATGGGCGGCAACGCCGACGCCTCCGGCCTGCGCATGTCCGCACGTCTGGGCGACCCATCGATCGTCGAGCGTACCAGCGACACCGAGCGGGAGGCGCTGCGTCGTGAACAGAAGCTGATCCTCGCCATCGACTCGCAGATCGTCGCGAATCTGGAGTTGAAGGACCGCATCGCGCGACTCGAGGCTCTGCAGGACGCCTTGCGCGCCGAGCTCGACGCCCGCGCCCCCGGGCGCGAGACGCCGCCGGACGCATCCCCCCATCCCCCGGCAAGGGCGCCGCTGACGCCGCCGGCACGCCACCCGCTTCTCCGGGCCCGACCGTCACGACGACGGCGCCGAATCCCCCGCCCGCAACTCAGACGCCGGCCGATACGGAAAACACGGACCGGCTCGATTGGCGGCTCTACGCCGGTCTCGCCATCCTCGCCTTGCTGGGCGCCTGGTTGTGGTCGCGCCGACGTCAGGCCACCCTCGACGCCGCGGACACGCCGGATGAAACCACGGCGACGGAACACATCGTTCCGACGCACTATGCCGTGCCCGAGCCCCCGACTCGCGACACCGCGGAGCCCGCCAGAAGCGGCGACGACTCCTTCGACTTTTCCGTCGTCGAGTGGGACGGCCCGCCGCCGGCCGAACTCGATCACAGCATCGCGCCGATCGTGGTGGACGAACAGGAGATGGCCGAAGAGCACGAATCGGCCGTCGAACTGGCCGACATCATGATGTCCTTCGGGCGGGTCCAGGGTGCCGCCGAGACCCTCGCGGAATTCATTCGCGGCAATCCCAAGAAGGCGGTCCAGCCCTGGATCAAGCTGCTCGAGGTGTACAAGGCCGCCAACATGCGGGGCGAGTTCGACGCCCTCACCGACAAGCTGAACAAGACCTTCAACGTCAAGACCGTGTCATGGGACGACTTCGACGAAGTCAAACTGGCGCCGGATTCGGTCGAGCAGATGCCCCATATCATCAGCCTGCTGCAGAAGGAGTGGATGACCCGGGAGTGCCAGATCTACCTTCAGAAGCTGCTGCGCGACAACCGCGGCGGCACCCGGCAGGGCTTCCCGCTCGGGGTCGTGGACGATCTGCTCATGTTGCAGGCGGTTCTCGAAGACCAGCTCGGCCCCTACCGCATGACCGACGAAGAACTCGCCGCGGCGCTGGCCGGGACCGGCGAGGGCGGGCCGCAGACGCGGTCGGAAGACGCCCCCGGCGAATCGGACGCCGGATTCGTGGCTCCACCGCAGGAACTGGCGCCGGATCTCGACTTCGAAGCCCCGGACCCCTCCTCGGGCGAACCGTCCGGTCTCGAAGAGACCGAGCTGTTCGACCTCGACCACACCCCGGAGCGCACGGAACTGCCGGCCCTCGACTTCCAGCTCGACTCGGGCGATCTCGACAACCGGGAAGACGCCTCCTCCGAGGAGAGGACCGAAGAGACTCCCGATGACGAATCCGACGACAGCGACGCGCCGCCCGACCAGACCTGGCTCATCCCCCCGCCGGGCAAACCCGACTGACGGCGGCCAGCTTCGCCGACCTCACACGGGATTGTCGATGTCGACGAAGTGATGCTCGAGGTCGAAGCGGGCCGCCAGATGCTCGCCCAGGGCCTGGATACCGTAACGCTCGGTCGCGTGATGTCCGGCACTGATGTAGGCGACCCCGGATTCGCGTGCCAGATGCACGGTCGGCTCCGACACTTCCCCGGAGACGAACACGTCACAACCTGCCGCAATGGCCGCGTCCAGATACCCCTGCGCCGCCCCGGTGCACCACCCGATGCGCGCCACCGGCCGGCCGGCGTCGCCGACGACGAGCGGCGCCCGTCCCAGAGTACGCGCCAATGCGTCGGCCACGTCCTGCACGCAACCGCCTGCGGTTGCCGGACGCCCATGGACGCCGAGACTGTCATCGCCGAAGGTCCCTTCCGGCACCCAGCCCATGCGCTTGGCCAATTGCGCGTTGTTGCCGAGCTCCGGATGCACATCGAGGGGCAGATGGTAGCCGAGCAGGCTGAGGTCGGCCGCCAGCAGTCGGGCCAGGCGGCGCCGCTTGATGCCCACGACACGGGCATCCTCGCCGCGCCAGAAATAGCCGTGGTGCACGAGCACGGCATCGGCGCCGAGGGCGATCGCGGCCTCGATCAGGTCGAAGCTGGCCGTCACCCCGGAGACGATGGTCCGCACCTGCGCCCTGCCTTCCACTTGCAAACCGTTTGGGCAATAATCGCGAAACGCCGTCACGTTCAGCAATTCATCCACATAGCGCGTCAGCGCGGTCAATTCGATCATGACATCCTCATTTAGCCTGGCCACCGCCCGGAGCGCCTGACATGGCACGCCGTCTGTGGCTGATCTTCGCCCAAGCGGTCACTGTCGCGGTGGCGGTGGTGTTCGTGATCAGCACCTTCAAGCCCGAATGGCTTCCCGGTCAGCATCCTACCGTGATCGCGGTCGCCGACGGCACCAGCGCATCCACCACGCCTCCCGCCCGAACCGGTTCCTACGCCCCCGCCGCGCAACGCGCGCTGCCGACGGTCGTCCACATCTTCACGAGCAAGGAGGTCCGCAATCCGCGCAACCCCCTGCTCGACGATCCGATCTTCCGCCATTTCTTCGGTGATCGCCTCGGTCGCCCGCAGCAGCGCACCTCCGGCCTCGGCTCGGGAGTCATCGCCAGCCCCGACGGCTACATCCTCACCAACAATCATGTCATCGAGGCCGCGGACGAGATCGAAGTCGCCCTCGAGGACGGGCGCAAGTTCTCCGCGCGCCTCGTCGGGCGTGATCCGGAAACCGACCTGGCGGTGCTCCGGATCGAAGCCGGCGCGCCGCTGCCGGCCATCACCTTTGCGGGCAAGAATGCCTTGCAGGTGGGTGACGTGGTGCTCGCCATCGGCAATCCCTTCGGCGTCGGCCAGACCGTCACCATGGGCATCGTCTCGGCGCTTCAGCGCAACCATCTGGGGATCAGCACCTTCGAGAACTTCATCCAGACCGACGCGGCCATCAATCCGGGCAACTCGGGCGGTGCGCTGGTCAACAGCGAAGGGGAGCTGGTGGGCATCAACTCGGCCATTTATTCTCGCTCCGGCGGCTCGCTCGGGATCGGTTTTGCCATCCCGGTGGATTTCGCCAAGGACGTGATGGAGCAGATCATCCGCACCGGTCAGGTCACACGCGGCTGGATCGGCGTGGAAATTCAGGATCTGACCCCGGAGCTGGCCACCTCGTTCGGCCTCAAGAGTACCGCCGGTGCGCTCATCGCAGGCGTCATGCGCGGCGGTCCGGCGGATCAGGCGGGCATCCGGCCGGGCGACGTCCTCACCGCCATCGACAAGCAGGCCATCGAAGACCCACAGCGCATGCTCGAGATGATCGCGGCGATCACCCCCGGTCGGCGGGCGCATTTCAAGCTGATCCGCGCCGGCAAGTCCTACCAGACCGAGGTCGAGATCGGACGGCGCCCGACCGCCGTGAAAGGCGATTAGGCCGCTCCTAGCGCATGAACCGCCCGGCCGGGCGGTTGGCATCAGGGCGTCGGCGTGACGTCGGTGGATGACACCTCGTCGTCGGCGGCGCTGTCCTGGCTCACGTATTTGGCCAGGATCAGCCCGAGCTCGAAGAGCATCCACATGGGCACCGCCAGCATGAACTGGGAGATCATGTCGGGCGGGGTGACCACCGCGGCGATCACGAAGGCACCGACGACCACGTAGGGGCGCGCTTCCTTGAGCTTGCTGCGCTCGACGATACCGAACTTGGTCAGCAGAATCACGATGACCGGCACCTCGAAGGTGATGCCGAAGGCCAGGAACATGGTCATCACGAAGGACAGGTACTGCTCGATGTCCGGCGCTGGTGTGATGCTCTTCGGCGCGAATTCGCCGATGAACTTGAACACCATGTTGAACACGAAGAAATAGCAGAACGCCATCCCCAGCAGAAACAGGACGGTGCTGCCGGCGACCAGCGGCAGCGCCAGTCGCTTTTCGTGGGCGTAGAGTCCCGGCGCCACGAACGCCCAGGCCTGGTAGAGCACCACCGGCAAGGCTGCCACGAAGGCCACCATCAGGGTCACCTTGACCGGAACGAAGAAGGGAGTCACCACGCCGGTGGCGATCATGCGGGTGCCGTCGGGCAGCGCATGCATCATCGGCAGGGCGAGCAGATCGTAGATCTGGCCCGCCCACGGCATCAGGCACACGAAGACGACGACGACGGCGACGACGGCGCGCAACAGCCGGTCACGCAACTCGACCAGGTGCGCCATGAAGGTGTCCTGACCTGCTTCACTCATGTCTTGCTCTCGCGCTTGTCGGCAGCGGCTTCGTCGAGCCCCAGGGCCATCTGGTTGTCATCGGCACCAGCGCCGGCCTCGTCCTCATGGGCGTCTCCGCGCGCAACCGCGGCTTCGATATCCTTCTCCGCCCGGGCGAGCGACGCGGCATCGGGCGCCTTGGCCGCCGCGCCGTCGTCGGTCAGCTCGGCCACGCTCGCATTGAGCGAGTCGGCGGTACTCTGCATGTCCTTTTGCATCGCATCGGTCTGGGCGCGGATGTTGTTTTCCAGATCGCGCGCCTGGCTGGCCACTTCCTGCTGCAGCTTCTTGAGGTCCTCGAGCTGCATCTCGCGCTGGATATCGGATTTGACATCCCCCACGTAGCGCTGCAGGCGCCCGAGCAGGTGCCCCACGGTCCGCGCCACACGCGGCAGTCGTTCCGGGCCGATGACGACGAGCCCGACGATGCCGATGATCATCAATTCGGAGAAACCGATATCGAACATGTTGGATCCGGTAAGGAGGGAATGTCAGGACGCAAAACGAGGGGCGAACAGCGATCCGCCCCTCGGTTGACCGCGAGCCGGATCAGGAGTTGTTGACCTTTTCCTTGGCCTCGGCGTTGATGGTCTTGCCATCAAGTTGTTCGGGCTTGGCGGCGTCGGCTTCGCTGTTCGCTTCTTTCATGCCTTCCTTGAAGCCCTTGACCGCACCGCCGAGATCCTGGCCGATGTTGCGCAGCTTCTTGGTACCGAACACCAGCATGACGATCACCAGCACAATCAGCCAGTGCCAGATGCTAAAAGAACCCATGTATCACTCCCAGCGTTTCAACGCTTCAACATTGGCGGCAGCACGTCCGGGCCGCCGACGAAATGGACATGGAGATGATACACCTCCTGCCGTCCGACCCGCCCCGTGTTGATCAGGGTGCGGAACCCATCGGTACAGCCCTGCTCGATGGCCACCCGCGCCCCGACCTGCAGCAGCTTGCCCATCACCGCGTTGTGCTCGGGGGTCGCTTCGGCCAGCGAGGCGACATGCTGCTTCGGAATGGCCAGCAGATGGACCGGCGCCTGGGCGTTGATGTCGTGAAAGACGAGGATGTCCTCGTCTTCGTAGGCCTTCTTCGACGGAATCTCGCCCGCCACGATCTTGCAGAAAATGCAGTCGGTCATTGGACTCACCCCGCGTTGCGCGATTTCTTCTCGTCGATGCCCGACACGCCCTCGCGACGCCGGAACTCGGCCAGCACATCGTCCACGGTCAGGCCGAAGTGCGCCAGCAGCACCATGGAGTGGAACCACACGTCCGTAACCTCCCACACCAGATGGAGGTGGTTGCCGTCCTTGGCCGCCATGATGGTCTCGGCGGCCTCTTCGGCCACCTTCTTGCAGATGGCGTCGGTGCCCTTGGCATACAGGCTGGAGACGTAGGACGCGTCCGGGTCGGCCGCCTTGCGTTCGGCCAGGGTCTTGGCCACGCGATGAAGCACTTCGATATCGATCACTTGTAGATTTCCTCCGGGTCTTTCAGTACCGGCTCGACGACGTCCCATTCTCCGTCATTTGTATGACGGTTGAAGAAACAGCTCCTGCGCCCCGTATGGCAGGCCATGCCGCCGACCTGCTCGATCTTGAGCAGGATCACATCCTTGTCGCAATCGGCGCGGATCTCCAGCACTTTCTGGAAGTGGCCGGATTCCTCGCCCTTGTGCCACAGCTTGCGCCGCGAGCGCGACCAGTAGACCGCCTCGCCCTTTTCCGCGGTGAGGCTGAGCGCCTCCCGGTTCATCCACGCGAACATGAGCACCTCACCCGTGTGCGCATCCTGCGCAATCACGGGCACCAGGCCCTGGTCGTCCCAGCAGATCTCGTTCAGCCAGCGATTGGAGGGTGCGTTCATAACCGGACCTCGATCCCGCGCTCGCGCATGAAAGCCTTGGCTTCGTGCACGGTGTGCTGGCCAAAATGGAAAATGCTGGCCGCCAGCACCGCGTCGGCGCGGCCTTCGGTCACGCCGTCGGCCAGATGATCGAGCGTCCCCACGCCGCCGCTGGCGATGATGGGAATGCGCACGGCGTCGGACACGGCGCGGGTCAGGCCCAGGTCGAAACCGTTCTTGGTGCCGTCCCGGTCCATACTCGTGAGCAGGATTTCCCCCGCCCCCAGCGACTCGACCTTGCGCGCCCACTCGATGGCATCGAGACCAGTGTTCTTGCGCCCGCCGTGGGTGAACACCTCCCACTTGCCGGGCGCGGTCTGCTTGGCGTCGATGGCCACCACGATGCACTGGCTACCGACCTTGCCGCTGGCCTCGGCGACGATGTCCGGATGGGTCACCGCCGCGGTGTTGATGCTCACCTTGTCGGCGCCCGCGTTGAGCAGGCGGCGCACGTCGGCCACGGTGCGCACACCGCCGCCCACGGTCAACGGAATGAAGACCTGCTCGGCCACCTGCTCGACCACGTGCAGGATGATGTCGCGATCGTCGGAACTGGCGGTGATGTCGAGGAAGGTGATCTCGTCGGCGCCTTGCTCGTCATAGCGGCGCGCCACCTCGACCGGGTCGCCGGCATCGCGCAACTCGACGAAGTTCACGCCCTTGACGACACGACCGGCATTGACGTCCAGGCAGGGAATGATGCGCTTGGCCAGCATGCTCAGCCTGCGAGCTCGTCGGCGCGGGCCTGGGCCGCGCGAAAGTCGAGCGTACCCTCGTAGATCGCGCGCCCGGTAATGGCGCCCATGACGCCCTCGCTCTCGACGGCGCACAGATCCTCGATGTCCTTGAGGCTGGCGATGCCGCCGGAGGCGATGACCGGAATCAGCAGGGACTGGGCGAGCCGGACCGTCGCTTCGACGTTCACGCCGGAGAGCATGCCGTCGCGACCGATGTCGGTGTAGATGACTCCCTCGACACCGTAGTCCTCGAACTTCTTCGCCAGATCGACCACGTCGTGCCCGGTCATTTTCGACCAGCCGTCCACCGCCACCTTGCCGTCCTTGGCATCCAGGCCGACGATGATGTGCCCCGGAAACGCGCTGCAGGCGTCCTGCAGGAACCCGGGGTTCTTCACCGCGGCGGTGCCGATGATGACGTAGTCGATGCCGTCGTCGAGATAGCGCTCGATGGTGTCGAGGTCGCGGATGCCGCCCCCGAGCTGCACCGGGATCTCGTCACCGACCGCTTCGACGATGGCCTGGATCGCCTCTTCGTTGACGGGCTTGCCGGCAAAAGCGCCGTTCAGGTCGACCAGGTGCAACCGGCGCGCGCCCTGGTCGAGCCAGTGGCGGGCCATGGCGGCCGGATTGTCGGAAAATACCGTGGCATCTTCCATCTCGCCCTGCTTGAGGCGGACACAGTGACCGTCCTTGAGGTCGATGGCGGGAATGAGCAACATACGCGGAATCGCTATAGCGTCTTGGGGAAAAAGCGTGAGCGCTGGACCCTCAGGGGTTCCAGCCGATGAAATTGGTCAGCAACTGCAGCCCCGCCCGGGCACTTTTCTCCGGATGGAACTGCACCGCGAAAATGTTATCCCGCGCCACCGCACTGGTAAAGCGCAGGCCGTAATCGGTGTGGGCGGCCACGACATCGCCCTGCGCCGGATCGACATAGTAGCTATGCACGAAATAGAAGCGGTCGCCATCGGGGATGCCCGCCCACATGGGGTGCGCGCCGTGATGCCAGACCTCATTCCAGCCCATGTGCGGCACCTTCAGGCGGGCGCCGTCGGCGCCGACCATGCGCTCGTCCGGAAACCGGCGCACCTGCCCGGGGAACACGCCGAGCCCGGCCACATGGCCTTCCTCGCTGCGTTCGAACAGCATCTGCAGACCGATGCAGATGCCCAAAAAGGGTTTTTCGGCGGCGGCCTTGAGGACGGCGTCGTGCAAACCCCGGGCCTCGAGTTCGGCCATGCAGTCGGGCATCGCGCCCTGGCCCGGGAACACGACGCGACGCGCCGAAGCGACCACGGCGGGATCGTCGGTCACGCGCACGGTCGCCTCACCGGCCACATGCGCGATGGCCTTCTCCACCGAACGCAGGTTGCCCATGCCATAGTCGATCACGGCGACATCAATCATGAACGGCTCACTCGAATGCTTGAACGCTTGGGGAAAACGGCGGGACGGCTCAGAGCGTCCCCTTGGTGGACGGCACCACGCCGGCAGCACGCGGATCGAGCTCGGCGGCCATGCGCAGGGCGCGGCCGAAGGCCTTGAAGATCGTCTCGCACTGATGGTGCGCGTTGTCGCCGCGCAGGTTGTCGATGTGCAGGCTCACGCCGGCGTGATTCACGAAACCCTGGAAGAACTCGCGCGCCAGATCCACATCGAAGTCGCCGATGCGGGCCCGGGTGTAGTCGACGAAGTAATGCAGGCCGGGACGCCCCGAGAAATCGACGACCACCCGCGACAGCGCCTCGTCCAGCGGCACGTAAGCGTGCCCGTAACGGCGGATACCCTTTTTGTCGCCAACCGCCTTCGCGAATGCCTGCCCCAGGGTGATGCCCACGTCCTCGACGGTGTGATGGTCGTCGATGTGCGTGTCGCCCTCGGCCTTGATGGTCAGGTCGATCATGCCGTGCCGGGCGATCTGGTCGAGCATGTGATCGAGGAACGGGACCCCGGTGTCGAGCTGGGCGCTGCCGGTGCCATCCAGATCCACGCTGACGGTGATCCGGGTTTCGAGAGTGTCGCGAGTGACTTCCGCCTGCCGCATGGTGTTGGGTGCCGGTCGCTGCAGGAGCCGGCCAATGCTGATGATCAAGACGGCCATGATACCATCGCAGCGTGCTTCCATGGCCCCCGTGAATAAAGGAAAACGCAGCGCATCATGAGCCGATTCTGGAGCGATGTGGTTCATCGTTTGACCCCCTATGTGCCGGGCGAACAACCCAAGATGGACCGGCTGGTCAAACTGAACACCAACGAAAGTCCCTACGGCCCGTCGCCACGCGCGGTCGAGGCCGTGCAAAACGCCGCTGGCGAGGATCTGCGCCGCTATCCGGACCCCAACGCCGATGCCCTGAAGCAGGCCCTGGCCACCTACCATGGCCTGACGCCCGCCCAGGTGTTCGTCGGCAACGGTTCCGACGAGGTGCTCGCGCACGCCTTCCAGGCGCTGCTCAAGCATGACGCGCCGCTGCTGTTCCCGGACATCACCTACAGCTTCTACCCGGTCTATTGCGGGCTGTACGACATCCCCTATCGCACCGTGCCGCTCAACGAGTCCTTCGAGATCGACCCCGCCGACTACGCGGGCGAGGCCGGCGCCGTGATCTTCGCCAACCCGAACGCCCCGACCGGGCGGCTGATGGCACTCGAGCAGATCGAAGCCATCCTGAAAGCGCAGCCCGAGGTGGTGGTCCTGGTGGACGAGGCCTACATCGACTACGGCGGTACGTCTGCGATCAGCCTGCTGGCCGGGCACCCCAACCTGCTGATCACGCGTACCTTCTCCAAGTCGCGGGCGCTGGCGGGGCTGCGGGTGGGCTATGCGCTCGGCAGCGCCGAACTCGTCGAAGGGCTGGAGCGGGTCAAGAACAGCTTCAATTCCTACCCGCTGGGTCGCCCCGCGCAGGCCGGCGCCATCGCCTCGGTGGAAGACGAGCCCTGGTTCCGCGACAGCTGCGCCCGGGTCATCCACAGTCGTGAGCGGTTGAGCGGCGCCCTGGCCCGGCTCGGCTTCGAGGTCCTGCCTTCGGCCGCCAACTTCATCTTCGCGCGCCATCCGCAACACGCCGGCGCCGACCTGGCCGCCGCGCTGCGCGAGCGCGCGATCATCGTGCGCCACTTCAACGCGCCGCGCATCCGTGACTTCCTGCGCATCACCGTCGGCACCGACGACGAATGCGACCTACTGGTCGCCGCATGCGAGGCGATCGTCGGCGCATGAAAAAACGCGGCCACGGCCGCGTTTTTTCATTCAGACAGACCCGACTCAGCCCTTGACCCGGTAGCGCGCCGAGCGCGCATGGGCCTGCAGTCCCTCACCGTCGGCCAAGATCGCGGCGATCGGGCCGAGATGCTGCGCGCCGGCCTCGGAGACCTGAATCAGGCTGGTGCGCTTCTGGAAGTCATACACCCCGAGCGGCGACGAGAAGCGCGCACTGCGCATGGTCGGCAACACGTGATTGGGGCCGGCACAGTAGTCGCCCAGCGCCTCGACCGACCAGTGGCCGACGAAGATCGCGCCAGCATGGCGGATCTTGCCGATCCACTCCTCGGCCTGCTCCATGGAGAGCTCCAGGTGCTCCGGCGCGATCCGGTTGGCGATGGCGCAGGCCTCATCGAGATCGTTCACCTTGATCAGCGCACCGCGATTGCGCAGCGACGCATCGATGGTGTCCTGGCGCGGCATGGTCGGCAGCAGGGTCTCGATCGAGGCATAGACCCGATCGATGAAGTCGGCGTCGGTGCACAACAGGATGGACTGGGCCAGTTCATCGTGCTCGGCCTGGGCGAACAGGTCCATGGCCACCCAGTCCGGATCGCCGCTGCCGTCGGAGATCACCAGCACTTCGGAGGGGCCGGCCACCATGTCGATGCCCACCGTGCCGAACACCCGGCGCTTGGCCGAGGCCACATAGGCATTGCCCGGCCCGACGATCTTGTCCACCTGCGGGATGCTCTGGGTGCCGTAGGCCAGTGCCGCCACCGCCTGGGCGCCACCGATGGTGAACACCCGGTCCACCCCGGTGATCGCCGCCGCCGCCAGCACCAGCGCGTTGCGCTCGCCGCCCGGCGTCGGCACCACCATGATCAGCTCCTTCACCCCGGCTACCTTGGCCGGGATGGCGTTCATGAGCACCGAGCTGGGGTAGGCCGCGCGGCCGCCAGGCACGTACAGACCCACGCGGTCGAGCGGCGTGACGATCTGCCCCAGCCGGGTGCCGTCCGCCTCGGTGTATTCCCAGGACTCGGCCCGCTGCCGGCGATGGTAGGCCTCGACCCGGTCGGCCGCCAGCTGCAGGGCCTGGCGCTGGGCGTCGCTGAGCGAGGCGAGCGCCTCGTCGAGCGCCTCGCGCGGCAGCTCCAGATCGGCGATGTGACGCGCATCGAGCCGATCGAAGCGGTTGGTGTACTCGATCACCGCCACATCACCGGTGGTGCGCACCGCGTTGAGGATGTCGGTGACGGCGTTCTCGATCTTTTCGTCGGTGCCGCTCTCGAAGGCCAGCAGGGCGTCGAGGGTGGCGAAGAAATCGCCATCGCGCGAATCGAGGCGACGGATCTGTTCACTCATGGCTTGACCGCTCCGGCAAAGGCGTCGATGACCGGCTGGATCAGCTCGCGCTTGACCTTGAGCGCGGCCTGATTGACCACCAGCCGCGAACTGATGTCCATGATGTCCTCGACCGCCTCGAGGTTGTTGGCTTTGAGCGTGCCGCCGGTGGACACCAGGTCCACGATGGCATCGGACAGGCCCACCAGCGGCGCCAGCTCCATGGAGCCATACAGTTTGATGAGGTCCACATGCATGCCCTTGGCGGCAAAGTGCTCGCGCGCCGCGCTCACATACTTGGTGGCCACGCGGATGCGCCCGCCCGGGCGCGACGCGGCCGCGTAGTCGAAGCCCTTGGGCACCGCCACGCACAGCCGGCAGCGGGCAATGTTCAGATCGAGCGGCTGGTACAAGCCGACGCCGCCATGCTCGATCAGCACGTCCTTGCCGGCGATGCCCAGATCGGCCGCGCCGTATTGCACGTAGGTCGGCGTATCGGTCGCACGCACGATGACCAGGCGCACGTCCGCGCGGTTGGTGCCGATGATGAGCTTGCGGGATTTTTCCGGATCGTCGGTCGGCACGATGCCGGCCGCGGCGAGCAGCGGAAGGGTCTCCTCGAAGATGCGGCCCTTGGACAGGGCGATCGTGATGCCGGACACAGCGGATTCCTTGGCGGTCAGTCGTCAGTCGAAAGTGGGATTCTACCGGAGCCGCTCGACGCGGGCGCCGAGCGCGGCGAGCTTGTGTTCGAGTTGCTCGTAGCCACGATCGAGATGGTAGATGCGCTCGATGGTGGTCTCGCCCTCGGCCACCAGGGCGGCGATCACCAGGCCGGCGGAGGCGCGCAGGTCGGTGGCCATGACCGTGGCGCCCTCGAGCCGCTCGACCCCGGTCACCACGGCGGTGTTGCCGTCGATGCGGATGTCGGCGCCGAGGCGCTGCAGCTCGACCGCATGCATGAAGCGGTTCTCGAAGATGGTCTCGCGGATGATGGCGGTGCCCTCGGCGACGCAGTTGATCGCCATGAACTGGGCCTGCATGTCGGTCGGGAAGGCCGGATACGGCGCGGTGCGGATGCTTACCGCACTCAGGCGCCCGGGCGCGCGCAGGCGGATGGCGTCGCGCTCGGTGTCGATCTCGCAGCCGGCGTCGAGCAGTTTGTCGATGACCACGTCCAGATAGGCCGACGAGGTGCCGGTCAGGCGGATGTCGCCGCCCGCTGCCGCCGCCGCACACAGATAGGTGCCGGTCTCAATACGGTCGGGCATGATGCGGTGGGTGGCGCCATGCAGCTTGTCGACACCCTGGATGCGGATCACGTCGGTGCCCGCGCCGGAGATGCGCGCACCCATGGCGACCAGGCAGTTGGCCAGGTCGACCACTTCGGGTTCGCGCGCCGCGTTTTCGATGACCGTCTCGCCCTCGGCGAGGCACGCCGCCATCATCAGGTTCTCGGTGCCGGTGACCGTCACCATGTCGGTGAACAGACGCGCGCCCTTCAGGCGCGGCGAGGCGGCATGGATATAGCCGTGCTCGACGCTGATCTGCGCCCCCATGGCCTGCAGCCCCTTGATGTGCTGGTCCACCGGGCGTGCGCCGATGGCGCAGCCGCCGGGCAGGCTCACCCGCGCCTCGCCGCAGCGGGCCACGAGGGGGCCGAGCACGAGGATGGAGGCCCGCATGGTCTTGACGCGTTCGTAGGGGGCGACCGGGTTGTCCAGCGCGCCGGCGTCGAGCGTCACCGTCCCGTCGGCTTCATCCCGCGCCACGCTCACGCCCATCTGCTCGATGAGCGCGAGCAGGGTGCGGATGTCCTGCAGCCGCGGCACGTTGGTGAAGGTCATCGGCTCGCGGGTCAGCAGCGCCGCGCACAGGATGGGCAGCGCCGCGTTCTTGGCGCCGGAGATCCGGGCCTCGCCGCTCAGGCGCGTGCCGCCGGTAATCCGCAGTTTGTCCATGGCTTAGAGACCCAGCTCCTCGCGCACCTGCGTCCATTTGTCGGGGGTGTAGGTCTGCAGCTGGAGGGCGTGGATCTCGTTGCCCATGAGCGCACCGAGCGTGGCATAGACCGCCTGGTGCTGACGCACCCGCGGTTTGCCGGCAAAGGCTTCGCTCACCACGATGCCGGTGAAATGGACGCCGTCGTCCCCTTCGATCTGGACGAACTCGCAGGGCATGCCCTGCTCGATCAGGCGCTTGATTTCGGACGCTTCAAACATGGTTTTTCATCCCAACATCGGCCGGGGCTGCGCCGGCCGGACAACGAAAATCAGGCGCGCAGCTTGTAGCCACGCGCCAGCAGGTTCAGGGTCAGGATCGCCAGCGCCACGAGACAACACGCGACGACGCCCAGACTGATCCACGGGGAGACGTCGGACTGGCCGAAGAATCCGTAGCGAAAACCGTCGATCATGTAGAAAAACGGGTTCAGATGCGACACTTTCTGCCAGACGGCCGGCAGCGAGTGGATCGAGTAGAACACCCCGGAGAGCATCGTCAGCGGCATGATCAGGAAGTTCTGAAAGGCCGCCAGCTGGTCGAACTTGTCTGCCCAGATGCCGGCAATGATACCGAAAGACGCCAGAATCGCGCCGCCGGCGACGGCGAAGCACAGCACCCACAGCGGTGAGGCCACCGGCAGCGAGACGAAGAACAGCGAAGCGGCGACCACACCGGCACCCACGAACAGCCCGCGCGCGATGGCCGCCAGCACGTAGGCGACGTAGAACTCGCGATAGCTGATGGGCGGGAGCAGGATGAACACGATGTTGCCGGTGATCTTGCTCTGGATCAGCGACGAGGAGGTGTTGGCGAAGGCATTCTGCAGCACCGACATCATCACCAGGCCCGGCACCAGGAAGGCCGTGTAAGGCACGTTGCCGTACACGGTCACGTGGCGATCGAGCACATGGGAGAAGATCATCAGGTACAGCACCGCGGTGAGCACGGGCGCGCCCACGGTCTGGAAGCCCACGCGCCAGAAGCGCAGCACCTCCTTGTACAGCAGGGTCCGGAAACCGGTGTAGCGAGAGACCTCAGGCGGCATGCATCACACCCACGAAAACCTTCTCCAGATCGGGTTCGCCGAGCACCATCTCCTCGATCCGGCCACCGGTGAGGCGGATGCGCGAGAGCATGTCCTCGACCTCGCCGTAACGCTCGAAGGGAATCTCCACCCAGCCGTCGCCGGCCTCCCGCGCACCGGGCAGGAAGTCCAGGCCGATGGGCTCGGCCAGGCGCACGCGCAGGGCATGGGTGGAGAAGCGGTGCAGCAGGTTGCTGGTGGTGTCGAGGGCCACGATGCGCCCGGCCTTGAGCATGGCGATGCGGTGGCACAAGGCCTCGGCCTCCTCCAGATAGTGGGTGGTCAGGACGATGGTGTGCCCGTCCGTATTGAGCTTGCGGATGAAGGCCCACAGCCCCTGGCGCAATTCCACGTCCACCCCCGCGGTCGGTTCGTCGAGCACGATCACCGGCGGCCGGTGCACCAGCGCCTGCGCCACCAGCACGCGCCGCTTCATGCCGCCGGAGAGCATGCGCATGTTGGCGTCGGCTTTCGCGGTCAGGTCGAGATGTTCGAGGATCTCGTCGATCCAGGCGTCGTTGCGGGTCAGGCCGAAATAGCCCGACTGCAGACGCAGGGCCTCGCGGACGGTGAAGAAGGGATCGAAGACCAGTTCCTGCGGCACCACGCCAAGCTGGCGCCGGGCGTTGCGGTAGTCGCTCACCACGTCGTGCCCCATCACTTCGAGGACGCCGTCGTCGAGGCGCGTCAGGCCCGCCAGCGCGGAGATGAGCGTGGTCTTGCCGGCCCCGTTGGGACCCAGCAGACCGAAGAACTCGCCCTGGCGAATCTCCAGGTCCACACCGGCGAGCGCCTGCAACGGACCGTAGTGCTTACGCGCACCACGGATCGAGATGGCCGAAACGCTCATGCGTCGGTCGACTTGAGCAGTTCGCTGACGCCGTACAGATCGGCCAGCGCGGCGAGCCCGGCGGGCATACCCCGGACCTGAAGCGTCTGGCCACCGGCCCGGACGCCCCGGGCCAGTTCGATGAGCAGCGCCAGGGCCGCGGAGTCGGCCTCGGTCACCCCGGAGAGATCCACCTGCGGCGAGCGCCCCACGGCATCGGCCGCAGCCGCGCGCAACGCGGCTACGGTCTGCAGGGTCAGGGCGCCGCGCGGCACCCAACTCGAAGTGGCGTTCACTGGACCTTGCTCGCGAGCTCGGCGTTCTTGGCTTCGAGCGAGGCGATGAGCCCGTCGATGCCCTTTTGGTGAATCTGCGACGCGAAGGAGCTGCGGTAGTTGGTCACCAGGCTGACCCCGGCGACCGCCACGTCGTATACCTTCCAGTCATCGCCCTGCTTTTCCAGCGAGTAATCGATATCCACCGGCTTGGCACCCGGCTGGCGCACTTCCGAGCGCACGGTCACATCGGTATCTTCCGGCTTCGCCCGCAGCGGCTTGAAGTCGATCACCTGGTCGCGATACTGGGTGAGCGCGTTCGAGTAGGTGCGCACCAGCAGGGTCCGGAACGCGGCCACGAGCTTGTCGCGCTGATCCGGTGTCGCCTGACGCCAGTCGCGGCCCACGGCCAGCGCCGTCATGAGGCGGAAATCGAAATGCGGCAGCACCTTCTCCTCGACGAGCTCGACGGCCCGGCTGGTGTCGCCACGCTGGATGGCCGGATCGGCGCGCACGATCTGGAGCACTTCGTCGGAAACGTTCTTGACCAACTCATCGGGCGCAGGGGCAGCGAACGCACTCGCGCCAGCGAGCAGACAGAGGCCCAGCAGCAGGGATCGAATCAGCTTGATCATGTTTCTTGTTCTTCCTCTCTTGGGGTTACAGGCCGGTCTCGTGCGGCCGGCTCAGCGCGAAGCGCAGGCTGTTCTGCGCAATCGCATCGCTTTCGACAAAGGCGATGGCGGACAGTTTCCCGTCATCGGCGGCACCTTCGTCGAAGCGCTCGCGCGGCGGATGCCCGTCGTAGATCTCGTATCGGCGCCGCTGCAGGTAGAAGTCGCGCACATAAGCGTACTTGTCGAGACTGCCCTGATCCACCGCCCGGTCGGCACCGAGCAGCTCGGCGCGCTGATGCACCAGCCTCAGACCGGTCACCGCGTTGCGCGCCGCCACGTCGGCCGGATGGACCGCACTGCCGACCACCAGATCCACCGGCAGGGCCGCGCCGCCGCGCAGGGTGCGTGGGCCGAAGAACGGCACCACGAAATAGGGCCCGGCCGGCACGCCCCAGACGGCGAGCGTCTGACCGAAGTCTTCGTCGTGCTTGTCCAGCCCCATCTCCGTGGCCACGTCGAACAGCCCGAAGATGCCCAGGGTCGAGTTGATCAGCACCCGGCCCGCGTCGGTGAGGCCATCATGGCCCTTGCCCTGGAGCAGGTTGTTGGCGCCGGTCCACACATCGCCGAGATTGCCGAAGAAGTTGCCCACGCCGGTCCGGACCGGTAGCGGCGTCACCGCATCGTAGGTCTGGGCCAGCGGTTTCATCAGCGCCTTGTCCACCTTGTCGTTGATGGTGAACATGGTCCGGTTGTAGCGCTCCCACGGATCGTCAGGATTCTCGTAGGGCACGGTGGCGCAACCGGCGACGATGCCGAGCATCGCCACCGCCACACCGCGTGTCATCGAAGCGCGCATATTCATTTCAGTACCCGCAATCACTCATGGCTTCGGCGGCGCCTCGGCCGCCTTGTCAAACAAAAACTGCCCGATCAGCTTCTCTAGAACGACCGCAGACTGGGTCAGCTTGAGCTTGTCGCCGTCGGCGAGCATGCGCATGTCACCGCCGGGCTCGAGCCCGATGTACTGTTCGCCGAGCAGGCCGGAGGTGAGGATCTCGCCGCTGGTGTCCTTGGGGAACTTGTAGCGGGCGTCGATGGCCATGGTGACCACGGCCTCGAACCGGTCGTTGTCGAAGCGGATGTCGGTCACCCGCCCCACGACCACCCCGGACACCTTCACCGGGGCGCGCACCTTGAGCCCGCCGATGTTCGAGAACGCCGCCTCGATATGGTAGTTCTCGGCGAAGCTGGCGGCGGACAGGTTGCCCACCTTCAGCGCCAGAAAGATCAGCGCGGCGCATCCGATGAGGACGAAGAAGCCGACCCAGAGGTCTAAGGTACTGCGGTTCATGATTGGCCCCGGAACATGAAGGAGGTCAGGATGAAGTCGAGGGCGAGGATGGCCAGGGCCGAACTCACCACGGTGCGGGTAATGGCGCGCGAGACCCCTTCGGCGGTCGGCACGCAGTCGTAGCCTTCGAACACGGCGATCAGCGACACGGCGATGCCGAAGACCACGCTCTTGATGACGCCGTTCATCACGTCGAAACGCCAGTCGACCGCCGCCTGCATCTGCGACCAGAAGGCGCCGTCGTCCACGCCGATGAAGGCCACGCCGATCAGCCAGCCGCCGAAGATGCCCATGGCCGAGAACAGCGCCGCCAGCAGCGGCATGGAGATGACCCCGCCCCAGAAGCGCGGCGCCGCCACCCGGGCGATCGGGTTGACCGCCATCATGTCCATCGCCTTGAGCTGCTCGGTGGTCTTCATGAGCCCGATCTCGGCGGTGACCGCGGAACCGGCGCGGCTGGCGAACAGCAGCGCCGCCACCACCGGGCCGAGCTCGCGGGTCAGCGACAGCGCCACCAGCACCCCCAGCGCCTCGCTCGAGCCGTAGCGTTGCAAGGTTTCATACCCCTGCAGGCCCAGCACCAGACCGACGAACAGGCCGGAGACGAGGATGATCAGCAGCGACAGCACACCGCTGAAGTAGATCTCGCGGAGGGTCAGGTGCAGCCGCCGCAGGGACTGCCCGGAATGGCGCAGCAGCAGCAGCATGAAGCGCGTGGCGAAGCCCAGGCGCCAGATGCCGTCCACGGTCATTGCTCCGATCCGCCGGATCATGAGTCGCTCCTTCCCATCAGGGCCTCGGACATGGGTTCGGCCGGGACGTGGAACGGTACCGGCCCATCGGCTTCGGCGTGAATGAACTGGTGCACAAAGGCATCCGAAGAGGCGCGAATCTGGTCGGGCGTGCCCTGCGCGACGACCCGCCCTTCGGAGACGAAATACACATAGTCGACGATCTCCAGCGACTCGCTCACGTCGTGGGTGACCATGATCGAGGCCGCACCGAGCGCGTCGTTCAGGCGCCGGATCAGCTGCCCGATCACGCCCAGCGAGATCGGATCGAGCCCCGCGAAGGGCTCGTCGTACATGATCAGCATCGGGTCGAGGGCGATGGCCCGCGCCAGGGCCACCCGCCGCGACATGCCGCCGGACAGCTCCGCCGGCATGAGCGAACTGGCGCCGCGCAAGCCGACGGCCTGCAGCTTCATCAGCACCAGGTCGCGGATCATCGATTCGGGCAGGTCGGTGTGCTCACGCATCGGGAAGGCCACATTGTCGAACACCGACATGTCGGTGAACAGGGCGCCGAACTGGAACAGCATCCCCATGCGCCGACGCAAGGCGTACAGGCCCGCCGTATCGAGCTCACCGAGCGACTTGCCGGCCACCTGGACCGTCCCCGCACTGGCCTTGAGCTGGCCCCCGATCAGGCGCAGCAGGGTGGTCTTGCCACAGCCGCTGCCCCCCATGATGGCCACCAGCTGGCCACGATGGATGCGCAGGTCGATGCCGCGCAACACCTCCCGCTCGCCATAGGCGAAGCGGACGTCTCGCAATTCGACCAACACCTTGTCTGCAGACTGGGCCACGCGGACCTCCTGAAAACCCGAACCCGCGATTCTATCAGAGGCGAAAAAACATGATGGAACGGTACCGCGCCGCAGCACGCCCGAAAACCATCCGATTCCGCTACACTGGCCCCGCCACGACTGCCGACCGCGTTCATGCCGAACAAGCCTTCCCTGCTGATCGTCGACGATGATGCACTGATCGTCGAAACGCTCGGAGTGCTGCTCGCGCCGGACTATCGCATCAGCTCCGCACCCACGCGACGGGCGGCGATCGAAGTGGTCCGTGCCCTGCCCGAACCGCCGGCCCTGGCCCTGATCGACCTGGGCCTGCCGCCGTCGCCCCATCGCCCCGACGAGGGCTTCGCCCTGATCGCCGACCTGCTCGCCCACGCGCCGGACATGCGCATCATCGTGCTCTCCGGGCAGAGCGACAATGGCAACGCCCGCCGCGCCCGCACCCTCGGCGCGCTCGAATTCATCGCCAAGCCGGCCGACCCGGCCCATTTGCGCCGGGTGCTCGAGCAGGCGCTGAAGGCCGACGAGCACAGCGACGTCCAGCCGATCGTCGGCGAAAGCCCCGCCATCACCGAATTGCGCGCCCGCATCGCCCAGTATGCCGACGCCCCGTTTCCGGTGCTGATCCAGGGCGAATCCGGCGCCGGCAAGGAGCGTGTGGCGCAGCAGCTGCATGCCGCCAGCGCCCGCCGTGGCGCCGCCTTTCTCACCCTCAACTGTGCCGCCATCGCGCCGACGCTGATCGAGGCGGCCCTGTTCGGCCACACCCGGGGCGCCTTCACCGGCGCCACCGGCCAGCGCGCCGGCTATTTCGAGGAGGCCAGCGAGGGCTGCCTGCTGCTCGACGAGATCGGCGAGTTGCCCCTCGACCTGCAACCCAAACTGCTGCGCGTGCTCGAGAACGGTGAATTCCAGCGCGTCGGCGAGACCCGGCCGCGCTTCAGCCGCGCGCGCATCCTCGCCGCCACCAACCGCGACCTGCAGGCCGAGGTGCGCTCCGGTCGCTTCCGTGCCGACCTCTATCACCGCCTCAGCGTGTTCACCCTGCAGGTGCCGTCGCTGCGCGAGATGGGCGACGACCGGCTGCTGCTGTACCGCCACTTTCGCGACCAGTTCGCGCGTCAGACCGGGCAGCCGGCCTTCACCCTCACCGAGGACGCCCTCGGCCGCTGGCAGGCCTATCACTTCCCCGGCAACGTGCGCGAGCTCAAGAACATCTGCATCCGCCTGCAGACCAAGTATCCGGGGCAGCCGGTGGACACCGCCGCACTGGAGGACGAACTCGACCGTCGCGCGCCGCCGCCGGTGCCCCTGGCGCGCGCGGCGAACGGCCCGGCCGACGATCCGGAAGTGCGCATCGGCCGGGCCATCGAGGCGCTGTCGGGCACCGACGGTTTCAGCCTCGACGCCGCCCTGCGCGAGCAGGAGCGCGCCTTCATCGAAGCCGCCCTGCGTCTGGCCGGCGGCAACATGAGCCAGGCGGCGCGCCACCTGGGGATCAACCGCACCACGCTCTACAACCGCATGGATTCCCTCGGTCTGCCGCGAGCACTGGCCGGGCAATGAGTTCCACCGCATGATGTATCTCGAACATTTCGGCCTGCGCGAAGCCCCTTTCCGGCTCACCCCGCTGACGGACTTCTTCTTCTCCGGCGCCCGGCGCGGGGCCACGGCCGAGGCGCTGATCTACGCGATCCTGCACGACGAGGGGATCGTCAAGGTCAGCGGCGAGGTCGGCGCCGGCAAGACCATGCTGTGCCGGGTGCTCATCGAGCGCCTGCCCGACACGGTGGATACCGTCTATTTTGCCAACCCCACCCTGGATCCCGACGCGCTGCTGCGGACGGTTGCCAACGAACTGGGGCTGTCCCTGCCCGCCGACGACCGGGTCACCGTACTCGGCGCCATCACCGACGAACTGATCGCCCGCCACGGCGCCGGACGCCGGGTCGTCGCGCTGGTGGACGAGGCCCACGCCATGCCGGCCGCCTCACTCGAGCAGATCCGCCTGCTCTCCAATCTCGAGACCGGCCGCCACAAGCTGCTCCAGATCGTGCTGTTCGGTCAGCCGGAACTGGACGCTCAGCTCGAAGCGCACGCCATGCGCCCGCTCAAGGACCGCATCACCCACCACTTCCGCCTCGCCCCATTCGCCCCCGACGAAGTGGCCGACTACGTGGACTTCCGCATGCGCGCCGCGGGCTACCGTGGCCCCAAGGTGTTCAGCCCCGCAGCCACCCGGCGGATCGCCGCCTTCGCGGCCGGCCTCACACGGCGCATCAACGTGCTCGCCGACAAGGCCCTGCTGGCCGCGTACGCGCAGAACATGCACGCCGTCAATCCGGCCCACGTGAAGACCGCCGCGCGCGATGCCCAGTACCTGCCCGGCCGCAGCCGCCGCCCCGGCTGGCTCGTCATTCCCACGCTCCTCGTGATCGCCGCTGTCCTCGCCTGGCAGGCCATCGATCGTCAGGCACGTGCCCCATCGGCCTCATCCGGCGCGGCGCCGGCAACGCCTTCGGTCACGGAAGCCAGGCCGTCGCCCCCGGAACCGGCCCCCCGTCCGACGCAGCCCGCCCCCGTGTCCACGCCGGTCGAGGAGCCCCACGTCGCGGCGCCGAAAACCGCCCCGCAGGCCAGCGGCGGGTCCGCCCAGGGCACACCGCCGGCGGACGCCGCCCCGGCCGGCATCGAGGGGAACCCCACGCCGGGCGTGACGGCCACGCCGACCGATACCGGGTTCCCGCTGGCCGCGGCCGCTCGCGCCGCCCAGCTGCGGTGGATGCGCGAGGCGGACGACGCGACCTGGTTCATCCAGCTGCACACCAATCTGGATGTCGCCGAAGCCACCCTGGAACAGCAGGTAGCCCGTGCCCGCGACGCCCTGCCGGACGCCTCGATCCGGGTCTACGAAGCCGATCTGCCGGGCGGCCACCGCACCGGGGTCATCATGGGCAGCTATGCGAGCGAAGGCGACGCCATGCAGGCCCTCAAGATGCTGCCGGCACGGTATCGCGGCGGCGGCGCCTACATCCGCCAGGCGCGATGGCTGAAATAGGACATAGTCATCAATGACGCCCGCTTCAATCCACTTTCAATACGGGGCGCATCTGCATGAAATGATTGAAGTTCATGCACAAACGTTTAACATGGTTGCGTTTCCGGTCCCGACATACGCATGAATTCACGCCTCGCGTTCCTGATGCTGGCATCACTCGGTCTGCCGGCCTGCTCGATGCTGCCGCGCGCCACCCCGCCCGACGGCCATCTGCGTTCGGCCGACCTGCCCGCCACGACACGCGCGGCCGCCACGCCGATCCCGCCCCCGGTCTCGCGCAGCTTCAGCCTGCCGCCGCCCAAGCCGGTGGCCAAGGCGGAAACCTACTCGGTGGTCGTCAACGATGTGGACGTGCGCGAACTGCTGTTCGCCCTGGCGCGCGATGCCAAGGTCAACGTGGACATCCATCCGGGCCTGAGCGGCCGCGTGACGCTCAACGCCATCAACCAGACCCTGCCCCAGCTGCTCGAGCGCATCGCCCAGCAGGTGGACATGCGCTACGAGCAGCATGGCCCCAACCTGGAGGTGATGCCCGACACGCCCTACCTGCACGCCTACAAGATCGACTACGTGAACATGAACCGCACGGCCTCGGGCACCGTGTCCACCAACACCCAGATCGCCACCAACGGCGGCGGCGCCGGCACGGGCGCCCAGAACAGCGCCGGCAGCAACGGCAACATCTCCAGCACGCGCATCGAAAACACCTCCAGCAACGCCTTCTGGACCTCGATCGAGGCGAACATCAAGGATCTGCTCAAGGAGACCGACAAGGTCCTGCCCGCCGCCGCGGTGGCCGGCAAGGACGGCGAATCGCGCTTCCGCGAGGCCGCTTCGGTCATCGTCAACCGCGAGAGCGGCATCGTGAACGTGCGCGCCACCGCGCGCCAGCATGCCAAGGTGCGCGAATTCATCGACAAGGTGGTGGCGGCCGCCCGCCGCCAGGTCATGATCGAGGCCACCATCGTCGAAGTGGCGCTCAACGACAGCTACCAGCAGGGCATCGACTGGTCGCACTTGGGCGGCAAGACCTGGGGCATCTCCGGCCCCAGTCTGGGCACCAACGTGGGCAGCTCGCTGGCGCCGTTCACGGTCAGCTACCTGAGCAAGAACCTGGACATCAACGTCGACCTGCTCGAGGCCTTCGGCACCGTCAAGGTGCTCTCCAGCCCGCGCCTGGCGGTGCTCAACAACCAGACCGCGATGCTCAAGGTGGTCGACGAATTCGTCTACTTCAACGTCAAGGCCGAGACCGTCTCCACCGCCAACGTGGACAGCCGCACCACCTTCACCACCACGCCGCAGTCGGTGTCCGTCGGCATGGTGATGTCGATCACGCCGCAGATCGCCGACACCGGGGAAGTGACCCTCAACGTACGCCCCACCATCTCGAGCATCTCCGACCTCAAGGAAGACCCCAACCCGCAGCTGGCCGCGGCCAACATCCAGAACCTGGTGCCTCAGATCCGCACCCGCGAGATCGAGTCGGTGCTGCGCCTGCGCAGCGGCCAGATCGCGGTCCTGGGCGGGCTCATGGAAGACCGCATCGACTACAAGACCGGCCGGATCCCGCTGGTGGGCCAGATCCCCCTGTTCGGCGAGGCCTTCACCGAGCGCGACAACGCGGTCAAGAAGACCGAGCTGGTCATCTTCCTGCGCCCGGTCGTCGTGGACGACGGCTTCATGAGCCCGGCCATGGCGCGGCGGCTGCCGGACCGGGAATTCTTCACCCGTGACCCGGTGCCGGGCACCCGCAACTTCGCCCCCCGCACGACCCCGCCATCGCAGCCATGAGTCTGCTGATCGACGCCCTTCGCAAGGCCGAGCAGGACCGGGACAAGTCCGGCCCCGATCGCGACGACCTGGAAGGGCTGTCCCTCGAACCGATGGCGCCGCCCCCCGCGGCTGCGGCGCCGCAGGCGGACGCCGGCGCGGCCGATCGCGAAGCCGCCGCGCGCCTGTTCGCGACCAAGGCCGACACGGCGACGCCCAATCGCCTGGTGTGGCTGGCACTCGCCGGCGTGCTCGCTGGCCTCGCCCTGATCGCCTACGTGTGGTGGCAGATGCAGCCGGCCGGCGGCATCCGCCCCATGGCCGACACCCCGCGCCCCGTCGCCCCAGCGATGCCGGCCGAACCGGCGGCGCCGATGCCCGCCCAGGTCGCCGCCGAACCCGTTCCGGAAGCCGCACCGGCGCCCAGCCGCCTCGCCGACGACGCCTCGACCCCGGCCCCCGCCGAATCCGAACCGCCCCTGCCATCGCGCCCGCAACGGGGCAGCCTGGGGCGCGCGGCCGAGGCAACACCCGCCGCCGCGCCCGCCCCGCCGGCCACGCCGCACCTGACCCGAACCACGCCGACGCCGGCACGGGTGCCGCCCCTGCTGGAAAAAGGCTACGCCGCCTACCAGGCCGGCCGGCTCGACGAAGCCGCCGCCGCCTACCAGGCCCAGCTCGATGTCGATCCGAACAATGTCGATGCGCTCAACGGCATGGGCGCCATCGCCATGCAGGCCGAGCGGCCGGCGGAGGCCATCCGCTGGTTCCGGCGCACCCTGACGGCACAGCCGGACGATCCGGTGGCGCTCGCGGGGCTGGCCAGCCTGCTGCCCGCCGAGCAGGCCGTGGATGACGAATCGCGCCTGCGCGGCCTGCTCGACGAGGCGCCGACCTCGCCGGCGGCAGCCTTCGCGCTGGGCAACGCACTGGCCCGCCAGCAACGCTGGGCCGAGGCCCAGGAGGCCTACTTCAGCGCCTACTCCGGCGAGCCCACCAACCCGGACTATCTGTACAACCTCGCGGTAAGCCTCGACCATCTGGCGCAGCCGGCCCTGGCGCGCGAGTTCTACCGGCGCGCCCTCGACGCCGCCGCCGGCCGCCCCGCGGTCTTCGATCCGGCCGCGGTCCAGGCGCGCCTGTCGGCGCTGGCGGAGCCGGCCCGGTGAATGCGCCCACCCAGGGCCGGGCACCGCTCGGCCAGACCCTGATCGCCACCGGAATCATCACCGAGGATCAGCTGCGCATCGCCCTGCTCGAGCAGACCCGCATCGACCGCCCCCTCGGCCGCCTGCTGGTCGACCTGGGTTTCGTCAGCGAAGCGGCCCTGCGCGACGCGCTCTCGGCCAGCCTCGGCAAGCAGAGCGTGGATCTGGCCAACGCGATCGCCGACCCGGAGGCGCTCGCGTTGGTGCCGCAGGACATCGCCAAGCGCCACCGCCTGCTACCCCTGAGTTTCGACGCCACCCTCAACCGGCTCACCATCGCCATCGCCGACATCAACGACGTGGTGGCGCTGGACAAGCTGCGCGGCCTGCTCGCCGAGGACATCGCCATCGAGACCCTGATGGCCGGGGACTCGGAGATCTCGCGGGCGATCGACCAGTACTACGGCTACCAGCTGTCCATCGACGGCATCCTGCACGAGATCGAAACCGGCGAGATCGACTTCCGCTCCCTGGCCAGCACCACCGACGAATACAGCCAGCCGGTGGTCCGCCTCATCGACGCGCTGCTGTCCAACGCGGTCAAGCGCGACGCCTCGGACATCCACTTCGAGCCCGAATCGGCCTTCCTGCGCATCCGCTACCGCATCGACGGCATGCTTCGCCAGGTGCGCGCCCTGCACAAGAGCTACTGGCCGGCCATGGCGGTGCGCATCAAGGTGATGGCCGGGCTCAACATCGCCGAGACGCGCGCACCCCAGGACGGGCGCATCTCGCTCAACATCAGCGGCCGGCCGGTCGATTTCCGCGTCTCGGCGCAACCGACCATCCATGGCGAGAACATCGTGCTGCGGGTGCTCGACCGCCAGAAGGGCATCGTGCCGCTCGACGGGCTCGGCCTGTCCGACACCCAGCTCGACCTGCTTAAGCTCATGATCGCCCGCCCCGAGGGGCTGATCCTGGTGACCGGCCCCACCGGCAGCGGCAAGACCACCACCCTGTATTCCATCCTCAACCACATCAACGCCGAGGGCCTGAACATCATGACCCTCGAGGACCCGGTGGAATACCCGATGGCGATGATCCGCCAGACCGCGGTCTCGGAGACGGCCAAGCTCGATTTCGCCAACGGCGTGCGCGCCATGCTGCGCCAGGACCCGGACATCATCCTGGTGGGCGAGGTGCGCGACGCCGACACCGCCGGCATGGCCTTCCGCGCCGCCATGACCGGCCACCAGGTCTATTCGACCCTGCACACCAACACCGCCATCGGCGCCATTCCGCGCCTGCTCGATCTGGGCATCACGCCGGAGATCATGACCGGCAACCTGATCGGCATCGTCGCCCAGCGCCTGGTGCGCAAGCTGTGCCCGCAATGCAAGGAGGCCTACACCCCCGAGCCCTGGGAGCTGCGCCTGCTGGGCCTGTCGGCCGAGCGCATCGGCACCCCCCTGTACCGCTCGGTGGGCTGCAGCCACTGCGATTTTCAGGGCTACCGCGGGCGCACCGCGATCATGGAGCTGATGCGCATGGACTCGGACATGGACGAGCTCATCGCCCGCCGTGCCGGCCAGCGCGACATCCGCAACGCCGCGCGTGCCAAGGGCTTCCGCTCGCTCGCCGAGGACGGGGTGCGGCGCGTGCTCGACGGCGTCACCTCGATCGACGAACTGGCGCGGGTGGTCGACCTGACCGAGCGCATGGCGTGAGCGGGGCGCGGCCATGGTGATGTTCGCGTACAAGGCGGTCACCCCCGACGGGCGTCATGTGCGCGGCGAGATGGACGCAGTCAACCTGGTCGATCTCGAACTGCGCCTCAAGCGCATGGAGATGGATTTCGTCAACGGCCATCCGGTCAAGGGCCGGGGGCATCTGGGCAGCCAGCGCATCCCGCGGCGCGAGCTGATCAACTTCTGCTTTCACCTGGAGCAGCTCACCCGCGCCGGCGTGCCCATCCTCGAGGGGCTGACCGACCTGCGCGACTCCACCGAACACGCCCGCTTCCGCGAGATCGTCGCCGGCCTGGTCGAAAGCATCGAGGGCGGGCGCAACCTGTCGGACGCGGCCGAAGGCTACCCCACCGTGTTCGACGAGGTCTTCTGCAACCTGCTGCGCGCCGGCGAGACCACCGGCAACCTGCCCCATGTGCTGCGCGAGATCAGCGACAACCTGAAGCGCGACGACGAACTGGCCGCCTTCGGCCGCAAGGTGATCATCTACCCGGCGATCGTCAGCATCATCATCCTCATCGCCCTGAGCGTCGCGCTGGCCTTTCTGGTGCCCCAGCTCAGCGGCCTGTTCCGCCTCGCCGGGCAGCAGCTGCCGCTGTCCACGCGGCTGCTGATCGGCGCCTCGGACCTGTTCGTGAACTACTGGTGGCTGATCATCGGCACCCTGGTCGCCCTCGGCCTCGGCCTCCAGCTCTCGATCCAGTCGATGCCCTCGGCGCGGCGCAGCTGGGACCGGCTCATGCTGACCCTGCCGCTGCTCGGCCCGATCCGGCGCAAGGTCATCCTGGCCCGCTTCTCCGGGCTGTTCGCCATGATGTACGGCGCCGGCATCCCCATCGTCAGCGCCCTGCAAAGCGCCGAACGCGTCTCCGGCAACACCCTGGTCGCCGACGGCCTGCGCGAAGTGCGCGAACGCATCGGCGAGGGCCGCAACGTCTCCGGCGCCTTCGCCTCGGTCCCACTGTTCCCCCCCCTGGTGGTGCGCATGCTGCGCGTGGGCGAGAACACCGGTGCGCTTGATGAGGCGCTCGCCAATGTGGCCTACTTTTACGATCGTGACGTGCGCGAGTCGGTCGACCGGCTCCAGGCGATGATCGAGCCGCTGCTCATGGTCCTGCTCGGCAGCCTCCTGCTCGGCATCGCCATGGCCGTGCTCGGCCCCGTCTACGACATCATCACCAAGCTGCCGCTCTGACGATGCCCACCCGCTACCTGCTCTATCTCGACGCCAGCGCCATGCACTGCTTCCACTGGAAGCAGGGCCGCACGCGGCTGATGGAACGCTTCCCGACGACCGAAGCGGGCATCGGCGGCTTCGCGCGGTTCGTGCAGCGCCACCGCACGGGCCTGTTCTCGCTGATGGTCGACGTGATGGAAGAGGGCTTCCAGCACGAGGTGCTGCCCTATGTGCGCGGCGGCGACCGCGACGCCATGCTCAAACGCAAGGGCAGCCAGGCCTTCTTCGGCACCCCGCTGAGCACCGCGGTGTCGCTCGGACGCGAACGCGGCGGCCGGCGCGACGAGCGCTTCCTGTTCGTCGCCCTGACCCGGCAGGCCCTGGTCGAACCGTGGCTGCAGGCATTGCGTGCCGCCCACGCGGCGCTCACCGGGGTGCATTCACCGCCCCTGGTCCTCGACCGGCTCATGCAACGCCTGGCCAGCGACCGCCCCCGCTGCCTGCTGGTGTGCTTCACTCCGGGCGGCATGCGCCAGACCTTCTTCGAATCGGGCCGGCTGCGCTTCAGCCGCCTCGCGCAGAGCCTCGACGACATCCCGATCGGCCTGGAAGCACAGTGCGCGGCGGAGATCCTCAAGACCCATTCCTATCTGGTCGGTCAACGGCTGATCCCGCGTAACGCGCCGCTGACGGTTCACGTGCTGGTGAACGATGCGGATTTCAAACGTCTGCGCCCCGCGCTGGCCGACACCGACGAGCTGCGTTTCGAGCACCTGCCCATCGACGTGCTCGCCCGCAAGCTCAACCTCGCCGAGACACCGCGCGGCTCCAACGCACTGCCGATCCTGCTCGGCAGCATGATGCGCGAATCCGGCGCGACCCAGCTGGCCGACCCCGGCGAAACCCGCTACTACGGCATCTGGAAGATGCGTCAGGCCGTGGTCGGCACCGGTCTGGCCCTGTTCGCCGCCGCCATGCTGTTTGCGGGCAAGGTCTGGTTCGATGGCCAGTCGATGGCACAGGAACGGGCCGGGCTGGCCGCCCGGACCGCGGCCCAGCAACGCCAGCTGGCGGCCCTGCAGCAGGCCCTCCCGCCCCTGCCCGTGTCCGTCGACGCCCTCCGCCCGGCGGTCGAGACGCTCGAATCCCTGCGCCATGAGGATGCCTCGCCGGCGCGCTGGCTCATCCACCTGTCGCACGCCCTCGACCTCCATCGGGACGTCCGCCTCGAGCAGGTGGACTGGCGCTATCGCGACGCGCCCCCGGATACCCGGGTCGCACCGGGTGCGGCCGGCCGGGCCCGACTGTCACTGCCGGCCTCGCTCGCCAGCGACCGGCGCGCCCTGATCGAGACGGCCCAGGCCTTCGTCGAGGATCTGAGCCCGGGCACCGACGGCAGTGCGCGCATGACCCGCATGCCGGTGCAGCTGCAATCGGACCAGGCCCTGCGCGGCTCCTCCTCCGACGAGGTCGACACCACGCGCCCCGAATTCGAAGTCGAGTTCGCCCTGGGGGCGCGCCCATGACGCCATGGCAGACCCTGCGCCTGCTGCGCTGGCAACTGAGCCTCGCGCTGGTCCTGGTGGCCCTCGGCGCCACCGCGGTCTTCTACGCCAATGCCCGCAGCCGGGACGCCGCGGCACACCTGGAACAGGCTCGCGCCGACCACCTGCGCGCCTCGACCGCCTTGCAGCGTGCCCGCCAGCAGGAGGGCGATGTCCGCCACGCCATCGGCATGTACGCCGAGCTGCGCCGCGCCGGATTGATCGGCACGGAACAGCGGCTGTCCTGGGTCGAGGCGCTCGATCGGGCACGCCGACGCTACGGCATCGGGGAGATCAGCTACGAGATCCTGCCCCAGCAGCCGCTCGACGCCACCGCAGGCCAGAGTGACCTGACCTGGATGGAGAGCCGCATGCGCCTGTCCATGTCGGTCCGCCATGGCCAGGTGCTCATCGACATGCTCTCGGACCTGGCCTCGGTCCACAACGCCATTGTTCAGCCGCGCCACTGCGAGCTCGACCGTGCGAGCGGAGAACTGACCGGCCTGCGGGTGCGCTGCGAGTTGCGCTGGCTGACCCTGCGCCAGGGGTCACGTTCATGAGACACGTCCGCCCCATCGCTCTCGGTCTGGCCCTGCTCGCCCTCGGTCACAACGCCCTCGCGCAAGGCCCACTCGGGCGCCTGTTCTTCACCCCCGAGGAGCGCGAGGCCATGGACCGCAACCCGACCGGGGCCCTCGCCGCGCCCACAAAGGCCGCACCGCGCACGCTCGACGGCATCGTGCGCCGCAGTGACGGCAAAGCCACGGTGTGGATCGACGGGCTGCCCCAGCCGAGCCATCTGCCGAGTCCGGACGCCGCACCGGTCGAAGCGGACGACGGTCGCTGGCTGCGCCTCAAGGTGGGCGAATCCACCGAGACCGGCCATGAGGCGGAAGCGCCGCGCATCCGCATCGAGCGCAAACGATGAAGCGCCGCCAGGCCGGCCTTGTGCTGCCCGCCCTGATCCTGGTGCTGCTGCTCGGCGCGCTGGCCATGGCCTTTGCGCGCCAGCAATCGCGCATCGCCAGCCAGGTGCGCCAGCAGCAGACCACCGTCGCGCGGCTGGCCGAAGCGCGGCGTCTGCTGCTCGAATACGCGCAGTCCTATCACCTGACCCATCCGGGCCAGTCAACGGGTTATCTGCTCTGCCCCGATACCGACAACGACGGCGCGGCGGAACTGTCCTGCGGCAGCGCCGGAGATTTTGCCATCGGCCGCCTCCCCTACCGTACGCTCGGCACCGTGCCGCTGCGCGACGGCTTCGGCGAATGCCTCTGGTATGCCGTCGCCGGGAATTTCAAATACAACCCGAAGAGCGCCCCCCTGAACTGGGACACCGCCGGCCAGTTCATCGTGCGCAATCCGGATGGCAGCGCCCGCCATCCGACCCAGCGACCCACCGACTATGCGGTCGCGGTGGTGTTCGCCCCGGGTCCGCCGCTGGGTGCCCAGCACCGCGTCTTCCTGGCCGGCCAGCCCTGCAACGGCCCCAGCGACGCGTCGCTGGCCATCGCGCAGTATCTCGAAGGCGCCTACGCTGCCGGGCCCGGCAGCCCCATGACCATCACCGTCGGCCGCCTCGACAGCGACACCGACAACGACCAGGTGGCCTGGCTCGCCGCCAGCGACGTCTTCGATGCCCGGCTGCGCACGCGCAGCGATACGGCCGACCTTATCGGCGCGGTGCTGACCGACACGGCGTCGGCCCTCGCCCCCCTGCCAGACCCCGAGGGCGCCACCACACTGATCGGGAACGTGATCGAGGGGGCGCCACCGGTAACGGCCTACAACGACCGGGCATCGCCATGGTCCGACCAGTTCCGATACCTGAAGTGCACCACCGGCACCGCCTGCATGACCCTCGACGACAGGGCCGGCCACATCCTCGGCTGCGCGGGGCTGCTGCTGTTCGCCGGCACCGCGCGCGGCACCCAGAACCGCCCCGCCGGCGGCGACCCGGCCTATTTCGAAGACAATGTCAGCGCGCTGCAGGCCCCGGAGACCGATGTCTTCTGGGCGGCCCATGATTACGCCACCACCGCCCCCGCACAGGATCTGGCCCGATGCCTGCCCGCCCCCTGACCCCCATCCGCGCACGCCAGCTCGGCTTCACCCTCGCCGAGCTGGCGGTCGTTCTCGTGATCCTGGCCGTACTCGCCAGCGTGCTCCTGATCCCGCTGCGCACCCAGACCGAAGCACAGCAGCGCGGCGAGGCGGCGGCCACGCTGGAGGACATCAAGCTCGCCCTGATCGGTTTTGCCATCATCAACAAGCGCCTGCCCTGCCCCACCACCATCCTCGGCAGTGCCACGCCCGGCTATGGCGAAGAGGTCGTCTCTGCGCTCGGCAGCTGCGAGACCAGCGCGAGCGACGCCTACCTGCCCTGGCGCACGCTCGGCGTCCCCGCCCTCGACCCCTGGGGCCGTCCGTGGCGCTACCGGGTCGAGCACGGCTTCGCGACAACGACCCAGCCGATCTACAACGACACCCCGGCCGATCATCTGCAGGTGGTCGACCACGCCGGCGCCAACCTGACCTCGTCGGAAAACCGGGCGGTGGCGCTGGTGTATTCGCTGGGCGCCAACGGGGCGGCCGATGGCGCGAATGCCGTTTTCGAGAGTGGCTCGGCCACCTACGAGGCGGGCGAGCCAACGACGACGTTCGATGATATGGTGCTGTGGATCGGACGGCCCGGGCTCATCGCCCGTCTGGCCGAGGCCGGCGCTTTGACCATAAAGCCATAGCCATGACGACGCCCCACCCGGATCTGGACGACGAGCTCTCCTATTACGCGCAGCCGTTCATGGCTCGCCTGCGCAATGCCGGCGCGCGCCCGACCGACGACGACCAGACCCGCCAGGCCAAATCCCTGCTCGTGTTCGCCACCGGCCTGATGAGCATCGCCACCGGCCTGTGGCTGCTGCTGTACTGGCTGACCGGGCCGAAGCTGTCATCCACGCTGCCGTTCCTGTTCCAGATCCTGCTGGCGGCCAACCTGGCCTACTACATCCAGAGTGGCAACTTCCGCTGGTTCCGCTTCAGCCAGCTCGCCCTGATCCTGTTCTTCCCCTTCGTGGCGCAGTGGAGCATGGGCAATTTCATCTCCGGCTCCGGGGTGATCCTGTGGGGGCTCATGGCGCCGATCGGCGCGGTGTTCGTGATGGGCTTGCGCGAATCCATGCCCTGGTTCTTCGCCTACGTCTTCTTCACCGCCCTGACCGGCGTGTTCGACTACCTGCTGGCCGACGCCGGCGCCACGCTGGACGCACCGAGCGTGGTGTCGCTGCGCACCTCGGTGATCTTCTTCGCGCTCAACTTCATCGCCATCTCCGGGCTGGTGTACGCCCTGTTGCGTTTCGCCTTCGAACAGAAACGGGTCATCCAGCACCGGCTCGAACAGGCCATGACCCTGCTCACCGAAGCCCAGGAGCGCTCCGAGACCCTGCTGCTGAACATCCTGCCCGAGGCCGTCGCCGCGCGCCTCAAGGAGCACGATCAGCGCGTCGCCGACGATTTCTACAGCGTCACCGTGATGTTCGCCGACATCGTCGGTTTCACCCGCATGGCCAGTGCGCTGAGCGCGCAGGAGGTCTTCACCATGCTCAACACGGTGTTCTGCCGCTTCGACGATCTGGTCGAGCAGCATGGCCTCGAGAAGATCAAGACCATCGGCGACGCCTACATGGTGGCCGGGGGCCTCGACCAGCGCTGCGCCGATCCGTGTGCCGCGATGGCCGATCTGGCGCTCGACATGCGCGACGGCCTGACCGAACTGAGCGACGCCGTCGGCCTGCCCCTGTCCCTGCGCATCGGCATCAGCACCGGGCCCGTGGTGGCGGGCGTGGTGGGCAAGAAGCGCTTCATCTACGATCTGTGGGGCGACACCGTCAACACCGCCAGCCGCCTGTCCACCGAGGGCGCGCCCAACGCCATCCAGTGCGACCGGCGCACCCACATGCACCTGGAACGCCGCTACCGCTTCGCCGAACGCACCAGCATCCGCCTCAAGGGCAAGGGCGAGGTCATCGTCTACCAGCTCGAATCGCGCGCCAACCGGCGCGACCGCAAGACTCAGCCGACGCCGGCCTGATCCAGCCGAAAGCGCACACAACCGGTGCGGTTGTCCGCCAGCCTCAGCCGGTAACCCGCCGCCTCGGCCTGTCGAGCCACCTGGTACAGACCCATGCCCAGGCCACTGTCGGAGTGCACCGGATGGTCGAACAGCTCGCCCGCGACCATCCCCTCCACCGGCCAGCCGCTATCCTCCACCTCCAGCCAGGGCCCACTCGCATCGCTCCCGGCACGCACCTGGATGCTCACGCGTGCGTCCAGCTGATGCTTCTCCAGCGCGTTCTGGATGAGGTTGTCGGCGGCGGAGCCGAACAGGGGCAAGGGCACATCACCGCCCTGCGCCAGACGGTCGAACCCGACCGGGGACCCGGCGTGGCGCTCCTGGAGTGCCTGCCACCACGCACCCAGTTCGGCGCGCTCCGCGTGCGCAGCCGCCGGATCGCGCAGCTTCTCCAGCGTCTGCCCGAGGCGGGCCGAGATCACCGGCAGCTGCCGCCCCACCAGGGCGCGCAGGGTCGGCATGTCCACATCGCCGCGCGTGGCGGTGAAGCACAGGGTGTTGAGGGACTGGAGCAGGTTCTTGACGTCGTGGGTCAGGCGCGCACCGGTCTCGTGCACCGCGCGCAGATAGGACAGCGTTTCCAGCTCGCGGGCATGGCGCTTCTCGCGGCAGAACTCGGCCAGCAATCGCACCATCAGCCGCAGATGCCAGTCCATGGCCGGACTCGGTTCGCGTTGCAGGCACAGGGTGACGGTCAGTTCATCCTGCCCGTAGTGGCGCACCACCGGACTGTGCTCGCCGAAACGCCCCTCGGCGCCGGCCGACAGCCGCCAGCGGCCGCCGGCCACCCCCGGCATCTCCAGCATGGCCTCGCAGGCCCGCTGCAGGAACACCTCCGCCCGGTCGGTACCCAGGGACAGCGCCGCCACCCGGTCGAGCCATTCCTCGACCGACAGCCCCGCCGACAGGAGCCGTCGCGCGATCTGGGCGCCCAGCTGCGGTCCGCCCAGGTGCGGATGCCAAGCCCAGGCCAACACGATCAGAGCGCCGGCCATCGCCGACAGGGCGGAGAGGATCGCCACCACATAGGGCAGATGCTTGAGCCACATGAACACCAGCGCACCCAGCGAGGTCACTCCGAGCACCAGCAACACCAGCATCGCCGACAGGAAATCGATGGCCCGGGCACGGGGTGGCGGCGACTGCCCCCCGGCGAAGGCCACGCCGACGATCATCAGCGGCAGCAGGGTCACCGCCAGCGCCTCGAAGATCGCCTGTTCGCCGACCGGTTCGGGCACCACCTGCGGCAGTACGACGATGAACAGGCAACACACCAGATAGGCCACCGCGAGCTGATAGGGCAGGCGCGCGCGCGTGGACACGGCGATGAACGCCTCGCCGCCCACCACCCCCGCAAGCACCATCACCCACAGCGCCAGCCAGCTCCACGAGCTCGCGGCAACGAAGGCGACGACCGCCAGGACCATGACGACGACGTCGCGGATGCCGAGCCGGTAGGCCCCCCGCACCACTGGCTGCCAGATCAGGAACAGTCCCAGATGCACCAGCATGAGGGTGCGCCCGACCGGCGTGTCCGGCCCCTGGAGCAAGCCCAGGTGCATCGCCCCCAGCCACAAGGCGAGCAGGCGCTGCGGCCGGGCCGCGAGCCGTGTGGTCAGGGATGCCCGCAGGGCGCCCGCATCGGGCGGAATCGATGTCATGCCTCCATTGTAGAGGAGCGCACACCCCGGTGGCATGAGCGCCTCGCCAGCGACGCGCCTGACGAAAACTGGACAGCCCGTCGAGATATGGACACCACCTGTCCAGCTCTCGACAGCCGGCGCGAAAAAGCGTGAAAAACATCACACCCGCGGAACATTTTCACAGGCACGGGAATTGCTGATGTCAAGGCATTGACCCGGAGACTCCTCATGCGCCGCCATCCAGCTTCCAGACAATCACAACAAGGCTTCACCCTCGTCGAGATCGCCGTGGTGCTCGTCATCATCGGCCTGCTCCTCGGTGGTGTGCTCAAGGGCCAGGAGCTGATCAACAGCGCCCGCGTCAAGGCGTTGTCGCAGGATTTGCGCAACATCCCGACCATGCTCTACGGCTATCAGGACCGGTTTCGCACCCTGCCCGGCGACGACGCCCAAGCAGTCAACCATCTGGGCGCAACCGCCCTCAACGGCAATGGCAACGGCCTGATCGAGGGGGATTGGGATACGAACGAGGCCGACAAGGAAACCTGCAAGTTCTGGCAGCATCTGCGCCTGGGCAATTTCCTCGCCGGCTCCACGGCACTAACGGCGGGCGGGGACTGCGGCATCCAGCCCCACAATTCCGTCGGCGGGATCCTGGGCATCGAGGTCGCCAACTCGACGCACACCGCGTTCATCGCCGGCATGCGCGGCACCTACCTGTGCTCGAGCGGTATCCAGGGTCGCTATGTGCGCCAGCTGGACCAGACCATGGACGACGGCGACCCGGCAGCAGGCTCCCTGCGCGCGGTGACCGTCGGTTCCGCCCGTGGCTCTGCCGCGGTGGCGCTCAACACGCTGGATGACGAATCCACTTACACCATCTGCCTCGAAATCTAGTCGCCCTGCAACATCCGCCGCTCGGCCAGCTGCAGATTGGCCGGCTCGCCGAGCAGCACGATCACGTCGCCGGCGAGAATCTGCGTCTCCGGGCCGGGGCTCAGGCCCCGGATGTTGCGCCGGCGCACCGCCGAGACGCTCACGTCCATGAGCGGGAAATCCATCTCCCCGATGGTGCGCCCGACCGCCCGGGCGCCGTCGGGCACGATCACCGAATGCAGCCGCAGCTGCTTGCCGTCCGGCCCCTCGGGGGCGTCGCTCGCGCCATGGAAAACGCCGCGCATGAGCGCATAGCGCTCGGAGCGGATCATGCGGATGCGCCTGACCACGCGGTTGATCGGTACGCCGATGAGGGCGAGCGCATGGGAAGCGAGCATGATGCTGCCCTCGAAGGCCTCGGTGACCACCTCGGCCGCGCCCGCCTCCGACAGCTTGGCCATCTCGGCCTCGTCCAGCGCCCGCGCGATGACCGGCAGATCCGGGCGAATCGCGTGCACATGATGGATCACGCGCAGCGCCGCCTCCACGCCTGAAAAGGAGATGACCAGCGCCGCGGCCCGGGACACGCCGGCCGCCTGCAGGGTCTCGTGGCGTGCGGCGTCGCCGTAGACCACGGTGTCGCCGGCCGCGCCCGCCTCGCGCACCCGCTCCGGATCGAGGTCGAGCGCCACGTAGCGCACATCTTCCTGCTCGAGGAAGCGCGCCAGATGCTGGCCGCTGCGCCCGTAGCCGCAGATGACGATATGTCCCTGGGTGCTCATGGACTCCGCCGCGACCCGGGTCAGCTCCATGGACCGCAGCAACCATTCGGAGGCCACGAAGCGCATCACCAGCCGGTCGGAGACCTGCACGATCAGCGGCGCGAACAGCATCGACAGCACCAGGCTCGCCACGGTGATCTGCATGAGCGCGGGCGCGAGCAATCCGAGTCCATCGATGAGCGAGATGAGCACGAAGCCGAACTCGCCCCCGGCGCACAGCCACAGGCCGGTGCGCATGGCGGTGCCGGGCGTCGCCCCGAACAGGCGCGAGGCGCCGGCGGCAACAGCGAACTTGAGCGTCAGCAGCGCCACCACCATGGCGATCACGCCCGGCAGATGGGTGACGATCACGCGCACATCCAGGAACATGCCCACGGTGACGAAGAACAGACCGAGCAGCACGTCGCGGAACGGCTTGATGTCCTCCTCCACCTGGTAGCGGTACTCGGTTTCCGAAATCAGCATCCCGGCGAGAAAGGCGCCCAGCGCCAGCGACAGCCCCGCCAGCTCGCTCAGCCACGCCAGGCCGAGGGTGATGAGCAGCACGTTGAGCATGAACAGCTCGCCGGAACGGCGTTTGGCCACCAGGGTGAACCAGGCGCGCATCAGGCGCTGGCCGAACACCAGCACCAGCGCCAGCATCACCGCCGCCTTGACCGCCGCCAGACCCAGGGTGCCCACCAGCGCCTCGCCCGGCTCGGACAGCGCCGGCAGCAGGATCAGCAGGGGCACGACGGCGATATCCTGGAACAGGAGCACACCGATGATCTCCTGCCCATGCTTGGATTCGAGCTCGAGCCGGTCGGCCAGCAGTTTGGAGAGGATGGCGGTGGACGAGGTGGCGACGATGCTGCCCAGGGCGAAACTCTCGACCCAGCCCCAGCCGAGCAGCGCGCCGATAAGCGTCGTCAGCACGAGGCTTGCGGTGACCTGCAGCCCGCCGAGGCCGAACACGATGCGCTTCATGGCGAACAGGCGCGGCAGGGAGAATTCGAGCCCGATGGAGAACATCAGGAACACCACCCCGAATTCGGCCAGGTGGCGCGCGCCCGACTCGTCCTGCATCAGATCGAAGGAGTGCGGCCCCACCAACGCCCCCACCAGCAGATAGCCGAGCACCGGCGGCAGGTTGAGACTGCGGAAGATGGCCACGACCAGCACGGCGGCGGCGAGCAGCAGCAGGACGAGTTCGAGCGTGTTGACCATGCGGTCCGGTTTCCCCTGGAGCCTTGCGCCACCGGCCCGGGCGGCGGGCCGTCAAACGGCCTTCTGATATACTTTCGCGTCCAGTTTAACCGATTGTTCTGCGAGCCAATGGCCAGAGATGACGCCTTCTCACCGCTCGATTGCCTGGCATTGGCGCGCCGCGTACTGGCCATCGAGGCCGGCGCGGTCGCGGCGCTGGCCGACCGTCTCGACGACCGCTTCGCCGAGGCCGTCCGGCTCGTCCTCGACGCCCACGGCCGGGTGATCGTCACCGGCATCGGCAAGACCGGCCACGTGGGCCGCAAGCTCGCCGCCACCCTCGCCAGTACCGGCACGCCCGCCTACTTCGTACATGCCGCCGAGGCCGCCCACGGCGACCTGGGCATGATCACGCCCGACGACGTGGTGATCGCGCTGTCCAACTCCGGCTCGAGCGAAGAGGTGCTCACCATCGTGCCCCAGGTCAAGCGCCAGGGCGCGCGTCTCGTCGCCATGACCGGCAACCCCGATTCGCCGCTGGCGCGCGAGGCCGACGTGCATCTGGATGCCGGCGTCGCCGAAGAGGCCTGTCCGCTGAATCTCGCCCCCACGGCGAGCACCACTGCGGCGATGGCCCTGGGCGATGCGCTCGCCGTGGCGCTGCTCGAAGCGCGCGGCTTCGGCGAGACCGACTTCGCCCGCAGCCATCCGGGCGGCGCACTCGGACGCCGCCTGCTCACCCACGTACGCGACGTGATGCGCACCGGCGCCGGGTTGCCCGTCGTCACCACCGCCGCCTCGCTCGCCGACGCGCTCGTGCCCATGTCGCAAGGCGGCATGGGCATGGTGATCGTCATGGATGCGGGCCAGCCGCCCGCCGGCATCTTCACCGACGGCGACCTGCGTCGCGCCCTGGCACGCGAAGGCGATCTGCGCGAAGCGCGGATCGGCGAACTCATGACCCGCGCACCGCGTCACATCGGCCCCGACGCCCTGGCGGCCGAGGCCGCCCAGCTCATGGAAGCGCACCGCATCAACCAGCTGCTCGTCCTCGACGAGGGGGGGCAGCTGGCCGGCGCGCTCAACATGCACGACCTGATGCAGGCCAAGGTCATCTGAGATGCGCCTGACGCTCCAGCACGCCTTCCCCGTCATCGCCCTGACCGTCCTCGCAGCGGGCAGCTTCTGGCTGGAGCGCGCCACCCGTGGCCCCGGCACCGCGGTCGAGGCCAGCGAGGAGCAAGGCCCCGACATCATCGTCGAGCAGATGGCGCTGACCCGCTTCGACATCAACGGCAAGCCCCACTACTACCTGGACGCCCGCGAGATGCGACACCTGCCCGGCCAGGCGCACTCCCGACTGACCGACCCGGTCGTCCACCTGGTCCGTGACGCCCTCGACATGCGCCTGGCCTCGCGCAGCGCCGACGTGCGCGACGACGGCGATCGGGTGGACATGGCCGGCAACGTGCGCGGCGAACGCACCATTCCCGGCGAACCGACCACCCATTTCGCCTCCGAATCGCTCATCGTCTGGCCCAATGTCGAGTCGGCCAAGTCGCTCGATCCGGTCACCATCACCCAGGACGGCGCCACCGCGCGCGGCGACACCATGACGGCCGACAACGTCTTCGGCGTGATGACCTTAACCGGCCATGTGCAGGCGCACATGCCCATCAAGCGGAAATGACCATGACACCTCGTGTGCCCCTGCTCATCGTCGGCCTGCTCGGCCTCCTCTCTCCACTGGCCCACGCCGAACGCGCCGACCGCGGCAAACCGGTCAACATCGAAGCGGACAAGGCCACCGTCGACGAGCGCAAGAAGGTGCATATCTTCGAAGGCCGCGTCGTGCTCACCCAGGGCACGCTCCAGATCAAGGGCGACCGCCTCACCGTCACCCAGGACGGAGACGGTTTCCAGAAAGGCGTGGCCACCAGCGAGGACGGACTGGCCTCGTTCCGCCAGCGTCGCGACGGCAGCGGCGAGTACGTGAACGGTCAGGCCAAGCGCATCGAATACGACGGCCGCACCCAGAAAACCTACCTGTATACCAACGCCCACGTGGTCAGCGGCAAGGACGAGGTACGCGGTCAGTACATCCAGTACGACGGCTACACCGGCCAGTACGTGGTCACCAACAGCGGCTCGAGTCAGGCCAACTCCGGCGGCGGCCGCGTGCGCGCCGTGATCCAGCCCAAGCAACCGGCGGCCGACGCGGCACCGGCAACGACGCCTGCGCCGTCCGACGCCGCGCCCGCCACCGACGCGCCCGCCCAGTAATCCAGGAGACAGCACGCATGACCCCCGAACACATTCTCGTCGAGACCCGTGGCCGCGTCGGCCTCATCACCCTCAACCGCCCCAAGGCGCTCAACGCGCTCAACGATGCCCTGGTCGACGAGATCGGCCAGGCGCTCGACCGTTTCGAGGCCGACGACGAGATCGGCGCCGTCGTCATCACCGGGTCGGAGAAGGCCTTCGCCGCCGGCGCCGACATCGGCGCCATGGCCGGCTTTTCCTATATGGACGCCTACCTGGGCGACTACATCACCCGCAACTGGGAACGGGTCAAGACCTGCCGCAAACCCATCATCGCCGCGGTGGCGGGCTTTGCCCTCGGCGGCGGCTGCGAGATGGCCATGGCCTGCGACATCATCATCGCCGCCGACACCGCCCGCTTCGGCCAGCCCGAGGTCAAGCTCGGCATCCTGCCCGGCGCCGGTGGCACCCAGCGTCTGCCGCGCGCGGTCGGCAAGGCCAAGGCCATGGACCTGTGCCTCACCGCCCGCATGATGGACGCCGAGGAAGCCGAGCGCGCCGGACTGGTCTCCCGCGTGGTCCCGGCCGAGCGTCTGCTCGACGAAGCCCTCGCCGCCGCCGAGACCATCGCCGGCTACTCGCTCCCGGTGATCATGATGATCAAGGAATCGATCAACCGCGCCTACGAATCCGGTCTGTCCGAGGGCCTGCTGTTCGAGCGTCGGCAGTTCCATTCCGCCTTCGCCCTGGAAGACCAGAAGGAAGGCATGGCCGCGTTCGTCGAAAAACGCCCCGCCCACTTCAAGCACCGCTGACCCCGCCCCACTACCGGCCCGCACCACGCGGGCCGGCTGCCCAGCCGTCATGCTTCCGTCTTTTTGCTGCAACAGCAAACACTTAGACTGCACCCACCGACGCAAGCCATCGGCACCAACTGCCGCAACGCACATACCGCCGCAAAGCAACTGAAACAAGTTGTTGCTTTTTCAGCGTTATTTTCGAACGACCGTATTTTGTGCATTGCACAAAATAGTTGACATGGCCGAATCGTCTTCTATAATTCGAACCATGTTGCATCGCAATATCTCTTTTATAGCAACACACCATCGATAGGAGAAGTTCATGTTCGCTACCCCCGAGCAAGTGGCCGCCACCAACAAGGCCAACGTCGAAACCATGCTGACCCTGGCCAACGCTGCCTTCGCCAGCGTCGAGCGCCTGGCCGCGCTCAACCTGAACACCGCCCGCAGCTTCATGGAAGACGGCGTGACCAACACCAAGGCCCTGATGGGTGCCAAGGACGTTCAGGAGTTCGTGAGCCTGCAGACCGCCATGGCCCAGCCGGCCGTCGAGAAAGTGGTCGCCTACGCTCGCAGCGTGTACGAAATCGCCACCCAGAACCAGGACGAAGTGTCCAAGCTGATGGAAGGCCAGATGGCTGAAGTCAACAAGGGTGTGGCCGCTGCGCTGGACAAGGCTGCCAAGTCCGCTCCGGCTGGCTCCGACGTGGCCGTGGCCGCCGTCAAGTCCGCCATCGCTGCTGCCAACTCGGCTTACGACAGCATGAGCAAGGCTGCCAAGCAGGTTGCCGAGATCGCCGAAGCCAACGTGGCTGCCGCGACCAACGCCACCGTCAAGGCCGTCGGTACCGCTCAGAAAGCTGCGCCGAAGACCACCGCTGCCAAGAAAGCCGCCTGATCGGTCTTTCCTGCCAGTCGAAAAAGCCCCGCAAGTGCGGGGCTTTTTCTTTGGGCGTGACCCGTCCGTCCGGGGTGGGCGAGAGCGCCCATCCAATGATCGGAGAACAGCCGCTCGTCCGAGACACATCGGCCGTTCTTCGTTGCCGTAAGCCGCGCCGCCGCCCAGGCAATGACGAAGGACGGGAGCGGCGTCCGAGCCGTCACCCGCCCCGCGTCGACACCTGCGAACTCAAGCGGCCTCGGCCGGATAGTGATGCGGGAACAGGCGGCGCATCTCCGCCTCGATCCACTGCTCCGCCCGCCGGTTGATTTCCTCGGTCGTCAGCCCCTCGCCCTCGATGACCGGACCGATGCTCACCACGATCTCGCCCGGCGTCTTCACGAAGGCGTTGCGACGCCAGAACTCGCCCGCGTTGTGAGCGATCGGCACCACCGGCGCGCCGGTGTGCGACGCCAGCCAGGCCCCGCCCGGCTTGTAACGCCGGGTCGTCCCCGGCGCCACCCGCGTCCCCTCGGGGAACACCACCACCCAGAAACCTTCGGCGAGCCGCTCGCGACCCTGTTCGACCACCTGCGCCAGGGCGTCCTTACCCGCCGCCCGGTCGATGGCGATCATCGGCATCCGCGCCAGCCCCCAGCCGAAGAACGGCAGGCGCAGCAGCTCGCGCTTGAGCACGAAGCAGATCGGCGGCAGGATGCGTTGCAGGGCAATCGTCTCCCACGCGGACTGGTGCTTGCACAAGGCCACCGCGGGCCGGTCGGGCAGATGCTCGGTGCCGATCACCCGGTGGCGGATGCCGAGCAGGTGACGGATGAACCACATGGCGATGCTCGTCCACCCGCCGATGATCCGGTAGCGGGTCTGGGGCGCCAGCGGCGTGACGAGCAGCGCAACGGCCGCGAAGACCGGGGTGATCAGGAGCAGCACGAGCGCGAACAGCGCGGAGCGAATCAGGGCCATCGGGGTCTCAGTCCAGCAAGGCGTCGACCACGGCGGCGAGGTCGGGATAGATATGGGTGCCCGGCGGCAGGGCCGGGTCGTCGCGGGTTTTCTCCCCCTTGCCGGTGAGCACGAGGTACGGCTCGCAGCCGACCGCGGCGCCGGCCTGCATGTCGCGCAGGCTGTCGCCGACGATGGGCACCCCGCCCAGATCGACATTGAAGCGCGATTCGATCTGCTTGAGCAGCCCCGGCTTGGGCTTGCGGCAGTCGCAGGTCGAATCGGCGGCATGCGGACAGAAGAAGATCCCGTCGAGCCGACCGCCGACCTGCGCCAGGGCCTCCACCATGCGGCCGTTGATCGCGTTGAGCATGTCCATGCCAAACAGGCCGCGACCGACGCCGGACTGGTTGGAGGCGATCACCACCCGCCAGCCGGACTGGTTCAGCCGGGCGATCGCTTCGAGCGAGCCGGGAATCGGCTCCCACTCCTCGGGCGACTTGATGAACTGGTCGGAGTCCTTGTTGATGACCCCGTCACGATCGAGCACGATGAATTTCATGGCGACTCCGCGCGCGGCGCGCTCAGACCGACAGCCGCGACAGGTCGGCGACCCGGTTCATCTGCCCCGCCAGGGCGCCGAGCAGGGCCAGGCGGTTGGCGCGGATGAGCGGCTCCTCGGCCATCACCATCACCTCGTCGAAGAAGCGGTCCACCGCCTCGCGCAGACCGGCGAGCGAGCGTAGCGATTCGGTGTAGTCCTCGTTGTCGAAGTGCGCACGCACCTGCGGCGCGAGGGCGTTGAGCTGATCGAACAAGGCCTTTTCGGCGGCTTCCTGGAACAGGGTCACGTCGGGCTCGCCCGGCACCGTGTCGGCCTTCTTGAGGATATTGACGATGCGCTTGTTGGCGGCCGCCAGCGCCTCGGCCTCGGGCAGGGCCTGGAAGGCCTGCACCGCGGCGAGCTTGGCCGGGACCAGATCGATCCGGGTCGGATCGAGCGCGAGCACCGCGTCGATCGCCTCGGGGGCATGGCCGGCATCGCGCAGCAGGTTGCGCAGGCGCTCCTGGAAGAAGCCCTGCAACGGCGCCCGCGGGTCTTCGCTCAACGCACCGGCAGCGAAGCCGGCAGCGGCGTCGTCGATGAGGGCGGCCAGATCCAGCGGCAGCGGCGTCTCCATGAGGATGCGCAGCACGCCGAGGGCCGCGCGGCGCAGGCCGAACGGATCCTTGTCGCCAGTCGGTAGCTGACCGATGCCGAAGAAGCCGACCAGGGCGTCGAGCTTTTCCGCCAGCGCCACCGCGGCGGCCACGTTGCCCTCGGGCAGCGCGTCGCCGGCAAAGCGCGGTTGGTAATGCGCCTCGATGGCATTGGCGACGACCTCGCCCTCACCATCGTGCAGCGCGTAGTAACGGCCCATGGTGCCCTGCAGTTCGGGGAACTCGCCGACCATCTCGGTCACCAGATCGGCCTTGGCGAGGCGGGCGGCGCGCTGGGCCGCGCTGCGGTCGGCGCCCAGCCGATGCGCGACGGCACCGGCGAGGGTCTCGAGCCGTTCGACGCGTTCGAGCAGCGAACCGAGCTTGTTGTGATAGACCACGTTGGCGAGCCGCTCGACGCGGCTGGCCAACGGCTGCTTGCGGTCGGTGTCGAAGAAGAAACGCGCATCGGCCAGACGCGGGCGCACCACGCGCTGGTTGCCGAGGACGATGTTGGACGGGTCCTGCACATGCATGTTGGACACGATCAGGAAGCGGTTGAGCAGCGTGCCGTCGGCGTCGAACAGGGGGAAGTACTTCTGGTTGGCACGCATGGTCAGGATCAGGCATTCCTGCGGCACGGCGAGGAACTCCTCGTCGAACTGGCCGACATACACCGTCGGGTGCTCCACCAGCGCAGCGACCTCGTCGAGCAGATCGCCGTACTCGCCCAGCAGCGCGCCCTGCCGTGCGGCCTCTTCCACCAGCTGCTTGTCGATGTTGGCGCGGCGCTCGTCGAAGCACGGCACCACCTTGCCCTCGGCCAGCAGCGTGGCCTCGTAGGCATCGGCATTGGCCAGCGCGATCTCGCCCCGGCTCATGAAGCGGTGGCCGCGGGTGACCTTGCCGGCGTCCAGATCCAGCACCCGGCCCGGCACCACGCGGTCGCCATGGAGCATCACCAGCTTGTGCACCGGGCGCACGAACTGCGCGTCCCCGGCGCCCCAGCGCATCACCTTGGGAATCGGCAGCGCCTTGACGGCGGCGCTCACCGCGTCGGAGAGCACCTCGTCGAGCTTCGCGCCCGGCACCGTCGAGGTGTAGAAAAGCGCCTCGGCCTTGCCGTCCATGCGCCGCTCGAAGCGGGCGATCTCGCTCTCGGCGATGCCCTTGGCGGCGAGTTTCTTGAGCAGCGGCGCCTTGGGCGTACCGTCCGCCTCCAGCGCCACCGACACCGGCATGATTTTCTCGGTCACCTCTTTCGCAGCGCCCTCGGACAGCACCTTGCCCACGGTCACCGCCAGCCGGCGCGGCGAGGCGAAGGGGCGCACGGCGGCGTCCTGGGCGGCCAGGCCACGGGCGACGAGCTCCTTGTGGATGGTGTGGGCGAAGGTCTCACCCAGGCGCGGCAGAGCCTTGGGCGGCAGCTCTTCGGTCAGCAGTTCGACCAGCAGGGTCGCGTCGGACATCACGCGGCCTCCTTGTTGTTGGGTTTGTCGGCCTCGTCGCACATGGGGAAGCCGAGTGCCTCGCGCGAGGCATGGTAGGCCGCCGCGACGCTGCGCGACAGGTTGCGGATGCGGCCGATGTAGGCGGCGCGCTCGGTCACCGAGATGGCGCCGCGCGCATCGAGCATGTTGAAGGTGTGCCCCGCCTTGAGCACCATCTCGTAGGCCGGCAGCGCCAGGTTCTGCTCCATCAGCCGCTTGGCCTCGCTCTCGTAGTTGGAGAACAGCGAGAACAGGAAGTCCACGTTGGCATGTTCGAAGTTGTAGGTGGACTGCTCCACCTCGTTCTGGTGGAACACGTCGCCGTAGGTCACCGCGCGGCCATCCGGCCCGACCGACCAGATCAGGTCATAGACGTTCTCCACGCCCTGCAGGTACATGGCCAGCCGCTCGAGGCCGTAGGTGATCTCGCCGAGCACCGGCTTGCAGTCGATGCCGCCGACCTGCTGGAAGTAGGTGAACTGGGTCACCTCCATGCCGTCGAGCCACACCTCCCAGCCCAGGCCCCAGGCGCCCAGGGTGGGGTTCTCCCAGTCGTCCTCGACGAAGCGGATGTCGTGCACCATCGGGTCGATGCCCAGCGCGCGCAGCGAATCCAGATACAGCTCCTGGATGTTCAGCGGCGAGGGCTTGAGCACCACCTGGTATTGGTAGTAGTGCTGCAGACGGTTCGGATTCTCGCCGTAGCGCCCGTCCTTGGGGCGGCGCGAGGGCTGCACATAGGCCGCGTTCCACGGCTCGGGGCCGATGGCGCGCAGGAAGGTGGCGGTGTGCGAAGTGCCGGCGCCGACCTCGAGATCGTAGGGCTGGAGCAGCACGCAGCCATGCTCGCCCCAGAATTTCTGCAGGCGCAGGATGACTTCTTGAAAGGTCGGTTTGTTTGCAGTCATGAGCGTGGCGGCGAGCGTGGGCCCGCCGCGTTGGAGCAAAAGCGCAATTTTACTGGCTATTTGCCCGATGACGAAGCCTGCGCGGCGCTTTTGCGCATCGACGCGTCATGGGGGCGCCGGATCGCCTTCTCGAGTTCGACGATCACCAGCGCCACCAGCCCGATGCCGACGATCTCCGCCCACGCGGCCGGCGGCACGGCGGCGGTGCCGAACACGGCCTGCATCGGCGCCCAGTAGGTGAACGCGGCCTGCAGCAGCACCTGCGCCAGCACCCCGCCCCACACCCAGCTATTGCTGAACGGGGCGATGCGCCACAGCGGCCGGCGCTGGCTGCGGCAGGCGAAGAGGAACACGATCTCCACCATCACGAACACGTTGACCGCCACGCTACGCGCCACCGCCACATCGCCGGAGAGCCCCGACCAGCGCACGAAAAGGCCGAAGGCGCCAGCGAGCATGACCACCCCGACGAGGACGATGCGCCCGACCAGCACCCGGTCGAGCATCGGCTGCCCCGGCGGACGCGGCGCGCGGTGCATCACGTCCGATTCGATCGGCTCGAACGCCAGGCTCATGCCCAGCAGGACCGCCGTGGTCATGTTGATCCAGAGGATCTGCAGCGGCGTGATCGGCAGTGTCACACCGGCGAAGATGGCGGCGAGGATCACCAGCCCCTCGCCGAAATTGGTGGGCAGGGTCCAGGTGATGAACTTGACCAGGTTGTCGTACACCCCGCGGCCGACCTCGACCGCCGCCTCGATGGTGGCGAAATTGTCGTCGGTGAGCACCATGTCTGCGGCCTCCTTGGCCACGTCGGTGCCGCCCGCCCCCATGGCGACGCCGATGTCGGCGGCCTTGAGGGCCGGCGCGTCGTTCACCCCGTCGCCGGTCATCGCCACCACCGCCCGGTGCGCCTGCAGCGCCCGCACCAGGCGCAGCTTCTCGGCCGGCTCGACGCGCGCGAACACCCGCACCGAACGCACCGCGGCCGCCAGTTGCATCTCATCCATGGCCGCCAGTTCACGGCCGACCACAACCGTGTCGTCGTCGTTCGCGATCCCCATCTGGCGCGCGATGGCCAGCGCCGTGAGCCCATGGTCGCCGGTGATCATCTTCACCTCGATGCCGGCCTGGTGGCAGGCCTTGACCGCCGCCGTGGCCCGCGCGCGCGGCGGGTCGATCATGCCCTGCAGGCCGATGAAGCTCAGATCGCCGGCCACATCCGCGTCGCACGCGAGTCGAGGCGCCGGGCTCAGCCGCGCGAAGGCGAGCACCCGCAGCCCGCTGGCCGCCATGCGCTGGGCCGCCACATCGATGGCCGACGCGTCCAGCGGCGCGGGCTGCCCCTCGGCGTCGAGCATGCGGGCGCAGCGCGGGATGATCCGCTCCAGCGCGCCCTTGACGAAGATCACCGCCCCGGCATCCGTCCGGTGCCGCGTGGCCATGGTCTGGCGCACCGCATCGAAGGGCAGCTCGTCCACGCGCGGGCATCCGGCAGCGATGCTGGCCTCGTCGAGGCCGGCCTTGCGGGCCGCCACGATCAGTGCCCCCTCGGTCGGGTCGCCGTCCACCGTCCATTCCCCGTCCCGCTTGATCAAGGCCGCGTCGTTGCACAGCACCCCCGCCACGAGGCACTCGCGCAGCGCCCCCGACAGGGGCACCGGCAGGCCGTCGCGGCTCAGCCGGCCGACAGGTGCGTAGCCGCGTCCCGACACCGCATAGACCTGGCCACCGACATAGATCGACTCGACAGTCATCTGATTCTCGGTGAGGGTGCCGGTCTTGTCGGAACAGATCACCGTAGTGCTGCCGAGGGTCTCGACCGCCGGCAGGCGCCGGATGATGGCGCGCCGGCGTGCCATGCGCGCCACCCCGATGGCCAGCGTCACCGTGAGCGCCGCCGGCAAGCCTTCCGGAATTGCGCCGACCGCCAGCGCCACCGCGGCCATGAGCATCTCCACCGCCGACTCGCCACGGGCCAGCCCGAGGGCGAAGGTCATCGCCGCCAGCGCCAGGATCACCACCAGCAGCAGATTGGAAAAACGCCCCATGGCCCGGGTCAGCGGGGTCTCGAGGGCCTCGGTGCCGGCGAGCATCTGCGCGATGCGTCCGGTCTCGGTGGCATCACCCGTAGCCACCACCAGGCCCCGGCCCTGGCCGGCCACCACCAGGGTGCCGGCAAAGGCCATGTTGCTGCGCTCGGCCACCCGGGTCGGCGCGGGCAAGGCCGCGCTGTGCTTGGCCACCGCCGCCGACTCGCCGGTCAGCGCCGCTTCGCTCGCCTGCAGCCCGGCAGCATGGGCGATGCGCACATCGGCGGGCACCCGGTCGCCCGCGGCCAGGTGGACCACGTCCCCCGGGACCAGGTGCGCCGCGTCGAGGCGATGGCGGGCGCCGCCGCGCTGCACGCTCACCTCGCTGGACACCGTCCGCGCCAGGGCCGCCAGCGCCTGCTCGGCCCGCCCTTCCTGAATGAAGCCGACCACCGCATTGACGAGCACCACGCCGAAGATGACCGCGGCGTCGACCCACTCGCCCAACACCGCGGCGGCGGCCCCGGAGAGCAGCAGGATGTAGATCAGGGGCTGATGGAACTGCAGCAGCAGCCGGCGCACGGGACCGCGCCCGGGCGGCTGCGAGAGGCGGTTGACACCGTGCACGCCAAGCCGGCGCCGGGCTTCTTCATGGTCCAGGCCGTGATGGACGTCGGTGGCCAGGCGCGCAGACACGCTCTCCACCCCGTGGGCATGCCACGGATGGGGGGTATCGTCGTCGGGCGGGCGGAGCGTCGGGTCCATGCCACCATGCTACTGCCCCATGGCGGCGGGACGTTGACCTAGGTCGACGATCGGCGTCGGCGCCCGCGGCGCAGCGCCGACGGCACGACCATGAGTCCGGCCAGGGCCAGCGCCAGCGCATCGCCCCAGCGCATGTACGGGGTGGTGCCGGTCATGCCCTGCACCTGCGTTTCGAGCACATCGCGGGTAAACGCCGGCAACACCGCCGCCACCGTGCCGTCCGGGGCGATCGCCGCGGTCATGCCGGTGTTGGTGGCGCGCAGCATCGGCCGTCCGGTCTCGATGGCGCGCACCCGGGCCATCTGCAGGTGCTGCGGCTGGGCGAAGGAGTCGCCGTACCAGGCCAGGTTGGAGAGGTTCACCAGGACGGTGGCGTCGCCCGCACGGCGACGGATCTGGTTGCCGAACACGTCCTCGTAGCAGATATTGAGGGCCAGGCGCTGATCGGCGACCGCCATCATCGGCTGATCCGCCGCCCCCGCCGTCTGGTCCGACATGGGAATCTTGGCGAGCCGGTAGAACCAGCCGAAGGTGGGCGGAGAATACTCGCCGAAGGGCACCAGATGGTGCTTGGCATAGTGCTGGCCGGGACGGGCGCCGAGGCTGACGGCGGCGTTGTAGATGTGTTCCGCGGTATCGCGCATGAACACGCCGGCGACGACCGTGCCGCCTCCGGCGGCCGCGCCCAGTTGCTCCAGATACCCGGGCGGCAGCCGGTCGGCCAGCATCGGCAGGGTCGATTCGGGCAGCACCACCAGGTCGGCGGGATGCTCGCGCACCAGCTGCAGGTTGAGGTCCAGCCACTGGCGCAGGCGCTCGGGCTGCCACTTGAGGTCCTGCTCGACATTGGTCTGGATCAGGGCGACCCGGAGCGGCGCCCCGGCCGGTTCGGTGTAGCGCACCGACCGCAGGGCCTGGCCACTCCCCAGGATCAGGACGGTAGCGATGCACCAGGGCCCCAGCCGCCCCGGCCCCTTGCGCAGCATGAGCCCCAACCCCGCGGCGAGCATGGCGAGCAGCGCCCCCACGCCATAGACGCCCACGAGCGGGAAGAAGCCGGCCAGCGGGCTCGGCGGCGTCTGCGAGTTGGCGATGGACAGCCACGGAAAGCCGGTGAACACCCAGCCGCGCAGCCACTCGCCCAGCACCCACACGCCCCCGGCCAGGAGCGCGTCGCGCCAGGCTCGGTGCGCGCGCAGACGCACGAAGGCCATGGCGGACAGCGCCGGCCACAGGGCCAGGTAAGCGGCGAACAGGAAGATGCACGCCGCCGCGATCGGGCCCGGCATGCCGCCGAAACGATGCAGCGCCACGTACAGCCAGGAGATGCCGGCCACGAAGCAGCCCAGGCCCCAGGCGAGCCCGAGCGCGAAGCCCTCGCCAGCACGACGGCAGCCGGCGAGCAGGCCGAACAGCACCGCCAGGGTCACCAGCGGCAGCGGGAACAGCAGGAAGGGCGCGAAGCCGAGCACCGTGGCGGCGCCGGCGAGCATCGCCAGGATGAGGTGGCGCAGACGCATGCGGATCGGGATCAGTCGGCCGCTTCGGCCTCCGGCTCGGGAGCCTTGTCCACCAGCAGGGTGTGCACCCGCCGGCTGTCGGCCCGCAGCACCTGGAAGCGCAGGCCGTCGATGATCACGATCTCGCCCCGCTTGGGCAGGCGCCCGAGCTGCCGGATCACCAGCCCGCCGACGGTATCGAACTCCTCGTCGTCGAACTGCTTCTCGAACGCGGTGTTGAAGTCCTCGATCTCGCAGGTGGCCTTGACCCGGTAGCGACCGGCATGGTCGAGGCGGATGTTGTCTTCGACCTCGTCGAAGTCGAACTCGTCCTCGATGTCGCCGACGATCTGCTCGAGCACGTCCTCGATGGTCACCAGGCCGGCCACGCCGCCGTATTCGTCCACGACGATGGCCATGTGGTTGCGGCTGACGCGGAACTCGCGCAACAGCACGTTGAGGCGCTTGGATTCGGGCACGAAGATCGCCGGGCGCAGCATGTCGCGCAGGTCGAACTCGCGTCCGGCGAAATAGCGCAGCAGGTCCTTGGCCATGAAGATGCCGAGCACGTCGTCGCGATTTTCGCCCACCGCCGGAAAGCGCGAGTGGGCCGCGTCGATCACGGCGTTGGCGATCTCTTCCATGGTGTCGTCCACATGGATGACGTCCATCTGCGCACGCGGGATCATCACGTCGCGCACCTGCATTTCCGAAACCTGCAGGGCGCCTTCGATGATGGAGAGGGCATCGCCGTCGAGCAGATTGCGCTCGAAGGCCGAATGCAGCAGTTCGATCAGGTCCTCCCTGTCCTCGGGCTCGGGCGAGAGCAAGGCAGAGAGGCGGTCAAGCAAACTAGGTCGACTCGGGGAACTATCCATTCAGGGTGTCTGGTCCAGGGAGCTGGGATGTGGGCGCGCGGCGCACGCACACATCCAAGATCCCCCGGCGCGTCATGATGCCTCGTAGGGGTTGGCGATGCCCAGGCGGGCCAGGATGTCCACTTCCAGCCCTTCCATCAGGGCGGCTTCCTCCTCGTCCTCGTGGTCGAGCCCCTGCAGATGCAGCATGCCATGGACCACCAGATGCGCGAAGTGATCGGCCACCGTCTTGCCCTGCGCCTGCGCCTCGCGGATCACCACCGGCAGGCAGATCACCAGGTCGCCGCTGAGCACGCCGTCCGTTTCATCGTAGACGAAGGTCAGCACGTTGGTGGCGTAATCCTTGCCGCGATAGTCGCGGTTGAGCTCGCGCCCTTCCGTTTCGCCCACCAGGCGCACGCCCACCACCGCATCCTGCCCCAGCGCGGACTGCGCCCAGGCGCGGATGTCGCGCTTGCGCGGGCGCAGCGTCTTGTCGTCCTCGGCCTTGGGCACGCAGTTGTCGATCTGCATGTCCAGGTGCGCCGGCACCACCGGCGCATCGGGGTCGACCGTGTCGTGCATCGCCACCACGCGCAGGTTGAGCAGGTTGCATGACGCCGATTGCATCTGGATGACAGGCGTGCCCTCGGGCGCCTCGGCCATGAGCTCGAGATCGGCCCAGGCCTTCGGCGGCAGGGCGAGGGTCAGGCGGCGGCCGTCCGGCCACTGCAGCTCGATCGCCTCGGCCTTGAGGGGGCGGCGGCGCCCCGCCGCATCCACCGTGCTGAACATCGGGCGGTCACGCTGGGTCATGGGTGTCGTCTTCCTTGCGCTTGCGCGCCTGTTCGCGCTCGCGGCGGCGGGCGCTCTTTTCGTAGGCTTCGACGATGCGCGCCACCAGCGGGTGGCGCACCACGTCCTCGCGCAGGAACTCGGTGAAGGCGATCCCGCGCACGTTGGAGAGCACGTCCACCGCCTCGCGCAGGCCGCTGCGGGTGCCGCGCGGCAGGTCCACCTGGGTCAGGTCGCCGGTCACCACCGCCTTGGCGCCGATGCCGATGCGTGTGAGGAACATCTTCATCTGCTCGGGCGTGGTGTTCTGCGCCTCGTCGAGGATGATGAAGGAATGGTTCAGGGTGCGCCCGCGCATGAAGGCCAGCGGCGCGATCTCGATCGCCCCTTTCTCGAACAGCTTGCCCACGCGTTCGAAGCCGAGCAGGTCGTAGAGCGCGTCGTAGAGCGGACGCAGGTAGGGGTCGACCTTCTGGCTCAGGTCGCCGGGCAGGAAGCCGAGCCGCTCGCCGGCCTCGACCGCCGGACGGGTGAGGATGATGCGCTCCACATGCTCGCGTTCAAGCGCGTCGACCGCGCTGGCCACCGCCAGAAAGGTCTTGCCGGTGCCGGCCGGGCCGACCCCGAAGGTGATGTCGAAGTCCTGGATCTGGCGCAGGTACTGCACCTGGCGCGGCGTGCGCCCGTGCAGATCGCTCTTGCGGGTGAGCAGGGCCGGCGCGCTCTGGCTGGCCTGGCTGAGATTGGCCAGTTCGACCAGACCGAGCTGGATGTCGTCGACGGTCAGGTGCTCGTCCGCCTGGGCATAGAAGTGCTTCAGCGCCTTGTGCGCCAGCACCGACTGCGAAGGATGACCGCGCAGGGCGAAATGCTCCCCGCGGCGGGAGATGGACACGTCGTAGGCGGTCTCGATCTGGCGCAGGTTTTCGTCCAGCGTGCCGCACAGGTTGGACAGTCGCTCGTTGTCCAGCGGCTCGAGCAGGATATCGAGGGTTTTCGGCAACTTACGATTCCCGCGTCACGATCTGCCCGCGCAGGCTGTGCGGCAGCGCCGAGGTGATGCTCACCTCGACGAACTGGCCGATCAGGCGCGGATGACCGGCGAAGTTCACCACCCGGTTGTTCTCGGTGCGCCCGGCCAGCTCGTCCGCGTTCTTCTTGGACGGCCCCTCGACCAGGATGCGCTGCACGCTGCCGACCATCGATTCGCTGATGACCTGCACCTGTTCCTCGATGCGCTTCTGCAGGCGTGACAGCCACTTGAGCTTGTCCGTCTGGGGCACCGTGTCTTCCAGATCCGCCGCCGGCGTGCCGGGACGTGCGCTATAGACGAAGCTGAACGAGGCGTCGAAACCGACCTCGTCGATGAGCTTCATGGTCTTGTCGAAATCCGCCTCGGTCTCGCCCGGGAAACCGACGATGAAATCCGAAGACAGCGACAGGTCGGGGCGCACCGCGCGCAGCTTGCGCACCAGCGACTTGTATTCCAGCGCGGTGTAGCCGCGTTTCATGGCCGCCAGCACCCGGTCCGAGCCGGACTGCACCGGCAGGTGCAGGTGCGAGACCAGCGCCGGAATCTTGCCGTAGGCCTCGACGATGCGCGGGGTCATCTCGCGCGGGTGCGAGGTGGTGTAGCGCAGCCGCTCGACGCCGGGGATCTCCGCCACGCACTCGAGCAGGAAGGCGAAATCGCCGGTCTCGGTGCCGCTCTTGGTGAGCGTGCCACGCCAGGCATTCACGTTCTGGCCCAGCAAGGTCACCTCCTTGACGCCCTGGTCGGCCAGCGTCGCCACCTCGGTGAGGATGTCGTCCAGCGGACGCGACACCTCCTCGCCCCGGGTGTAGGGCACCACGCAGAAGGTGCAGTACTTGGAGCAGCCTTCCATGATCGACACGAAGGCGCTCGCCCCCTCCACCCGCGCCGGCGGCAGGGCGTCGAACTTCTCGATCTCGGGGAAGGAGATATCGACCTGCGAACGCCCCGACTGCTTGCGCTGGGCGATCAGCTGCGGCAGCCGATGCAGGGTCTGCGGGCCGAACACCAGATCCACATAGGGCGCGCGCTGGACGATGGCCTCGCCCTCCTGGCTGGCCACGCAACCGCCGACGCCGATGATCAGGTTCGGGTTGGCCTGCTTCAGATGCTTGATCCGGCCGAGGTCGTGGAACACCTTCTCCTGCGCCTTCTCGCGCACCGAGCAGGTGTTGAACAGGATCACGTCGGCTTCTTCGGGGTTGTCGGTCTTGGTAAGGCCTTCCCGGGCACCGAGCACGTCGACCATCTTGTCCGAATCGTACTCGTTCATCTGGCACCCGAAGGTGCGGATGAAAACCTTCTTGTTGCTCATGGGATCACTTCTTCTGCGTCAGCGACCGGTATTCCGCGTCGGTGAGAATCCAGATGCGGTTCACCAGGCCCTGATGGTCCTGCTTCACGCCCACCCGGAATGCTCCGTAAAGATACGAAGGCAGGATGAGCAGGTTGTTCGCGCCGCGGATCTGCGCCGCCGGCGACAGGCTCACCCGCTTGTCGCCCAGCAACACCACCGACCCGCCATTGGCCTTCATGGTGGTCACCACCAGATCCGCCGGCAACTGGCGCACCGTCTGCGCACCGGCCGTCGGCGACACGAGTGCGGCCACGATGACGGCCAGGGACAGGAAGAGACGAACGATCAAGGCGGGCTCGGGGAACGGCTTCGCACACGGCGAAACGGGTTACGGTAAGGCGCAGATCTTCCCCGATGGCCCCGAAAAAGTCAATGCAAGCGCCTGATTAGACGGGGCTATTGGCAGGCAAACGCTCGCCCGCGAGGATGCCCGCGCAGGCACGAAAGTGTTGACGCCACAACGGGAAGCTTCGTATTATGCCGGGCTTCGTGGTGATGTAGCTCAGACGGTTAGAGCGATGGATTCATAACCCATAGGTCGGCGGTTCGATTCCGCCCATCACCACCAAAAACACCAAGGGCCCGCCGATGTGCGGGCCCTTTTCTTTTGCCAAGCGGCCACGGAACGACCGCCAGGGTTCAGGCCGATAGCACGATGAATCGCCTCGGGTTTCCTGGACGGCTTGATTGCTTGCGTAGCGTCGTCAACGCGGTGTCGCCGGAACACTGCCGATCCACGGCGGCGCCATTGCAACTGCCGCGCTGAACACGTTGGCTCAGCTGCCCGCGCCGTGTTCATCGTGCGCGCCAATCGACGGATTCTCGGAAACGGCGCGATCTGGTCCAGCCGTGACGTGAAGCACATTCTGCCTTGCAGCCCGCGCAGCCTGACTCCGGCAGGCAACCGAACGACGCGGTCACGCAGCCATCAATGGCGCTTTGGTGACGGCGGGCATGCCGGCCTGGCGGGCTTTCCAGAGATCGTATGCCGCTTGCTGCCGGACCCAGACATCCGCACGGCCGCCGTTCTCGACGCCGAGCCACCCCTCCAGACGCAGCGCCATTTCCGGCGAAATCGCGGCGTGCCCGTTCAGCACCCTGGACAGTGCGGCACGGGTCACGCCAAGTTGCCTGGCCGCATCCGTGACGGTCAGACCGAGTTCGGGCAACACGTCTTCACGCAGGGTTTCACCAGGGTGCGGTGGGTTGTGCATCGCGTTCATGTGCATGTCCTCTCAATGGTAATCCTGGTAATCGACCAGAATCGCGTCCTCGCCCTCGAACCGGAACGTCAGACGCCAGTTTCCGTTCACCGTTACCGACCAATGGCCCGCGAGGGCCCCCGTCAGCGGATGGAGCCGCCAACCGGGCAGATTCATGTCCTCGGGTGCCTGAGCCGCATCCAGTCTGGCCAATTGCCGCGCCAGCTTGGGCGCATGGTGCGGTTGAATGCCGGCCTTGCTGCCGGTCTCGAAGAACGCCTTCAGCCCTCTATGCAGGAAGCCCTTGATCATGCGTCCGAAAGTATAGCGTAGCGTTACACGTGTCAACTCGTGTCAGCCACGCCCGCTCCCTGGGGCGACACGCCACGACGCAGACGCTCCAGTCGTCCGGAATCGGCGGTTCGGAGCCCATCACCACCAGAAACACCAAGGGCCCGCCGATGTGCGGGCCCTTGTCCGTTTACGGCTTCGGCGCCCTCAGCGCCACTCGACGATCAGGAAGCGCAGCGTCTTTTCGAACAGGGCGACGACGCGCTCGCGGTCCATCTCGGGGTGGCGGATGCCGCGGACGGTGATGCCGTCGAAGAGGATGGCGATCATGTCCACCAGGGCGTCGAGGGTTTCCTTGCTGTCCTCGTGCCCCAGATCGCGACGCAGGCCGAGCACGAGTTCGGTGAAGTTGCTCAGCACCTCATGGTCGGAATCGCGAACGATCCTGGCCACGCGCGGGTTGCGGCAGGCCTCCGAGACGATCTCCAGTTCCAGCGCGGCGAAGTCGGGATCCAGTTTGTCGGCAATGCCCTCGCCGGCCCGCTCCAGGGTCGCGTCGAGCACATTGGGCGCGTTGCGGGTCGCCTCGACCCGGGCCAGGATCGCGTCCGCCTTGCGCCGGACGATGCCCTCGATGATCGCTTCCTTGCTCTCGAAGTAGTGATAGACGTGCCCCGGACTCATACCGGCCTGCGCGCACAGTTTGGACATGCTGGCGCCATGGAAGCCGTGGGTACGGAAACAGGCCTCGGCGGCGGCGAGGATCTGCTCCCGCCGGACATCGGCGCGCGAACCGCAACCGGGAACGGATTGCTCGGGTGTCATGTCTGTCATTGGAAAATTCAGGTAAAGATCTCCGAATGCCTATGCACGCGGCTTGAACCCAGCCACAGGCTAACATAGAATGAACGTTCGAACTAGAATAAACGCTCTAAACATGCCCCTCCAACCCCAACACCCTCCTTCCGCTTCCACGAGGCATCCCATGCGCACCCAGTCCCTTCGCCCGCAGCAACTGGCCGTCGTCGCGTCCCTCGCCCTGCTCGCCTTGAGCGCCTGCAGCGAGAAATCCGGCGCCCAGGGCGGCCCCGGCGGTGGCGCACCCAAGCCCGCCGTCAGCGTGACGACGGTCCACTCGGCCGCGGTGCCGGTGGTGACCGAGCTACCAGGGCGCACATCGCCCTATCTGGAGGCGGAGATCCGGCCGCAGGTCACCGGCATTCTCCAGAAGCGCCTGTTCAAGGAGGGCAGCACGGTCAAGGCCGGCGCGCCGCTGTACCAGATCGACCCGGCCACCTATCGGGCTGCCGTCGAGAGCGCCAAGGCCGCGCTGGCGCGCGCCGAGGCCACGCTGGGCAACGCGCGCCTGACCGCCAGGCGCTATACCCGACTGGCCAAGGTGGAGGCCATCAGCGCCCAGACCAATGAGGACGCCCAGGCCGCACTGAAGCAGGCCGAGGCGGACGTGGCAGCGGCCAAGGCCAAGCTCAACGAGACCCGCATCAACCTCGACTACACCCATATCAACGCCCCGATCTCGGGCCACATCGGCCGCTCCTCGGTCACCCCGGGCGCGCTGCTCACCGCCAACCAGGCCAGCGCGCTGGCGACGATCTCCCAGCTCGATCCCATCTATGTCGACCTGTCCCAGTCCACCACCGAGCTGCGCGCGCTGCGCCTGCGGATCGCGAGTGGCAAGGTGAAGGCGAACACGGCCACGGTGCCGGTGTCGCTGGTGTTCGAGGACGGCAGCGAATACGCCCACGCCGGCAAGCTGGCCTTCTCCGAGGTCACGGTCAACAAGAGCACCGGCAGCGTGACCCTGCGCGCCGAGTTCCCCAATCCGGACGGCGAACTGCTGCCGGGCATGTTCGTGCGCGCCCGCCTGCAGCAGGGCGAGGCGGTCGATGCCTTCCTCGTGCCCCATGAGGCGGTCGTCCGCGATGCGCGCGGCCAGCCCCAGGTGATGATCGTGGACGCCGACAGCAAGGTCGCGGTACGCCCGATCACCGCCGAACGCTCGGTGGGCGACGCCTGGGTGGTCACCGACGGGCTCAAGTCGGGCGACCGGGTCATCGTCGCCGGGCTGCAGAAGGTGCGCCCGGGCGCGGTCGTGAATGCCCAGCCGGCCGACGCCGAGGCACCGGCAGCCGGCGCAGCCGCCGGCGCGAAGTGAGGCACTGACCATGGCCCGATTCTTCATCGATCGCCCCATCTTCGCGTGGGTGATCGCCATCGTCATCATGCTGGCTGGCGCCCTGTCCATCCTGGAGCTGCCGGTCTCCCAGTATCCGTCCATCGCGCCCCCGGCCGTCGCCATCAACGCGCGCTATCCGGGCGCCTCCGCCAAGGCCGCCGAGGATTCGGTCACCCAGGTCATCGAACAGAAGCTCACCGGCCTGGACGGTCTGCTCTACATGAGCTCCAACACCGACTCCTTCGGCAACGTGACGGTGACGCTGACCTTCGACGCCGGCGTCAATCCCGACATCGCCCAGGTGCAGGTGCAGAACAAGGTGCAGACCGCCCTGCCGCTGTTGCCCCAGGCGGTGCAGCAGCAGGGGGTGACGGTGGCCAAGTCGGCGCGCAACTTCCTCATGGTGGCCGGCTTCGTGTCCGAGGACGGGCGCCTGAACGGCACCGACCTGTCGGACTTCCTCGTCTCCTCGGTGCAGGACACCATCTCCCGGGTGGACGGCGTCGGCGAGGTGACCGTGTTCGGCTCCCAGTACGCCATGCGCATCTGGCTCGACCCGGCCAAGCTCAACAACTTCCGCCTCACCCCGGGTGACGTGAAGGCCGCCGTCGAGGCCCAGAACACCCAGGTGTCGGCCGGTCAGCTCGGCGGCGCGCCAGCGGTACCGGGCCAGGGCTTCAGCGCCACGATCACCGCGCAGAGCCGGTTTCAGAGCCCGGAGCAGTTCGAGAACATCCTGCTGCGCAGCGCGGCCGACGGCGGCGAAGTGCGCCTGCGCGACGTGGCGCGGGTGGAAATCGGCGCCGAGAGCTACGAAACCGTGGCCCGCTACAACGGCCAGCCGGCCGCCGGCCTCGGCATCCGCCTGGCCGCGGGCGCCAACGCGCTGGACACCGCCAACCGCATCCGCTCGACACTCGACGAGATGTCGCACTACTTCCCCCCCGGGGTGAAGTACGTGATCCCCTACGACACCACGCCCTTCGTGAAGATCTCCATCGAGGAGGTGGTCAAGACCCTGGTCGAGGCGGTGGCCCTGGTGTTCCTGGTGATGTACCTGTTCCTGCAGAACTTCCGCGCCACCATCATCCCCACCATCGCGGTGCCGGTGGTGCTGCTGGGCACCTTCGGTGCCATGGCGGCCTTCGGCTTCTCGATCAACACCCTGACCATGTTCGGCATCGTGCTGGCCATCGGCCTGCTGGTGGACGACGCCATCGTGGTGGTGGAAAACGTCGAACGCGTCATGACCGAAGAGGGGCTGCCACCCAAGGAGGCGACCAAGCGCTCCATGGGCCAGATCACCGGCGCCCTGATCGGCATCGGCCTGGTGCTCGCCGCGGTGTTCGTGCCCATGGCCTTCTTCGGGGGTTCCACCGGGGTCATCTACCGCCAGTTCTCCATCACCATCGTCTCGGCCATGGCGCTGTCGGTGGTGGTGGCCATCGTGTTCACCCCGGCCTTGTGCGCCACCATGCTCAAGCCGGTGGAAAAGGGGCACGAGCATGGCGAAGGCGGCCTGTTTTCCGGCTTCTTCCACTGGTTCAACGACCGCTTCGCCTGGGCCACCCGCCACTACGAGTCGGCGGTGGGCGGCATCCTCAAGCGCAGCCTGCGCTTCCTGCTCATCTATGCGCTCCTGTTCGGCGCCCTGGCCACCCTGTTCACCCGTCTGCCCACCTCCTTCCTGCCGCAGGAAGACCAGGGCATCATGTTCAACCAGATCGTGCTGCCCACCGGCGCGACCCAGGAACGCACCCTGGCGGTGCTGCGCAAGGTCGAGAAGCACTTCCTCGAAGACGAGAAGGACACCGTGCGCGCCCTGTTCACCGTCGCCGGCTTCAGCTTCTCCGGGCGCGGCCAGAACATGGGCATCGGCTTCGTGAACCTCAAGCCGTGGAGCGAGCGCACCGCGCCGGGCACCGACGTGCAATCCATCGCCGGCCGCGCCATGGGCGCGTTCTCGCAGATCCGCGAGGCGATGGTGTTCGCCTTCGTGCCCCCGGCGGTGCTCGAGCTGGGCACCTCCGGCGGCTTCACCCTCGAGCTGCAGGACCGCTCCGGCCTCGGCCACGACGCCCTGCTCGCCGCGCGCAACCAGTTCCTCGGCATGGCCGCCCAGGACAAGCGCCTGGTCGCGGTGCGCCCCAACGGCCAGGAGGACACCGCCCAGCTGGGCCTGGACATCGACCTGCAGAAGGCCGGCGCGCTGGGCGTGAGCATGGCTTCGATCACCGACACCCTGGCCACGGCCTGGGGCGGCACCTACGTGAACGACTTCATCGATCGCGGCCGCATCAAGAAGGTGTATGTGCAGGCCGACGCACCGGCACGGATGACACCGAACGATCTCGACAAGTGGTACGTGCGCAACGCCGACGGCGAGATGGTGCCCTTCTCCGCCTTCACCCGCGCCAAATGGACCTACGGTCCCCAGCGTCTGGAGCGCTTCAACGGCGTGCCGTCGATGGAGATCCTCGGCCAGGCGGCGCCGGGCCTGTCGTCCGGTGAAGCCATGGCCGCGGTCGAAGAGCTGGTCGCCAAGCTGCCGCCGGGCATCGGCTACACCTGGTCGGGCACCTCTTTCGAGGAGCAGCGCAGCGGCTCCCAGGCACCGGCGCTGTACGCGCTCTCCCTGCTGGTGGTGTTCCTGTGTCTGGCCGCCCTGTACGAGAGCTGGTCGGTGCCCTTCGCGGTGATGCTGGTGGTGCCGCTCGGCGTGCTCGGCGCGGTGCTGGCGGCCACCGGGCGCGGCCTGTCCAACGACATCTACTTCCAGGTCGGCCTGCTGGCCACCATCGGCCTGTCCGCCAAGAACGCGATCCTGATCGTGGAATTCGCCAAGGCGCAGATGGAGGAAGCCGGCAAGGCGCTGGTCCCCGCCACCCTCGAGGCGGTGCGCATGCGTCTGCGCCCGATCCTGATGACCTCGCTGGCCTTCGGCTTCGGCGTGCTGCCGCTGGCCTTGTCCACCGGCGCCGGCGCCGGCAGCCAGAACGCCATCGGCACCGGCGTGCTCGGCGGCACCATCGCCGCCACCGCGCTCGGCATCTTCTTCGTGCCCCTGTTCTACGTGGTGATCAAGCGCGTCTTCAGCCGCGGCCAAAAGGCCGACGAAGGCACGCAGGCACCCGCCGCCGGGGAGACCCACTGACATGAGCCCCCCCATGACCCGACTGCGACTGCTCACCGCCTGCCTCGCCACCGCCGGCCTGTCCGCCTGCGCCTCGCTGGCGCCGGACTACCAGCGCCCGGCGGCGCCGGTCGCCGCCCAGTGGCCCGCCGACACCACGACGGCCACCGCCGCCGACGCCCCCGCGGCCCTCGATCTGGCCTGGCAGGACTACTTCACCGACCCGCGCCTGCAGCAGGTCATCGCCCAGGCGCTGGCCAACAACCGTGATCTGCGCGTGGCCGCGCTCAACATCGAGTCGGCCCGCGCCCAGTACCGCATCCGGCGTGCCGACCGCTTCCCCGCGGTGACCGGCGAGGCCGGCGAGACCGCCCGGCGCACGCCCGGCGATCTCACCAGCTCGGGCAATGCGGCGGTCACGCGTCAGTACAGCGTCGACCTCGGCGTGAGCTGGGAGCTCGACCTGTTCGGCCGTCTCAAGAGCCTGCAGGACCAGGCCCTGGAAAGCTACCTGGCGACGACCGAAGCGCAGCGCGCCACCCGCATCAGCCTGGTGGCCGAGGTCGCCAACGCCTGGCTCACGCTCGCGGCCGACCGCGCCCGCTACGACCTGTCGAAGCGCACCTACGAGACGCAGGCCAAATCACTGGAGCTCACCCGCAAGAGCTTCGACCTCGGCGCCGCCTCGCGCCTGGCCCTGAGCCAGCTGCAGACCACCGCCGCGCGCGCCCGCGCCGACCTGGCCGCCACCCGGGCGCAGGTCGCCAAGGACCGCAATGCGCTCGAGCTGCTGGTCGGCACGACGGTGGATGCCGGCCTGCTGCCGGCCTCACTGGCCGAGGTGAAGCAGCCGGTGGCCGAACTGCCCGCCGGCGTGCCTTCCGAGGTACTGACCCAGCGCCCCGACGTGCTGCGCGCCGAGCGCCAGCTGCGCGCCGCCAACGCCAACATCGGCGCGGCCCGGGCTGCCTTCTTCCCGCGCATCGGCCTCACCGGCAGCTTCGGCACCGCGAGCGCCAGCCTCGACGGCCTGTTCGAATCGGGTAGCCGCGCCTGGAGCTTCATCCCCAGCGTCAGCCTGCCCATCTTCAACGCCGGCGCCCTGCGCGCCAGCCTCGACGTAGCGAAGCTGCAGCGCGACATCAACGTGGCCAGCTACGAGAAGGCCATCCAGACCGCCTTCCGCGAAGTGGCCGACGCGCTCGCCGACCGCGCCACCATCGCCGAACGGGTCGACGCGGTGCAATCGCTCGTGGACTCGGCCCGCGACGGCTTCCGCCTCAGCGAAGCGCGTTACCAGAGCGGCCTCGACAGCTACCTGACCCAGCTCGACGCCCAGCGCACGCTGTACGCGGCCGAACAGGAACTCATCTCGGTGCGCCTGACCGAGGCGAGCAACAAGGTCACCCTGTACAAGGTGATGGGCGGCGGCTGGCATTAAGGCATCCTCGCGGGCGCCCCGGCCGGTGACGCCGGGGCGCCCCCATCCAGTGCCGGCCCCTGAGCGCGCGCACCATCTTTGCGCGTGCGAGCCGGGGCGCCTCGGCACCGCGCCCCCGACACAGCGCGTAACTTATTGAAAACAGGGCGTTCGCCCTTTGGCACAGGACATGCTTTGAAGTGGTCGACAGGGCTAACGACGGCCCGCCGATCAGGGACGAGCATGTGACGTGTTCTCTCCCCTGAGTTCGACTTTGGCAATGGCGCCTTCTTTCGCACCGCCTGGATACCCCCAGCCCGTGCGACGGCGGGCGCCTTTTGTTTTCGGTTCTGTTCAACCTCGGGAGCAACCACCATGTCCTACGTACTGCCAAGTGAGTTCGTCACCAAGATGATCGACGCGGGAGAGTCGAAAGTCTTCATGTCGACCCGCGACACCCTCATCCGCGCCTACATGGCCGGTGCCATCCTGGCGCTGGCCGCGGCCTTCGCCGTCACCATCAACGTGCAGACCGGCCAGCCGCTCGCCGGCGCAATCCTGTTCCCGGTGGGCTTCTGCCTGCTCTACCTGATGGGCTTCGACCTGCTGACCGGGGTCTTCACCCTGGCCCCGCTGGCCCTCATCGACAAGCGCCCGGGCGTGACCGCCAGCGGCATCCTGCGCAACTGGGGCCTGGTGTTCTGCGGCAACTTCGCCGGCGCCCTGACCGTGGCCCTGTTCATGGCGATCATCGTCACCTACGGCTTCGACGTCGAGCCCAACAAGGTGGGCGTGGCCATCGGCCATATCGGCGAGGGCCGCACCCTGGGCTACGCGGCCCACGGCGCCGCCGGCATGCTGACCCTGTTCATCCGCGGCATGCTGTGCAACTGGATGGTGTCCACCGGCGTGGTCGCCGCCATGATGTCCACCTCGGTGTCGGGCAAGGTCATCGCCATGTGGATGCCGATCATGCTGTTCTTCTACATGGGCTTCGAGCACTCGGTGGTGAACATGTTCCTGTTCCCCTCCGGCCTGATGCTCGGCGGCAACTTCTCGATCATGGACTACCTCATCTGGAACGAGATCCCCACCGTGCTGGGCAACGTGGTCGGCGGCCTGACCTTCGTCGGCCTGACCCTGTACTCGACGCATGCCCGCACCGCACCCAAGCGCGTGCCCGCCACCGCCTGATCGGCGCTAAGCTCGCAAGCCTCAACCCCCGTCGGGGTTGAGGCTTTTTTACGTCGGAATCGCGCATGAACCAGACGCTCACGGTGTCGATCGGGCAGTACTCGGCCAAGGGTCGCAAGGCCATCAATCAGGACTTCCATGGCGCCGTGGTGCCGAGCGAGCCCCAGCGGACCCACAAGGGCATCGCCGTCGCGCTGGCCGACGGCATCAGCTCCAGCACGGTGAGCCAGGAGGCCGCCGAGTCGGCGATCAAGAGCTTCCTGGACGACTACTACTGCACCTCCGACGCGTGGACCGTGCGCACCGCCGCCGAGCGCGTGCTGCGGGCCACCAACACCTGGCTCCATGCGCAGACGCGGCGCAGCGAATACCGCTACGAGCGCGACAAGGGCTATGTGTGCACCTTCAGCGCCCTGGTGCTCAAATCCAACACCGCGCACCTGTTCCATGTGGGCGACGCGCGCATCTATCGCGTGGCAGGGCGGTCACTGGAACAACTCACCCGCGACCACCGCGTCTTCGTCTCCCGCGAGCACAGCCACCTGGCCCGCGCGCTGGGCATCGACGCGCATCTGGAAATCGACTACCAGGCGCTGCCGCTGCACCCCGGCGACACCTACGTCCTCGCCACCGACGGCGTCTACGAGCACATCGACAGCGCCACCCTGATCGATCTCATCCGCACGCACGCCGATCACCTGGACGCGGCCGCGCGCCTGGCGGTGCAAGCGGCCTTCGACGCCGGCAGCACCGACAACCTCACCGCGCTCATCGTCCGCGTCGACAGCGTGCCGCTCGCCCACGCCAACGAGATCCAGCGCCAGCTCGGCGAGCTGAAGCTGCCGCCCCAGCTCGAGGCGCGCATGATGTTCGACGGCTTCGAGATCATTCGCCAGATCCATGCCAGCCACCGCAGCCACATCTTCCTGGCGCGCGACCTCGACACCGGCGAGTTGCTGGCGCTCAAGACCCCGTCCTTCGACATGCGCGAAGACCCGGCCTATCTCGAACGCTTCCTCATGGAAGAATGGGTCGCGCGCCGGCTCGACAACGCCCATGTGCTCAAGCCCCATCCGCGCCGTCGCGCGCAGGCCTATGTGTATGTGGTGATGGAATACGTCGAGGGCATCACGCTGGCCCAGTGGATGCGCGACAACCCGCGCCCCGAGCTGGCGGCGGTGCGCGACATCGTCGCGCAGATCGCGCGCGGCCTGCAGGCCTTTCATCGCAAGGAGATGCTGCACCAGGACCTGCGCCCCGAGAACATCATCATCGACGCCCACGGCACCGCCAAGATCATCGACTTCGGCTCCACCCACGTGGCCGGCCTGTCCGAGCTGGCCGCCGGGCACGACCCCCGGGACATCCTCGGCACCCACCAGTACGCCGCGCCCGAATACTTCACCGGCGACGGCGGCAACCCGCGCTCGGACCTGTTCTCGCTCGGCGTCATCGCCTACCAGATGCTCACCGGCCACCTGCCCTACGGCGCCACCGTGGCCCGCGCCACCACCCGCGCCGCGCAGCAGCGCCTGCGCTACCGCTCGGCACTGGACGACGATCACCCCATCCCGGCGTGGATGGACGAGGCCCTGCGCAAGGCCGTGCATCCGCTGCCGGACAAGCGCTACGAGTCGCTCTCGGAGTTCATCACCGATCTCAAGCAGCCCAACAGCGCCTTCCGCACCCGCGGCCACACCCCGCTCATCGAGCGCAACCCGGTGCGCTTCTGGAAGGGGCTGTCGATCGTGCTCGGGCTGGTGGTGGTCGTGTTGCTGGGGGTGATCCGGGCACTGGTGTGAGTGCCCCCTGGGCCGGATTCAGTCGGCCGGCGCAGCCCAGGCCGGATTCCACACCACCTCCCACAGATGGCCGTCCGGGTCCTGAAAGTAGCCGGCGTAGCCGCCCCAGAAGGTATCGTGCGCCGGCTTGACGATGGTCGCGCCGGCCGCCGCGGCCGCCGCCATGACCGCATCGACCTCGCCCGCCGTACTCACGTTGTGCCCCAGCGTCATCTCGGTCGGGCTCGCGGCACCGACCGCCAGACCGGTGTCGTGGGCGATGCTCGCGCGCGGCCACAGGGCCAGACGCAGCCCGGGCTGCATGTCGATGAACACCACCGCGCCGTGGTCGAATTCCCGGCCGATGATGCCCTCGGTCGCAAACCCCAGCCCGTCGCGATAGAAGCGCAAAGCGGCCTCGAGATCCTCGACGCCGAGGGTGATGACGGTGATACGCGGTTGCATGGCGATTCCTCCCTGTGCAGCCGGGCGACGCCGGCATCAGTCCCACACCAGCGCCCCGCCGGTCTGGTATTCGGTCACCCGGGTTTCGAAGAAGTTCTTCTCCTTGCGCAGATTGGCCTGCTCGTCGAGCCAGGGCAACACATTCTCGGCACCGGGAAACGGCTCCGCCACGCCCACCTGGCGTGCCCGGCGGTTGGCGATGAAGCGGAACTGGGCCGTATGCAGCTCGGCGTTGTAGCCCAGGATGGGGTCGCGCAGCACATAGCCGGCATAGGCACGCTCCGCGGCCTCGGCCTCCGTCCACAGGGTGGCCAGCGCCTGCGGATCGAGTTCGAGCCCCTCCTCCCTGAGCAGTTCGCGCACCACGCGGATGCCGAAGGCGCAGTGCAGCACCTCGTCGCGCATGATGTATTGCAACTGCTCCGCCGCCCCTTTCATGAGGCCGCGCCGCTGCAGCGCGAAGATGGGCGTGAAGCCGTTGTAGAACCAGCAGCCCTCGAAGATCACCGCGAAGAAGAAGTACGACAGGGCGAACTCGTGCAGGTTGTCGCGATCGCCCAGATCCAGGTCCGAGCGCAGCACCCGCGCCAGACGGCGATTGGCCAGGGCGATCTTGCCGTGGATCTCGGGGATCACCCGGTAGCGGTTGTAGATCTCCTGCTGATCGAGGCCGATGCTCTCGATGCAGTGCTGGTAGGTCCACGTGTGCAGGGCCTCCTCGTACACCTGGCGCGCCTGGTAGATCTGCAGCTCGGGCGCGCTCATCTTCTCCATCACCGCCAGGCCGATGTTGCGCATGGCGAGGATGTCGGAGGTGGTCAGATAGGCCAGCACGTTGGAGAACACATGGCGCTCCGCGTCACTGAGGCGATGGTGGTAGTCGTGCACATCCTGCGCCATGCCGATTTCCAGCGGCGTCCAGTGGTTGCGGTTCGCCTTGAGGAAGAACGCCCAGGCCCACGGATACTTGAACGGCGCCAGCTGGTTGATGTCGGCCTGGCCGTTGACGATGCGCTTGTCGGCCGCATCGACCGGCGCCAGGGACGTCTGGCCCGGCGCGGCGGCATCGGGCGGCGTGACGCACCGGTCCCAGTCGTCGAAACGCATCGTACTCATTGGCAGGCCTCGCAGTCCGGGTTGTCGATGCGGCACACCGCGCCTCCCGGTTCCGCGTCCCGCCCGCCGGCCTGCTCGGCCTGGCTGGCGCCGAGGGTGCGCAGGTAGTAGGTGGTCTTGAGTCCGCGCGTCCACGCCAGCGTGTACAGGGCGTCGAGCTTGCGGCCCGAGGGCATGGCCAGGTACAGGTTGAGCGACTGGGCCTGATCGATCCACTTCTGCCGCCGCGCCGCGGCCTCCACCAGCCACACCGGATCGATGTCGAAGGCGGTGGCGTACCGCGCCCGGATCTCGTCGGGCACCCGGTCGATGCGCGCCAGCGAGCCGTCGTAGTACTTGAGGTCGGCCACCATGACCGCGTCCCACAGGCCGAGCGCCTTGAGCTCGCGCACCAGCGCCGTGTTCACCACGGTGAATTCGCCCGACAGGTTCGATTTCACGTACAGGTTCTGATAGGCCGGCTCGATACTGGCCGACACCCCGACGATGTTGGCGATGGTGGCGGTGGGCGCGATCGCCACGCAGTTGGAGTTGCGCATGCCGTCGCGCGCGATGCGTGCCTTCAGGGCCAGCCAGTCCAGCCGGGCCTCGCGATCGACCTCCAGATGCCCGCCACGCTCCGCCGCCAGCAGCTCGAGGGACTCGTGCGGCAGGATGCCCCGGTCCCACAGGCTGCCCTCGAAGCTGGCATAGCGGCCGCGCTCGCGCGCCAGCGCCGAGGAGGCCGTGTAGGCGTGGTAGCACACCTGCTCCATGCTACGGTCGGCGAAGTCCACCGCGGCATCGCTGGCATAGGGCAACCCGAGCGCATGAAGGCAATCGGCGAATCCCATGATGCCCAGCCCCACCGGGCGGTGGCGCAGGTTGGCGTTGCGCGCCTTGGGCGTGGCGTAGAAGTTCACGTCGATGACGTTGTCGAGCATGCGCATCGCGGTGCGCACGGTGCGCGCCAGCTTCTCTTCGTCGAGCACGCCGTCCTCCAGATGGGCCGGCAGGTTCACCGAACCGAGGTTGCACACCGCCGTCTCCGAGCCCGAGGTGTTGAGCGTGATCTCGGTGCACAGGTTGGCGCTGTGCACCACCCCCGCATGCTGCTGGGGCGAGCGCAGGTTGCAGGCGTCCTTGAAGGTGATCCACGGATGCCCGGTCTCGAACAGCATGGAGAGCATCCTGCGCCACAGCTGCACGGCGGACACCTGCTTGAACAGGCGGATCTCGCCTGCCGCGGCCCGGGCCTCGCAGCGCAGGTAGGCCGCCTCGAACGCAGCGCCGAAGCACTCGTGCAGCTCGGGCACGTCCACCGGCGAGAACAGCGTCCACGTCGCATTCTCATGGACACGCTTCATGAACAGGTCGGGAATCCAGTGGGCGGTGTTCATGTCGTGGGTGCGGCGGCGTTCGTCACCGGTGTTCTTGCGCAGTTCGAGGAACGCCTCGATGTCCAGGTGCCAGGTTTCCAGATAGGCGCACACCGCGCCCTTGCGCTTGCCCCCCTGGTTCACCGCCACCGCGGTGTCGTTGACCACCTTGAGAAAGGGAATCACGCCCTGGCTCTGGCCGTTGGTGCCACGGATGTGGCTGCCCAGGGCACGCACCGGGGTCCAGTCGTTGCCCAGGCCGCCGGCATGCTTCTGCAGCAGCGCGTTTTCCTTGATGGCCTGGTAGATGCCGTCCAGGTCGTCCTCCACCGTGGTCAGGTAGCAGGACGACAGCTGCGCATGCCGCGTGCCGCTGTTGAACAGGGTGGGCGTCGAGCACATGAAATCGAAGCTCGACAGCAGCGTGTAGAACTCGATGGCACGCGCGTCGCGATCGATCTCGCCCAGCGCCAGCCCCATCGCCACGCGCATGAAGAACACCTGGGGCAACTCGATCCGCCGCCCGTCCACATGCAGGAAGTAGCGATCGTACAGGGTCTGCAGGCCCAGGTAGCGGAACAGCCGGTCGCGCTCGGGCCGCAGAGCGGCCGCCAGCCGGGCCAGATCGAATTGCGCCAGCCGCGGATCGAGCAGTCCGGCGTCGATGCCGGTGGCGACGAAGTCGGGAAAATAGGCCGCGACCACCGCGCCGTGCTCGTCGGGCGCCACCGGCCGGGCCAGCACCTCGTCCATGAGCCGGAACCCGAGCAGGCGGGCGGCGGCGAAGTCGTAGTCCGGCTCCTGCTCGATCAGGGCCCTTGCGGCAAGGATCAGCGCCTGCTGCACCTGCGCCGGCTCGACACCGTCGTACAGGGTCTCGAGCGCCTGCTCGACGATGCGCTGTGGCGACACCGCCGCGTCCAGCCCGGCGCAGGCCGCCTCGCAGGTCGCCCGCAGGGCCGCCACGTCGAGCGCCCGGCGCTCGCCGTCGACGCTCACCTGCAGGCCGGGCACCGCCTGCGCCGGCACCGCCCGCTCGGCGGCGCGGCGCTCGCGATAGAGCACGTAGGCGCGCGCCACGTCGTGCTCGCCGGCACGCATGAGCGCCAGTTCGACCTGATCCTGGATATCCTCGATGTGCACCGTGCCGCCATCGGGCAGGCGCCGGCTCAGCGAACGCGCCACCGTGTCGGTCAGGCGCGCAACCACCTCGCGCACCCGCGAGGACGCGGCGCTGCGCCCGCCTTCCACGGCCAGGAAGGCCTGGGTCATGGCGAGCGCGATCTTCCCGGGGTCGAACGGCACCACCGCGCCATTGCGGCGGATGACCTGCAGCGCGATCAGCGCCGATTCGTCAGGGGTGGATAAGGCAAGCAGCTTGGCAGACATGTGGGCGCTCCGGCACGGGAGGCGGAGCAGCCCGGGAAGTGCGCCGGCCCTGCGGCGCGCGGCCGCGGGCAACGCCCACGGCAACATCGACACCCCAGCAGCGGAAATAAAGCGGCACGCACATACCTTTGCCCAGGGACACCCCGCCCCATCAATGGTTGGAAGGACGTTGAGGCAGGTCTCCTGGCTTTCGGGTCGTCATGCCCCATCCGCCTTCCCGGATCGCTCCAGTGGCGTGGATGGACGAGGCACTCGCCGATGACAGTTGCGGGGGCAGCTCCGGACTTCAGGCGGTGGGCCTGGCACCGGATTCCCTTTTCATCCCTCGATGAGGGAACCATCAACGTCGGCCAGTCTAGGACCGGCCCATCAATGACGTCAAGAAAAAACTACCTGCAGTGATATTTGGCCAGTTATCCACTACATCTAGTAGCTTCAGGCTCAAGCCAGCAGATTGCGCACGCGCAGCCCCTGCTCGGCCAGGTGCTGCAGCAGTTCGTGCTGGTGGTCGAGATCGCGGGTCTCCATCTGCAGGATCACCTCGGTCATGCCCACCGGCACATGCAGTTCGCCGCGGCGGTGTTCCACATGGCGGATGTTCATGCCCAGCGCGGCCACCTCGCGGATCAGCCGCAGCAGATGACCGGGCGCGTCGGAGATGGTGACCGCCACGCTCATGAGCCGGCCCGAGGAGGCCAGGCCGTAGTCGATGGAGCGGCCCACCAGCGCCATGTCGATGTTGCCGCCGGAGATCACGCACACCACCCGGTCGTCGGGCGCCAGCGCGATCCTGCCCTGCATGAGCGCCGCCAGGCCGACCACGCCGGCGCCCTCGCCGATGGTGCGGGTGCGCTCCAGCAGGGTGACGATGGCCTCGGCGATGGCGTTGTCGTCCACGGTCACGATCTGGTCCACATGGGCCGCGATCACCTGGCGGGTGAGCTCGCCCGGGCGCTTGACCTTGATGCCGTCGGCGATGGTGTGCGCGCCCGCCGGCACCGGCTCGAGCCCGCCGTCGAGCAGAAAATGGCGGTACGGCGCCACCGTCTCGGTCTGCACCCCGACGATGCGGATCGCCGGGTGCTGCAGCTTGAGGGCCAGCGCGATGCCCGAGATCAGCCCGCCGCCGCCCAGCGGCACCACCGCCACCGTCATGTCCGGCGCATCCTCCAGCATCTCCAGCCCGCAGCTGGCCTGGCCGGCGATCACGTCCCAGTCGTCATAGGGATGGAGGAACACGTAGCCGGACTCGTCCGCCATGCGCCGCGCCATCTTGGTGGCCGCCTCCAGGGTCTCGCCCTCGAGCACGATGCGCGCCCCCAGGCGCCGGCACGACTCGATCTTGGTCAGCGGCGCGTTGGCCGGCATCACCACCGTCACCGGCAGCCCGGCCAGCATCCCGGCGCGCGCCACGCCCTGGGCGTGATTCCCCGCCGAGGCCGCGATCACCCCCGGCGGCGGCGCGCCGGCAGCCAGCAGACGCGCGATCTTGTGGGTGGCGCCGCGGATCTTGAACGAGCCGGTGCGCTGCAGGTTTTCCAGCTTGAGCTGCAGATGCACGCCCAGATCCTGCGACAGGGGCTCGTTGGTCCACTGCGCGGTGCGGATCACCGCCTCGCCCATGCGGGCGCGGGCGTCGTGGAGCGCGGACAGGTCGAGGGGAAGGGAACAAGCGGCGCGTGCGGTCATGGGCACCTCGTGTGCGGTCGTCGCGGCAGGATCTGCCTGCTTTCAAGCATAGTCCGTCCCGGCCCGGCACGACCCGTGTCCGCCACTGGACCACCCGCGCGCCAACGCCGGCGGAAGGCGTCCGGCAGATGTGGTAACGTCCTCGAAAACCGCGCCATCCATAACGACACCAGCCGGCGCGCGCCACCCCGACCCGGAGACATCGCATGCGTTCGACCCCGTCCGCCCGGACCCCCCGGCCGCCCGCCGGACACTGACCCGTCCATGGACACGCTCCAGGCCTTCCTCGCCTTCCTGCAGCCGTGGGAATTCTCGCCCGCGGTGCTGGCGCTGTGCCTCGGCGCCATGGGGCTCTACGCGCGCGGGCTGTGGCGCACGGCGGCGGCCGAGCGGCCCCACCCGGCGCGGCGGATCGCGTTCTTCACCGGCTGGACGCTGATCTATCTGGTGATGCAGACGCAGTACGACTACCTGTCGCAGCACATGTTCTTCATCCACCGCCTGCAGCATCTGGTGCTGCATCACCTCGGCCCTTTCCTGATCGCCCTGTCGGCGCCGCTGGCGACCCTGGCGCGGGGCCTGCCGGACCGGCTCGGCGACCGGGTGTTCGCGCCGTTCTGGCGCCACCCGATCACCCGCACCCTGTACCGGTGGATCCAGAACCCGGTGCTGGCGCCGGTGCTGTTCGTGGGCCTGATCTACCTGTGGCTGACGCCGTCGATCCATTTCGCGGCCATGCTCAGCGAGCGCTACTACGCGCTCATGAACTGGAGCATGCTGCTCGACGGCCTGCTGTTCTGGTCGCTGGTGCTCGACCCGCGCTCGCGCCGCGACGGTGCGCTGCTGGGCTTCGGGCTGCGCATCGCCATCGTGCTGCTGGCGATCCCGCCGCAGATCCTGATCGGCTCCTTCATCGGCCTGAGCCAGAAGGATCTGTTCGACGTCTATCAGGTGTGCGGCCGCGCCTGGGCCATGGATGCGCACACCGACCAGATCTGGGGCGGGCTCATCACCTGGATCCCGGCCTCGATGATGCACGTGATCGGCGCGCTGATCCTGATCGGGCGCTGGATGCGCTCGGACGAAGGCCCCTCCCGGCGCCGCCGGCTCGCCGAGGCCAACGCCCGCAGGAGTGCCGCATGAGCCCGCTTCGCCTGCTGCGCACGCTCCTGATCGTGGCCGCCGCGCTCGCGCTCGGCGCCTGCCGGCCGCAGGGCCCCTGGCAACTGAACCGCATCGACGGCCTGATGCCCGACCTGAGCTTCGCGATGACCGACGATCGCGGCCGGCCGGTGAGCGCGGAAGACTATCGCGGCAAACCGGTGCTGCTGTTCTTCGGCTACACCTCCTGCCCCGACGTGTGCGCCTCCACCCTGGCGCGCCTGGCCGGCGCCATCGGCCAGGTGCCCGGCGGGCCGGATGCGGTCACGGTGCTGTTCGTGAGCGTGGACCCGAGCCGCGACAGCGCCGAGCGGCTGCGCCGCTATGTCGGCGTCTTCGGCCCGGAGTTCATCGGCCTGCGCGGCTCGGACGATGCCCTCGACGCCCTGGTGCGGCGCTACCGGGTCACCTATGCCTACGGCAAGCCGGACGCCGACGGCCAGTACGACGTCATCCACAGCAGCGGCGTGTTCATCTTCGACGGCCAGGGCCGGGCGCGCCTGCTGGCCGGGCCCAACGACTGGTCGGCGCCGATCGCCGCCGACCTCAAGCGCCTGCTCGAAGGGGCGCGGACGCCCCCGGCGAGCTGAGTCCTCCGACCCCCTGACCCCGCTTTTTCAGCCGAATCCGGTTCGCCGGACTATGCTGGGTTAGGACCACCGCCCCGGGGGGCAGTGCGGGGCGGCATCCCATCCCAACAAGGAGGACGCTGCCATGAAAGGACTGAAACGCCTGTATTTTCTCTTGCCGGACGTGGACACCACGCGCCGGATCGTCGACGAGCTGCTGCTCGCCCGTGTGCCCTACGAGCGCATCCACATCCTGGCCGCGCCGCACACCCCGATGGAGTCCCTGCCCGAGGCCGGGCTGAGCCAGCGTACCGACCTGGTGCCCGCCATCGAGCGCGGCATCGCGGTCGGCGGCAGCGTCGGCCTGCTCGCCGGGCTGGCCGCGGTGGCCTTTCCGCTCGGCCCGCTGGCGGCGGGCGGCGCGGTGCTGTTCGGCGCCCTGGGCGGCGCCGGCTTCGGCGCCTGGGTGTCGGCCATGGTCGGGGTGAGCCTGCCCAATTCGCGCCTGGAGCGCTTCGAACAGGCCATCTCCGGCGGCCATCTGCTCATGATGGTGGACGTCCCCAGGCAGCAGACCGACGAGTTCGAGGATCTGGTCCGCCGCCATCACCCGGAGGCGAGCATCGAGGGCGCAGAGCCGACCATCCCCGCGTTTCCTTAGGGGGTCGCCCAGCGCCGCAACAGGTTGTGATAGATGCCGGTGAGCCGCAGCAGCTGCGGATCGTCGGCGCCGACGCGGGCCTGCAGCGCCTGGATGGACTGGTCGAGATCGAACAGCAGGGTGCGGTCGGCGTCGAGGCGCACCAGGCTCTCGATCCAGAAGAAGGCCGCCACCCGCGCCCCGCGGGTCACCGGCGCGACCCGATGCAGGCTGCTCGACGGATACAGCACCAGGTCGCCGGCCTCGAGCCTGACCGGCTGGATGCCGAAGGGCCCCTCGATCTCCAGTTCGCCCCCGTCGTACTCGTCCGGCGCGGCCAGGAACAGGGTGGCCGACAGATCGGTGCGCACCGTCACCGCGGTGCCCGGCACCGGCATGATCGCGCTGTCCACATGGGCGCCGTAGCTGCCGCCATCGGCATAGCGGTTGAATTTGGGCGGATAGATCTTCGCCGGCAGGGCGGCGGAGATGAACAGCGGATGGCTGCCGAGCCGGCGCAGGATCGCGTTGCCCAGCTCGACCGCCAGCGGGCTGGCATCGTCCAGCTGCCGGTTGCGCTTCACATGGCGCGCGATGGTGCCGGCGGTGGCCTGGCCGTCGCGCCAGTCGGCGGCGTCGAGGCGGGTGCGCATGGCGCCCACCTCGTCGGGCGAGAGCACCTTGTGGATCGGAATCAGCACGGGGCGGCCTCGCACAGCAGATCGGGGGTGATGTCGGCGAGGGTGGCGCAGCCGGCCAGGGCCATGCACAGCTCCAGTTCCTCGCGCAGCAGGCGGATCATGTGGGCCACGCCGAGGGCGCCGGCCACCGCCAGGGCGTACATCTGCAGGCGCCCGACGAGCACCGCGTCGGCCCCCAGCGCGAGGGCCGTGAAGACGTCGCTGCCGGCGCGGATGCCGCTGTCGAGCAGCACCGGATAGCCCGGCCCCACGGCGGCGCGGACCGCCGCCAGCACATCGAGGCTCGCCGGCACCCCGTCGAGGGCGCGACCACCGTGGTTGGAGACGATCAGCCCGGCCACGCCGGCGCGCTGCAACGCGCGCGCGTCGTCGGCGCGCAGCACGCCCTTGACCAGCACCGGCAACCCGGTCACGTCCATGAGCCAGGCCAGATCCGCGGCGGTGGGCGCCTCGCGCATCATGCCGTCGAGGATGCGGCTCTGCGTCGGCGCCAGCACCCGGCCCTCGGGCGCCGGGTAGCCGGCCAGGTTCGCCGTGCCGGCGGACTCGGGCAGGGTGAAGCCGGCCCGGCGGGCGGCGCGGCCGGGGCTCTGCACCGGCGCATCGACGGTGAGCACGATGGCTTCGAAGCCGACGCGTTCGGCGCGGCGCACCAGGTCGGCCGTCACCTCGCGCGAGGGCTGCATGTAGAGCTGAAACCAGCGCGGACCACCGACGGCGGCGACCTCTTCGAGCGGGCAGCTGGCCAGGGTGCTGGCCACCATCACGGTGTCCGTGGCTTCGGCGCCGCGGGCGCTGTGCACCTCGCCGTGCGCATGCACCAGGCCCTGGCAGGCCACCGGCGCGAGCAGCAGCGGATGCGCCCGGGGGCGACCGAGCAGCGCGGTGCGGGTGTGGCCGCCGCATACGTCGCGCAGCAGGCGCGGCAGCACGCCGCGGCGCGCGAAGGCCTGGCGGTTGGCCGCCAGGCTGCGTTCGTCGCCGCTGCCCCCGGCGATGTAGGCCAGGGTGGCGGGGTCGATGAACGCGCGGGCGACGGTTTCGTAGTCCGCCGCACACAGGATGTCGGGCGGGATCCGGTCAAGAGGCGCCCGGGGGCGCCGGATGTCGTGCATGGCCTCTCCCGCGCACCACGGCCGCCCGGCACGCCGGGCAGCGCGAGGCGCGCTCAGAAGTCGTAGTTGAAGGTCAGGCGGGCGCTGCGCGCGTCGCCCAGGTACATGAAGGCGCCGGAGCGATAGGCCGACAGGTAGTAGGTCTCGTCGGTGACGTTGCCGATGTTCAGGCGGGCGCTCAGATTGCGGTTGAAGCGGTACGCGGCGAACAGGTCGAGCACCGTGTAGTCCGGCACCTTGACGCTGAGCTGCTCGGGCGATTCGGGCGTACCCGAGTACTTGCGCCCCTGGTAGGTGACATTGCCACCGACGGTGAATACCGGCGTCACCGCGTAGCTCAGCAACACCGACGCGGAAGTCTCGGGGAAGTTGGTGAGCCCGGCGCCCACCCGCGTGTCGTCCTGCGACTTGAGCCACTTGGCGTTCATGATCGCCAGGCCCGCCTGGGCACTCAGCCGTTCGGTGAGATTGCCCGCCAGGCCGAATTCGACGCCGCGCACCCGGTACTTGCCGGTGTTGATGGCGCCGATGTCGGTGTAGCTGGCGCCGCCGACGATCTCCATCACGTCGCTTTTGGTCACCTGGAAGAAGGCGGCGGTGAGCAGCAGCTTGCCGCGATTGACGTTCCACTTGGTGCCCAGCTCGATGTTCTCCGACAGCTCCGGCTTGCTCTGGGCGAACAGGGCCTGGCGCTCGGCGGTGCTCAGGGTGCCGGAGGGGCCGGTGCTGGGCACGCAGATGCCGCCGTAGTCGCACGAGGACACATCCGACTCGCCGCCGTTGAAATCGCTGGCCGTGCTGTAGGTCAGATACACGTTGGCGTCCGGGCGGAACTGCCAGGTGAGGCCGAGATGGCCGTTCCACAGGCCGTCGTCGAGTTTCCATTCGGTGGTCACGCCGTTGCGGTCGGTCACCACGTTGCGATAGTCGAAGCGGTCATAGCGCAGGCCGGCAAACAGGGTCCATTCATCGGTGAGATCGACGGTGTCCATGGCCGCGAGCGAAATCGTCTTCACGTTCCAGTCGATGTCCGGATCACCTTTGCTGATCTGCCGGTTCAGCACCGAGTTGATGCCGTCGATGGTGTTGCCGGAGGGGTCGACGATGCAGGTGCTGGCGCGCGGCCCGCTGCGCCCGGCGGTGATGCAGTTGGTGGCGTTGGTGACGTCGTACTGACCGTTGAGCACGCTGTGGTCGGTGTATTCCAGACTGAAGATGAACTGGTGGAATTGCTCGCCCAGCTCACGATCGAGGTAGAGGTTGGTCTGGTTGGCGAAGTATTCCACCTCCTGCCAACCCTGGTGGGTACTGAGCGACACCGTGTCGTACACACCGTTGGGGTCGGTCGGGTCGGTGGTGGTGGCGCGCGCGCCGGTGGCCACATAGCCGTTGGTGGTGGTGCCGTAGCGGGTCAGGTTGGTCACGCGCGTGTCGCCGTCGATGTAGTAGCGCGCGCGCAGGGTGTAGGTGTCGATTTCCGATTCGAGAAAATCCTGCTCCTGCGCATAGACGGGGATGTGCTTCGTCGGCTTGCGCTGGTCGTCGAGCCAGCTGCCCAGGTCGGGCCGGTCGTCGCTGTCGAGGTGGTAGTAGTCGGCCGTCAGGTCGAGCGTGTCGGTCGGGCGCAGGTTGTAGGAGAGGGCCACGCCGTTGCGCTCGCGGTCGGCCGGTCCGCGATCCGGCACCTCCTGGTAGGCATGCAGCAGGTTGATGCGCACGGCCGACATGTCGTTGATGACGACGTTGCTGTCGGCGGTCAGGCGCCGATAGTCGTCGGTGCCGATGCCGGCCGACAGCTTATTGAAGCCGACGTCGGTGGTGGCCTGCTTGGTGATGGCGTTGATCGCCCCGCCCGTGGCACCGCGCCCGGCAAAGGTCGAGCTCGGCCCCTTGGTGATCTCCAGCTGCTCGACCGCGAAGCTCTCGCGCACCGTCATGCCCGGGTCGCGCAGGCCGTCCACGAACACGTCGGAGCGGGCCTCCTGGCCACGGATGATGTAGCGGTCGCCGAAGGCGTTGCCGTTCTCGCCGGTACCCAGGGTGATGCCCGGCTGGGCACGCAGGATGTCGCGCAGGTCCGAGCGGCCGGTGTCCTGCATCTGCTGGCCGGTCAGCACGGTGATGGTCTGGGGTGTCTCGGCGATCGGCTTCACATGGCGCTCGTCACCCGAGGTGCGGGCCTTGTAGGGCGCGCCGGGTTCGGCATCCGGATTGGGGTCGATGGCCTCGCCCACCACCTGGACCGGGGCCAGCGTGGCGGGCGCCTCGGCGGACTGGGCCATGGCCATGGGCATGAGGGCGAAGGTGGAGACACCGAGGGCCAGGCCGGTACGGGCCATGGCGCCAGCCGATGCCGTGGCCGGCACGCGGAAGCTGGCCGGAATGCAGGGTTTGCGGGTTTGTCGTGTCATCTCTGTGAGCAGCGTTCGCCACCGCGACGGGACACGCACGGACCTTCGCTTTGCGCGCGGACGCCCGTTCCGGAGGAACGGACGGACACGCGGATCGGCCGGGCCAGGCGCATCTTGCCAACGATGAAGGGTTGAAAACGGCTGGCTGGCGTCGGGCTGGCTACCGGGGCGGGCCGGCGGAAAAACCACCGGCGTCGAAGTTCATCGACTTCGTTATTGCGAATGCGAATCTATGTCATTTATCTCCTTCCTGCAAGCTTGATCTTTCTCAACACCCCGCGTGCAAACCAAGACAGGAGCGGACTCAAGCGGTTAGCATGATGTCAAGGAGGCCACCCGCGCCCATGTCCGCTCACCAGATCGCGTCCATGCACCGTATCGGCACCATCGAAGCCGTTCAGGGCCCGGTGGTGGACATCGTCTGCGAGCGCACGCCGCCCCTGCACCAGGCCCTGTGGACGCAACCCGACGGCGAGCCATGCCGGCTTGAAGTGTTCCGCGAACTGGGCGAGCGCCATGTGCGCGCCATCGCCCTGCATCGCACCACCGGCCTGGCGCGCGGCCTGCCGGTGATGGACGGCGGCGGGCCGCTGCAGGTGCCCGTGGGCCCCGAGTGCCTCGGCCGCATGCTCGACGTGTTCGGCGCGCCGCTCGACGGCCAGCCCCCCTTCCCCGCCACCGAACACCGTCCCCTCGTCGCCCCGCCCGGCCCGCTGGCCCAGGCGCGCGCGGCCGAGCGCGTGCTCGAGACCGGCATCAAGGTCATCGACCTGCTGTGCCCCTTCGTGCGCGGCGGCAAGACCGGGCTGTTCGGCGGCGCCGGGGTGGGCAAGACGGTGCTGATCACCGAGTTCATGAACGCCGTGATCCAGCTCCACCAGGGGGTGTCGGTGTTCGCCGGCATCGGCGAGCGCATCCGCGAAGGCCACGAGCTGTGGCACGACATGCGCGCCGCCGGGGTGATGCCGCGCACTGTGATGGTGTTCGGCCAGATGGACGAGTCGCCCGGGGTGCGCTTTCGCGTTGGGCTCACCGGCCTCACCTATGCCGAATACCTGCGCGACACCACCGCCCGCGACGTGCTGCTGCTCATCGACAACGTGTTCCGCTTCGTACAGGCGGGCAGCGAGATCTCCGGCCTGCTCGGGCGCATGCCGGCCACCGTGGGCTACCAGCCGACCCTGCTCTCCGAGGTGGCCGAGTTGCAGGAGCGCATCGCCTCGAGCACCGCCGGCAGCATCACCTCGGTGCAGGCGGTGTACGTGCCCGCCGACGACATGACCGACCCGGCGGTGAGCGCCATCTTCAGCCACCTGGACACCATGGTGGTGCTCTCGCGCCAGCAGGCGGCCAAGGGCATCTACCCGGCGGTCGATCCGCTCGCCTCGACCAGCAAGATGATGGATCGCCACTTCCTCGGCGAGCGCCACTACCGGGTGGCCGAGGCGGTGCGCGAACACCTGGCCCGCTACAAGGAACTGGAAGACATCATCGCCATGCTGGGCATGGAAGCGCTGTCGGAAACCGACCGGCAGGTGGTGGGCCGCGCCCGCCGGCTGCAGCGCTACCTCACCCAGCCCTTCCATGTGGTCGCCCAGCACACCGGCATCGCCGGCACCTCGGTGCCGCTGGAGACCACCCTGGCCGACTGCGAAGGCTTCATCGACGGGCGCTTCGACGCCCTGAGCGAAGCCGACTGCTACATGCGCGGCGCCATGGAGCCGGCCCCATGACGGGCTTTCGCCTCACCCTCGCCTGCCCGCGCCGGGTCGAGCACATCGACGCGGTGGCAAGCTTCGTGGGCACCGACGCCTCGGGCCGTTTCGGCATCCTCGCCGGGCGCACCCCGCTGATCACGGTGCTGCGCTTCGGCCTCGCCCGCTTTCGGGTGGCCGGCGCCGCCGACTGGCGCTACCTCGCCCTGCCCGGCGGCACCCTGCATTTTGCCGACAACGCGCTCGCCATCGCCTGCCGTCATTTCACCCTCGGCGACGACGCCGCCGCCCTGCAGGCCGCGCTCACCGAAGGCGCCCGCTGCGAGGACGAACGCCGCGCCGACCTGCGCCACAACCTCGACCGCTTCGAGCAGACGCTCATGCAGCGGCTGTGGGAGTTGGAACGATGAACGCCGCCGGCCCCGAACAATCCCAGCGCGACCAGCTCGACGACGCCGTGCGCCAGGACTGCGAACGCCTCGAAGCGGCCGAGCGCGAGCGCCGCACGGTGCTGGGCTACACGGTGTTCATGGGCACCATCGCCGGCCTGTTCGTGGTGCCGGTGGTGGCCGGCGCCTACCTGGGCCGCTGGCTCGACGGCCTCGCGCCGGGCTACTCGGTGCGCTGGACGGTGAGCCTGATCCTGCTCGGGGTGTTCTTCGGCGCGGTCAATGTGTATCGCTTCATCAAGGAACATCGATGAACGAGGAAGCCATCGTGTTCGCGCTCGGCCCGCTGGCCATCACCCGCCCGGTGGTCACCACCTGGGTGGTGATGGCGGTGCTGGTGGCCTTCTGCGCCCTCGTCACCCGGCGCCTCAAGCTCGAACCCGACCGCTGGCAGACGGTGCTCGAAGGGGTGGTCGACACCATCCACCGCACCGTGGAGGAGACCCTGCCCGGCCACGGCCTGCGCCTCATGCCCTTCATCGGCAGCCTGTGGATCTTCCTCGCCATCGCCAACCTGGTGGGCATCCTGCCCGGCGCCACCTCGCCCACGGGCGACCTGTCCACCACCTCGGCGCTGGCGATTCTGGTGTTCGCCTCGGTGCATTGGTACGGGCTCACCAGCGAGGGGCCGCGCGCCTACCTGCGCCACTACCTGCAACCGAGCCCGATCATGCTGCCCTTCCACATCGTCAGCGAGATCTCGCGCACGGTGGCCCTGGCGGTGCGCCTGTTCGGCAACGTCATGAGTCTGGAGACCGCCGCCGTGCTGGTGCTGCTGGTGGCCGGCTTCCTCGTGCCGGTGCCGGTGCTCGCCCTGCACATCGTCGAAGCGCTGGTGCAGGCCTACATCTTCGGCATGCTCGCCCTGGTGTACATCTCGGGCGGCATCCAGTCCCAGCAACGCCTTTCCCAGGATCAGGATCTGACTCACGGAGCCTCGTCATGAGCGACATGACCTATTTCACCTCGCTGTCGACCGTCGGCGCGCTGTTCGCCATCGCCCTCGGCGTGTTCTTCCCCGCGCTGGCCATGGGCCGCGCCATCAGCCAGGCGCTGGACGCCATCGCCCGCCAGCCCGAGGCCGAGAAATCCATCTCGCGGCTGCTGTTCATCGGCCTGGCCATGATCGAGTCGCTCGCCATCTACGTGCTGGTGGTGGTGCTGATCGTCCTGTTCCGCAATCCGTTGCTTGAATATCTCGTCAAATAACAATCGCTGGCCAAAGCAATGAAATTTGGGGTCGGCGCCGCGAACGCGCCCGGAACTTTCTGGACAGCACGACGCACGTCACTCCTCCCCCTTCAAGGGGGAGGTTGGGAGGGGGATGGGGTTTGATGGTGGAGCCGATGAATCAAGCTGAAACCGATGTGAACCCCATCCCCACCCCAACCCTCCCCTTGAAGGGGAGGGAGTGGACTACGGGCCCTGCGCCCGGTTCGGTGCTGGATCATCCAGCCGGATAAGGAAAGAACATGCAACTCGACTGGACGACCTTCCTCCTCCAGATCATCAACTTCCTGGTGCTGGTGTGGCTGCTCAAGCGCTTTCTCTACCGCCCGGTGATGGACGTGATCGCCCGGCGTCAGGCCGCCATCGACCAGTCGGTGGCCGACGCGCGCGCCACCGAGGCCAACGCCCGATCCCTGCGCGCCGACTACGAGGCCAGACTCGCCGAGCTGGACACCCAGCACGCCCGTCAGCTGGCGAAGCTGGCCGACGAGATCGCCCAGGAACGACAACGGCGCATGGACCGGCTCGACGCCGACATGGCTACCGAACGCGAGAAGCGCGCCGCGCTGGCCGAGCATGAGGCCGCCGAGCGCCAGCGCAAGGCCGACATGGCCGCCCACCGGCAGGCCAGCGCCTTCGTGAGCCGCCTGCTCGGCCGCCTGGGCGACGCGCATCTGGACCGCCGCCTGCTCGACATGCTCATCGACGACCTGCCGCACCTGCCCGCGCACCAGCGCGACGGCCTGCGCGAGGCCGCCGCCGCCCCGGACGCGCAACTGCGCGTGACCAGCGCCCGCCCCCTCGACGCGTCGGCCCGGCACGCGCTGGAGAGTGCCCTGGCCGAGCCCGCCGGCCGGCCCCTGGGCGCCGACTACGCCACCGACGACACCCTGCTGGCCGGCGTGCGCGTCACCCTCGGCCCCTGGCTGCTCGCCGCCACCCTGGCCGACGAGCTCGACTACTTCCGCGCCGGAGCGCGCCATGCCGGTTGAGGCCGCCCCCCTCGACTACCGCCCCGCCCTGCGCGTCATCGAGCGCGGCCGGGTCAGCTCGGTGGGCGACGGCATCGTCTGGATCGAGGGCCTGCCCTCGGCGCGCATGGACGGCATCGTCAAGATCGACGACGGCTCCGAGGCGCTGGTCTTCCACCTCACGCCGGAGCGGCTCGGCGCCATCCTGCTCATCAGCACACCGGCGCTCATGGCCGGCTGCGAGGCGCGCCTGTCGGACGAGGCGCTCACCATGCCGGCCACCGACGCCCTGCTCGGCCGGGTGGTGGACCCGCTCGCCTGCCCGCTGGACGACGGCGGCCCCGTCGAAGGCAACGGCCACCGCCCGGTGGACGGCCCCTCGCCCCCCATCGTCGCGCGCGACTTCGTCGACCGGCCGCTCTACACCGGCAGCAAGGTGGTCGACACCCTCATCCCCATCGGCCGCGGCCAGCGCCAGCTGCTGATCGGCGACAACGGCACCGGCAAGAGCGCGCTGGCGCTCGACGCGGTCATCGCCCAGCGCGACCAGGGCGTGCGCTGCGTGTATGTGCTCATCGGCCAGAAGCGCTCCTCGGTGGTGCAGACCATCGACACCCTGCGCGCCCACGACGCGCTCGCTTTCACCACCCTCGTGGTGGCCGAGGCCACCGCCAGCCCGGGCATCAAGTACCTCGCCCCCTTCGCCGGCTGCGCAATCGCCGAGGGCTGGATGGCCGCCGGCCACGACACCCTGGTGGTCTATGACGACCTCACCACCCACGCCCGCGCCTACCGCGAGCTATCGCTGCTGCTGCGCCGCCCGCCCGGGCGCGAGGCCTATCCGGCCGACATCTTCTATCTGCACGCCCGCCTGCTGGAGCGCTCCACCCGGCTGGCGGCCGAGCACGGCGGCGGCAGCATGACCGCCCTGCCCATCGCCGAGACCGAGCAGGGCGAGATCGCCGCCTACATCCCCACCAACCTCATCTCCATCACCGACGGGCAGATCCATTTCGACGCCGCCCTGTTCGCCCGCGGCGTACTGCCGGCCATCGACATCACCCGCTCGGTATCGCGCATCGGCGGCAAGGCCCAGCACGAAGCCATCGGCCGCGAAGCCGGGCGCATGAAGCTCGACTACCTGCAGTTTCTCGAACTGGAAGTGTTCACCCGCTTCGGCGCCAAGCTCGACGCCGGCATGAGCGCGCGCATCGCCCGCGGGCGGCTGCTGCGCGCCATCCTCGCGCAGGACCGGCTCGACCCGCACACCCCGCGCGACCAGCTCGCCTGGATGATCGCCTGCAACGAAAACCGGCTCGACGGCCTCGACGGCGACGCCCTGCACACCACCTTGACGCAGCTGCGCGACGCCGTGGCCGCCAGCGAACTGACGCTCGACTCGCCGCGCCAGGACTGGCTCGACGCCGTTCGCCGCACGCTGGGCCACGCCCCGTGAGCAAGCGACGAGAACTGGTCCGCCACATCGACAGCCTCACCGACATCGGCGAGCTGCTCGGCGCCATGCGCAGCCTCGCCCTGGCCGAAAGCCGCCGCATCGCCACCTTCATCGACGCCCAGCGCGACAGCGCCACCATCGTGCGCCAGGCCTACGCCCAGGTGCTGCACGACCATGGCCACCACTGGCAGCAACCCGCCATCCACGGCCGCGTCGTCTGCGTCATCGGCACCGAACGCGGCTTTTGCGGCGACCTCAACCAGCGCCTGGTCGCAGACGCCCTGGGCACCACCGCCGACACCGAGGCCACCCGCTGGCTGCTCATCGGCACCCGCCTGGCCGACGCCTGGCCCGCCGACGCCCCCACGCCCGAAGCCCGCCTCGGCGGCGCCGGCATGGCCGACGAAGTGCTCGCCGTGCAAACCGCCCTGGTCGCCGCGCTCACCCCCTGCTCGCCGAACGCGCCGACGCCCTGCCCGCACTGGTCATCCACCACGCGGGGTCCGACGGCATCGCCCACGTCCCCCTCCTGCCCATCCCCGCCGGCACCCAGACCCTGCCACCGCGCAGCCACCCGGTGGACATCCACCTCCCCCCGCCCGCCCTGCAGGCCGCCCTGCTCGACCAATACCTCGACATGGCCCTCAGCGGCCTCCTGCTCGAAGCCCTGCTGCACGAAAACGAACAACGCCTCGCCCACATGGACCAGGCCCGACGCAACGTGGACGACCGCCTCGACACCCTGGGCCGCCGCGCCAACCGGGCGCGTCAGGAGGAGATCACGGAGGAGATCGAGATCATCTTGCTGGCGGGGGCGGTGGAGGGGGAAGGAGCGGCGGGGTGAGAGGCAAGATGTCGGGCCATTGCTGCCGTTGGCTTACATAGCTCGGATTGCCTGCAATGCTTTGCTTACCTGCCTCCAACTATGACCCTAAATGAATACAGCTCTTGCCTGGGCAATGCGCTCGCCCCAGAATTAGCTGCTATCTGACCTAAGGCGAACGCCCCACCATCCATGAGATCTGAAGATCCGACCATTGGCGCCCGAATGCGCGGCCTTGTTTCAAACGCTCTTGCCAGCGTGAAGAGCTGCGGCTTCGATGCCCTAAATTTGCTTTTTGGCGATCGATGGCGAGGCGTCAAAATTCTGAAGCGACGGATTCCCCTAAAGGTGAGACACGTCGCCATCCGCGAAACCGACGCCGAACTGCGTTCCGCGACGCAGAGGCAAGTGCTTGCTGGGAGTCTGTGAGTGCAGTTCGTCACCGATGGACCCGACATCCCCGACGAACTCTTGCAGGCGCACGAGGAAGGCCGCGTAGTGTTTTTCTGCGGCGCTGGTATTTCTTACCCCGCGGGCCTTCCTGGCTTCAAGGGACTGGTGGAGCAAATCTACCAACTGAACGGTACAACGCTCTCGGTCATCGAGCGCGAGGCCTTCGACCGAGGGCAGTTCGATGCCACACTGGATCTGATGGAACGGCGCCTGCCCGGCCAGCGATTGGCCCTACGGCGAGCACTGGCACAGGTATTGAAACCAAAACTCCGGCGAAAGGGCGCCACCGACACTCAAGCTGCGCTGTTGCGCCTGGCGCGCAGTCGCGAGGGCGCACTGCGTCTGGTCACCACCAACTTCGATCGCATCTTTCAAGTGGCCGCCAAACGAACGGACCAAGCGTTCCAAGCCTACCCGGCTCCGATGCTGCCGATTCCGAAGAACAGCCGCTGGGACGGGCTGGTGTATCTACATGGCCTGCTGCCCGAGAAGACAGACGACACGGCCTTGAACCGACTGGTGGTCACCAGCGGTGATTTCGGCTTGGCCTACCTGACAGAACGATGGGCGGCGCGCTTCGTGAGCGAGTTGTTCCGTAACTACGTAGTCTGCTTCGTCGGCTACAGCATCAACGACCCGGTATTGCGCTACATGATGGATGCGCTGGCCGCCGACCGGATGCTGGGTGAGATCACACCGCAGGCCTGGGCACTAGGTGATTGTGAGCCGGGGCAGGAGCACCGGAAAACCATCGAGTGGGAGGCCAAGGGCGTCACGCCCATCCTTTACACCGTACCGGCTGAGAGCTACGACCATTCGGCGCTGCATCAGACCCTTCACGCTTGGGCAGACACCTACCGCGATGGCGTGCAGGGCAAAGAAGCCATCGTCGTCAAACATGCTCTGGCCCGACCGCAGGACAGCACGCGACAGGACGATTTCGTTGGCCGGATGCTGTGGGCCTTGTCGGATAAATCAGGTTTGCCGGCACAACACTTTGCGGACCTAAATCCCGTCCCACCGCTGGACTGGCTGCTGGAGGCATTCTCGGACGAGCGTTTTCAGTACAGCGATCTGCCTCGCTTCCATATTCCGCCTCACGACGAAGTCGACTCCAGACTCCGATTCAGTCTGATTCGGCGGCCTGCTCCCTACGACCGCGCTCCGCCGATGCTGCTGGCTTCTGGAGGCGTCAACGGTAGCCAGTGGGATGACGTGATGTTCCATCTGGCTCGCTGGCTGGTTCGTCATCTGGATGATCCCAGGCTGATCATCTGGATCGCAGAACGCGGCGGGCAAATGCACGACCGTTGGCCGTGGCTGATCGAGCACGAACTGGATCGCTTTGCAGCACTGGAGCGTGATGGCAAGACTTTCGAGCGGGATGAAATTCTCTTACATGCCCCCAAGGCTATTCCCGGCCCCTTGATGCGCGCCTTGTGGCGGCTGCTGCTCAGCGGCCGGGTAAAATCACCGTGGCACGATCCGGATTTGTACCGCTGGCAAGGTCGTCTGAACCGCGAGGGCTTGACCGCCACAGTGCGCCTAGAGTTGCGCGAGCTGCTCGCCCCCAAGGTGGTGTTGAAGAAGCCGTTTCGCTGGAGCGACGACGATTCGAACAGCTCTGGCGAGCCTGTTCGGGTCAAGCAATTGGTGGACTGGGAGCTGGTGCTGGCCGCCGATCACGTGCATTCAACACTGCGCGACCTTGCCGACGAGCCATGGAAATCTGCTTTGCCGCACCTGTTGGAAGATTTCCAGCAGTTGTTGCGCGACGCACTGGACCTGTTGCGAGAGTTGGGCGAGGCCGACGACCGTAGCGACCGCTCGCATTGGGATCTGTCCTCCATCACGCCCCACTGGCAGAACCGAGGTTTCCGCGACTGGGTGAGCCTGATCGAATTGCTGCGCGATGCCTGGCTGGCTGTTCGCGCCAACGACAGCACGCGTGCTACGCGCATCGCCCAAACTTGGTTTGATTTGCCGTACCCCACCTTCAAACGCTTGGCCCTGTTCGCCGCCAGCCACGACGATTGCATCCCTCCTGAGCAGTGGGTGGGCTGGCTTCTGGCTGACGACGCGTGGTGGCTGTGGACCGTGGATTTGGGTCGCGAGGTGTTCAGGCTGTTCGTCCTGCAAGGGCGGCGTTTGGCAGGGGCTGCACAAGAACGTCTTGAGGCTGCCATCTTGGCGGGCCCACCGCGCGAAATGTACCGGGATGATCTGGAGGCAGATCGATGGCAAGACTTGGTGGCCCGTTCCGTCTGGCTGCATCTGGCCAAGTTGAACGCCTCAAACATTGTTTTGGGTGCTTCTGCTGCGGCGCGCTTGGCGGAAATATCCAAAGCCTATCCGCAATGGCAGTTGGCGACCAACGAGCGTGACGAGTTCTCGCACTGGATGAGCGGCACCGGCGACCCGGATTATGAAGACAGCCGGGACGTCGACATTGCGCCCCGCAAGCGGCAGGAACTGGTGCAATGGCTCACAAAGCCGATGCCCGAACGGCGGCCTTTCTACGAAGACACGTGGCGTGAGGTTTGCCGCTCCCGCTTCTTTCACAGTTTGTCCGCCCTGTGCGATCTAGCACGGACTAACGTGTGGCCCGCTGGCCGATGGCGCGAAGCTCTGCAGGCTTGGGCTGAAGAAGGCATGGTGTTGCGCTCCTGGCGATACGCCGCACCGTTGGTGCAGAACATGCCCGATGACGTACTTCAGGAGATTGACCACGCTGTCACCTGGTGGATGGACGCGGCCTCCAAATCCATCAGCCGGCACGAGGACATCCTCCTGAACCTTTGCCGCCGCGTGCTGGCACTGCCGCTGGAAACCGGCTCTGGTTCCCGCATCATCCGAAATGGCGTCGAGACCTATGACCCTGTCGGCTCGGCGATCAACCATCCCATCGGGCATGCCACGCAGGCCCTGATCAACCTGTGGTTCAAGCAGAACCCGAACGACAACGACCTGCTACCAGCGGACCTCAAGCGGATCTTCACCGCACTGTGCGATGTGCAGGTGGATCGCTTCTGCCACGGCCGGGTGTTGCTGGGTTCGCGGTTGATCGCATTTTTCCGTGTGGACCGCCCCTGGACTGAACAGCACCTCTTGCCGTTGTTTGGCTGGAGCAATCCCGTCGAAGCAAAAGCCGTGTGGGAAGGTTTCCTCTGGTCGCCACGCCTGTACCAGCCATTGATGACCGCCTTCAAGTCGCAGTTCCTGGATAGTGCGAACCGCTATGCCGATCTGGGCGAACACCGCCAGCAATTCGCGACCTTCCTGACCTACGCTGCATTGGGCCCAACCGAGGGATACACCGCGGAGGAGTTCCGGTCTGCAATCGGCACACTGCCGCAAGAAGGGCTGGAAGAGTCCGCCCAGGCGCTGACGCAAGCGCTCGAAGGTGCGGCCGGTCAGCGTGAGGACTATTGGAAGAATCGTGCCCAGCCATTCTGGCAGCAGGTCTGGCCAAAATCCCGCGACCTGGCCACCCCGCGCATCGCCGAGTCCTTGACTCGGCTGGTTATTGCAGCCCGAGGCGAATTCCCGGCAGCTTTGGTTGCGGTGCAGGACTGGCTTCAGCCGATCGATCACCCGGACTATGTCGTGCATCTGTTGCACGAGTCGGGTTTGTGCAGACAATTCTCTGCCGAGGCATTGCAGTTGCTGAATGCAGTGATTTACGACCAACAGTGGGGACCGCGGGAGTTGGGTAAATGCTTAGATGAAATTGTGCAAGCCGCGCCACAGCTTGCACAAGACGGTCGTTATTTGCGACTTCGCGAATATTCACGGAGGCGGGGTATCCAAGGCAGCCGTTGAACGCGCTGTAGACTTGAGCGGCAGGTAACCAGCCTACTGCCGACCGACCAGGGGGACTCCACCATCGTCCGCAGAGGCCGATATGCCGACGTACACGTGATTGATGGATGCGCACGCGACCCAGGCGCTCTTGGTGCGCGCTTTTGTTTTGTCGACGAAATCCTCATGATCATGCGGATTCATTGAGGCAGGTGGCGGCCGCCGTGGCGGTTGCCCGGGCGGCGCGCCATGGCCCACGGCCCTCAGTCGGGGGTGTTTTCCCCTGCGGTGGCACGCAACCACTGGAGCAGTGCGGCGAAGAGCCGCTCGGGCTCCACGGGTTTGACGATGACGTCGTTCATGCCCGCCTCGAGGCACTGGCGCCGGTCCTCGGCGAAGGCGTTGGCGGTCATGGCGAGGATGGGGCGGGACGCCCAGCCGGGCAGGCGCCGGATGGCGCGGGTGGCGTCCAGTCCGCCCATGCGCGGCATTTGCATGTCCATGAGGACGAGATCGAAGGCTTCGCGGCCGGCGATGTCGACGGCCTCGGCGCCGTCGCTGGCGACGGTGATGCGCACGCCGGTCTCCTCCAGCAGGGCGACGGCCACTTCCTGGTTCAGGGGTTCGTCGTCCACCACGAGGACGCGGGCGCCCGCGAAGTCCGCCTGCAGGGCTGCGAGCGTGCCGGCTTCGTCGAGCCCGTCGCCGGGCTGCGCGGTGGCGGAGCCGTCGCCGACGTCGAACTGCGCGGTGAACCAGAAGGTGCTGCCCGCCCCCGGCGTGCTGCGGCCGCCGGCGTCGCCGCCCATGAGGCGGGCGAGCCGGCGGGTGATGGTGAGCCCGAGCCCGGTGCCGCCGGCTTTGCGGGTCGCGGTCCCGTCGCCCTGCTCGAAGGAGCCGAACAGGCCTTCGAGGCGCTCGGGCGGAATGCCCACGCCGGTGTCCTCGACCTCGACGCGCACCTGCGCGCCCTCCGCCTCCGGTGGCGACACCTGCACCCGGATGCTGACCTCGCCCTGATCGGTGAACTTGACCGCATTGCCGGCCAGATTGAGCACGCCCTGGGCGAAGCGGGTGGCGTCGCCGATGAGGTGGAACGGTGGCGTGGGGCAGTCGACCCGCAGGCGCAGGCCCTTGGCCGCGGCGCGATCGGCAAGCATCGAGGCCACGTTGTCGATCACCGCCGCGACGTCGAACGGGGCAGGCGACAGGACGAGCTTGTCCGCCTCGATCTTCGACAGGTCGAGGATGTCGCTGATGACCGCGAGCAGGTGGTCGGCCGCGCCGTCGATCTTGGTGAGCAGTTCCATCTGCGCCGGGTCGGCCAGCTGGCGGCGCAGGATGTGGGCCATGCCGACGATGGCGTTGAGCGGGGTGCGGATTTCGTGGCTCATGTTGGCCAGAAACACGCTCTTGGCCCGATTGGCGTGATCGGCCCGCCGGTTGGCGTCCATGAGTTCGTCCATCTTTTCGTGCAGCGGCGAGATGTCGATGTGGCAGCCGACCATGCGCAGCGGCGCACCGTCCTCGCCCCACTCGACCACCCGCCCGGCGCAGATCACCCACACTGTCGAGCCGTCCTTGTGGCGACAGCGGATTTCGTTGTAGTAGGGCTCGCGGCCGTGGCTGTCCACATGGCGCTTGAACACCGCCTGCACCCCCGGCCGGTCTTCGGGGAAGATCAGTGCCTGCCGCGTCTCGGGCGTGTCGGGCAGCGCGTCGTCGGCGTAGCCGAACATGTGCTTGAAGGTCGGGCTCAGGTACTCGGTGCCCTCGACAATGTTCCAGTCCCAGTAACCCGCCATCAAGGATTCGAGCACGCTCTGGAGCACATCGAGCTCGCGCTCGAGGAAGCGGCGCCGCTGCTCGCGCGCCTCGGCCGCCTTCCGCTCGGTGATGTCCTCGGTGAACAGGAGGATGCCCCCCACCGTGCCCTCGCCGGTCTGCCAGGGCCGTATCTCCCAGCGCAGCCACTGTTCGCTGCCGTCGGCACGCTCGAATCGGTCCTCGTCGTCGAGGACCACCTCGCCGTCGAGGCCACGGCGGTGCGCCGCCTTCCACGCCTCGGGGATCTCGGGGAACACCTCGTAGTGGGAGCGGCCGATGGGTGCGGCCTCGCCGAGGCCGTAGTCTTCGCACCAGCGCCGGCTCACCGCCAGGTAGCGCATGTCGCGGTCGAACATGGCGACCGCCGCCGGCAGGTGTTCGACGAACAGGCGCAGCCGCGCCTCGCTGGCCCTGAGCTCGCTCGTGGCCCGGCGCGCGGCGGACACGTCCGCCACCGAGGCCAGGGTCACCCGCTGCCCGTCCATGTCGAAGGACGAGAGGCTGATCTCGACGGGGAAGCGGCTGCCGTCCAGGCGCACCGCCTCGAGATCCGGCCGACCGGCCATGGTGCGATGCTGGTCGCCGTGTTCGAGGAAGGCGCGGTGGTGGCCGGCATGGTGGCCACGCACCTCCTCGGGCACCAGCGCTTCGATGCGCCGGCCGACCAGCCCCTGCGGCGGGTAGCCGAACATGGCCTCGGCCCGGGGGTTGGCCATCAGGATCCGCCCTTCGATATCGGAGACGAACAGCGCTTCCACGCTGGCCTCCCACATCCGCTCGAAGCGCTTCTCGCTGTCCTGCTGCGCGACCTGGGCGCGATGCAGTTCGGAGACATCGGAGAAGGTGAGCACCGCCCCCGCGGTGGCGCCAGCCTCGTCGCGATAGGGGTCGATGCGCATCAGATAGTGGAACTCGCCCTCGTGCACCGGTTCGAGCACCGACTGGCCGGTGTCGATCACCTGGCGGATCTGCTCGCGCAGCGACGGCAGCTCCAGGTGGCAGGGCACGCCGAACAGGAACTGGCCCCGATCGCCGTCGACCATGCCGAAGATGCGCGTGGCCAGCTCGTTGTAACGCGTGATCCGGCCCTCGCGGTCCACCACCACGAGGCTGGTGCGCACCGAGTTCTGGATGTTGCCGAGGGTGGTGGACAGCTGCGCCGACTCCAGCGACTTGACGCGCAACTCCTCGTTGAGCGTGGTCAGCTCTTCGTTGGAGGCCTGCAGTTCCTCGTTGGAGGCCTGCAGCTCCTCGGTCGATGCCTGCAGTTCCTCCTGCATGGACTGCAGTTCCTCGTTGGAGGCCTCGAACTTGTCGATCACCGCCTGCAGATGCTCGCGGGTGTCCGCAAGCTCTTGCTGAAGCCGCAGGGTATCCGCGTCTGCAGCCTCGGGTGACGAGGCACCCGCCGGCAGCGCCACTTCTTCGAAGATCACCAGGTAGGCCGGCCCTTCGACGCCGCGATGTGCGCCAACGCGCCGGAAATGCGGCCGGATCCGCAGGGGCGCTCCGTCCACTTTCAGCTCCACGCTCAAGCCTTCCAGCACATCCATCTGGTCCTGGACGGCCCGATAACACAGGGCCTTGAGCTCGTTGCGCAGTTCGGGCAGGCACAACGCAAAGGCCGTGAAGTCGGCCCGACCGTCGGGCAACGCGAAGAAGCGCTGCGATCGCCCGAAAAAGTGCATGGGCTCGAAATCGGTGTTGAGCAGCACGGCGGGCGTCGCCATTTCGGCGAGCGCCTCGAGTGCATCGGAAACCAGTTGTTGCCGCTCGCTGGGCATGTGTGCAGGTGGCATGTGGGGCAGTTTGATGTTGGCGGGCAGGGCCAGACGTGAGCCGTGAATCATCGGCGCCTTCCCGCTGGGGCAGCGTCGGTAGAGCTTGGCATCGGCGTTGATGGGGTCGAAGCCGGGGGTCTTGAAATGCACCGACTCGCTCTTGCCGAGCAGGAGCAGGCCGTCCGGCTCGAGGGCGTAGTGGAACCGGTGGATCAGCTCCACCTGTTGCGCCGGATTGAAATAGATGAGCAGGTTGCGGCAGCTGACCAGATCCAGACGGATGAAGGGCGGATGGACGGTCAGATCGTGCGGGGTGAACACGCAACGCTCACGCAGCGCTTTCCTGACCCGCCAGCCGTTGTCCTCGCGCACGAACCATCGCTGCAGGCGCTCGGGGGACACGCCGGCCAGTTCGGCCTCGGTGTATCGACCGACGCGGGCGTAGGCCAGCGCGGCCTGGTCGATGTCACTGGCGAAGATGCGCACGTCGAACGTGGGGAGGCGTTCGCCCAGCGATTCGGCCACCAGCATGGCCACGGAATAGGCTTCCTCGCCGGTGGCGCACCCGGGTATCCAGACCCGCACCGGGGCGCCGGGCGACTTCTCCGCGATCCGCTGGCGCAAGGCCGCTTCGAGCGCCGCGAACACCGGCGCATCGCGGAAGAACGACGACACCGAGATCATGAAGCAGTGCATCAGCCGCCGCGCTTCGTCCGCATGCCGGCGCACGTAGTCGAGATACTCCCCCAGGGACACGATGCCCAGCGCCACATGGCGACGCGTGGTCTGGCGTCGTAAGGTGCTCTCCTTGTAGCAGTTGAGGTCGACGCCGGCAGCCTCGCGCACGTGCGCGAACAACTCGGCGAACAGATCGGCGGTGCGCGCTTGCGCCGGATCCGCCGGCGCGTGCGCGGGCGCACCGCGCTCGTTGCACCAGGCGGCGATTTCTTCAGTGGTGCCGATGTGGTCCACACACCCCGTGTCGATGGCTGCTTCGGGCATGCCCGGCTGAAGCGCCTCTTCCGGCAGCTGTGCCATGACCACCCCGCCCGCGCGACTGACCGCGCTCGCCCCCGCGGCCCCGTCCCGCCCGGCGCCCGAGAGCACCACCGCGATGACACGGCGGTCTCCGATCCCGGCCAGGGACAGGAAAAAGCGGTCGATGCTCGGCGTGACGATGGCCTGCGGGTCCGGCGGGCACAGGACGAGGCGGCCGCCCACCAGTTCGACGTCATGACCGGGTGGCACCACATAGATGTGATCGGCCTCGACGGGCTCATCCCCGCTCAGCGTGATCACCGGCAGGCGGCTGGTGCCAGCGAGCAGTTCCGCCAGCGGGCTGGCGACCTCGGGGGCATGGTGTTGGGCGACGACGAAGGCCTTGTCGCCGCTCGGCTCGAGCGCACGGACGATCGGCCGCAGTGCCTGCAGCCCGCCTGCCGAGGCGCCGATGCCGACAATACGACAAGCGGGCAGGTCCGTCTCCTTCATGCCGATGCCACCATCGTGTCCCCCTGTGTGCGCTCAAGGTCCCCGCTGGCGAGTGACTCAGGGTCGACACCCGGGAGCCGCGCATTTTTTCACGACTCGTGCAGCATAACCATAATCAGGATGCGGGTAAATTGACGTGACTCAAGGCATCGGCCGCTGGCGGCGCCACGGTAGCGATTCGGCCCTATTCCGCGTCGAGCGCCTGCTCCATCGCCGAGAGGAGGTTCTCCGGCGACTGCGCGCCCGAGACGGCGAGGCGCTGGTTGAAGACAAAGAAGGGCACGCCCTGGATGCCCAGCGACTTGACCTGTTCGAAGACCGCCTTGACCTCGTCGGTGGCGTCGTCGCCGGCGAGCCAGTCGGCCAGGTCCTTGTCCTGCACGCCGGCCAGCTGGGCGATGGTGGCGAGCTGTTTGGGGTCGCCGATGTTCTTGCCGGCCTCGAAGTAGGCGGAAAAGATGTATTGGGCGAGCTTGGAGGTGAGCACCGGGTCGGCCCCCACGGCCTGCAGCTGGAGCATCAGCCGATGGGCCGGCAGGGTGCTGGGGCGCAGGCTGATCTTGTCGAAGGCGAAGTGCACGCCGTCGGCCTCGCCGGCCTGGCTGACCTGGGCCTGCACTTCGGCCACGGCCTCGGCGCTGCCGAACTTCTTCTCCAGATAGCTTTGATAGTCGTAGCCTTCGGGCGGGGTGGTGTCGTCGAGGAAGAAGGGCAGGCGCTGGATTTCGACCTGCACGTCGGGGCGTTTGGCGGCCAGCTGTTGCAGGGCCGTGCGCAAGCGGGTTTCGCCCACGTGGCACCAGGGGCAGATGAAGTCGGCGATCAGGTCGATGTGCAGGGTCATGACGGTCCTTGGGGCGCCCGGCGGCGCGTGGGTGCGTGATGCACCCGACCCTAACACGTCTGGCAGGTGGCGTCGTCCCGTCGGCGGGCGACGCGGGTGGGCATGGGCGCGACCGCGGCCAGGTCGTCGGCCCATTCGCGCAGGCGCGACTGCGCGTGGGCGATCTGGGCCGGCTGCGCCATGGCGAGCAGCCCGACCCAGAAGCGGCGGTACACCGCGCGCTGCCGGACCGCTTCGGCGGCGACGGCCGGCGGGCGGTCCTGAGGCGGGTCGGGAATCCACGCCGCCAGGCCCTCGGGCGGGTCGTGGCGCAGGATATCGAGCAACTGCGCCTGGCGCCGCACCCGCTCGCGCTGCCAGAGGGTGTCGTCCAGACGCACCGCCTCGCTGCGGGCGATGTAGATCTGCTGGGCGTCGGTGAGCTCGCCGAACCAGTCGGTCAGCTCGTCGACGATCTGCTCGGTGCGGCGCTGCACGCGCTGCTCGGGGGACTCGTCGGCACGGGTCTGTGCCCACTCGGCGCGGCGTTCGGCCAGATGGGCATCGAGCGCGCTCAGTTGCGCGGGGGTCATGCGCGGCCAGCGCGCCGCCAGTTCGTCACCGAAATGCCGGCCGACCGCGCGGGCGTGGCCCTCCATGGCGGCGAAGACCCATTCCACGTCGGCCTCGCCCACCGGCCGCCCCAGGCGCGTGGCCGCCTCGTCCATGAGCCCCACCAGCTCGGCCCGGGCGTGGGCCACATGCCATTGCCAGGTGGCGTCCAGGGCCGCGCGCACGGCGTCCTGCTGCGGCCCGGGCAGGTCGAAGCGTTCGTCGATCCACCAGGCGGCGATCAGCGGCGCGTTGCGATAGCCGAGCGACACGGTGCTGCAGCCCGACGGGGCCAGCAGCATCACGACGAGGCAAACGAAGGCGAACGCGGCACGCATGGCATTTTTGGCAGGGCATGAGTGAACAAAGTTCCTGTCATGCACGCGTGCGCCCCCGGTCAACTTTCCGGGATAGAATCGCGCCGACCCCAATGCATCACAAGGATTCGACAATCATGCTGGAAAAGCTGATCGAGCGTGGCATGTATGCCTCGCGCTGGCTGCTGGCGCCGCTGTACTTCGGCCTGAGCCTGACCCTGCTGGCCCTGGTCCTGAAGTTCTTCCAGGAGATCTTCCATGTGCTGCCGCACGTGTTCGACGTGGCGGAGACCGATCTGGTGCTGACCATCCTGTCGTTGATCGACATGGCGCTGGTGGGCGGCCTGCTGGTGATGGTGATGCTCTCGAGCTACGAGAACTTCGTCTCCCAGCTCGACATCGGCGACGACACCGAGAAGCTGGGCTGGCTGGGCAAGATGGATTCGTCGAGTCTGAAGAACAAGGTCGCGGCGTCGATCGTGGCGATCTCGTCGATCCACCTCCTCAAGGTGTTCATGAACGCCAAGAACATCGACGCCGAGCATCTGAAGTGGTACGTGATCCTGCATCTGACCTTCGTGGCCTCGGCCTTCGCGATGGGCATGCTGGACAAGCTCACCAAGCACTGATGGCCGATCCGTTCACCCGCCGCCTGGCCTCGCTGGACGAGGCCGAGGCGGCCATTGCCGAGATTCTGGCCACGCTGGGTGCGGCGGCCGAGGGCTTTCGCGCGCCGCCGCCCGCGCCCACCACCTGCTGCGGGCGCGGCTGCAACGGCTGCGTGTGGGAAGGCTATTACACCGCGCTCGAATTCTGGCGCGAGGACGCCCGCGAGCGCCTCACGGCGGCGGAATGACCCGCCCCGGATTGAGGATGCCCTTGGGGTCGAGCGCCTGCTTGAGGGTGCGCATCAGCGCGATCTCGGCGGCGCTGCGGCAGCGGTCCAGCCAGCCGAGCTTCTCCTGGCCGATGCCGTGTTCGGCCGACACCGCGCCCTGGCGGCGGGTGAGCGGCGCATAGACGAGCGCGTCCGACTGCGCATGGGTGGCGCCGGCCTGTTGGGGCTGGATGAACAGGTGCAGGTTGCCGTCGGCCACATGGCCGAAGATGATCGCCCGCCCCTGCGGCCAGGTGGCGTCCATGGCGGCCAGCACCTCGTCGGCGTAGCCGGCCATCTCGCCGATGGGCAGGCTGACGTCGTAGAGGAAGGTCTCGCGACCGACGAGCATGGCCTCGAAATTCTCCCGGATCTCCCACAGGGCGCGGCGCTCGGCCTCCGACTGCGGCAGCACGGCGTCGTCGATCAGGCCGGCGTCGAGCACGGCCGCCAGCACCGCTTCGAAGCGCGCAGCATCGGCGGTGGTGTCGGCGCCCTCGGCCTCCATGAGCACGTAGAACGGATGGGCGTCGGCCATGGGCGCGCGGTGGCCGCCGGGCGCGGTGGCGGCGCGGTAGTAGAGGTTCCACATCACCTCGAAGGCGCTGAGGGTGCCGGCCATGTCGCGCTGCATGCGGGTGAGCAGTTCGGTCACGGCATCGAAGTCGCGCAACGCCACCAGAGCGGTGTTGCGGCTGGCCGGCAGCGGATGGAGGCGCACCACCACGCGGGTGACCACCCCGAGCGTGCCCTCGGTGCCGATCATGAGCTGCTTGAGGTCGAAGCCGCTGTTGTTCTTGAGCATGTGGTTCATGCTCGAGACGATGGTGCCGTCGGCCAGCACCGCCTCCAGGCCGAGCACCTGCGCGCGCATCATGCCGTAGCGCAGCACGTTGATGCCGCCGGCGTTGGTGGCCACGTTGCCGCCGACGGTGCAGCTGCCGCGCGCGCCCAGGTCGAGGGCGAACAGGCGATCGTGGGCGCGGGCCGCCTCCTGCAGCGCCTGCAGGGTCACGCCCGCCTGCACGGTGGCGGTGCCACCCACCGGGTCGATGGCCTCGATGGCGTTCAGGCGTTCGGTGGACAGCACCAGCTCGCCGGCGCGCGCGTCCGCGCCCTGCGAACAGCCGGTGACGCCGCCCTGGGTCACCACCGCCTGACCGGCGGCGTGGCACAGGCGCAGCACCTCGGCCACCTCGGCGGTGGAAGCGGGGCGCACGATCGCGCGGGCACGGCACGGCGCCGGGTCCCAGTAGCTGGTGGCCCGCGCCGCCACCGCCTCGCCACGGACGAGGCCCGTCTCCCCCACCACGTGGCGGATCGCGTCGATCAATGCATCCATGTCGGTCTCTGCCCTCCCTGCCGGATATCGGTATCGCGAAGGCCCATCCTGCCATGTTCCGGGCCCGATGCCATCGGGAATCGCCCGCCCCCCGGGTTCTGCGCAATGCCGCTTTGCGGCACAATGCCCCGGTCCAACGCATTCCCGGGAACGCTGTTCATGCCCATGCCTGCCCCCGCCTCCGAGGCCACCACGCTGCTGCAACAGGCCCTCGCGGCCATCGAGGCCGATGATCACACCAGCGCGCTGCGCCTGCTCAAGGCCGGCGCCGACGAGCACCCCGACGATGCGCAGATCACCTACTGGCTGGGCGCCGAATATGCCTGCCTGGAGCTGTTCGATGCGGCCGAGGCGGCCCTCGAACGCGCCCTGGCGATCGACCCGGCGCACCACCTGGCCCGCTTTCACCTCGGCCTGCTGATGGTCACCCGCGCCCGCTTCGAGGCCGCCGTGGGGGTGTGGCAGGCGCTCGATGCCTTGCCGGACGGCGCCCCGCTGCGCCACTACAAGCAGGCCTTCGACGCCCTCGCGCAAGACCGCTTCGCGCCGGCACGTCGCGAGATCGACGCCGCCCTGGCGGCCGGCGGCGCCACCGCCGATCTCGACGCCCAGATGCGGCGCCTGCGCGACAGCCTGCCCGCCGCCTGACCGTCCATCCGTTCAGCCGAGAAACACCGGATCGGAGAACACCAGGGTGCCGTCGGCGCGCGCCATGAGGTTGCCCTCGCTGAGGATGTCGGGCCGCACCTGGTAGGCCTCGATGAAGTCCGACAGCGCGCACAGGGCCGCGATCAGCGTGTCCGGCAGTGGCGGCGGCGATTCGATCAGATGAAACAGGGCGATGCGGCCCATGTCGGCCCCCAGACGGGCAAACCCGAGGCAGGCCTGCCAGTAGGCCGTCTGCAGCCGTTCGGCCTGGGCGGCCGCCTCGGCGTGCGCCGCCAGGGGCTCCAGCCGTTCCAGTTCGAGCAGGTGCATGAGGGCGCCGGAGCGCGCCCGCCCGATCACGCCGTGATCGGCGAACACGGTGGGGAAATGGATACCGCGCGGACGATCGTCGGCGGTCAGGAAGAAGTGGTCGGCCGGCGAGCTGACCACCTTGCGCACGCGCGCGCCGTCCGGCAGGGCGAGCACGATGCTGTACTCGCCGCGGCCGATCTCCGGCAGCCCGTCCAGGAGCGGATGCGCGGGCACCGGGTCGGGCAGGCGGATGTCCGCCCGCCCGAACCGCGCACGCGAAAAAGCCATGTCAGCCATGGCCGGAAGCTTAGCCGATGATGTTGTACCCGGCGTCCACGAAATGCACCCCGCCGGTGACCAGCCGGCCGGCGTCGGAGACCAGGAAGGCGGTCAGGGCGCCGATGTCCTCGGGCGTGACCAGCGAATGCATGGGCGAACGCTCCACCGCCGAGGCCATCAGGTCGTCGAAGCGGGCGATGCCGGAGGCGGCGCGGGTCATGAGCGGGCCGGGCGAGACCGCGTTGACGCGGATGTTCTTCTGCCCCAGCTCGCAGGCCATGTAGCGGGTGGCGGCCTCGAGCGCCGCCTTGCACAGCCCCATCACGCCGTAGTGGGGAATGACCTTCTCGGAGCCGAGATAGGTCATGGTGATGAGGGCACCGCCGCCGGCCTTCTCCATGAGGGGCTCGGCGCACTTGGCCATGCGCACGAAGGAGTGGGTGGACACGTCCATGGCGAGCGCAAAGCCGTCCGCCGAGGTGTCGACCACACGGCCGTGCAGGTCGTCGCGCTTGGCGAAGGCCATGCTGTGGATGGCGAAATCGAGCTTGCCGAATGCCCGGTCGATGGTGGCGAAGGTCTCGTCCATGGTCTCCGGGCGGGTCACGTCCATGAGGCACACATGCTCGAGGCCGAGCCGATGCACGACCGGCTCGATGAAGGCGCGGGTCTTCTCGTTCTGGTAGGTGACGACCAGCCGCGCGCCGGCCTCGACGCAGGCCTCGGCGACCCCGGTCGAGATCGATTTTTCATTGGCGATGCCGGTGATCAGGCCAACCTTGCCACTGAGGTCGATGATGGGCTTCATGAATCTCGCTCCTTGCAGGCGGCGCGCGAAAATATCGCAACGCAGCACATTAATGTCACTTTAGAGGCGCCCACTATATGCCGTAATTGGTGACAAGACCATTGAACGATGGCACATTGATCTTGCGCCGCAGCATTTTTGCCGGCGCCTTCGCTGGAGTCTTCCGTTGTCCCATCCCGACACTTACGTGTTCCTCGATTTCGACGGCGTCACCCACCCGTGGCGCGACGTCGAGGATTTCCGCAGCCTGCCCCTGATCGAGCAGGTCGCGCGCGAATTCGACGAGCTGCGTTTCGTCATCACCTCGGACTGGCGCACGCTGTACTCCCTGCCGCGGCTGCGCACCCGTTTTGCCGAGGATGTGCGCGAGCGGGTGATCGGCACCACGCCGCTGATCCTGCCCCGGGCGGGCGGTGGCCTGTACGGCCTGCGCGAACACGAGGCACGCAGCTGGCTTGCCAAGCACGCCCGCCAATCGCAGCGCTGGTTCGCCATCGACGACGCGCCCGGCAACTGGCCCACCCGCGCGCGCCTGATCCTCACCGATTTCAAGCAGGGCTTCATGGACGAGGACGCCGCCCGCATGCGCCAGATGGCGCAGGCGATGCGCGAGGGCGCCTGGGACGAGGCGCAGGCGGACGAGCGCCCCGGCTTCTGGCCACGCTTCGCCTTCGGCGGCGGCCTGGCATGAAAAACGGGCGCCGCGGCGCCCGTGTCCTTTTACGGTGCGACCGCCTCAGGCGGGCACCGCCTCGGTGGGCGCGGACGCCCGGATCAGGTGATCGAAGGCCGACAACGCGGCCTTGGACCCCTCGCCCATGGCGATGATGATCTGCTTGTAGGGCACCGTGGTGGCGTCGCCCGCCGCGAACACGCCGGCCACGCTGGTCTCGCAGCGCGGATTGATCTCGATCTCGCCGAAGCGGGACAGCTCGACCGTGCCCTTGAGCCAGTCGGTGTTCGGGAGCAGGCCGATCTGCACGAACACGCCTTCCAGTTCCACATGGTGGGATTCGCCGTTGTTGCGGTCGGTGTAGGTCAGTCCATTCACCTTGCCGTCGGCACCGGTCACTTCCGTGGTCTGCGCCATGGTGTGGATGGTGACGTTGGGCAGGCTCTTGAGCTTGGCCTGGAGCACCGCGTCGGCGCGCAGCTGTTCGCCGAATTCGAGCAGGGTCACGTGGGCGACGATGCCGGCCAGGTCGATGGCCGCCTCGACGCCGGAGTTGCCGCCCCCGATCACGGCGACACGCTTGCCCTTGAAGAGCGGACCGTCGCAGTGCGGGCAGTAGGCCACGCCCTTGCCGCGGTACTCGCGCTCGCCGGGCACGTTCATCTCGCGCCAGCGCGCACCGGTGGCGATGATCACCGATTTGGCCTTGAGGTGGGCACCGCCGGCCACCTGGATCTCGTTCATCTCACCCGGCACCAGGGCCTCGGCACGGAAGCCGTCCATGACTTCCACGTCGTACTGCTTGACGTGCGCCTCGAGCGCGGCGACGAGCTTGGGCCCTTCGGTCTCCTGCACCGAGATGAAGTTCTCGATGGCCATGGTGTCCATCACCTGACCGCCGAAGCGCTCGGCAAGCACGCCGGTGCGCACGCCCTTGCGCGCCGCGTAGATGGCCGCCGCGGCGCCGGCCGGGCCGCCGCCGACGATGAGCACGTCGAAAGGGTCCTGCTCGGCGAGTTTGGCGGCAGCCCTGGCCTGGGCGCCGGTATCCACCTTGGCGAGGATCTCCTTGAGGTTCATGCGGCCCTGGCCGAATTCCCGGCCGTTCAGATGCACGGTCGGCACCGCGAGGATCTTCTTCTCCTCCACCTCGGCCTGGAACAGGGCACCGTCCACCATGGTGTGGCGCACCTTGGGATTGAGCACCGCCATGAGGTTGAGCGCCTGCACCACCTCCGGGCAATTCTGGCACGACAGCGAGATGTAGGTGACGAACTCGAACTCGCCGTCCAGCGCCCGGATCTGGGCGATGGTGTCCTCGTCCACCTTGGGCGGATGACCGCCGGCCTGCAGCAGCGCGAGCACCAGCGAGGTGAATTCGTGCCCCATGGGGATGCCGGCGAAGCGCACCCCCATGTCGGCGCCGACGCGATTGATGCGGAAGGACGGCTTGCGCTCGGCATCGTCGCGCGATTCGGTCAGCGAAATCAGGGTCGAGAGCTCCGCGATCTCCCTGAGCAGCGCCAGCATCTCGGCGGACTTTTCGCCGCCGTCCACGCTGGCCGTGATCTCGATCGGCAGCTTCAGGTTCTGCAGGTAGGTGGCAAGCTGTTGTTTGAGGTTCGCATCGAGCATGACAGTCCTCGCTTCTCGGCATTCAGGCGTAAAAAAACCCGGCAACCCCGGGCATGGGGAAGAGGTGTCGGAAAAGCGCCCGACAAGCCAGACGCGTTTCCGTCATCCCCTCTGGAGCCCTCGCCGAAGGGGCCGAAAAGGCGCTGGGCCGTCCCAAGCCTTTTCGCCGCCCCCTCGGGGGGCAGGTTGCCGCACCGCGGCAACCGTGGGGGCCGTCAAATCTTGCCGACCAGGTCCAGCGACGGGGCCAGGGTGGCTTCACCCGGGGTCCACTTGGCCGGGCACACTTCGCCCGGATGGGACGCGACGTACTGGGCCGCCTGGATCTTGCGGACCAGTTCCTTGGCGTCACGGCCGATACCCAGATCGTGGATCTCGGCGACCTTGATCTCGCCTTCCGGGTTGATCACGAAGGTGCCGCGCAGGGCCAGGCCCTCTTCCTCGATCATGACCTCGAAGTTGCGCGAGATCGTGCCGGTGGGGTCGCCCAGCATCGGGAACTGGATCTTCTTGATGGTTTCGGAGGCGTCGTGCCAGGCCTTGTGGGTGAAGTGGGTGTCGGTGGACACGGAGTACACTTCCACGCCCATGTCCTTGAGCTGCGCGTAGTTATCGGCGACGTCGCCCAGTTCGGTCGGACACACGAAGGTAAAGTCGGCGGGGTAGAAGAACACCACGGACCACTTGCCCAGCAGATCCTGGTCGGTCACTTCCTTGAAATCGCCGTTGACGTAGGCGGTGGCCTTGAACGGTTTGATTTTGGTGTTGATCAGTTGCGACATTGCATGACTCCTTTGAAGGTTGGTTGCGGGTGTCGTTGAAAGCGTGAGTGCATCGTATTGCAGCGCGCCAAATCAATCCAATTGAACGTGCGAATTTTTGCGATAGGCACACACTATAATGCCCGAATCCATCACGGATGGGGGATCACAGGCACTTGTGACATCATTGACGGGTTACGGTTTCAGCGTTTTGAATGCGAGCGGAATTCATGCCGGTGCACAAAGAGTTTGACCTGATCATCGTCGGCGCGGGGCTGGCCGGTGCCAGCCTGGCGGCGGCGCTGCGCAGCAGCCGCCTGAAGATCGCCGTCGTCGAGTCGCAGCCGCCGGCCGCGGCCCATGGCTGGGATCAGCGCATCTACGCGATCAGCCCGACCAACGCCGACTTCCTCAGCGACATCGGCGCCTGGCAGCATCTGGACACCGCCCGCCTGTGCCCGGTCTACGACATGAAGATCTTCGGCGACGCCGGCGGCGAGCTCGATTTTTCCGCCTACGACTGCGGCCTGCGCGAGCTGGCCTGGATCGTCGAATCGGGCCTGATGCAGCGCGAGCTGTGGGAAACCATCAAGCGCCAGCACAACCTCACCCTGCTGTGCCCGGCCCGGCCGACGGCGCTGGCCACGGACGACGCGGCCGCCACCCTGACCCTGGACGACGGCCGTGTGCTGACGGCAAAGCTGATCGTCGCCGCCGATGGCGCACGCAGCTGGGTCCGCGAGGCCGCCGGCATCGACGCGCGCATCACGCCCTACGAGGAAAAGGGCGTGGTCGCCAACTTCCGCTGCGAGCATCCGCACCGCAACACCGCGTACCAGTGGTTTCGCGAGGACGGCATCCTCGCCTATCTGCCGCTGCCCGAGCAGATGATCTCGATCGTCTGGTCCACACCGAACGACCATGCCGACGCGCTCGCGGCCCTCGACGCGGACGCGCTGTGCGAGCGCGTCGCCGCGGCGGGGCATCACCAGCTGGGCCGGCTCGAGGCGGTCACACCGGCGGCGGCCTTTCCGCTGCGCCTGATGCGCATCGCCGAGCCGGTCGCCCCGCGGGTGGCCCTCATCGGCGATGCCGCCCACGCCATCCATCCGCTGTCGGGCCACGGCATCAACCTCGGCTACCAGGACGCCAAGGCGCTGGCGGACCTGCTCGCCCCCCTGCCCGCCTGGCGCGATCCGGGCGAGGCGGCGCTGCTGGCGGCCTACGCCCGCGCCCGTGCCGAGGAAACCACGCTGCTGCAGAGCACGACCCATGCCCTCAACCGCCTGTTCAAACCCGACAACGGCCTGCTCTCGGGCCTGCGCAACCTCGGGCTGAACCTCACCAACCGCTTGCCGGTCATACGCAACACGCTGGTCCGCTACGCCGTGAGCGGCCATTTCTGACATTTGGAGAAATCGATGAAGCTGAACCCCCTGCGCGCCGCGCTCGCCGCGCTCGCCCTGGTCACCCTGACGGCCCATGCCGGCGAAGCCGAAGTGAAGCAGAAGATGGAGAAATTCCTCGGCGCGCCCGCCGTCAGCTCCGTCAAGGCCACGCCTTACGCCGGCATGTACGAGGTGGTGCTCGATTCGGGCGAGCTGGTCTACACCGACGAGAACGTCGACTACGTGTTCGCCGGCAACATCATCGACGCGGCCACGCGCAAGAACCTCACCCAGGCGCGCAAGAACGAGCTCAACACCATCGATTTCGCCAGCCTGCCGCTCAAGCAGGCGGTCAAGCACGTGCGCGGCAAGGGCGAACGCGTCATCGCCACCTTCGAGGACCCGAACTGCGGTTTCTGCAAGCGCCTGGCCGGTGAGCTGCAGTCGCTCGACAACGTCACCATCTACACCTTCCTCTACCCCATCCTGAGCGCGGATTCGACGCACAAGTCGAAGCAGATCTGGTGTAGCGAAAACCCCGGTGTCGCGTGGATCGACTGGATCGCCGACGGCATCAAGCCGACCGCCTCGCCCGACTGCGACACCCAGGCCATCGATGCCAACGTCAAGCTGGGCGCCAAGCTGCGCGTCGGCGGCACCCCCACCATCTTCCTGTCGGACGGCACCCGCATCGGCGGCTACGTGTCGGCGGACCACCTCGAAGCGGCCATCGCCAAAGCGGAAGCGAAGCGCAAGCAATAAGCCCGCGCCGCACCCCCGACGACGCCCCGCCGCCGCACTGGCCGCGGGGCGTCGTCGTGTGAAGCGGTCTCAGTCCGCCAGTACCCGGCAGAGCCAGCGCTCGACGTCGCGCACCTCCTCCATGACGATGCCGTGCTCGGTGAAATACACCTCCCAGTCGATGGGATAGCCGGCCGCGAGCAGCAGACGGTAGGACTGCTCGGCGAAGGCGCAGGGGATCACGTCGTCGTCGCGCCCGTGGCCCATGAAGATCGGCACCTCGCGATTGGCGTCGGCCGCCTCCGCCGCCAGCGTATCGGCCAGCGGCACATAGGTGGACAAGGCCAGCACCCCGGCGAGCCGCTGCGGGTGGCGCAGCGCCGTATGCAGGGCGATGGCGCCGCCTTGCGAGAACCCCGCCAGCACGATGCGCGCATCCGGCACGCCCCGCGCCCGCTCGCGCGCGACCAAGGCCTCGATCTGTCGCGCCGACTCGATCACACCCTGCGGATCCTCGCGCCGCCGCGAGAAGTCGTGGGACAGGATGTCGTACCAGGCGCGCATCACGTAGCCGCCGTTGATCGTCACCGGCCGTGCCGGCGCATGGGGAAACACGAAACGCGTCGGCGGCAGCGCGCCGACGTCGAACTCGTCCACGATGGGCTCGAAGTCGTGCCCGTCCGCCCCCAGCCCGTGCAGCCAGATCACCGCATGGGTGGGCGTCGATCCGGTTTCGATCTCGACACAGGGCAACAACGCATCCGTCATGGCGGTCTCCTTCAAAAATGCTCCGCTTCGACCCAGCATAGCCCGATGACACGCGAATCGCCCATCGACACCGACAAAAAAGCCCGGCCGATGGCCGGGCTCGATGGGCTGGCGCTTTTCGCCTGCCGCTTACCAGTTGGACTCGCGCTCCGGCGTCGCCGAGATCTGGTGGATGGTCAGGTCGGCCCCTTCGAATTCCTGCTCCGGATCGAGGCGGATGCCGACCAGGGCCTTGATGAGACCATAGACGACGAAGCCGCCCGCGAACGCGAACGCCAGCCCGCTCAGGGTACCCACCAGCTGGGACATGAAGGTCACGCCGCCCATGCCGCCGAAGGACTCGAGGCCGAAGATGCCGGCGGCGATGCCGCCCCAGGCGCCGCACAGCCCGTGCAGCGGCCATACGCCGAGCACGTCGTCGATCTTCCAGCGGTTCTGGGTGAGGGTGAACATCATGACGAACAGCGCCCCGGCGATCACGCCGACCGCCAATGCACCAGCGGGGTGCATGAGATCGGAGCCGGCACACACCGCCACCAGCCCGGCGAGCGGTCCGTTGTGCACGAAGCCCGGATCGTTCTTGCCCAGCACCAGCGCCGCCAGCGTGCCGCCGACCATGGCCATGAGCGAGTTGACCGCCACCAGGCCGCTGATGCCTTGCGCCGTCTGCGCGCTCATCACGTTGAAGCCGAACCAGCCCACGGTCAGGATCCAGGCGCCGAGGGCGAGGAAGGGAATGCTGGACGGCGGATGGGCCGCGATCGCGCCACTCTTGTGATAGCGGCCGCGCCGGGCGCCGAGCAGCAGCACCGCCGCCAGCGCGATCCAGCCGCCCACGGCATGTACCACCACACTGCCGGCGAAATCATGGAACTTGGCGCCGAAACTGGCCTCCAGCCAGGCCTGGTAGCCGTAATTGCCGTTCCAGATCAGGCCTTCGAAGAACGGATAGACCAGCCCCACCAGGGTGGCCGTCGCCGCCAGCTGCGGGTAGAAGCGCGCACGCTCGGCGATGCCACCGGAGATGATGGCCGGGATGGCGGCGGCAAAGGTCAGCAGGAAGAAGAACTTGACCAGCTCGTAGCCGTGACGCTCGTTGAGCACGTGCGCACTGTCGAAGAAACTGATGCCGTAGGCCACCGCATAGCCGACGAAGAAGTACGCCAGGGTGGAGACGGAAAAATCGACCAGGATCTTGACCAGGGCATTGACCTGGTTCTTCTTGCGCACGGTGCCCACTTCGAGGAATGCGAAGCCGGCGTGCATCGCAAGCACCATGATGGCGCCCAACAAGACAAAGAGGACGTCGCTGGACGTCTTGAACTGCTCCATGAGAAGGCTCCGGTTTGCACAATAGGGGAGCATTTAGCAGGTCGCATGCCAGGGCGCACATTGCTTGCATTTCAACAACTTGAAACAAGTGCGCACCACAAGCATGCGGCCGTGCGCACAACTTTGGGGCGCCGATCCAGGAAAAACTCACCATTTTTGTGCAAATAGATTCTCTTGATGCGTCATCACGGTGCCCAGCCGTTGGGCAGCAGCACCCACATTTCCCCTTTTTGGCGCATCCGCCCGGCCTGGGCGCCGGCGGCGTCGCCAAAGCCCCAGTAGTAGTCCGCCCGCACCCCGCCGGTAATCGCGCCGCCGGTGTCCTGGGCCATGACCAGGCGCCGCAAGGGATGCGTGCTGTTCGGCGCCGTGGTGGCGAGAAACACCGGCGCCCCGAGGGGCACCGCGGCGCGATCCACGGCAATGCTGCGCTCGGCCACCAGGGGCACGCCCAGCGCGCCGAGCGGCCCGGCGTCGGAATCGGGCAGCGTGCGGAAGAAGACGAAGGCCGGGTTCTGGTCGAGCAGCTCGCGCAAGCGCGCCGGATGCGCGCGCGCCCAGCGCTGGATGCCCTGCATGGACGCCTGCGAGGCGCTCAGCTCGCCCTGCGCGATGAGCCAGCGACCGATGGACTTGTAGGGATGGCCGTTGTGGTCGGCATAGCCGATGCGCAGGAAACCGCCGTCCGGCAGTGCGATGCGCCCCGAGCCCTGCACCTGGAGGAAGAACAACTCGATCGGATCGTCCGCCCAGGCGATGATGGGCGCCCGGTTCTGCGCCCCCTGGGCGGCCAGTTCGGCCCGCGTCCAGTAAGGCACCAGGCGATTGCCTTCGAGACGGCCGCGCAGGCGCATGTGCTTGAGTTCCGGGTAGATCGCGGCCAGATCCACGGTGATCAGGTCGTCCGGCACGCCGTAGATGGGCCACGCGCTGCGCGCCGTCCGCTTGAGGCTGCCGCGGATCAGGGGCTCGTAGTAGCCGGTGACCAGCCCGGTGCGCGAACCGTCGCCATTGACGATCTGCCACGGGGTGAACTGCGCTTCGAAGTAGGCGCGGATCGCCGCGCGCGACGGCCGCTCGCCCAAGGCCCGCGCGGCCGCGCACACCGCCGTCCAGCGCGGCTGGTCGGCCAGCGCGCGGCAGGAGTTGAGCAGGGCCGGCCACGCGGCTTCCTGGGTGTCCGCGTGCCAGCCGGGCAGCGCGGACCACGTCGCTTGCTCGTAGTGCGGCGGCTGCACCGTCGGCGGGCTGACCGGTGCCGGTGGCGGCGGTGCGGGTGGCGTCACCGGTGCCGGTGCGGGCGGGCACTCGGGAGGCGGCTGGGTCACGCAGGCGCTCACGCCGAGCGCGAGCAGACCGGCCAGGACGGGTCGAAGGGACGGGCGCAGGTTCATGGGCGCAGATCAGTTACACTCGGGCGGGCAAGATTCGCCAGTATAGCGGCGCGCCGGATATCGCCGCGCCGGCCCCAACCGAACGGAGAACGCGGTCCATGTGGATCATCCTGCTGGAAGCCGGCGTCGCGCTGGCGCTGCTGCTGATCATCGTCTGGGCCACCCGGCCGAGAAAGAACCCGAACGACCATGACGAACAAGACTCCTGACCTCGCCGCCTTCCTGGCGCGCATCGAACGCACCCTCGACCGTCTCGACGCCTGGCTGCCGGCGCCGCCGAGTGCGCCGGACTGGGACAGCGCGGTGGCCTTCCGCTGGCACCGACGCGGCAACCAGGCCCGCCTCGAGGCCATTCCCCATCCGCACCTGATCCGGGTCGAAGACCTGCAGGACGTGGACGATCAGGTCGAGCGCCTCGACGCCAACACGCGCCAGTTCGTGCGCTGCCGCCGCGCCAACAACGCCCTGCTCACCGGCGCGCGCGGCACCGGCAAGTCCTCCCTCGTCAAGGCCATGCTGGCGCGCTACCACGGCGACGGCCTGCGCCTGATCGAGGTGGACAAGCAGGACCTGATGGATCTGCCCGAGATCGTCGAGCTGGTGCGCGCGCGGCCCGAGCGCTTCGTGCTGTTCTGCGACGACCTCTCCTTCGAAGACGCGGAGCCCGCCTACAAGGCGCTCAAGAGCGTGCTCGACGGCTCGCTCGCCGCGGTGCCGGACAACGTCATCATCTACGCCACCTCCAACCGCCGCCACCTGATGCCCGAATACCACGCCGAGAACCTGGAAGCGCGCAACATCGACGGCGAGGTGCATCCGGGCGAGGCCACGGAGGAGAAGATTTCGCTCTCCGAGCGCTTCGGCCTGTGGCTGTCCTTCTACCCCTTCGGCCAGGACGCCTATCTGGACATCGTTCATCACTGGCTCGGCGAATTCGGCGTGTCCGCCGCGAAGATCGACAAGGCGCGCACCGAAGCCCTCCAGTGGGCGCTGATGCGCGGCTCGCGCAGCGGCCGGGTCGCCTGGCAGTTCGCCCGCGACTACGCGGGCCGGCACGCCCCGCGAGGCAAGCGATGAAGAAGCGCGTGGAAGTGGCGGCCGCCGTCATCACCCGGCCCGACGGCCGGTTCCTGCTCGGCCAGCGCGCCCCCGGCACCTTCTACCCGGGCTACTGGGAGTTCCCCGGCGGCAAGGTGGAACCCGGCGAGGACGCCCGCGCCGCGCTGGTGCGCGAGCTGGACGAGGAGCTGGGCATCACCGCGCACACCTGCTGGCCCTGGCTGATGCGCGAGCACGACTACGAACATGCCAACGTGCGCCTGCACTTCTTCGAGGTGCCTGAGTGGTCTGGCACCGTCAACGACCATGTGCACAGCGCCCTCGAATGGCAGCAGGCCGACCACCTGACCGTCGCCCCCATGCTGCCGGCCAACGGCCCCATCCTCAAGGCCCTGCAACTGCCCCGCGAAATGGCGATCACCGATGCCGCCCGCCTGGGGCTGGACGCACAGCTGGCGGCAGTGGACGCCGCCCTCGCCCGCGGCGTGCGGCTCATCCAGGTGCGCGACGGCACGCTGCCGGCCGAGGCACGCGCGCAGCTGGCGCGTGCGATCGTCGCCCGCGCCCATGCGGCGGGCGCACTCGTTCTGATCAATGGCGACGCGGCGCTGGCCGAAGCGGTCGGCGCCGACGGCGTGCATCTGCGCGAGGACCAGCTCGTCGGGCTGTCCGCACGTCCGGACTTCCCCTGGGTCGGCGCCGCCTGCCACTCGCGCGCCTCGCTCGAATCGGCCGCCGCGCTCGGCCTCGACTACGCCGTGCTCGGCCACGTGCTGCCCACCCCTTCGCATCCGGACCGCCCCGCCATCGGCTGGGACGCCTTTACCCACCTGGTCACGCATCTGTCGATCCCGGTGTTTGCCATCGGCGGGCTCGATGCCTCGCACCTGCGCGAGGCGCGCGCCGCCGGCGCCCACGGCATCGCCGCCATCCGCGGGAGCTGGAGCGCCTGAGCCCATGGACACCGCGCAGCTGCCCACGACCGACGAGGCCCGCGAGCAGCTGCTCGACGCCCTCGAGCATCCCGATACCGGCCAGCTGCCCGCGCTGATCGCCCGCTGGCACCCGGCGCTCATCGCCGACGCGGTCGAAGCGCTGCCACGGGACATGCGCCACACCCTGTGGGACCGGCTGGACGCGATCGACCGGGGCCAGGTGTTGATCGAAGTCGGCCGCGGGGTGCGCCAGCAACTGATCGACGAGGCCGCCCAGGACGAACTGCTCGCCGCCCTGGCGACCCTCGAGATGGACGAGCTGGCCGATCTGGACGCGGACCTGCCGGTCTCCGTGCTCGACGCCATGGTGCGCGCCATGGACGTACAGCGCCGCGAGCGCTACGAGCGGGTCAAGCGCTATCCCGACGACACCGCCGGCGGTCTCATGGACGTGGACGCGGCCGCGGTGCGCGGCGACGTCAGCCTCAAGGCGGTGCTGCGCTACCTGCGCCAGGTGCGCAAGCGCGACGGCAAACTGCCCGAGCACATGGACAGCCTGGTGGTGGTGGACCGGCAGAACCGCTACCTGGGCATGCTCCGGCTCAGCGACCTGGTCTCGCACAAATCCACCGCCATCGTCAGCCACCTCATGGACGCCGAAGCGCCGGCCATCCAGGTGGGCACCCCGGATACCCGCGTGGCGCGCCTGTTCGAGGATCGCGACCTGATGTCGGCCGCGGTGGTGGACGACGACGGCCACCTGCTCGGGCGCATCACCATCGACGACGTGGTGGACGTCATGCGCGCCGAGGCCGACGGCGAGGTCATGCGCCGCGCCGGCCTCGGCGAAGACACCGACATGTTCGCGCCGGTGCTCTCCAACGCGGCCCGGCGCGCCGTGTGGCTGGGCGTCAACCTCATCAACGCCTTCGTCGCCGCCTGGGTGATCGGCCTGTTCGAGGCCTCCATCGACCAGGTCGTCGCCCTCGCGGTACTCATGCCGGTGGTTGCCAGCATGGGCGGTGTCGCCGGCAACCAGACCCTCACCCTGGTCACCCGCGCCATCGCCCTCGACCAGATCGGCCGCGGCAACGCCATGGCGCTGCTGTTCCGCGAAGTGGCCTCGGGCCTGCTCAACGGCGCCTTCTGGGCGATCGTCGTCGCCGTCGTCGCCACCGCCTGGTTCGGCAACACCCAGCTGGGCATCGTGTTCGGCTGCGCGCTGCTCATCAACCTGATCACCGGCGCCACCGCCGGCACCCTGGTGCCCTTGCTGCTCGAACGCCTCGGCATCGACCCGGCCCTGGCCGGCGGCGTGCTCCTGACCGCCGCGACCGACGTGGTCGGCTTCTTCAGCTTCCTCGGGCTGGCGACGCTGTTCCTGCTCTGAGCGCCATGGCCGGACACGACATGAAAACCGGCGCAAGAAGCGCCGGTCGGGACATGCGGTCGGGCGGACGGGGTCAGTCGTCGCCGAATTCCTCGGACATGCCGTCGGGTGGCTTGGCCGCCGGGATGCGGTAGCTCTCGGAGGCCCAGGCCCCCAGGTCGATCTGGCGACAGCGCTCGGAGCAGAACGGGCGGTAGGGGTTGTCCGGTCGCCATTCCACCTCCTTGCGGCAGGTGGGGCATTTGACGATGCGGACCTTGTCTTGGGCGCGGGTCACGAGAGTCTCACAGGTTGCAGACGGTCAGCTCGAACTCCACATCGTCGGTCACCTGACGCGGCCGTCCGGCCGGCTCCGGAGTCATGAAGCGGACATTGAGCACGTATTTGTTGGCGCTGATCTCCGGCGCCGCGTTGAGGCGATGGGCGACGCACACCCGCACCAGCTGCATCGGACGCCCCCCCAGCATGACCTGGTACATGCCGCGCTGCGCCAGCTGCATCTCGGGGCGGCCACTGGCGCGCAGCAGGCGCAGGACGATGGCGATGCCTTCGCGGATCGGCATGAGCGGGCGCAGCCAGCCTTCGAGGTCGCGCCGGCGCGCTTCCGGATCGCGGGCCTGCCAGTGATGGTAGGACGGCAGGTCGAACTGGCAGGCGCCCCCCGGCATCGAGGCACGACTGCGGATACCCATCAGCCAGTCGTTCTCGCGCAGGTAGTGGCCGATCTTGCCGGGCACCGAGAGCAGGCCGGAGGAAGCCTGTTCGATCTCGTAGAGAGCGCCCGACAGGGCTTCGGGCGAGATGTCGGGGTTGTCGCGGAATGCCAGCAGGGTCTGGCGCTGGCGCTCCAGCTCCTGCACCAGATCCACCTTGAGATCGGCCCGGCTGGCCACTTCGAGCAGCTCGAAGATGGACTGCAGCACCTGATGGTGGTCCATCGGCGAGTCGCCACGATGGAAGTGCCCGATTCGGGCAAAGAGATCTTCAAGTCGAAGGAGGGTTCGAATGCGTTCGTTGAGTGGGTACTCGAAATCTATCACCAGGCGCGCCCGTTCAAATGTGCCTCCCCCGCAATTGCAGGATGATAGCACAGGGATTTCACGCGCTCGCCAGCTGCAGATAGCGCTGGTGAAGGGTGTCCACCTGGCGCTCCAGAACGGTCAGATCGCCGCTGTTGTCGATGACATCGTCCGCAACCGCCAGGCGCGCCTCACGACCGGCCTGGGCCGCCATGATGGCGCGCACCTGGGCTTCGGGCAGGCCGGAGCGGGCCATGACGCGCGCCCGCTGCACCGCCTCCGGGCAGTCCACCACGACGATCCGGTCGCAGCGCTCGCGATAGCGTCCGGACTCGACCAGCAGCGGCACCACGAGGACCACGTAGGGCGCCTGCGCCGCCCGGCACTGGCGGTCGCTCTCGGCACGGATCATGGGATGGAGGATGGCCTCGAGGCGGGCCCGCTCGGCCGGGGCATCGAACACCCGGTCGCGCATGGCGCGGCGGTCGAGCCCGCCATCGGCATCGATCACCGCCTCCCCGAACGCCTCGCGGATGGCCGCCATGGCGGCGCCACCGGGCCCGGTGAGCGCATGGGCAATCACATCGGTGTCGACGATCGCGGCGCCCCGCTCACCGAAGCGGGCGGCGGCCGCACTCTTGCCGCTGCCGATGCCGCCGGTGAGGCCGACCACCCATGCCGGACGGGTCACGGGCGGCAGTCCAGACGGCTGGCCTTGGGCACGCGACTGCTCCAGTCGCTGGCCCAGCCGGTGAGTGCTTCGGCGGGACCGCGCACCTCGACCCGGTGGCTGGTCTGCCCGCGCTCCTCGATCTGCACGCCGGTCACCCCCTTGGCTTCGAGTCGCCGACGTTGCTCGGCGGCCGACTCGGCCGACTTGAACAACCCGAGCGAGATGGCGAACGGCCGCGCGCCGCGCTCGCCGATGGCGAACAGGTCGCTCACGCCGTGCGTGCGCAGTTCGGCCACCTTGCGATCGGCGGCCTCACGACTGCCCTGCGAGGGCAGATGCACCCACCAGGAGGTCACCGCCACGGAGGTGATGTCCTTGGCCTCGAAACCGGCCTGCGCCAGCGCATCGCCCATCACCAACGCGGCCGCTTCGTCGTCGAGCTCCGCGAAGGCCACGCAGGCGGGCGGCGCCGGGGCGTCGGGCGGCTCGGCCGTCACGGCAGGCTCAGCAACGGCATCGGGGACAGGTGGCGGCGCCGCGGTTTCGGCGGTCTCGGGGGCGGCGTCCGCGGCATCCACGGCCGGCGGCTCGACAGCCGGCGGTTCGGCGGCCGGCGTCGGGGCCGGCGGCGCGGGCGTGGCGACCGGCATCGGCGCCTCCTTGTCGAGCAGGCGGATCCGCGCCGGTTGCAACTGGTTGGTCAAGCGCTCCGGCTCGCCGCGGCCACCGCCCTGCCCCAGCCAGCCCTCCCAGGCCGCCAGCATCAGGGTGTTGATGAGAATCAGCAGGATGACGAGAAAACGCAGGAATGCCACGGGGTTACCTCATGCGGACCGGGGACGGCGATCTCCTTGGACCATCCCGGCGGCATCTTAGCCGGTTCGGCGCTTCATCGGAACCCGCGGGCACAGCCGGCTACCCGCACGCCCTCGAGCACCAGGTTGTCCACCAGCCGACACGGAATGCCCAGCAGCGGCATCACCATCGGCGCGGCGCCACCATTGATGAGGCACACCGCGCCGGACTCGCCCGACAGGTAGCGGAACATCCGTTCGATGGCGCCGGCCTGCGCATGCAGGCAGCCCATATGGATGGCGTCGGCGGTGCGGGTGGGCAGCCGCGCCATGCTCCCCTCGACCAGCGGCAATTGCGCGGTATTGCCGGCGAGCGCGCGCTTCATGAGCTCGACTCCCGGCACAATCAGGCCACCAGCGAAACGGCCGTCACCCATCAACACGTCGATGGTCGTCGCAGTGCCGGCGGTGACCACCAGCGCGGCCCCCTGCTGCAGGTGCCAGGCGCCCACCAGGGCCGCCCACCGATCGGCGCCGAGTTGGGCGGGGTCGTCATACCCGTTGCGCACGCCACAGCAGGCCGCCTCGGGGGTCCACCAGCGCAGGGGCACGGTCCAGGATCGAAGCGCCTCGGTCACCCGCGCGGCAACACCCTCGCCCGCCACGTTGACGCCGAACGCGGCGTCGAGGCCACCGACCGGCGGCAGCACGGCACCGAGATCCCACGGTTCATCATGGCTGAACGCGCCCTGGGCCACCCACGCGTCGTGGTCGATCAGGCCCCATTTGAGCCGGCTGTTGCCAGCATCGAGCAGCAACTTCATTGCGCCGGCCGCAGGGAGATATCGCCGGCCAGGATCCGCTGTTCGCCGGTATCGGTGAGGATGCGCAGGGCGCCGTCGGAATCGACACCGAGACAGGTGCCGGTGACGGCGGCCTGTTCGCCGATGAGCGCGACCGGGAGGTCGGCGAAGGCGTTGCGCTGGTTCCAGGCGTGCACGAACGCACCGAAGCCGGCCTGGGCGTAGGTTTCGTAAAGCTCGCGCTGAGCGACGAGCAGGCGGGCCAGCAGGGCTTCGGCGGTCGGCGGCACCTCCATGACATCGGCCAGGGCGATCACATCGGGTCGGTCGGGCACCGTCGCCCCGTCCGGCAGGCACCGGTTGATGCCGATGCCGATGACCGCCTCGAGATGGGCGCCGCAACGGCACAGCTCGACCAGGATGCCACCGACTTTTCGCCCATGGATCTGCAGGTCGTTGGGCCACTTGAGTTCGATGCCCGGCACCTCCAGCGCTTCGAGCGCCCGGGCCGCCGCGAGACCGGCCACCAGCGACAGGCCAGCCGGCACCGCCGCGCCGGGAGCAAAGCGCCAGCGCGCGGAAAAGGTCAGGCTCGCCCCGGGCCAGGCATGCCAGGCGCGCGCGCGGCGGCCGCGTCCGGCGGTCTGGTGATCGCACACCAGGACCGGCACCCGCGCATCGGGCGCGGGCGCCGCGACCATGAGTTCGGCATTGGTGGATGTGCACTGCGCGCGCACATCGAGGGTGAAATGAGCGGCCTCGGCGCCCAGCGCCTGCCGCAGTCGGTCGCGATCGATCATCAACGGGCGGCCGCGACACGGGTCGCGGCCGGCGGTCAAAACGGCATTATGGCCGAATCGGCGCTGCGACGCATGCCCGCCGGGCACCACCCCGGGTCAGCCGCCCACCGACGAATCCTTGTCCTCGCGCGGGGTGTCGAGCCCCAGCTCCTGGATCTTGCGGGTGATGGTGTTGCGCCCGATGCCGAGCAGCTGGGCCGCTTCGATCCGGCGCCCCCCGGTGCTCTCGAGAGCGCGTTCGATGAGGGTACGCTCGAAGGCACGGTTGAGCTTTTCATACACCTCGCCCGGCGCCGCCCCGAGCATGCGATCGGCCTCGTGACCGAGCGCGGTGCACCAGTCGCCGCCGCTGGCCGCCTCGGCGGGTGCCGCCTCGCGGAACTCGACCGGAAGATCGGCCACCTCCACCACCTGCCCGGGCGCCATGACGGTGAGCCAGTGACACAGGTTCTCGAGCTGGCGCACGTTGCCCGGGAAGGTCTGGCCCTGCAGGTGACGCAGCGCGGCGGTGGAGATGCGCTTGGCTTCGACATCCAGCTCGCGGGCGCTCTTCTTGAGGAAGTGCTGTACCAGCAGCGGGATGTCCTCGCGCCGCTCGCGCAGGGGCGGCAGGCGCAGGCGGATGACGTTGAGGCGGTGGTAGAGATCTTCGCGGAACAGCCCGTCACGCACCCGGATCTCGAGATCCTGGTGGGTGGCGGCGATAACGCGCACGTTGGCGCGGATCGGCTGATGGCCGCCGACACGGTAGAAGTGACCGTCGGAGAGCACGCGCAGCAGCCGGGTCTGCAGTTCGGCGGGCATGTCGCCGATCTCGTCCAGGAACAGGGTCCCGTTCTCGGCCTGCTCGAAGCGGCCGCGGCGCTGCGCGGTGGCCCCGGTGAAGGCGCCGCGTTCGTGGCCGAACAGTTCGGACTCGAGCAGATCGCGCGGAATGGCCGCGGTGTTGATGGCGATGAAGGGAGCCTCGCGGCGCGGGCTGTGCCGGTGCAGGGCGCGCGCCACCAGCTCCTTGCCGGTGCCGGACTCGCCGTTGATGAGCACCGTGGCGTGCGACTGCGCAAGCCGGCCGATGGCGCGGAACACCTCCTGCATGGCCGGGGCCTGGCCGAGGATTTCCGGCGTCAGCACCGTGTCGTCGGCGTCGACAGCGCTCTCCTCGCCTTGCTCGATGGCGCGACGCACCAGCCCCATGGCCTGCTCCAGATCGAAGGGCTTGGGCAAGTATTCGAACGCGCCGCCCTGAAAGGCGGAGACAGCACTGTCCAGATCGGAGTAGGCGGTCATGATGATGACCGGCATGGACGGGAACCGGGCCTTCGCCTTCTGCAGCAGCGACAGCCCCGATTCGCCCGGCATGCGGATATCCGAGACCAGCACCTTGGGGGGACGGGTCACCTGCTCCAGCGCCGCGCCGGCCTCGACCGCCGACTCGAAACTGCGGTGCGAAATATTCTCGCGCGCCAGGGCCTTTTCGAGCACCCAGCGAATCGAGCGGTCATCATCGACAATCCAGACTGTTTCCATTTTTATGCACTATTTTGGTGCGCGCGCCCCGTTCGAGGTCATGATCGATCCGACACGGGCAGCAGCAGCGTGAAACACGTTCGGCCGGGCTCGCTGTCCACATCGATCATGCCTTGATGCTGTTCGACGAAACCTTGCGCCAGTGACAGGCCCAGACCGCTCCCTCCATCACGGCCGGACACCAGCGGGTAGAAGATCTGATCCCGGATGGTTTCCGGAATGCCCGGGCCGTTATCGATCACTTGCAATTCGAGTGCCAGTTTGTGTCGGCGCTTGGCCAGGGTGACCTGACGCGCCGCGCGCGTGCGGAAGGTGATCTCGCCACGCCCCTCGACCGCCTGGGCGGCGTTGCGGGCGATGTTGAGCACCGCCTGGATCAACTGCTCGCGATCCCCGGTGATGTCGGGCAGGCTCGTGTCGTAATCGCGGATGACCGTCAGCCCGGGGAACTCCGCCAACACCAGCCGGCGCACGTGCTCGAGCACGTCGTGGATGTTGAGCGGCGCCGGATGCATCACCGCATGGGTACCAAGCAGCCGCTTCATCAGGGCCTGGAGCCGGTCGGCCTCGGCGATGATGACCTGGGTGTATTCCTTGAGCAGCGGGTCGTCCAGCTCGCCTTCGAGCAGCTGCGCGGAGCCGCGAATGCCCCCCAGCGGATTCTTGATCTCGTGCGCCAGGTTGCGGATCAGCTCGCGATTGGCCTGCTGTTGCTGGAGCAGCACCTCCTCGCGGGTCACCCGCAGTTGCGCTTCGATCGGGCGGAATTCAAGCAGCAGATTGACGCCCGGCGCCTCGACCGGACTGACCGTGCAGTCCAGATAGAGCGTCTCGGCCCGGCCGGGCAGCTGCACCCTCAGATCCTTGCCGGTATAGCTCCAGTTGTTGTTGAGGACGTTGTCCAGGGCCGGCCCCAGCGGCGAGGCATCCCCGAGCAGGCTGGCCAGCTCTTGGCCGGCGTAACGCCGGGCGCTGATACCGAAGAGGTTTTCCGCCCCCGCGTTCAGGTAGCGGATGACCAGCGCCTCGTCGACCAGTACGACCGCGGTGGACAACAGATCAAGGCCGGCAAAGGGTGACGGCTTCGGGGTGGGCTTGAATCTGGGGATGAATTTGGATTTCATAGGCAGTCAGACTGTGAGCAAGATATGCGCCAGTTGCTGCCGCGGCACTCACAGGTCGGCGATTTCCTTTTTCAAGGCCTCGACATTGCGCTCATGCTGCTCGACCTTGTCTTGATAGGGTTTGAGGCGATCGAGCTTCTTCTGGTAGTTCTTCTCGTTGCCGTAGCGCACGTCTTCCTGCTCGGCCAGTGCCTTGCGCGCCGACTCCAGGGCCTTCTGCTCGGCCGCCAGTTCGTCTTCGAGGATCTTGCGGCGATCGGCGTCACGCTGTTTCTGGAGCTCGTCACTGACTTTCGGGAACGCGGACGATGGCGCCGCCGCCTTCGGCACGTTGCCACTGGGCACCGACGAGACCGGCAGGTCGGCGCTGAGCCGCTCGCACCCCTTGACGCGGCGGTCGTTGGTATAGGTGACCTTGCGCTCACCGGTGTTCGGATCGGTCTCGATGCACTTGTACACGTCGGCAAGGACAGTCGTGCTGGCCAGGCAGAGCACGGCGAAGGTGAGCGATTTCATTGGCATGTCCCGGTGGTGGTGCAGGCAGTTTATCAAGCACACGAGCATTGTGCGCTCAACATCCTGATGCAAAAACGAAAAAAGGACGGGCAGAGCCCGTCCTTTCTTAACGTTTGAACCGCGATCCGGCTTACAGGCTGTAATACAGATCGAATTCGACCGGGTGCGTGGTCATGCGAACGCGATTGACTTCTTCCATCTTCAGGTCGATGTAGGCATCGATGAAGTCGTTGGAGAACACGCCGCCCTGGGTCAGGAAGGCGCGATCGGCGTCCAGGTTCTCGAGGGCCTGATCCAGGCTCGCGCACACGGTCGGGATCTTCGCGTCTTCTTCCGGCGGCAGATCGTACAGGTTCTTGTCGGCTGCATCGCCCGGGTGAATCTTGTTCTGGATACCGTCCAGACCGGCCATCAGCAGGGCCGAGAAGGCCAGGTACGGGTTGGCCATCGGATCCGGGAAGCGGGTTTCCAGACGGCGACCCTTCGGGTTGGCCGTGAACGGGATACGGATGGAAGCGGAACGGTTGCGGGCCGAGTAGGCCAGCTTCACCGGCGCTTCGTAGTGCGGCACCAGACGCTTGTAGGAGTTGGTGGACGGGTTGGTGATCGCGTTCAGGGCCCGGGCGTGCTTGATGATGCCGCCGATGTAGAACAGGGCCATTTCGGACAGACCGGCATACTCGTTGCCGGCGAACAGGTTCTGGCCGTCCTTCCAGATGGACTGGTGCACGTGCATGCCGGAGCCGTTGTCACCGACGATGGGCTTGGGCATGAAGGTGGCGGTCTTGCCGTACTGGTGCGCCACGTTCTGGACGATGTACTTGAGGATCTGGGTCCAGTCGGCACGCTTGGTCAGGGTGCTGAACTTGGTCCCGATCTCGCACTGACCGGCGGTCGCCACTTCGTGGTGATGCACTTCGCAGGGCACGCCGCAGGCTTCCAGCGCCAGCACCATGGCGGCACGGATGTCGTTCAGGCTGTCGACCGGCGGGACGGGGAAGTAGCCGCCCTTGACGCGCGGACGGTGGCCGGTGTTGCCGCCATCGAATTTTTCGGCGGTGGACCAGGCGGCCTCTTCGGACAGCACCTTGCTGTACACGCCGGACATGTCCACGTTCCACTCGACGGAGTCGAAGATGAAGAATTCGGGTTCCGGGCCGAAGAAGGCGGTGTCACCGATGCCGGTGCTCTTCAGATACGCTTCGGCGCGCTTGGCGATGGAGCGCGGATCGCGGTCGTAGCCCTTGCCGTCGGACGGCTCGATCACGTCGCAGGACAGCACGATGGTGGACTCGTCGAAGAACGGATCGATGTAGGCCGACTCCGGATCCGGCATGAGGATCATGTCGGAGGCCTGGATACCCTTCCAGCCGGCGATGGAGGAACCATCGAACGGGTGGCCGTGCTCGAAGTGCTCCTCTTCAAAGGCAGACACCGGCAGACCGACGTGCTGCTCCTTGCCGCGGGTATCGGTAAAACGCAGGTCCACGAAGCGAACTTCGTTTTCCTCGATCATCTTCATGACAGTTTCAGAACTCATGGCCACTCCTCGTGATGAGCTTTTGGTTTAAAAACTTGCCGTCGACGGCAATCAGCGGGTTCTGACAAAGCAGGGATCATGCCACGGCATAATTCTGCTCATACCAGAGATTCTTGCCCCATTTCAGGGAATTGGGCATCGCCCCCTCCAGGCCCAATGCACCATTTTCGTGCGCACCAAAGTAGAGCGCACCATCAAGGTGCGAGCGTGCCATGGACCTTCAGACTGCGGATCTCCGGCCAGCGCGTCAGCGCCGCCCGGATCCGGTCGCCCAGGGCCTCCCGGTCGGCGATATTCTCCACCCGATCGAGCGGATAGAACATCTCGATTTCGACCCGACCGCCAAGATAATGCACCAGAACGCGGTCGGGTGCAGGCAGCGCATCGCCGACCGCCTCGCGCGCACGCGCGACCAGGGTCTTGCGATCCGGAACCTTGGTCATCGGCAACTCGAGGTGCTCTTCCAGATCGTCCTCCGCGTCCACATGGACCAGCACGTCCTGGACGTCCGCATGGGCGCCGCACACGCGCCGGCGCACGGACTCGGCGATGTAGTGCCCCTCGGAAACGGTGATACGCGGATCCACCTGCACATGCGCATCGCACAGCACCCGGTGTGCCATGCGCCGGGTACGCAATTCGTGTCCGTTGAGCACCCCCGGGGTCTCGTCGATGGTCCGCGCGATGCGCACCACCAGTTCCTTGGAGACGGCCGTGTCGACCAGCTCGCGGATCGCCGCATACGCCAGCGACAAGCCCATGCGCAGGATCATGAAACCCACCAGCGCCGCCGCCAGCGGTTCGACGAAGCGGTAACCGAGCAGGCCGCCGCCGATGCCGATGGCCACCACCAGCGACGAGGCGGCATCGGTGCGCGCATGCCAGGCGTTGGCCTCGAGCATGCGCGAGGACAGCCGGCGGCTGGCGGCCATGGTGAACCGGAACAGCACTTCCTTGGCCACCAGCGTGAACACTGCCATCCACAACGCAATCGGATGCAACGGCGGCAAGGCGTCCGCCGACTGCACCCGTGCGCCCGCCGACCACAGGAAGCCCACGCCGACCCCGAGCAGGGCCAGCCCGAGAAACAGGGAGACGACGGTCTCGAAGCGCTCGTGACCATAGGGATGGTCGTCGTCGGCCGGATCCGAGCCCTTGCGCGCGGCGAGCAGCACGAGCCCGTCGGAGAGCAGGTCGGAAAAGGTGTGCGCCGCGTCGACCACGAGACTGAACGCATTGCTCATGATCCCGACGACGAGCTGCAAGACGCTGAGCGTGAAGTTGGTGACGATGGCGACCAGGGTCACCTGCTGGATCTTGCGGGAACGCAGGTCTCTATCGGAGAGGGGGTACGCGGGATTGGCTTCGCCAGTCATGACCGAAACGGTATACTTGTGAGTCCGCCATTCTAGCCGGATCGCCCGCATGGGAACATTGACCGACCTGCTGTCGCTCGCGAAAAAACGCGCCGAGGACCTGAACCTGCCCTACGAAGGGGCCCTGACCCCCGCCGAGGCCTACCAGGTATGGCAACTGGCCCCGGGCGCCCGCCTGGTGGACGTGCGCACCCGGGCCGAATGGGACTGGGTCGGGCGCATCCCCGACGCGGTCGAAATCGAGTGGATGAGCTATCCGGGCAACCAGCCCAACCCGCATTTCATGGCCCAGCTCGAGCACCAGGTGGATCCGGAAGCGCTGGTGATGTTCATCTGCCGCAGCGGCGCGCGCTCCAGCAACGCCGCCAAGCTGGCCACCGAGCAGGGCTACAGCGGCTGCTACAACGTGCTCGAGGGCTTCGAGGGCGACAAGGACGCCAACGGCCAGCGCAATCGCATCGGCGGCTGGCGCAAGGCGGGCCTGCCCTGGCACCAGGGCTGAGCGGCGCCGGTGAGAACACGGGCCGCCCCCGGAACCGGGCGGCCGAACGGGCGGTCTGAAGACAGCCCACTGCAACACGAGGAACCCCCATGGAAGTGGCAACCATCAGTTTTGACCGGTTCAACGTCCTTCAGGACGAGCAGGCCCAGGCGCGTATCCGCGAGGCCCGCGCCAAGCTCGGCGACAAGGCCGTGCTGCTGTGCCATCACTATCAGCGCGCCGACGTGTACCAGCACGCCGACCTGACCGGCGACTCGCTCAAGCTGGCCAAGCTCGCGTCGGAAACCGATGCCGAATACATCGTCTTCTGCGGCGTGCACTTCATGGCCGAGGTGGCCGACATTCTCTCCAGCGACAAGCAGATCGCCATCCTGCCCGATCTGGCCGCCGGCTGTTCCATGGCCGACATGGCCAACCTCGCCAAGGTGGAGCGCTGCTGGCGCGAGCTGAGCGAAGTGCTGGGCACCCCCGACGAGCACATCACCCCGGTCACCTACATCAACTCGGCCGCCGACCTGAAGGCCTTCTGCGGCGAGCACGGCGGCATCGTGTGCACCTCCACCAACGCCCCGACCATCCTCGACTGGGCGTTCGGACAGCGCGAGAAGGTGCTGTTCTTCCCCGACCAGCACCTGGGCCGCTGGACCGGCTTCAAGAAGGGCATCCCGCTCGAGGACATGCACGTGTGGGATCCGGACCTGGAATACGGCGGCCTCACGCCGGAACAGATCAAGTCCGCCAAGATCCTGTTGTGGAAAGGGCACTGCTCGGTGCACCAGATGTTCCAGGAGAGCCACATCCGCCGCTGGCGCATGCAGCATCCGGAGGGCCGGGTGATCTCCCACCCGGAGAGCAATCTCGAGGTGTGCCGCAACTCCGACTACGTCGGTTCCACCGAATTCATCATCAACACCATCAAGGCCGGGCCGGACAACACGCGCTGGCTGGTGGGCACCGAGCTGAACCTGGTCAACCGCCTCGCCGAGGAGGAAAAGCCACGTGGCGTGATCGTCGAATTCATGGCGCCCACGGTGTGCATGTGCTCGACCATGCAACGCATCGACCCGCAGCATCTGGCGTGGACGCTGGAGAATCTGCTCGAAGGCACGGTCGTCAATCGCATCGAAGTGCCGCCCCACGAAGCCGAGATGGCCAAGGTGGCGCTCGATCGCATGCTCGCCGTGTCCTGACACGCCACCCGCGCGAGACCACGCAAACGGCGCCTTCGGGCGCCGTTTCACCTTCAGGTGCGGATGAACGCGGCGATGCGTGGATCGGCTCGCAGTTGCACCAGATCCGGCTCGGCCGGCAACTGCGGCCGGTCACGGTCCACATTGACCATGCACAGGAAGCCGAGCGGTTCGGCCGCGTTGGCGCGGAACTGGTGCCAGGTCATGGGCGGAATGTGCACCAGATCGTGCGGGCCGACGGAACGCACTTCGGCCCCCACCAGGCAGGCGCCGCGGCCGCGCAGGATCATCACCGCGTGGGCGTGCTCGTGGCGCTCCAGGGTCGAATGCCCCTCGGCCGCCACCTCGAAGTAGCGCAGCTCGCAGCCGAGCGCGTCGGTGCGGAACAGCAACTGCCGGGTCACGTCCTTGAACGGCGCACTGCCCGCGTCCTTGTAGGCGAGCAGGTCCACCGCCTCCCAGCGGTAGTCCGGCAACGCGCGACGGATGTTCGAATGGCTCATGTCCGCCCCTGTTGTTCCACGGCGTCAACGAAGTGCCGCATGGCCGCCTCCGGATCCTCGGCTGCCAGCAGGCTGCCGCCGATGAGCAAGGCCACGTCCGGCCCGTAGAAATCCACCAGCTCGGGCACCCGGTCCGGTGACAGACCCCCGGCCGGCACCGGCAGCGCTGGCGGCAGCGCCCCCAGCGGCGCCCGCGCCGCCTCGGCAATGGCGTGGCACCTCCGGGCGTCGTCGGCGAATCGCCCGCCGAAGTTGGGGAAGATCACCATGTCCGCCCCGAACAGACGGAACAGGGTGCCATACAGCAGCGCCGGTGCGATGCGGCCGACCCCGGCCAGGGCCGGATGAGCCAGCACCGGCATGTCCAGGCCGTCGGCCACCCATTCGGCCATGGTGGAGGGGCCGACCAGCAGCGGACACATCATGACCGCGCCGACGCCGTGATCGCGGCACACCTGCACCTGGGCCTGCAGCTTGCGCGCACCGCCGTTGAGATTGGGCGCATAGACGCTGCGCCGGCCGGTCTCGGCATTGGCGCGCGCCACCGCCGCCTGGATGGCGGGCACCCGGCGCGCGAACGGGGCACTGACCGGGTCGGCAAGGCCGTGGTCGTCCTTGATGAGCGCGATGCCCGCGCGCGCCTGCAGGTAGGCCAGCGCCGCCAGCGCCTCGACATCCATGCCCTGGGGCTTGAGGGCGCTGCAGGCGATGGGGCCGCGCGGAATCCCGAGGCGCTCGCGCACGCCGTCGATGCCGAAGCGCGGCCCCGGCAGCGCCGGCAACCCGTCCGGCCAGTCGACCGCCTCGAGGCGCACGTCCGGCTGCAGCGACGAATTGCCGAAGAGCATGTTGAGGAGCTGGCCGGCGTCATCGCCCACGGTCTCGAGCGCCAGGCCGATGCGCGCCTCGAACACGTTCTCGCCCGCCGGCACGATGTCCATCACCCGGCCGACCACCGCGTCACGCACGCGCGCATCGCGCACCGCGCCCATGGGGCATTCGACACTCTGCTCGATGGCCAGCGCTCGCGCGCGCGCCTCGATCTGCATCGGGGTGGCGTCGATCCGGTAGGTCACATGCATCCGCGTCATGGCGTCTGAGATATACACTGGAGGGAAACGAGTTTTCGGCGGCGATTATGCCCCAGCCACCATGAGCCTGCGCATCTGCACCTACAACATCCACAAGGGCTTTTCCCAGTTCAATCGGCGCATGATGATTCATGAACTGCGCGAGCGGCTGCGGCAACTCGAGGTGGACATCGTGTTCCTGCAGGAGGTTCAGGGGCTGCACCTGGGCCATGCACGTCGCCATGCCGACTGGCCGAACGAGCCGCAGCACGAGTTCCTCGCCCGCGACATCTGGCCCTCGGCGGCCTATGGCGGCAACGCCATCTACGATCACGGCCACCATGGCAACGCCATCCTCAGCCGCTACCCGATCCTGAGCACACACAACGAAGACGTCTCGGACCACCGTTTCGAACGTCGCGGCCTGCTCCACTGCGAGATCGAGGTGACGCCGGGACAGGCGCCGATCCACTGCGTGTGCGTCCATCTGGGGCTGTTCGCCGGCAGTCGCCGGCGTCAGATGGGCGCCCTGGTGCGGCGCATGGCAGAGCTGGCCGGCGAGGAGGCGCCCATGATCGTCGCCGGCGATTTCAACGACTGGCGCAACCGCGCGCCCTACCACCTGCTCTCGCACCTGAACCTGACCGAGGTCTTCAGCCCCGAGGGGCGACCGCCGCGCAGCTACCCGAGCGCCTTCCCCCTGTTCCGCCTCGATCGCATCTACGTGCGCGGGCTCGCCATCGAGCAGTCGGCGGTGCATTTCGGGCCGCCGTGGTCCTCCATTTCGGACCACGCTGCGCTCACTGCCGAGCTTCGCCTGCCCGGATGAGGCATACCGAGCTCTGGCCTCATTTCAGCGACGGCAACCGGCTCACCCTGCTCGAGACCGGGGCGGCGTTCTTTCCGGCGCTGGAACGCGAGATCGACGCGGCGCGGGTCGAGATCTTCCTCGAGACCTACATCTTCAAGTACGACGCGGTCGGCACCCGGCTGGTCGCCGGCCTGCGGCGCGCCGCGGCGCGCGGCGTGGCGGTGCGGCTGCTGGTGGACGGCTTCGGCAGTCGCCATTTCGTCGAGCACCATCGCAAGGACCTGCTCGAGGCCGGCATTCAGCTGCTGGTCTATCGGCGCGAGCTGAGCCGATGGTCCCTGCGCCGCCATCGGCTGCGCCGCCTGCACCGCAAGCTGGCCGTCATCGACGGGCGGGTGGCCTTCGTGGGCGGCATCAACCTGGCCAGCGACATTCCCGACCACATCCCCGATCACCCCCGTCACGACTACGCGCTAAAGGTCGAAGGGCCGCTGCTGCGCGCCATTCACTCGAGCGTCCGCCATGTCTGGGAGCTGGTGGCCTGGGCGAGTCTCAAGCAGCGCTTCCGCCTCGACGACATCGCCCCGCCGCAAGGGCGGCACGTGGGCGACATCACCGCCGCCTTCGTGATTCGCGACAACATCCGCCATCGCCGCGACATCGAGAACGCCTATCTCGATGCGGTCGACCAGGCCCGCCGCCAGATCCTGATCGCCAACGCCTACTTTCTGCCGGGGCGGCGCTTCCGCCGTGCCCTCGTGGCCGCGGCCGAGCGCGGCGTGGAAGTGACGATTCTGCTCCAGGGCCAGGTGGAATACCGGATCCAGCACTATGCGACCCAGGCCCTCTACCCGTCGCTCATGCATCATGGCATCCGCATCTTCGAATACCGGCGCAGCTTCCTGCACGCCAAGGTGGCGGTGATCGACGACGTCTGGGCCACCGTCGGCTCGAGCAACATCGACCCCTTCAGCCTGTTGCTGGCGCGCGAAGCCAACGTGATCGCCCGTGACCGCGGCTTCGCCGAACAGCTGCGCACCCGGGTCGAGCATGCCATGGCCGAGGGCGCCCGCCCCCTGTCCCTGACCCACTGGCGCAAGAAGCCCCTGCTCACCCGCATGCTGCGCTGGCTGGCCTACGGCGTGGCGCGCCTGGCCGTCGGCATCAGCGGCTATGGCAAGGGCAAGGAAGGCTTATGAAGGGCGCGGCGGCGGCAGTGGCCGCTTCGAGGAGATGACGCCGGTGTTGACCCCGAACCAGCCCAGGCCACCGAACAGACGGGCGTATTCGATCTTGACGCACCGGTCCATCACCACCGACAGACCCGCGGCTTCGGCGCGCGCGGCGGCCGCGGCGTTGATCACCCCCAGTTGCATCCACAGGCAGCGGGCACCGATGGCGATGGCCGCCTCGGCGAGCGCCGGCATTTCCTCGGCGCGACGAAAGCAGTCGACCATGTCCACCGGTTCGGGAATGGCCTCCAGCGAGGGATAACAGGGCTGCCCCAGCACCGAGGTGTACATCGGGTTGACCGGGATGACCCGATAGCCGCGATCGAGCATGTACTGCGCCGCGAAGTTGCTGGGCCGATGCCACTTGGCCGACAGGCCCACGACCGCGATGGTACGCGTCGAAGCCAGCACCCGGCGAAGACCATCCGCGTCATCGATCATAATCCCTCCTCGATTTCACCTGCGCCACCCGCGGCACCGCGTCGATGGACCAGTGCGCCCGCGCCCAGGCCCACACCGTGGCCACCGAGGCGCGCGCCAGTTCGTCGGGTGGCGCCTGACCGAGACAGCTTAGCGCATCGACGAGCACCGGTGCCGGGCGAAAATCGTCCACCGCCCGCGCCAAGCTCTGTTTGGACAGCTTCTGGCCGGCGGCGTCCACCACCACCGGCAAGTGCGCATAGCGTGGTGTCGGCAGGCCGAGCGCCTGCTGGATGGCAATCTGACGCGGCGTCGAAGGCATCAGATCGATCCCACGGACCACATCGGTCACCCCCGCCTCGGCATCGTCGACCACGGTCGCCAGCTGGTAGGCGAACAGCCCATCGGCACGCTTGAGGATGAAATCGCCCGCCTCCCGGCTCACGTCCTCCTCGATCCGGCCCTGCAGCCGGTCCTCGAAGCCGACAGCCCCGGCAGGCACGCGAAAACGCCACGCACGCGCATGGGCGCCAGCGGGCAGGCCGTCACGGCAAGTGCCCGGATAGCGGGCCGATCCGTCGGCCGCGCGGGGCGCCCCGGCGAGCATCTTGCGGGTGCAGGCACACCCGTAGACCCGATCGTCACGGCGCAGGCGTTCCAGCGCCGCGGCGTATTGCTCGGTACGCGCGTGCTGCCAGACCGGCGCACCATCCCATTCGAAGCCCAAGGCCTCCAGGGTACGCAGGATCCCCTCACCCGCGCCACGGACCGCGCGGGGCGCATCCACGTCATCGATCCGAACGAGCCATTGGCCCCCCAGATCGCGGGCATCGAGATAGCTGCCCACAGCGGCCACGACGGAACCGAAATGCAGCGGACCGCTCGGCGTGGGGGCAAAGCGTCCCACCGGGGAGGAGGATGGAGGAAAAATCATGTCCGAATGCCATTCAAGTTCAATGACGTTGGCACAGCACCGACGACCATTCGTCAGTCTGACCCCGCCCTCCGACCTGCCAGGCTTTCGCCTCGTCGGCCGGCGGACGATACTGCTGCTTTCGTCCCATGTTAACCGACCGGCCCCCGTTCATGGATCGACAGGCCCCGCGACGCGTTTCCGGCGCGCTCAACGAGCGCCGCATTGCCCAGCGCACCCAGGTCGAAAGCCTGATCCTGCTGGCAATGAACCTGCGTACCGGCATCGTCGCCGGCATCGTCGGCGCCCTCGGTGCGCTCGTGTGGCTGTGGCCGCACCTGCCCGCATCGCTCCTGCTCGGCTGGGCCGGCGCCACGCTGGCGGGCATGCTGGCCTCGATCTATCTGGTCCGCGCCAGTCGCCATTGGGCCCATGACGAAGCCTCCATGGCGCGCCTCGAGGGCTGCTTCGCGGCGAATACCTTCTACATCGGTACCGTCTGGGGCGTTCTCCCCCTGCTCGACACCCACGCCTTCGGCGGCCCGGCCCAGGTCATCGTGCTCATGCTGCTGGGCGTCGTCGCGCTGGGCGGCACGGGCGTTCTCGCCCCCAGCCGGGCGGTCTTCCTCGCCTTCATCGTCCCGACGCTGGCTCCGATCCTCGCCGTGCTGGCACTGGAACCGCCGGCGGCAATGCCCCATGCGGCCATCGCCGCCGGCGTCTTTGCCGCCATGCTCGGCGTGCTCCATGAACTGTTCCATCACATGCTCCGCAGCACACTGGCGCAGCGCCTGACCAGCGACACCCTGGCCGAGGAACAGCGCGTCATTCTCGAGAGCACCACCGAAGCGATCATGCTGACCCGGCGCGATCGCCTGCTCAAGTGCAATCGCCGCTTCGCCGACCTGGTGGGCGAACCGGTCGAGACCGTCCTCGGACGGCCCCTGTGGCAGTGGCTGGCCGACCCCAACGACTGGCATCGCAATGCCCAGCGCGCCCGTGCCGCCATGACCGAGGGGCTGACCTTCCGCACCAAGGTCCAGTTGCGGCGCACCAACGGCGAGCTGCTCTGGGTGGAATTCAATGCCGACGCGGTCGACCCCGCCCGGCTCGAACGGGGGGTGGTCTGGATCGGCCAGGAACTCACCTCTCGCCTGCGCTCCGAGGCCACCCTGCATGCGTCCGAGGAACGCTATCGGCGACTCATCACGCTGACCTCCGACTGGTACTGGGAGTGGGATGCGCGCCTGCGATTCACCCATCTGAGCGGCCCCGGGCTGGCGCGGGCCGGTCTGTCGCCGGCCTTGTACGGACACACGCTGGGGGCCATGAGCCAGATCGGCGGCGTGAGCACCGAGAGCTGGGCCGCGCTGCAACGCCAGATCGAGCGCCGCGAACCGTTCCGTGACTTCATCTGGCAACTGCAACAGAACGGCGACGACGCACGCTGGTTTTCCATGAGCGGTAATCCGACCTTCGACACCGAGGGCCGGTTCGCCGGCTACCATGGCATCGGCTCGGAAGTGACCGAACAGATGAAGGGGTCGGAACGTTTCCGCCAGCTGGCCTATCACGACACCCTGACCGGCCTGCCGAACCGCCGCCTGCTCGACGATCGCCTGCACCTGGCGATTGCCCAGGCGGCACGCCGGGAGCTGCGCCTGGCGGTCATGGTGGTGGACCTGGACAACTTCAAGATCATCAACGACAGCGCCGGCCATGCCGTGGGTGATCTGGTGCTGGTGTCGGTGGCCCGCCGGCTGCAGGGCGCGATCCGGGCCAGCGACACGGTGGCCCGGCTCGGCGGCGACGAATTCGTCGTGATCCTGCCCGACGTGGAGGCGGAATCGGCGAATCTGGTCGCCGAGAAGATCACCACGTCCCTGGCGGCACCCGTCGAGGCCGGCGAGCGCCAGTACCTGCTCGGCGGCAGCGTGGGCCTGGCCATCTATCCCGACGATGGCACCTCCGCGCGGGCCCTGCTCGCCCGCGCCGACGCCGCCATGTACGAAGCGAAGCGCCAGGGCGGCGGCCGCCATATGGCACATGGCACCCTGCCACACGACCCCGCGCCATCACGCCAGCCGAGCACGCGGACCGACGCGCTCAGCTGAGGCCGATCCGCCGCCGGCGTACCGGCTCAGACGTTGAACAGGAAGTGCATGACGTCGCCGTCCTGAACGACGTAATCCTTGCCCTCGACCCGCATCTTGCCGGCTTCCTTGGCACCCGCTTCGCCCTCGCAGGCCACGAAATCGTCGTAGGCGATCGTCTGCGCGCGGATGAAGCCGCGCTCGAAGTCGGTGTGGATCACGCCGGCGGCCTGCGGGGCGGTCGCGCCCACCGCGACGGTCCAGGCGCGCACTTCCTTCACCCCGGCGGTGAAATAGGTCTGCAGGCCGAGCAGCGTGTACCCGGCGCGGATGACCCGGTTGAGCCCGGGTTCCTCCAGCCCCAGATCCTCGAGAAAGGCCTGCTTGTCCTCGTCGTCGAGGTCCGCCAGCTCCGATTCGATCTTGGCGCACACCGCCACCACCGGGGCCCCCTCGGCATCCGCATGGGCCTTGAGCCGGTCCAGATGGGGATTGTTCTCGAAACCGTCCTCGAGCACGTTGCCCACATACATGGCCGGCTTGATGGTGAGCAGGCACAAGGGCTTGATGAGCGTCTTCTCGTCGTCGGACAAGTCGAATGTCCGCGCGGGCCGGCCTTCGTTCAGGTGCGGTTGCAGCCGTTCGAGCACGTCGACCAGTTTCTTCGCCTCCTTGTCGCCCGAACGCGCCTTCTTGCCTTCGCGGTTGAGGGTCCGCTCCACCGCGGCCAGGTCGGCGAGCGCCAGCTCGGTCACGATGGTCTCGATGTCGGCGATCGGATCGATGTGGCCATTCACGTGCACCACGTTCGGGTCGTCGAAGCAGCGCACCACGTTGACGATGGCATCGGTCTCGCGGATGTTTGCCAGAAACTGGTTGCCCAGCCCCTCGCCCTTGGAGGCACCCGCCACCAGGCCGGCGATGTCGACGAACTCGACGATCGCGGGCTGGACACGCTCCGGATGCACGATCCCGGAGAGCACATCAAGCCGCTCGTCGGGCACCTCGACGATGCCCACGTTGGGCTCGATGGTACAGAACGGATAGTTCGCCGCTTCGATGCCCGACTTGGTCAGCGCATTGAAGAGGGTGGACTTGCCCACGTTGGGCAGCCCGACGATGCCGCATTTGAGGCTCATTTCGCTTCCTTGCTGCGCGCGATGCGCGCGTTGATCTTCTGCGTGGCGGCATCATAGGCACCACGTTCGATGTCCGGCCAGGCCTCCAGTGCCCGCTCGATGGCCGCCTCGATCAGCGCCTGCTCTTCGCGACCGGGCCGCTTGAGCACGAAGCCGACCACGGCGTTGCGATCGCCCGGATGGCCGATGCCCAGCCGCAGGCGCCAGTAATCATGGGTCCCGCTGTGCGCCGAGATATCCTTGAGCCCGTTGTGCCCCCCCAGACCGCCGCCGAATTTCAGCCGGGCCTGGCCGGGCGGCAGATCGAGTTCGTCGTGGACGACGAGGATCTCCTCGGGCGCGATCCGGTAGAAACGCGCCAGCGCACCGACCGATTGCCCGGAGCGGTTCATGAAGGTCTCGGGCATCAGCAACCACATGCCGTTGCCCGCCTTGGCGACGAGCCCGTGAAACCGGCTTTCATGCCGGAACACGGCCCCGAGCTTGTCAGCCATGCGCTCACAAAACCAAAACCCGGCGTTGTGCCGGGTTTCGGAATAGTCGGCGCCCGGGTTTCCGAGGCCGACAATCAGCTTGGGCGCCGGTCGCGACGTCTTGGTCATGCGACAGGACTCCCGATGAAGAACGCTTACTCGGCGGCCGGAGCTTCGCCGCCCTCTTCACCTTCGGCCTCTTCGCCCTCGGCAGCCACGCCACCACGCGGCGGCACGCAGCTGACCACGACCGGGTCGTCTTCACCATGGAGCACGGCGTCGACACCGGCAGGCAACTTGAGGTGGGAGATATGGATGGACTGGCCAGCCTCGATGTCCTTGAGATCCACCTCGAGGTACTCCGGCAGATCCTTGGGCAGGCACTGGACGTCGATTTCGTTCATCACATGGGTGATCAGGCCGTTCTGCAGCTTCACGCCCGGCGACACCTCGTCGTTCACGAAGTGCAGCGGCACCTTCAGGTGGAGCTTCTCACCAGCCTTGACGCGTTGGAAATCCAGGTGCATGACCAGTTGCTTGTACGGATGCCACTGGGCATCACGCAGCACCACGCTGCTCTTCTCGCCGCCCAGGTTCATGGTCAGCACGGAGGCGTGGAAGGCTTCCTTGCGCAGCAGATGGTAGATCTCGTTGTGATCCAGCGTGATCTGCTGGGCGTCTTGCTCGGCGCCGTAGACGATGCCCGGCACACGACCGTCGCGACGCAGGCGGCGGCTCGCACCCGTACCCTTGGCGTCGCGCTTTTCAGCGTTGAATTGAATATCCATGACTACTCCACAGTGTTGAGCCCGCCCGCGACCAGGCAGGCTCCATCAAAATGCCGGTGCCGCATGGCACCGGCGCCAAATCATTCCATGAACAGGGTGCTGACCGATTCCTCGTTGCTGATGCGCAGGATCGTGTCGGCCAGCAGGGAGGCCACCGAGACCTGACGGATCCGGCCACCGGCGCGGGCTTCGTCGCTCAGCGGAATGGTGTCGGTCACCACCAGCTCGTCGAGGGCCGAATCCTGGATCCGCGCCACCGCAGCGCCGGAGAGCACCGGATGCGTGCAATAGGCAAGCACCCGCTTGGCCCCGTTGTCCTTGAGCGCCGAGGCCGCCTTGCACAGGGTGCCGGCGGTGTCGACGATGTCGTCCATGATGACGCAGGTGCGGTCCTTGACCTCACCGATGATGTTCATCACTTCCGACACGTTGGCCTTGGGACGACGCTTGTCGATGATGGCCAGATCGCATTCCATGCGCTTGGCGAACGCCCGCGCGCGCACCACGCCGCCCACGTCAGGCGACACCACCATCAGGTCGTTGAACTTCTGCTTGTCCAGATCGTTGAGCAGCACCGGCGCCGCATAGACGTTGTCCACCGGGATGTCGAAGAAGCCCTGGATCTGGTCCGCATGCAGATCCATGGTCAGCAAGCGCTGGACGCCGACCGCCTGCAGCATGTTGGCCACCACCTTGGCGGTGATGGGCACGCGCGCCGAGCGCGGCCGCCGATCCTGGCGGGCGTAGCCGAAATAGGGAATCGCAGCGGTGATGCGGCCGGCCGAGGCGCGCTTGAGGGCGTCGACCAGGATCACCATTTCCATGAGGTTGTCGTTGGTGGGCACACAGGTGGGCTGCAGCACGAACACGTCCTTGCCACGGACGTTCTCGAGCAACTCCACGTTGACCTCGCCATCGGAGAATCGCCCCACCGTTGCCGCCCCCAGGGAAATCCCCAGGCGCTTGACAACATCTGCGGCCAGTTTCGGGTTGGCGTTTCCGGTAAACACCATGAGGCTGCCATGAGCCATCTTGCTTCTCCGATACCGTTGGTTTTGCGGTCGCAAAAACACATCGGGCAGGCATGGCGCCTGCCCGACTCACTACTGGCTGGGGAGGAAGGATTCGAACCCTCGAATGCCGGAATCAAAATCCGGTGCCTTAACCGACTTGGCGACTCCCCAAGATAATCTGCTTCGCTTCGCTAACCCGCCCAGTCGAACAGAGGATGCCGATCCAGCCCCCTGACCGCCCAGGCCCGCCACGGTGCCGGACACTGCCCGGCGACGTCCCGTGCCTGCCGCTCGCTTTCGAACTCCGAAAAAAGACAGGCTCCAGAGCCTGTCATTCGGGCCGGCGCGATGGCACCGAGCCAGTCGATTGCAGCCGCAATTTGCGGGTATCGCGCGCGCGCCACACGCTCCAGATCGTTTCGTGTCGCGCTCATTGCGAAGTCCGCTATTTTGATGGGTTTCGTATTTCTCGTCAACTCTTTTGCGCCGAAGATTGCGGCAGTCGGCACCGACACCCCGGGGGCCACGACGACGTACCAGCGCGGCGGCAACTCGAGCGGCGTCAGGCGCTCCCCGACCCCTTCGGCAAACGCCGAGCGCCCGAACACGAAAAAGGGCACATCCGCACCCAGTGGCAGGGCAAGCGCCTCGAGTGCATCACGCGAGGCATGCAGCCCCCACAGCCGGTTGAGTGCCAGCAAGGTGGTCGCCGCATCGGAGCTGCCGCCGCCGAGGCCGCCGCCCATGGGCAGGTGCTTGTCGATGAGGATGTCGACGCCCCGGCGCTCGCCAGCCCAGTCGCGCAACGCATGGGCCGCGCGCACCACGAGATCGTCCTCGGGCGGCACGCCGGGCACCTCGGTCACACGGCGGATGCGGCCATCGGCGCGCAGGCGGAAACCGAGCCGGTCGCCCCAGTCGAGCAGGCGAAACGCGGTCTGCAGCAGGTGGTAGCCGTCCGGCCGTCGACCGGTCACGTGCAGGAACAGGTTGAGTTTGGCCGGCGCGGGGCAATCGAGCAGTTCGGTGGTCACTGCCATTGATCGACGATGAGCTTGAGCCGGGCCTCGCCCCGGGAGACTTCGATGCTGCGCGGACGCGCGTCGGGTGCGTCGGAGGCATAGGCCAGATAGCGCACCTGCCATCCGTCGTCGGCGATCCGCAGGGGCCGTCCGACCGCATCCTGCTCGCGCACGTCCTCGCGGGCCACGACCCCGCCCTGCACCCAGCGCGGCAGGGACGCGACCGGCACCGCCACCCCCAGCACCCGCGCGATGAGCGTCTCCACCGGCTCGACGATCTGCTCGCCGTTCGAGGTCACCAGGGTGGCCGTCTCGCCGTTACGGGTCAGGCGCGCCACGAGCTGGCCGAGCGGGGAATAGAAATCCCAGCGGTCGCTGGCCGGCGCATGCTGCCAGGCGAATTTGCCACTCAGCGCGTCCTCGCCATTCTTGGCCGCCAGACGTCCGCTGATCGAAAAATAGGCCTGCACCGGACGGAACGCGAGGGCAGTGGTGGTTACCGTCGTCGGCGCCGTGGCGCACCCGGCCACCACGGCGGCAGCCGTCATCGTCACGAGCCGGCGCATCACTGGCCGTAGCGCCGCATGACCGTGGCCAGGGTGGTGTTGTCGGGGTAGTCCTTGGCGGCGGCTTGCCAGGTCTTGCGCGCGCCGTCCTGATCCCCCATCTCCCACATGACCTCACCCAGGTGAGCGGCGATCTCCGGATCGGCCCTCAGGCTGTAGGCCTCCTCGAGCAGGTGCCGGGCCTCCTGCAGATCGCCGCGGCGATACCGCACCCAGCCCAGGCTGTCGATGATGAAGGGATCCTTGGGTCGCAGCTCGACGGCCTTGCGGATCAGCGACTCGGCCTCGTCGAGGCGTTCGCCACGATCCGCCAGCCAATAACCCAGCGCGTTGTAGGCATGGGCATAGCGGGGATCGAGCGCGATGATCTTGCGCAGCTTTCCTTCCATGGCCTCGGTATGACCCAGCCGATCGGCGAGCATGGCCGACTCGTAGAGCAGATCCGGATCGTCGGGCTTGAGCTTGAGGGCCTCGTCGACCGTGCTCACGGCCTCCTGGACCTTGCCCGCGTCGCGCAGCAGCTGGGCCTCGATGAGCAGATAGTTGGCCCGGCTCGCATCGTCATGCCCCAACGCCCGCAGGCGCTTGCGCGCGCCGTCGAGATCACCGTGGGTGGCGAGCAGCTGGGCCACCCGCAGCTGGGCGCGCTCGCGCCGCGGCGGCTGCTTGACCGCGTCGTAATGCGCGATCGCCTCCTCGATGTCGCCACGCGCCTCGGCCACCTGGGCCAACCCGGTCTCGACACCGTCGTGATCCGAATAGCCTTCGCTCTTGAGCTTCTCGAAGGCTTGGGCGGCGGCGTCCACATCGCCCATCTCGAGGGCAATGATTCCCATCGCGTAGCGCGAGGCATGGTCATCGGGCTCTGCGGCCAGGACCTGCTCGAAAGCCGCCCGCGCGTCCGCATAGCGCTTGACACTGAGCAGCGCCCGAGCGTAGCCGCGGCGCACATCGACATCGTCGGGATGCACTTCGAGGTAGGCGGCCAGGGTCATGACCGCCGCCTCGGCCGACTTGGTCTGCTGGATCTGCGCCTTGAGCAGCACGGCCTGGGACCAGTCCGGACGCAGCGCCAGCGCCTGATTGAGCTCATCCAGACTGGCATCGAGGTCACGCCCGCCCGACGCGGCATGGGCGCGCGCGAAGTGCGCCTCCGGCAGATCCAGATAGGGCTCGGTGACGCGCTCGACGATCTGGCGCACCCGCGTCTTGTCCTCGATCGGGGCGAGCACGCGATTGAGCCCGAGCAGCGCCCCCGGCAAGCGCGCCCCCGCGTTGGCGAGGGACTGGGCCAGACGCATGGCGATCTGCTCGTTGGTCATTTTCTCGCCCGCCAGCGAGCCTGCCAACACCCGCTGTGCGTCGTCCGATGCCGGATCGGCCTGGGCCCAGATCCGGGCGGTCTCCTGGGCGATGTCCATGCGCCGCGCGTAAAGCGCGATCTCCGTCGCCCGGCGCGCCACACGCGCGTCCTTGGTGGTCCGCGCAAGCCGCTCGTACAGCGGCAACGAGTAGTCGAGCCGGCCGCGCGCCAGCGCGATCTCGGCCAGCAGCATGTCGAACAGGATTTGCGGGGTCAGCTCCTGACCGGGGGTGCGCCGGGATGCGGTCGTGTCGGACTCGGCCGCACGGGAAACCGCCAGCGGCAGGGCGACGCCCATCAGCGCGGTCAGGATGACGGCGACCCCGCGCCGCAACTTCGAAGAAAAAAACATGATGTCGATCCGTTGAGACGCCACGCCCGGTGGCATCGTTCTGGCGTAGGCGCCACACCGTCCCGGCTGCGCCACTATCAATGCATCTTTGCAATTGGATCGCAATTCGCCGCATCGGTTCGCCGCATCTTAGGGAGTTTGACCCACACGGGCAAGCGCGCGCACGGCTTACAATGGAGCGCCCTTCCCCAAGCCCCGCCCATGCCCGAACTGCCTGAAGTCGAAACCACCGCGCGCGGCATCGCCCCCCACCTGACCGGCGCCCGGATCACCGGCGTCAGCGTCCGCGAGCCACGCCTGCGCCGACCGGTGCCGGCCGATCTGGCCAGCCGGCTGCACGACCGAACCCTGCTTGCCGTGTCCCGACGTGCGAAGTATCTGCAATTCGATTTCGGCACCGGCCAGCTGCTCATCCACCTGGGCATGTCGGGCAGCCTGCGCATCATCTCGCCCGAGACCCCGGTAACCGCCCACGACCACGTGGACCTGTGCTTCGGCGATCGGGTGCTGCGCTATCGCGATCCGCGCCGCTTCGGTCTCATGCTGTGGCTCACACCGGGCGAAGAAGCCACCCACCCGCTCCTCGCCCCCCTGGGGATCGAACCGCTTTGCGCCACCTTCGACGGCCACTGGCTGTACCGCGCGACCCGCGAGGCGAGACGCCCGATCAAGAGCTTCATCATGGACAGCCACCGCATCGTCGGGGTTGGCAACATCTATGCTTCCGAGAGCCTGTTTCGCGCCGGCATCCATCCGCTGGCGATCGCGGGCCGACTCGGCCCGGCGCGCTGCGAGCGGCTGGCCGGCGCGATCCGCGACACGCTGCGGGACGCCATCGCCGCCGGTGGCAGCAGCCTGCGCGACTTCGTGCGCACCGACGGCCAGCCCGGTTATTTCCAACAGCAGTACTTCGTCTATGGCCGCGACGGCGAACCCTGCCGACACTGCGGACGGCCGGTCGAACGGATGGTGATCGGCCAGCGCGCCAGCTTCCTGTGTACACAGTGCCAACGCCGCTGAGCCGCGCCGGAATCCGCCGCGCATGACCGTTCGTCGTCCTGCGCCGGCCTTCCAGGCGGCGCCTCGGGGCACTGCTTGGTGTATGGGCGCCTCGGCGCTATGCTGGGACATTGGAATAAAACGGTATCCGGCCGTCCATGCGCCGGCAAGCACATCATGGGACTGATTGACCACTTTTCCGAATACAGCCGCTGGCGCGCCGACGTCGCCCGAACGGTCGGAGTGCTGCGCAGTTGGTTGAACCAGAACGAGATCGGCGACGCGCAATCGGACCTGCGCCTGCAGTACGCCCTCGACCGCCTGAAGGAAGACAAGCTCACGGTCGCCTTCGTGGCCGAGTTCTCGCGTGGCAAGTCGGAGCTCATCAACGCCCTGTTCTTTGCCGACTACGGCAACCGGGTGCTGCCCTCGAGCGCCGGGCGGACCACCATGTGCCCGACCGAGCTGCAGTGGTCCGAGGGCGACACCCCGCAAATCCGGCTGCTGCCCATCGAGACCCGGCGGGAGCACGCGACGGTCGGCGAACTGAAGCGTTACCAGGATCTTTGGGTAACGCAGCAACTCGACATCGGCTCGACCACGGCCCTGCAACAGGCCATGGCGCGGGTCGGCGAAATCAAGACCGTCAGCCGGGCCGATGCCGAAGCCCTGGGTTTCATCATCGACCCGGAAGGCAACAACGGCCTGCAGCCGGATGAGCACGGTCAGGTGGTCGTACCCTGCTGGCGTCATGCGGTCATCCATTTCCAGCACCCCCTGCTCGAACAGGGGCTGGTCGTACTCGACACGCCGGGGCTCAACGCGATTGGCGCCGAGCCGGAACTGACTCTGTCGCTGCTGCCCAACGCCCACGCGATCCTGTTCATTCTCGCGGCCGACACCGGCGTCACCCAGAGCGATCTGGCGGTGTGGCGCGACTATGTCAACGCCGGCCAGCGCACCGAGGGGCGACTGGTGGTGCTGAACAAGATCGACAGCCTGTGGGACGGGCTGCGCGACGAGGCCCGTATCGCCGAGGAGATCGGTCGCCAGGTGGACGCGGTCGCCCACGACCTGAAGCTGGAACGCGGCCACATCTTCCCCATTTCGGCCCAGAAGGCCCTGCTTGCCCGCATCCAGAACGACGCACCGCTGCTCGACCGCAGCCGCCTCGGCACGCTCGAGTCCGCCCTGAGCAGCGAGCTGCTGCCGGCCAAGCAGCAGATCGTGCGCACCTCCACGCTGGCCGAGACCGAAGACATCGTCATGCATGCCGACGAACTGCTCGCCTCGCGCCAGCAGGGCGTGAACGAACAGCTGCGCGAACTGACCGATCTGCGCGGCAAGAACCAGAACGTCATCGAATACATGATGCGCAAGGTGCGCGCCGAGAAGGAGGAATTCGAGGCCGGCCTGAAGAAGTATTACGCGGTGCGCAGCGTGTTTACCAATCTCACCAACAACCTGCTGGGCCATCTGGGCCTCGACGCCCTGCGCGACGAGACCCGTCGCACCCGCGAGGCCATGCTCGAGTCGACTTTCTCGCGCGGACTGCGTCAGGCGATGACCGGCTTCTTCGACCATCTGCGCGGCAACCTGCAGAAGTCCGCCGAGGAAGTGAACGAGATCTCGGGCATGCTCGGCGCGATGTACAAGCGCTTCAGCGTCGAACACGGCCTCAAGCTCACGCCGCCGGCGGGTTTCTCGACACTGCGTTACGAGCGCGAGATCAACACGCTGGAAAAGGCCTTCAACACACAGCTGAACACCACCCTCACCCTGGTCACGACGGAAAAGCACACCCTGACGCAGAAGTTCTTCGAGACCGTCGCGATCCAGGCCCGCCGGACCTTCGAAGTGGCCAACCGGGACGTGGAGCACTGGCTGCGGGCGGTCATGTCACCGCTCGAGACCCAGGTCAGGGAGTATCAGCTTCAACTCAAGCGCCGCCTCGAGAGCGTCAAGCGCATCCACCAGGCCACCGACACCCTCGAAGACCGCATCGTCGAGCTGGAGCAACAGAATCAGTCGATCGCGCATCTGCGCAGCGAACTGGCGCAGATTTCCAGCGACATCCAAACCGCCCTGGGCGGGACCGAGGCGACGACACCTCGAACCGAAGGTCGCGCCCTGGCGGCCTGAGCGCGGTACGGGCGCAAACAAAAAAAGCGAGGCACCCGCCTCGCTTTTTCATGCCGTCGCCGGGCTCACCCCTGGGTGAGCTTGACGAACTTGGCCATCAGTTCGTCGTGGGACTCCTGACGGTCCGGGTCATGCGGAATACAGTCCACCGGACACACCTGCTGGCATTGCGGCTCATCGAAATGGCCGACGCACTCGGTGCATTTGTTCGGGTCGATTTCGTAGATTTCATCGCCCTGGTAAATCGCGTTGTTGGGGCACTCCGGCTCGCACACATCGCAGTTGATGCATTCGTCGGTAATCATCAGCGCCATGATCAATCCTCTCCTTGTTTCGATCGATTCAATTTCAACCGCAGGCGACGTTCCACTGCCGGTTGAACAAATTGTCCAATATCGCCGCCGAAACGGGCAATCTCCCGCACCATCGTGGCGGAAATGAACATGTACTCTTCAGCGGGCGTCAGGAACACGGTCTCCACGTTCGGGTAGAGCTTGCGGTTCATGCCCGCCATCTGGAACTCGTATTCGAAGTCCGACACCGCCCGCAGGCCACGCAGGATCACGCGGGCCCCCTGGGCGCGCACGAAGTCCATCAACAGGCCGCTGAAACCCTTCACTTCGACATTGCCGAACCCGGCGGTCACTTCCCGCGCGATCTCGACACGTTCGCCCAGATCGAAGATCGGCCCCTTGCCGGCACTGGCCGCGACCGCCACGATCACCTTCGGAAACAGCAACGCAGCACGCCGGACCAGGTCTTCGTGACCCCGGGTCATCGGATCGAAGGTGCCCGGATAGATCACCGTGCCATTCATCATGCCTGCTGCCTCTCCATCAACTGGAAGCACACCTGACCGGCGCGCCCCGACCTGACCGCAACGAAGTCGCTCAGTGACTCGAGCGGCTGCTCCGCCTCGACATAGAGCCGCCCGTCGGGCGCCACCAGCGCATCCAACCAGGGCGTCAGACGATCGAGCCAGCCCTTGTGGTACGGCGGATCGAGCATCACCAGATCGAAGGGGCCGGGCGCGGATGCGGCGAATTTTAGCGCATCGCCGCGTATCAGCTCCACTCGGTCCGCCCCCAGAGACCCGGCATGCGCCCTGAGCTGCGCGAACGCGCGGGGGTTGCACTCTACCATGACCACCGAGGCTGCTCCTCTCGAGGCGGCTTCGAAACCCAGTGCGCCGGAGCCGGCGAACAGGTCGAGGCAACGCCAGCCGGTCAGATCCTGCCCCAGCCAGTTGAACAGGGTCTCGCGGACGCGATCGGGCGTGGGCCGCAGCCCTGCCGCATCGGTCACGTTCAGCAGACGGGAGCGCCACTGCCCCCCGGTGATGCGCACACGGCTCAACGGGCGGGCCCGGTCTCGGCGGCCACCCGCCGGCGGTCACCGTCTCCGCCGACGATCACGGTCACGAGATGGTCGGGTTGCACGCGCCGACGGAAGGCATCTCGCACCTGCTCGACCGTCAACTGTGAGACCGCCCGCGGATAGGCCTCGAGCCAGTCGGCCGGCAAGCCGTAGTAGCCGATCACCGCCACATAACCGAGCAGCTTGGCGTTGGAATCGATCCGCAGACCGAAGCCATTGACGATGTTCGCCTGGGCAGCCTTGAGCTCCTCGGGCGTCGGCCCCTGGGCAATGAACTTGGCCAGCGTGTCGCGCACCACCTCGATCGCCGCGTCGGTCTGACGCCCCCGCGTCTGCAGTCCGATGCGGAACGGTCCGGCGACCGCCTGGGGCTCGAAATAGCTGTAGACGCTATAGGCGAAGCCGCGCTTCTCGCGCACCTCCTTCATCAGGCGCGACACGAAGCCCCCGCCACCGAGCACGTAGTTGCCGGTCACCAGCGCGTAGTAGTCCGGGTCGTCCCGGCGCAGCCCCGGCATGCCGATGGCGATGTGGGCCTGGGCCGACGGATTGGTCACCCGCACGGTGTGTGCCGCTGGCAGGGAGGGCGCCGGCAGCGCCTCGGGGGGCTGCCCCTGCGGCAGTTGCCCGGTGATGCGCCGGGCGATGTGGTCGGCCTCCTCGCGACTGAGATCACCGACGATGCTCACATGCGCGCCGGCGGCAGCATATTGCCGTTGATGGAAGCGCACCAGATCGTCGCGGGTGATGCCCTCGAGGGTCGCCTTGGTGGCCGACACGCCGTACGGATGGCCCGGATAGATCTCGGCCATGAAGGTGCGCTCGGTCAGATAGCCCGGCTGCGTCTCAGCCTCCTGCAAACCGGCGATGGCGCGCGCGCGCTCGCGCGTGAGGACCGCTTCGGGAAAGACCGGCGCGCCAACCACCGAGGCCACCAGATCCACCGCAGCGTCGCGTTCGGCCGCACTGGAGAGCACCCGCAGGCTCACCGAGGCCCGGTCCGTCTCCGCGTTCGCGCCGAACTGGGCACCGAGGTCGGCGAAGCGGTCCGCCAGCGCGTTCTCGTCCAGCGCGGCGGTGCCGGCGTCGAGCATGCCCGCCACCATCCCGGCCAGACCCGCCTTGTCGGCGGGCGCGTAGGCACTGCCGGCGGGGACGTCGATCTGGATGTCGACGATGGGCAGGGCATGGGTTTCGACGAAGGCGACGCGGACCCCGGACGGCAGCGTCCATTGCTGGATCTGCACCGCCGCCATGGCGGGCGTGGCGACGGCGGACACCACGAACAGCGTGGCCAGGCTCAGGGCGACACCGAAGGTCTTGACGATCTTTGGGAACATGTCGGGCTCTCTTCAGTGGCGGGTGGGCAGGGACGGCCGAGGCGCATGCGTGGCCGGCATCGGCAACGGATCGAGCACGGCCACGGTCAGGCGGTCATCCGAAAAGTAACGGTTTGCCACGTCCTTGACTTCCTCCGCCGTGACCTGGCGGATGCCGTCGAGCATGGTCGCCTCGTCCCGCCACGACAGCCCGACCACTTCCAGCTGGCCGATTTCCATGGCCTGACCCATCAGCGAGTCACGCTTGTAGACCCGGCTGGCAACCGCCTGGGTCTTGACCCGGGCGAGCTCGTCGGGCGCGATCCCCTCGGTCTGGATCTTCGCCAGTTCGGCACGCAGCGCCGCCTCGACATCGGCCACCGTCTTGCCCGTCGCCGGCGCACCGTCCATGTAGAACAGGGACGGACCACGGCCGATGCCGTCGTAACCCGCCCCGGCGGACACCGCCACCTGCGCATCGCGCACCACGTGGCGCGACAGGCGCGCACCGGAGTAGCCATCGAGCACCGCGGCGAGCACCTGCAAGGCATAGACGTCGCGATCCTTGACCGGATCCCGCAGCGTCGGCGCAGCCCAGGCCATGGCCACGTAAGGCAGCTCGGCGGGGGCGCGCACCGTGACCCGGCGCTCGCCGCGACGCGGCGGCTCCTGGATCACGGGCCGCGCGGGCAGCGCCTCGCCGGCGGGCACGGCGCCATAGATGCGGCGCGCCGCGTCGAACACGCGGGTGTGGTCCACGTCGCCCACCACCACCACGGTGGCATCGCGCGGCGAATACCAGCGGTGATACCAGCGCCGGGCATCCTCGACCGTCATGTGGTCGAGATCGCTCATCCAGCCGATGACCGGACGCCGGTAGGGATGGGCATGAAAGGCGGTGGCCATCAGTTCCTCGTAGACCAGCGCGCGCGGCTTGTCCTCGGTGCGCATGCGGCGCTCTTCCTTCACCACCGCCAGTTCCTTGGTGAAATCCGCTTCGCTCAGCTTGAGGCCGTGCATCCGGTCGGCCTCGAGCGTCATCATGCGCTCGAGCTGGTTGGCCGGCACCTGCTGGAAGTAGGCCGTGTAGTCCTGGTTGGTGAATGCATTGTCGCGCCCACCGACGCCGGCCACGATCTTGTTGAATTCGCCCGGCCCCACCGCCTTCGTGCCCTTGAACATCATGTGTTCGAGCACGTGGGCGACGCCGGACGTGCCATCCACCTCGTCCATCGCCCCCACCCGGTACCAGACCATGTGCACCACCGAGGGGGCACGGTGATCTTCCTTGACGACGATCCGCAGCCCGTTGTCCAGGGTGGTCTCGAAGGGATTGGCCCACGCCGGGACCATGCTCAGCATCGCGGAAACCGGCACCGCCAGCCTCCGCAGCCACCGGCCCCATGGGCCGCAGTGCCGCTTCGTCAATCTCATGCACACATCCTGCATCTGATAAAATTTGCGCTTTGTCCGGCGACCGGACGGCGAGCCATGGTAGCCGCTTGCCGCTGGCGCTGCCAGCCGGCCCGAGCGGCAATCCACCTCTGTGACTCGAAACGCCATGTTTGGTTTCTTCAAGAAATCCGCCCGCAAAGATACGCCCGAGACGCCCGCCGATGAGGCCGGCGCCGGGCAGGACATCAACGAGGCGCCCACCGAGGTGGCCATCGAGCCGACCGAAGCCCCCGCCGTGCCGGCCACGGAACCGTTGCCGGACGCGCCGTCCGGACCCGCGCCGACCGCCGATGAGCCCGCCCGCGAGGCCGAGCACGATGCCCCGACCGAGGTGCCGCCCCGCCCCGAGGCGGTGCCCGCGCCCGCCAAACCGTCCTGGCGCGACCGCCTCAAGGCCGGCCTGTCGCGCACGCGCAGCGGTCTGGCCGGCATGTTCGGCCTGCGCAAGATCGACGAGGAGTTGCTCGAGGATCTCGAAAGCACCCTGCTGATGGCCGACTGTGGCATCGAGGCCACCGCCCACCTGATCGAGGCCCTGCGCACCCGCTGGAAGCGCGACCACCTGGAGACGGCCGATCAGTTGCAGGCTGCCCTGGTCGAAGAGCTGACCGCCCTGCTCGCACCGCTCGAAGCGGAGCTGGACGTCAATACGGCCCACCCCTTCGTGATCATGATCGCGGGCATCAACGGCTCGGGTAAGACCACCTCCATCGGCAAACTCGCCAAGTGGTATCAGGGCCAGGGCAAGAAGGTGCTGCTGGCGGCCGGCGACACCTTCCGCGCCGCGGCCCGCGAACAGCTCATGACCTGGGGCGAGCGCAACGGGGTGGACGTGATCGCCCAGGAGTCGGGCGATCCGGCCGCCGTCGTGTTCGACGCGGTCAACGCCGCCCGCGCCCGCAACATCGACATCGTGCTGGCCGACACCGCCGGGCGCCTGCCCACCCAGAGCCATCTCATGGACGAGATCGCCAAGGTGCGCCGCGTGATCACCAAGGTGGACGCCACCGCACCGCACGAGGTGCTGCTGGTGCTCGACGCCAACATCGGCCAGAACGCGCTGGCACAGGTGCGCGCCTTCGACGCCGCGGTCAATGTCACCGGCCTGGTCATCACCAAGCTCGACGGCACCGCCAAGGGCGGCGTGCTCGCGGCCATCGCCCGCCAGTGTCCCAAGCCGCTGCGCTTCATCGGCGTGGGCGAAGGCATCGACGACCTGCGCCCCTTCCACGCGCGCGAGTTCGTCGACGCCCTGTTCGCCAAGTCCGAGGCGCAGAAGCGCCCATGATCGTTTTCGAGGGCGTCACCAAGCGCTATCCGGGCGGCCACGAAGCCCTGACCGAGGTGAGCTTCGAGCTGCGCCACGGCGAGCTGGTGGTGCTGTCGGGCCATTCGGGCGCCGGCAAGAGCACCCTGCTCAAGATGATCCCGGTGCTCGAGCGCCCGACCCACGGCCGGGTGCTGATCAACGGCCAGGACGTGAGCCACCTGCCGCGCCAGGCCATTCCCTACCTGCGCCGCAGCCTCGGCCTGATGATGCAGGACAACCGCCTGCTCTACGACCGCAGCGTATTCGACAACGTGATGCTGCCGCTGGTGATCACCGGCCACGCGCCGGCCGACGCGGCGCGGCGCGTCGATGCCGCGCTCGAGCGCGTCGGCCTGGGCGGCCGCGGCCGCGAGATGCCGATCGGGCTGTCCGGCGGCGAGCAGCAGCGCGTCTCCATCGCCCGCGCCATCGCCAACCGCCCCTCGGTCCTCATCGCCGACGAGCCGACCGCCCACCTGGACGCGGACTACGCCCATGAAATCGCGCAGCTGTTCGAATCCTTCAAGTCGGTGGGCGTGACCGTGATCGTGTGCACCCACGACCCCACCCTGTTCGCCGAGACCCGGCCGCGCCGCCTGGTGCTCAACCAGGGGCGTCTCATCGAGGGGGCCGAATGATGCGTGCCTGGTTCTACCAACATCGCAAGGCCGGCATCCATGCGCTCGGGCGCCTGTTCCGGCAGCCGCTGGGCACGATCCTGTCCGCGCTCGTGGTGGGCATCGCCCTGGCGCTTCCGGCCGGCGGCTTCGTCCTGGTCGACAACGTCGGCTCGCTGGCGCGGGGCGTGACCGGCAGCCCGGAGATCAGCCTCTATCTCGCCCTGGACGCGACCGACGCGGACGTGGCGGCCATCGAGACCCGCCTGCGCGACACCAAGGAGCTGACTGGCTTCCAGTTCGTCGCGCGCGACGCGGCCCTGAAGCAGCTGGCCGACAACGGGCTCGCCGACGTCCTCGAGGGGCTGCCGCAGAACCCCCTGCCACACGCCTTCATCATCACCCCCGCCAGTGACGACCCCCAGCTGTTCGACACGCTCAAGGCGCGCTTCAGCCAGTGGCCCAAGGTGGATCATGTCCAGCTCGACGCGGCCTGGGTGCAGCGCCTGCACGCGCTGCTCGGGCTGGCGGAGCTCGGCGTCTCGCTGCTGGCCGCGCTGCTCGCGGCGGCGCTGGTGATCATCACCTTCAACACCATCCGGTTGCAGATCCTGACCCAGCGTGCCGAGATCGAAGTCACCCGGCTGTTGGGCGCCACCGACCAGTTCATCCGCCGCCCCTTCTACTGGCTCGGCTGCCTTCAGGGTCTGCTCGGCGGGCTGATTGCCTGGGGCATCGTCACCCTCGGCATCGCGTTGCTCAGGCCGCCGGTCGAGGAACTGGCCTCGGCCTACGGCGCGGTGTTCTCCCTGGGCGGACCGTCTCCGGCCCAGACCGCCACCCTGCTGGCGGTCGCGATTGCGCTGGGCTGGCTGGGCACCGCGCTGTCGGTCCGTCGCCACCTGAACGAAATCGGCTGAACCGACCTCGCGGAACGGCCGCGCCAGCGCATCAAGAATCGCGCATCGGGGCCGTAAACCCTGCCATGCGCCCTCCATCCCTGCCGCCGCAGAGCACAAGGAAAGCCTCTTGCTAGCGCCCGTCCTGCGACATCCGCGCGGGACGTTCCTGCTCGCCCTGGCATATGCGGTACTCGGCGGGGTCGGGCTGGCCATGGCCATTCCACCGGGCTACGCCAGCCCGATCTTCCCGGCGGCCGGTCTCGCGCTCGCCGCGACCCTGTGGTCGGATCGGCGTCTGCTGCCCGGCGTCTGGCTCGGCTCCTTTGCCCTCAACACCTCACTGGCCGCATGGCAGGGTCACCTTTCCGTGCTCACGGTCGTCACCGCGGCCGGCATCGGACTCGGCGCGCTCCTGCAGGCCGCCATCGGCGACTGGCTTATCCGCCGCGCCCGCCAGGTGCACTGGCGCAGCCTGCTCACCGAGCGCGAAACCCTGCTCTTTCTCGCCCTCGGCGGCCCCGCCGCCTGCCTCGTCTCCGCGACGATCGGCACCAGCACCCTGATCACCGCCGAGGTCATCACCCCGGCCCAGGCGGGTTACACCTGGTGGAGCTGGTACGTGGGCGACACCATCGGTGTCCTCGTGTTCGCTCCACTCGCCCTGGTGCTGCTGCTACGCCGCGAGGCCGATTGGCGCGATCGCGTCCGCACCGTCGTGCCGCCGATGGCCATCGTGCTGATCGCCATTTCGGCCGTGTTCTACGCCGCCGCGCAATGGGAAGCACAATCCCAGGACGACACGCTCAGCGGCTATGGCGAACGTCTGGCACGACTGCTCGAGAACCGTCTCATCGCCCACCGCGAGATCCTCGCCTCCATCGCCCGGATCGAAGAGCTCCAACCGGACATGCCTGCGGCGGATTTCGACTACCTGACCCGAAGCACCCTCGCCGCCAATCCGGACCTGAGCGCACTCAGTTTCAATCCGGCCGTCAAGCATGCGGATCGTGCCGCCTTCGAAGCCCACATGGCCCTGCGCACCGGCCGCCCCGATTTTCACATCACCGAACGCGCCCCCGGCGGACAGCTGGTGCCCGCGAAGATGCGCGATCACTATGTGCCGGTCGGCTACCTTGCCCCCGTCACCGGCAATGAAGCCGCACTGGGTTTCGATATCGCCTCCGAACCGATGCGTGCCGCAGCGCTGGCCCAGGCCACCCGCACCGGTCACATCGTGCTGACCGCCCCGATCCATCTCGTGCAGGCCGGAAACGGCGACAGTCTCGGCGTTCTCGCGCTCACGCCGGCCTACCAAGGCCGCAGCCCAGGGGAGCCCGGCGCGCCGACCGGTTTTGCCGTGGCGGTGCTCAAAATGGATCATCTGGTCGACATCGCCACCCGCAAACGCCTGACTCCGGGGCTCGAATTCGTGCTGCGCGACGTCCGCGCCCCGGTGGGCCACCAGTTGCTGTATCGCTCCAACCGCGACCTGCAGGTCGACACCACGGCGGGCTGGCGCACCCACGTCAATGTGGATGCCGCCGACTGGGAGCTGATCATTCACCCGACCGCCGCCTATCAGGCCGCGCACCGCCCATGGCTGGCCTGGCTGGTCGGCGTGGGCGGCATGGGACTGGCGGCCCTGCTGCAAACGCTGTTGTTCGGCATGACCGGCCGGACCGCACTGGTCCGGAACGTCGTCCGCCAGCAAACCGACCAAATCCGGGAAAAGAACGCCGCACTGGCGCGCAGCGAGGAATTGCTTCGGGACGCCATCGACGCCATCGGCGAAGCCTTCGTCATCTACGACCCCGACGACCGCCTGATCTACTGCAACGATCGCTACCGCGAGCTGTATCAGGAATCTGCCGGGATGATCCGCGAGGGCGAACGCTTCGAGGACATCCTCCGCTACGGGGCCGAACGCGGCCAGTATGCCGAGGCCAACGGCCGCATTGACGCCTGGATCGAGGAGCGCCTGGCCGCCCACCGCGTCGGCGACACCGACCTGGTCCAGCCGCTGGGCAACGGTGGCTGGCTGCGCATTCGCGAGCGCAAGACCTCCACCGGCCACACCGTAGGCTTCCGCGTGGATATCACCGAACTGGTCGAAGCCCGGCAGGCAGCGGAGCGCGCCAATCAGGCCAAGAGCCAGTTCCTCGCCACCATGTCGCACGAGTTGCGCACCCCGCTCAACGGCATCCTCGGCATGGCCCAACTGCTCCAGATGCCCGATCTGGACGACACCGAGCGGCAGGAGTACATCCAGACCATCCTCGAGTCGGGCAACACACTGCTGGCCCTGCTCAACGACATCCTCGATCTGTCCAAGATCGAGGCGGGCCGCCTCGAGCTCCATTCGGCCCGATTCGATCCGGTCGCCCTCGTCGACGACGTCGCAGCCCTGTTCGGCCCCAGCGCGCGGCAAAAGGGGTTGCGCCTGAGCGCGCGCTGGAACGGCCCCCTCGATGCGCGCTACGAAGGCGACGCGACACGTATCCGTCAGATCCTGACGAATCTCATCAACAACGCCGTCAAGTTCACCGACACCGGCCAGGTCGAGATCGACGGCGAAGAATACACACACGACGCCCAGTCCGCGACACTCCGGTTCACGGTGGCCGACACCGGCCCGGGCATCGCCACCGATCAGCTCTCGGGCCTGTTCCAGCCCTTTACCCAGCTCGATGGCTCGCTCACGCGCCGATTCGGCGGCACCGGCCTCGGCCTGTCGATCGTGCGCCGGCTGGCGCGGATGATGGATGGCGAGGCCGGCGTCGACAGCACGGAAGGCGCCGGGGCACGCTTCTGGTTCACGGTGCGCGTCGCCCGGGCCACGCCCACGGATGGCGACGATGCGGCCCCGGGCCTGCCAACCACAACACCTGCCCTGCCGCGGTCGGGCCACATCCTGGTGGTCGAGGACAATGAAACCAACCGCCGGGTCGTCCAGTCCATGCTCGCCCGCCTTGGCGTCGACGCCGCCTTCGCCACCAACGGCCAGGAAGCCGTCGCCCGCGCCACCGCCGACACCCGGCGTCCATCCCTCATTCTCATGGACTGCCAGATGCCGATCATGGATGGCCTGGAAGCGGCGCGGCGCATCTGCCAATGGGAACACGAACACGGCCACCCCCACGTCCCCATCGTCGCGCTGACCGCAGCGGCCTTCGCCGAAGACCGGGATCGCTGCCTGGCCGCCGGTATGGACGACTACCTGAGCAAACCCCTGGACATGGCCCGACTCGATACCGTCCTGCGTCACTGGCTCAGTGCACCGCACACAACCGTCGCGCCTCCTCCGGCGGCGGCACCCACCGCCGACACCGGTGGCGTGCCCACCGTCATCGACCGCCCCTCCCTGGAAGCCCGCTACAGCCGTGATGAAGACTTGATCTGCTGCGCGCTCGACAGCTATCTGGAAGAATGGGAATCGCTCATCGACGCGGTCGCTCACGGGATCCGGAACGACAGCGCCAAAGAAACCCACCGCGCCGCACATTCCCTCAAAGGCGTCGCCGCCGCCATCTCGGGCATCACCCTCGGCGCCCTGGCCAGGGAACTGGAGATCACGGCGGGTGCCGGCGAGCTCGACCGGGTCGCCGCCCACCTCGACCAGCTGCGAGATGCGGCCCGCGCACTCGCCCGGGCCGCTCAAGCCCTGCGCGACGAAATCTCGACCTGACGCCGGCACCCGGCACCCGGCACCAAGAAAAATGCCGCCGCTCCGTGGAGGAGCCGGCGGCATTTCGGTATCTGGCGGAGAGGGCGGGATTCGAACCCGCGTCAGGGTATTACCCTGAACACGCTTTCCAGGCGTGCGACTTAAACCACTCATCCACCTCTCCGTGGAAGAGGCGGAATTCTAGCAGAATCGGTCGAAAAATGAACCCCTTGCGGCGAAAATTCACACGGGCCTTGCGCGTGCGATCGCCGGATGGACGGCGCCGTCCGTCAGCGTGACATCGGGTCGGGCATGCCCGGGTAGCGCACGAAGTCGACCAGTGCCTGGACTTCCGGGGGCGGTGGCGGGGTCAGCAGGCTGACGACGATCACCACCACAAAGCCGAGGGGCACCCCGAACACACCGGCCGAAATGGGCTCGATGCCGAACCAGGCATGGGTCATGGCGCCGTGGAAGAAGGGGTGGGTCTGGCCCACGTAGTAGAGCGTGATGCCCAGACCGCTGATCATGCCGGCGACCGCGCCCCACTTGTTGGCCCGCTTCCAGAAGATGCCGAGCACCAGCGCCGGAAAGAAGGCGGAGGCGGCGATGGAAAAGGCCAGGCCGACCATGAAGAGGATGTTGTCGGGGCGCAGCGAGGCTACCCACGCGGCCACCGCCGCCACCAGCAGGAGCTGGGATTTCGAGATCACCAGGCGCCGCTGGGTGGTCGCCTGCGGATTGATGACCTTGAAATAGAAGTCGTGCGACAGGGCGTTGGAGATGGTCAGCAGCAGCCCGTCGGCGGTGGACAGGGCGGCGGCGAGGCCGCCGGCGGCGACCAGCCCGGTCACGACGTAGGGCAGGCCCGCGATCTCCGGGGTGGCCAGCACGATGACATCGGTGTTGAGCTTCAGCTCCGCCAGCTGCAAGATGCCGTCGCCGTTGAGGTCGCTGATGCTGACCATGCCCACCTTGCCCCAGGAGGCCACCCAATCGGGCAGGAAGGCGATGCTGCTGCCCACCAGCTTGCTGTAGACCTCCCATTTGGCGAACACCGCATAGGCCGGCGCGGTGATGAACAACAGGGTGATGAAACCGAGCGACCACAGCACCGAGCGGCGCGCCTCGGCCACGCCCGGCGTAGTGTAGTAGCGCATGAGCAGATGTGGCAGCGCGGCGGTGCCGACCATGAGGACGAACACCAGGGCGAGGAAGTTGCGCCGCGCCGCGTCGCGGCCCTCCGGTGTGTCGGCGGCGAAGGCCTGCGCATGGAAGGGCGGCGGCAGGGATCGCTCGAGCGCCTCGTCCTGCGCGGCACGCCACTGGGTGCGCGCCTCGTCGGGGGTGCGCGGCAGGTCGCGCAGGGCGCGTTCGGCATGGGCGACGTCCCGGGCCGACCCGTTGCCCAGGCGCAGTTCGTCGAGCCGGGCGTTGAGGATGCGGCGCTCGGCCTCGAGCGACTGGGGCAGATGCTCGATCTTGCGCTGGTAGGCCTTCGCCAGCGCCCGGTACTGACTGCGCACCTCGATTTCGAGCGGGTCGTTGCGCAGCGCCTGCTCCTTCTCGCCGAGGCTCTTGAGCACCTTGCCGTAGACGATCTGGGGCACGGGAACCCCGGTGATCTTGTAGGAGAGGATCACCACCGGGGTGAGGTAGGCGATGATGAGGATCACGTACTGGGCGACCTGGGTCCAGGTCACCGCGCGCATGCCACCGAGGAAGGAGCACACGAGGATGCCGGCGAGACCGACGAACAGGCCGATCTCGAACTCCACGCCGACGAAGCGGCTGGCGATCAGGCCGACGCCGTAGATCTGCGCCACCACGTAGACGAAGCTCGCCAGGATGGTGGCGGCGAGGCCGACGATGCGGGCGACGTTGCCCTCGTAGCGCGCGCCGAGAAAATCGGGAATGGTGTACTGCCCGAAGCGGCGCAGATAGGGCGCCAGGAGCAAGGCGACGAGGACGTAGCCGCCGGTCCATCCGGTGACGAAGGCGAGCCCTTCGAAACCGGAAAAGTACAGGGTGCCGGCCAGACCGATGAAGGAGGCCGCGCTCATCCAGTCGGCCGCAGTGGCCATGCCGTTGAAGATCGCCGGAACGCGCCGGCCCGCCACGTAGTACTCGGACACGTCGGCGGTGCGGCTCATGACCCCGATGCCGGCGTAGATGGCGATGGTCGCAAACAGGAACAGGTGGCCGATGACCCGGTGCGACAGACCGAGATGCTCGCCCACCGCCAGCAAGAGCACGAAGACGATGAAGCCGCCGGTATACCAGCTGTAGTAGCGCCGCAGTTGCCTCGTAAAGCCCGAATTGCTCGGCATGTGCCGGACACCCTCCTGTGGCCGGGGCACGTCTGCGCCCGGCGGGATCAGATCAGTACTTGAGTCGTGCGTAGTAGGTCTTCTCGGCCGCCTCGCGCGCCTGGCCGAGGGTGTGGACGCCCTTTTCCGCCAGCAGCGGAATCATCTTCAGGAACACTTCCGCGGTGACGATGGCGTCACCCATGGCGGTGTGCCGTCCGATGATGGTGACGCCGAAACGCTCGGCGATGGCCTCGAGCCGGTGACTGTCCTGGTTCGGATGGATCACCGCCGAGAGCAGCAAGGTGTCGAGCACCGGCTGGTCGAAGCGCAGCCCGGTCGCTGCCTCCTTGAGCTGGAGGAAGCGCATGTCGAAGGCGGCGTTGTGGGCGACCAGTACCGTGTCCTCGACAAAGGCGTGGAAGGCGGGCAGCACCTTGGCGATGACCGGCTGACCGACGAGCATGTCGGGCGTGATGCCATGGATCTTGGACGACTCGGGCGGCAGACTGCGTTGCGGGTCGACCAGCTGCTCGAAGGTGTCGCTGTGCAGCACCTTGCCGTTGAGGATCCGCGCCGCGCCGATCTGGATGATCTCGTCCCCCTTGGAGGGATTGAGTCCGGTGGTCTCGGTATCGAAGACGGTGTAGGCCAGTTCGGCCAGCGGCCGGTCGTCGAGGGCATGCCCCCGCTCCGACCAGGAAAACAGGTCGAAGTCGTAGTATTCCGGGCGAGACTCGCTGCGCAGGTAGACGTCCTCCTCGACCTCCTCCTGCGGCGCCACCGAGGGCAGCGCGACGCGGAAGAAGGCGCGGTGGCGCACCTTCTCGCGCTCCAGCCACATCTCGCCGTCGTGACGCTCGATCACGTCACGCACGGTCAGCGGACTGTTTTCGCCAGCGAAACGCATCGGCTCGAGTTCCCAGTGCATGACCGTCTCGGTACTCATCGCCTGACCCGACCAGATCAGGTCCAGGTGCACCAGGCGTCCACCCCCGACCAGGCGGAAGCGCAACTCCCGGATCTCGAACTCATCCGACAGACGACTGGCGAGGTAAGTGACCGCCTGCAGCAGGGAGAAGCTGTCCACCTTGACCCACAGCTGCTCGTCCACCTCCTCGACCTTGGTACGCAGGGACAGGCGGCTTTCCACCCGCCGCTGCGCGGCCGCCACCAGATCGGCGCCGAGCATCTCCTCGAGCTGCCAGCGCGCCTTGAGGGAGTTGGCGAACTCCGCCGCGCTCGACTCGAGACGATCGCTCATGGCGCGCACCTCGTCTCGGATCACACTGCGGAAGCGCTGGCGCAAGGCATCGTCCAGATCCTCGTAGTCGAGCATCTCGGCGGCCGCGCGCACGTTGGCGAGCGCGGCGCGATTGCCTTCGGTGAGGGTGTGCAGGATCTCGTCGCGCCGCGCCTCGTTCTCGATGGCACGGGTAATGTTGTCGAGCATCAGGATGAAGCCCGAGACCGGCCGCTCGGCAGGCGTGTCGCCAGCGCCGAGGACCGGCGCCATCTGCACGCGCAGCAACTGCCCCGCCCGTGTCGTGGTGACAAAGTTGGTGACCGGCTGGCTGGCGTTCTTGCGCAGGCGGTCCTGGATGTTCTCGAGCGCATGGGCGATCAGATGCCGATCCATGACCGCGTAGATGGAGCGCCCGAGGCCGATCAGCTCGCCCCCGCCCGCCGCACCGGGCGCCTCGGACAGGGCACGGAACTGCAGCCGGGCGCGGTTGTTGTAGAGCAGGATGCGCCCGTCCAGATTGCACACCACCACGCTCTGGCTCAGCTCCGACATGAGCGCCGCGAGACGGTTCTTCTCCTCCTCCACGGTCCGGCGCGCCTCGGTCACGCGCTGCTCGACATGCTCCTGCAGCCCCTGGCGCTGATCGGCCAGCTGGTTGATGATGTCGATGAACTGGCGCGTCTCGCCGCCGCCGTCGGGGGTGAGCCGCCGCGCAGGCTCCGCGGCCAGCAAGGTGCGGGCGTCCTCCGCCAGACGCGCCGGCACGGCGATGAAACGCCGGTGCAGATCCCGCGCCACGGCCGCCGCCGCGATCATCGCGAGCACCACCATGGCGCCGATCAGGCCGGACCGGGGTGAGAGGATGGGGTCGAGCACCGCCTGCTCCTCGGGAGACAGATCGGCCCAGATCACCCAGCCGGTCGCGAGGAAGGCGACCAGCACCGCCATGCTCGCCGCCAGCACCGCCACCACCATGCGCCCCTTCGGGCTCATCGAGTGACCCCGAGCATGCTGTGTACTTGTTCGACCAGCTCCTTCGTCGAAAACGGTTTGGTCATGTAGGCGTCCGCCCCCAGCGCCAGCCCCTTGGCCACCTCGGTATCGCGCCCCTTGGCGGTCAGCATCAGGATGCGGGTATCGGCGATCGCCGGATCGGCGCGCACCTCCTGGCACACATCGAAGCCGCTCTTCTTCGGCATCATGACATCGAGCAGCACCAGATCCGGCGCATCGTTGCGGATGCGCGCCAGCGCCTCCTCGCCATCGCTGGCAACGAGCACCTCGAAGCCCTCCCGCTTCATGAGGAACTCCAGCGAGATGACGATGTTTTCCTCATCGTCCGCAATCAGTATCTTTTTCGTATCGCTCATCACCTCTCCCCCCCTGCAAAACATTCTACGGCATTGCCCCGCGGCGCCCCCCTGCCCGGCCGTCATCTTTTTCCGAGGCGGTTCGCAGCGGCAGCGAAAACGAAAACGCCGCGCCCTGCCCCGGTGTGCTGTGCACCCACAGGCGCCCGCCAAAATGCTCGATGATCTGGCGGCTGATCGGCAGACCCAGCCCCGTCCCGGTCGGCTTGCCACCGCTGCCGCGCACCTGACGGAAGCGTTCGAAGATTTCCGCCTGGGCTTCCGGGGCGATGCCGGGGCCGTTGTCTTCCACGTCCACCTGCAGCGCATCGACCGTCTCGCGCAGGCGAACGGTCACCACGCCGGCATTGATCGGCACGAAGCGCGCCGCATTCCCCAGCAGGTTCACCATCACCTGGACGAGCCGGTCACGGTCGGCGAGGATCGGCGCGACCCGTTCGGGCAGATCGAGCTCCAGGCGGGCACCGCGCTCGCGCAGCAGCTGTGCGCCGGTGTCGGCCGCGTGCCGGACCAACTCGACCAGATCCACCTCGGTTTCGTGCCACTGGGCGTGACCGGACTCGATCTTCGCCAGGTCCAGCACCTGATTGACCAGCCGCGTGAGCCGCTCGGTCTCCTTGACGATGATGCCGAGGAAGCGCACCCGATCGTCGCGTGCGATGTCGGGATCGTCGAACAGCATCTCGGACAGCGCCCGGATCGAGGTCAGCGGGGTGCGCAGCTCATGGGTCACCGAGGACATGAAATCGTCCTTGAGCCGGTCGAGCTCCTGAAGCCGCTCGTTGGCGGCACGCAGCTCGCGGGTCGCCGCCTCGAGGGCGCGCGACTTGTCCTCGAGCTCCCGCGAGTAGGCGCGCACCCGGGACGCTTCGTCGAGGATGTTCATCACCTCTTCCAGACCGAGCGCCTCCTCCTCGACCACCGAGGCGATCATGATGCGCGCGGAGGCACTGCCGATGGCTCCCGCGAGCAGGGTTTCGGCGAAGTGGACCAGGTCGCCGTCCGCCTTGAGCGCCTCGACGCGGTCGACCCCGCGCCGGCGGGCGTAGCCGGAAAAGGCCTCCTCGACCCGGCGTGCGCCGAGAAACCGGGCCAGCAGGGCACACAAGTCGTCCACCTGGGCCTGACCGCGCCAGAAGCGCGCCGCCCCGACCGGATCGCGCTCGACGATGTCGACGAACAGGCCCGCCTGGCCCACCTCGACCGGCGACGGGGCGCGCGCCAGCGACACCAAGACGAAGCTCCCGACGTTCGCGAGCAGGCTCCAGAACACCGCGTGAGTGATGTGATTGACGCCGGTCATGCCGAACAGCGCTTCGGGCCGCAGCGCAGCAAGCCCGAACAGCCCCTGGTCGACCACGCTCATGGGCAGCCAGCCGCTCTTGGCGAATGAAGGCAGCAGCAGGGTGTAGGCCCAGACCAGGAAGCCCGCAGACACCCCCGCGATCGCGCCCCGGCCGGTGGCCCCGCGCCAGTACATGCCGCCGAGCAAGGCGGGGGCGAATTGAACCACCGCCGCGAAACTGATCAGGCCGATCGACACCAGGGCATAGGCCTGCCCGGCGAGGCGAAAATAGACGTAACCGAGGAGCAGGACGATGGCAATGGCTGCGCGCCGGATGAGCAGCAGCAATCCGGTCAGATCCTGCGGCGCGCGGCGATGGAAGCGTGCATTGGACAACAGCGCCGGCATGACCAGATCGTTGCACACCATCGTGGACAGGGCGATGGTCTCGACGATGATCATGCCGGTGGCCGCCGACAGACCGCCGATGAACACGATCAGCGTCAGCAGATCATATCCGGCCGAGCGCGGCAGCACGAGGACGAAGGAATCCGGATCGGCATCCGGCGGAAAGCTCAGTACGCCCCCGAGCGCGATCGGCAGCACGAAGATGTTGATGAGCAGCAGATAGGTCGGAAACAACCACGACGCACGCTGCAGGTGACGCTCGTCCACGTTCTCGACGACCGCGACCTGGAACTGGCGCGGCAGCATCAGAAAGGCCAGTCCGGAAAGCAGCATCAGGGCGAACCAGTCGGCGGCGCTGCCCACATGCTGCAGGGACAGCAACGAACGCAGGTCGTCGTTGGCACCGGCGCGCGCGAGCAGATCATGCCAGCCATCGAAGAGCACGTAGGTCACCACCACCCCGAGCGCCAGGAAGGCGCCCAGCTTGACCAGCGACTCGAAGGCCACGGCCGCGACCATGCCCTCGTGACGCTCGGTGGCGTCCAAGTGACGGGTGCCGAAGATCATGGTGAAGGCCGCCAGGGCCAGGGCCATGTACAGCGCCGAATCCCGGTACCACTCGCCCTCGGCCCCATGCGCCGCCCCGGTCAGCAGGCCGTATTCGCTCGACACCGCCTTGAGCTGGAGGGCGATGTAGGGAACGATGCCGATGACCGCCATCAGCGTGACCATCGCGGCCAGGTGGCGGCTCTTGCCATAACGCGAGGCGATGAAATCCGCGATCGACGTGATGCGGTAGGCCTTGCTGATGCGGACCATCTTCAGCAGCACCAGGGAGCCGACGCCCATCACCAGGGTCGGACCCAGATACACCGGCAGGAAGCTGACGCCCGCGGTGGAGGCACGACCGACACTGCCGTAGTAGGTCCAGGCCGTGCAGTACACGGCCAGCGACAGCGCGTACACCCACGGATTGGCGATGAGCGAGCGCCCCGCGTCGGCCCGGCGGTCGCCGATCAACGCGACGACGAATAGCAAGCCGAGGTAGGCGAACGACGCCCCGAGGATCAGCCCGCTGGAGATCATCCGCCGCGCTCCACGACCCAGGCGAGGAAGGCGATGAAGCCGCCCCAGACCGCGAACAGGTAGGCATAGAGCGCCGGCACCCCCAGCACCGTGGCCTCGACGTCCACCAGCCACAGCAGCGGCGCGTTGAACAGCAGGGCCGCGAGCAGCGTACCGGCAATCAGCCGCTGTCGTGCCAGCGCCTTACGCATGACCGATCCCGAACGATTCGACGCATCTCATCGCCATCCGCCTCCAGCAGCGTGCCTTGGGGGCACGCTGCGGTCAAAAAAAAGGCGCGTTGCCGCGCCTTGTCTCCTCTTTATTGCCCGACTTCTTGGGTCGGGTCCCTCCATTGTTCTTGTCGGGGCGGCCGGCTGTGCCGCCGGCTCACCCCTGGTCCTGCTTAACCCTTGAGTTGATCGAGAATCGCGGGGTTCTCCAGCGTGGAGGTATCCTGCGTGATCTCCTCACCCTTGGCAAGCTGGCGCAGCAGACGGCGCATGATCTTGCCCGAACGGGTCTTGGGCAGGTTTTCACCGAAGCGGATGTCTTTCGGCTTGGCGATCGGACCGATCTCCTTGCCCACCCAGGCGGCCAGCTCCTTGATCGTCGCCACGGCTTCGTCGCCGGTCGGGCGCGGCCCCTTGAGCACCACGAAAGCCACGATGGCCTCACCGGTGGTGTCGTCAGGACGACCGACCACGGCCGCTTCGGCAACTTTCTCATGCGCCACCAGGGCGGATTCGATTTCCATCGTACCCATGCGGTGGCCGGAGACGTTCAGCACGTCATCGATACGACCGGTGATGGTGAAGTAACCGGTTTCGGCGTCACGGATGGCGCCGTCACCTGCCAGATACAGCTTGCCCTGGAAGTCGGCCGGGTAGTAGGAGCTCTTGAAACGCTCCGGATCGCCCCACACGGTACGGATCATGGACGGCCACGGGCGCTTGACCACCAGGATGCCGCCCTGGCCCCACGGCACCTCGGTGCCGGTCTCGTCGACCACGGTGGCCTGGATACCCGGGAACGGCAGCGTGCACGAACCCGGCAGGAGCGGCGTGGCGCCCGGCATCGGGGTGATCATGTGCGCCCCCGTCTCGGTCTGCCAGAAGGTGTCCACGATCGGGCAGCGGCCACCGCCGACGTTCTCGTGGTACCACTCCCAGGCGGCCGGGTTGATCGGCTCACCCACCGAACCCATGATGCGCAGGCTCGACAGATCGTAGTTCTTCGGATGCACCTTCTCGTTGGCGTCGGCCGCCTTGATCAGCGAGCGGATGGCGGTCGGTGCGGTGTAGAAGATGCTGACCTTGTGGTTCTGGATCATCTGCCAGAAGCGACCGGCATCCGGATAGGTCGGCACGCCCTCGAACACCACCTGGGTGGCGCCGGAGGCCAGCGGACCGTAGGCGATGTACGTGTGCCCGGTCACCCAGCCGATGTCGGCGGTACACCAGAACACGTCATCCGGCTTGATGTCGAAGGTGTATTGCATGGACAGCACGGCCTGCAGCAGATAACCACCACTGGAATGCTGCACGCCCTTCGGCTTACCGGTGGAGCCGGAGGTGTAGAGCAGGAACAGGGGGTGCTCGGCACCGACCCACTCCGGCTCGCAGGTGTCCGGCTGCTGGGCCATGACTTCCTCGACCCATTGGTCACGACCAGCCACCATGGTCACCTCACCGCCGGTGCGCTTGACCACCAGCACGTTCTTGACGGCCTCGCAGCCGCCCATGGACAGGGCTTCGTCAGCGATCGGCTTGAGCGGAAGCGCCTTGCCGCCACGGAACTGGCCATCCGATGTGATCAACGCGACGGCGCCGGAACTCTCGAGGCGGTCGCGCAGGGACTGGGCGGAGAAGCCACCGAACACCACGGAATGGGTGGCACCGATCCGGGCGCAGGCCTGCATCGCGACGATGCCCTCGACCGACATCGGCAGGTAGATGACGACCCGGTCACCACACTTGACGCCAACGCTCTTGAGCGCGTTGGCCATCTTGCAGACCTTACCGAGCAGCTCCTTGTAGGTGACCTTGCTGACCTTGCCGTCGTCGCCCTCGAAGATGATCGCCACCTTGTCGCCCAGACCATTGTTCACTTGGCGGTCAAGGCAGTTGTAGGAGACGTTCAGCTCGCCATCGGCGAACCACTTGAAGAACGGAGCATCGCTCTCGTCCAGCACCGTCGAAAACGGCTTGTGCCAGTCAAGAAGCTTGCGGGCGTGATTCGCCCAGTAGCCTTCGTAGTCTTCCTCGGCTTGCTTGACCAGCGCCTGGTAGGCCTCCATGCCAGGGACGGCTGCATTCTTGACCAGCGCCTCGGGCGGGTAATACAGCTTCTGGGCATTTTCGGACATAACGTACCTCTCCTCAATTCAATGAATCGGACTTCAGATCAATGTCTTGCGCCCGTCCGTTCACGCTCCTCCCTGCAGCATCTGCAAGCGCGAGGACGTTGCTGATTATTGGTATTAAAAGAATTGTATCTTACACAGGACTTACACAACCGCTCGCTGCCGCCAGTCCAGCGCCAATGCCGCGTCCATGAGGGAATGCTAGAATCCCCACGCGCTTGCGGCAAGTGCGCGGACGGGCACCATATTCGCCCGTTCCCGATTCGGCTGCAAGCCGACGAACATGAGGGAGCCACCGTGAGCACGATCAAGCAGGAAGATTTCATCCAGTCCATCGCGGACGCATTTCAATTCATCAGCTACTACCATCCGCTCGACTACATTCAGGCCCTGGGCGAGGCATATGAACGCGAGCAGTCCCCTGCGGCAAAGGACGCCATCGCCCAGATCCTGACCAATAGCCGCATGTGCGCCGAAGGTCATCGTCCCATCTGCCAGGACACCGGCATTGCGGTGGTTTTCCTCAAGGTCGGCATGAACGTACGCTGGGACAGTACGCTGAGCGTGCAGGACATGGTCAACGAAGGCGTCCGACGTGCGTACACCCACCCGGACAACAAGCTGCGCGCCTCGGTCCTGCTCGACCCGGCCGGCGCCCGCAAGAACAGTCGCGACAACACCCCGGCGGTCGTCCATTATGAAATCGTCCCGGGCGATACGGTGGAAATCACCTGTGCCGCCAAAGGCGGCGGCTCGGAAAACAAATCGAAGATGGCCATGCTGAACCCGTCTGACTCCATCGTCGATTGGGTGCTCAAAACCGTGCCCACCATGGGCGCGGGCTGGTGCCCCCCCGGGATTCTCGGCATCGGCATCGGCGGCACGCCGGAAAAGGCCATGCTGCTGGCCAAGGAGTCACTCATGGACCATGTCGACATCCATGAACTTCAAGCCAAGGCCACCAGCGGAGTCGAATTGACACGCGTTGAACAACTCCGACTCGAGCTGTTCGAGAAGGTCAACGCCCTGGGTATCGGCGCGCAGGGCCTCGGCGGCCTGACCACGGTGCTCGACGTCAAGATCCTGGATTACCCGACACACGCAGCCTCCCTCCCGGTCGCGATGATTCCGAACTGTGCGGCGACCCGTCACGTCCACTTCGAGCTCGACGGCAGCGGACCGGTGCACCTTCGCACGCCGCGCCTCGAAGACTGGCCCGAAGTGACCTGGAAGCCCGACACCGGGGTCGCCACGCGGGTCAACCTCGATACGCTGACCAAGGACGAAGTCGCCGCCTGGAAGCCGGGGCAGGTCCTGCTCCTGAACGGAAAGATGCTCACCGGTCGCGACGCCGCCCACAAGCGCATCCAGGATATGCTCGCCAAGGGCGAAGCCCTGCCGGTCGATTTCACGAACCGGATTATCTACTACGTCGGCCCGGTCGATCCTGTCCGCGACGAGGTGGTCGGCCCCGCCGGCCCGACCACGGCCACTCGCATGGACAAGTTCACCCGGATGATGCTTGAAAAAACCGGACTGATTGCGATGGTCGGCAAGGCGGAGCGCGGCCAGATCGCGATCGACGCCATCAAGGACAATCAGGCCGCCTATCTCATGGCGGTCGGCGGTTCTGCCTATCTCGTCTCCAAGGCCATCAAGACGGCCAAGGTGGTTGGTTTCGAGGATCTGGGCATGGAGGCCATCTATGAATTCGACGTTGTTGACATGCCGGTGACGGTTGCCGTCGATGCGACGGGGCAATCGGTTCACCAGACCGGTCCGAAGGAATGGCAAGCCAAGATCGGCAAGATCCCCGTCGTACCCGCTTGATTGATTTCTTCGACAATCCATGAGAAGCCCGGCTTTTGCCGGGCTTTTTGTTGTTGTGCTGGCGTGTTTTGTCGAGTTTGCGGCGGCGGAGCCAGTCGGCCAGGGCTTTCTGATCGGTTTCGATCTGGCTGGGGCGTTTTCGATTGGAGTGTTTTGCGGGGTGTTGATTTGTTGTTTTTCCGCGCAATAAAAAACCCCGCGTCATCGTGTTGATGAGGCGGGGTTTTTGTTTGTTAGTCTGACGATGACCTACTTTCACACCCGTATGGGCACTATCATCGGCGCGGTTCCGTTTCACGGTCCTGTTCGGGATGGGAAGGGGTGGTTCCGGAACGCTATTGTCGTCAGACTTTGACTTTTGCTCTGACAGTATTTGACTGTCGGAGCGCAACTGGAAGAAATCGGATGTGAATCACGTGTGTGATTGCATTGAGGCGTAATTATTAGTTCTCAAGGTTATAGGATCAAGCCTCACGGGCAATTAGTATCGGTTAGCTTAACGCATTACTGCGCTTCCACACCCGACCTATCAACGTCCTGGTCTTGGACGACCCTTGAGCGTGATCGAGTCACGAGGGAAGTCTCATCTTGAGGCGAGTTTCCCGCTTAGATGCTTTCAGCGGTTATCTCTTCCGCACTTAGCTACCCGGCGATGCCACTGGCGTGACAACCGGTACACCAGAGGTGCGTCCACTCCGGTCCTCTCGTACTAGGAGCAGGCCCTCTCAAACTTCCAGCGCCCACGGCAGATAGGGACCAAACTGTCTCACGACGTTTTAAACCCAGCTCACGTACCACTTTAAATGGCGAACAGCCATACCCTTGGGACCGGCTACAGCCCCAGGATGTGATGAGCCGACATCGAGGTGCCAAACTCCGCCGTCGATGTGAACTCTTGGGCGGAATCAGCCTGTTATCCCCAGAGTACCTTTTATCCGTTGAGCGATGGCCCTTCCATACAGAACCACCGGATCACTATGACCTGCTTTCGCACCTGCTCGACTTGTGGGTCTCGCAGTCAAGCCTCCTTTTGCCATTGCACTATCAGTACGATGTCCGACCGTACCTAGGAGACCTTCGTACTCCTCCGTTACCCTTTAGGAGGAGACCGCCCCAGTCAAACTGCCCACCATGCACGGTCCCCGATCCGGATTCACGGACCAAGGTTAGAACCTCAACGACACCAGGGTGGTATTTCAAGGTTGGCTCCACGGAAACTGGCGTTCCCGCTTCAAAGCCTCCCACCTATCCTACACAAGTGACGTCAAAGTCCAATGCAAAGCTGCAGTAAAGGTTCATGGGGTCTTTCCGTCTAGCCGCGGGGAGATTGCATCTTCACAACCATTTCAACTTCGCTGAGTCTCAGGAGGAGACAGTGTGGCCATCGTTACGCCATTCGTGCAGGTCGGAACTTACCCGACAAGGAATTTCGCTACCTTAGGACCGTTATAGTTACGGCCGCCGTTTACCGGGGCTTCGATCAAGAGCTTGCACCCCATCACTTAACCTTCCGGCACCGGGCAGGCGTCACACCCTATACGTCCACTTTCGTGTTTGCAGAGTGCTGTGTTTTTAATAAACAGTCGCAGCCACCGATTCTCTGCGGCCCCCTTCTGCTCCACCCGCAGGGGTTTCACATACAAGGGGCACACCTTCTCCCGAAGTTACGGTGTCAATTTGCCGAGTTCCTTCTCCTGAGTTCTCTCAAGCGCCTTGGTATTTTCAACCTACCCACCTGTGTCGGTTTGCGGTACGGTCGATTTTAGACTGAAGCTTAGAGGCTTTTCCTGGAAGCATGGTATCGACCACTTCGGATTCAATGAATCCTCGTTATCACGTCTCATCTAAGCCCGGCGGATTTGCCTACCAGGCACGACTACACGCTTGAACCGGGACATCCAACACCCGGCTGGCCTAACCTTCTCCGTCCCCCATCGCATCTAAAATCGGTACAGGAATATTGACCTGTTTCCCATCGACTACGCATTTCTGCCTCGCCTTAGGGGCCGACTCACCCTGCGCCGATGAACGTTGCGCAGGAAACCTTGGGTTTTCGGCGAGGGTGCTTTTCACACCCTTTATCGCTACTCATGTCAGCATTCGCACTTCTGATACCTCCAGCATCCCTTACGAGACACCTTCGCAGGCTTACAGAACGCTCCCCTACCATGCGTGCAAGCACGCATCCGCAGCTTCGGTTATCAGTTTGAGCCCCGTTACATCTTCCGCGCAGGACGACTCGACTAGTGAGCTATTACGCTTTCTTTAAAGGGTGGCTGCTTCTAAGCCAACCTCCTAGCTGTCTGTGCCTTCCCACCTCGTTTACCACTTAACTGATCATTTGGGACCTTAGCTGGCGGTCTGGGTTGTTTCCCTCTTGACAACGGACGTTAGCACCCGCTGTCTGTCTGCCGTGTATCACTTTCCGGTATTCGGAGTTTGCTATCGCGGGGTAAATCGCAGTGACCCCCCCAACGATGACAGTGCTCTACCCCCGGAAGTGTCCGCACGACGCACTACCTAAATAGTTTTCGGGGAGAACCAGCTATTTCCAGATTTGTTTGGCCTTTCACCCCTATCCACAGCTCATCCCCTAATTTTTCAACATTAGTGGGTTCGGACCTCCAGTGCGTGTTACCGCACCTTCATCCTGGCCATGGATAGATCATCTGGTTTCGGGTCTACATCCAGCTACTCATTCGCCCTTATCAGACTCGCTTTCGCTACGCCTCCCCTATTCGGTTAAGCTTGCAACTGAACGTAAGTCGCTGACCCATTATACAAAAGGTACGCAGTCACCCCACGAAGGGGCTCCCACTGTTTGTATGCATGCGGTTTCAGGATCTATTTCACTCCCCTCCCGGGGTTCTTTTCGCCTTTCCCTCACGGTACTGGTTCACTATCGGTCGATCACGAGTATTTAGCCTTGGAGGATGGTCCCCCCATATTCAGACAGGATTACACGTGTCCCGCCCTACTTGTCGTACGCTCAGACCCGCCAGCGACCCTTCGCATACAGGGCTATCACCTTCTATGGCCGGGCTTTCCATCCCGTTTTGCTGAGTTACTGGTTTAGTCGTACAGGCTGTTCCCGGTTCGCTCGCCGCTACTTCGGGAATCTCGGTTGATTTCTTTTCCTACGGCTACTTAGATGTTTCAGTTCGCCGCGTTCGCTTCCACGTACCTATGTATTCAGTACGGGATGACCCAAAAGGGCCGGGTTTCCCCATTCGGACATCTGCGGATCAAAGCTCTATTGCCAGCTCCCCGCAGCTTTTCGCAGGCTTACACGTCCTTCATCGCCTGTGATCGCCAAGGCATCCACCACATGCACTTAGTCGCTTGATCCTATAACCTTGAGCTCTGACCTTCCGGCCAAAGACTTCGGTTACAAGAAGAACTTTTAAGCGCCTCGGTTGTGCTTCCCGCCTGCCGCTGGTTCGCAAACAGACAGGAAACGATGCAATCACACAACATAAAACTTACTACTGTGTGATTCGCCGGTTCTTACGAACCGACGATACATTCGACTTCTTCCAAATTGTTAAAGAACGCCATGACCCGAAGATCATGTAAAACGTCAGCACTATCGGCTCGACCGAGCCCACACTGCTGACGCTTCACCGCGCTGGACAACCGAGCCCCAAAGGGGATTGGTGGAGGATGACGGGATCGAACCGACGACCCCCTGCTTGCAAAGCAGGTGCTCTCCCAGCTGAGCTAATCCCCCATCTTGATCGTTGGTGGGTCTGGTTGGGTTCGAACCAACGACCCCCGCCTTATCAAGACGGTGCTCTAACCGGCTGAGCTACAGACCCCACTTCTCGGGTGCGCGAGCTACGCATTGAACAACCGATAGGTTGTGGATACTTGGCCCCTGAGGGCTTTTCTCTGGAAAGGAGGTGATCCAGCCGCACCTTCCGATACGGCTACCTTGTTACGACTTCACCCCAGTCATGAATCTCACCGTGGTAAGCGCCCTCCCGAAGGTTAAGCTACCTACTTCTGGTGAAACCCACTCCCATGGTGTGACGGGCGGTGTGTACAAGACCCGGGAACGTATTCACCGCGGCATTCTGATCCGCGATTACTAGCGATTCCGACTTCACGCAGTCGAGTTGCAGACTACGATCCGGACTACGATCGGCTTTCTGGGATTGGCTCCACCTCGCGGCTTGGCAACCCTCTGTACCGACCATTGTATGACGTGTGAAGCCCTACCCATAAGGGCCATGATGACTTGACGTCATCCCCACCTTCCTCCGGTTTGTCACCGGCAGTCTCATTAGAGTGCCCAACCAAATGATGGCAACTAATGACAAGGGTTGCGCTCGTTGCGGGACTTAACCCAACATCTCACGACACGAGCTGACGACAGCCATGCAGCACCTGTGTCCAGGTTCCCGAAGGCACCAATCCATCTCTGGAAAGTTCCTGGCATGTCAAGGGTAGGTAAGGTTTTTCGCGTTGCATCGAATTAATCCACATCATCCACCGCTTGTGCGGGTCCCCGTCAATTCCTTTGAGTTTTAATCTTGCGACCGTACTCCCCAGGCGGTCGACTTCACGCGTTAGCTGCGTTACTCAGAAAGTTGCCTCTCCGAACAACTAGTCGACATCGTTTAGGGCGTGGACTACCAGGGTATCTAATCCTGTTTGCTCCCCACGCTTTCGTGCATGAGCGTCAGTACAGGCCCAGGGGGCTGCCTTCGCCATCGGTGTTCCTCCACATCTCTACGCATTTCACTGCTACACGTGGAATTCCACCCCCCTCTGCCGTACTCTAGCCGTGCAGTCACAAGCGCAGTTCCCAGGTTAAGCCCGGGGATTTCACACCTGTCTTACACAACCGCCTGCGCACGCTTTACGCCCAGTAATTCCGATTAACGCTCGCACCCTACGTATTACCGCGGCTGCTGGCACGTAGTTAGCCGGTGCTTCTTCTGGTGGTACCGTCATCGACGCCATGTATTAGACAGCGCCATTTCTTTCCACCTGAAAGAGCTTTACAACCCGAAGGCCTTCTTCACTCACGCGGCATGGCTGGATCAGGCTTTCGCCCATTGTCCAAAATTCCCCACTGCTGCCTCCCGTAGGAGTCTGGGCCGTGTCTCAGTCCCAGTGTGGCTGATCATCCTCTCAGACCAGCTACGGATCGTCGCCTAGGTGAGCCTTTACCCCACCTACTAGCTAATCCGACATCGGCCGCTCCAATCGCGCGAGGTCCGAAGATCCCCCGCTTTCCCCCAAAGGGCGTATGCGGTATTAATCCGGCTTTCGCCGGGCTATCCCCCACGACTGGGTACGTTCCGATGCATTACTCACCCGTTCGCCACTCGTCGGCAGGAAGCAAGCTCCCCCCGTTACCGTTCGACTTGCATGTGTAAAGCATGCCGCCAGCGTTCAATCTGAGCCAGGATCAAACTCTTAAGTTCAATACCTGTTCGCACTCAAAGTCAGAAAACTGACATGAATGCTCAATCTTTGTGAAACTCTCGCGACCCGAAGGTCGCTACCGACAAAGACCAAGCACCCACACCTATCGGTTGTCCAAATTTTTAAAGAGCCGCTGAACAACTCACGTCCGTTCAGCGAAGAAGCGAGATTCTGACAACTTCTCAACTCCTCGTCAACCCCCGCAAACGCCTAACGATCAACGCCGCAGAGACCAACCAACGCACCACCAAAACAACTCAGAAGCGCGAAGAGGGGCGAATTATAGACCCAAAAATACTACTGTCAAGAAAAAGAAATACGGGCAAGGCTAGACGGCCTCGGCGCGGACAGTCGGGCACCCGACTCGCCTAGAGCACCAGATAGGTACGGACTTCGAACTCGCTGCCGCGCCAGGCGGAGCCAAGCGGTTTGAGCTTCTGTATGGCGCCATTTTCGGCCACGAACAGGGGCGAGCCGGGGCGCAGGGCGTTGGTGGGTGAGACGATGCGAAGGACCCCGCCGCGCCGCAGCGGGTCGCACAGCAGCACGTCGATTGGCGCTCGGCCGTCATCGGCACGCACAACGCGAGGCGCCGTGGCGAAGGTCTCAAGCCCCAGGTAGGCCTTGAGCCCTTCGTCCCGCGTCAGGCGCCGGATCATGCCAAGGCGCCATTCGCCGGTCTCATCGGGTCGGACGGCCACCAGATCACCGATGCGTGGCAATTCGCTGGAGGCCAGCGGCATCACGACCCCCATGCCATTGACGCTGGCATCCCGCAAATCCCACTGCTCCCACTCGCGTGCGCCGTTCTTGAGGACCTGCCGCAAGGTTCCGAAACCCTTGAGCGCCCGGATGCCTCCGGTCATCGGATGACGGCGATGGCGCCGGGTGACGGGTGCTTCACACCAGGCTCGCCGCAGGTGACGCATGCAGGCGCGAATCTTCTCACGCGACCCGGGACCGGAGTCGAGCACGCCGGGCACCATGCCTTTGGCCAGCATGCGCTCCAGTTCCGCCATCGCCGGGTCGGCATGCTGGGCCGAAAAGTACCAGGCATTGGGGACGTTTTCCTGGCCACTGACCAGGCGGACCGGCCCACGGCCCTCGTGCGGCTGCCAATAGAAGCGTGCGCCCTCGACCGGCATGGGACCGATGTACAACGCCGGCAGAATGTAATGGATCATCCGATCGGTGATGTCGATCAGCTCGACCGGTAACTGATCGAGGCCACCGCAGCGCAGCGCAATGGCCCGTGCCATTTCCCGCCCGGTCGTCGTGACCGTCTCGCGATCCGACCGCAGCCGTACCGGGAGCGCCTCCCGGCCTTCTTCGACCGCTTCGAGAAGAACGGCGCCGGTCCGACGCCACAGCCCCTCGTCGTACGGCCCGTACACCATGTGATCCCACTTCAGCGCGTTGGTCTCGGCACGCAACAGACGGGCAGCCAGTTCGGCGAGCAACGGCGACTGGTCGGTGTGCTCATAACGGCCTCGCTGGAGCGCCTCGGCACAGGCGCCGGACAGCTGCCGGAAGAACGCGAGGCACGAGGACCGCAGCACCTCGCCGCGCCCCGACTTGAGCACGGCGGCCTGCAAGAAGCCCCTGAGCGACGCACGCAGATACGGCTGCGAGGCCTCGTCGAGCTCGCCCAGGCCAACCGCCAGCACCATGAATTGGGATTGCGCCTGCGCCACGAGCGCGTCGAGCACGTCTCCGATTTCGGCCAGCGCAGCGACCGGATCATTGGGCGGCACGGCCCTGAGACGCCCCGGCAGGTCACGCAGGGCGGCGGGCATGTTCGGCGCAACGTCAGAGGAACTCAGCAGCATGGGCGCCCCGTTTCAGTGACCTGTCCTGTTATTTTTGGTTACCCGATTATTCCACACAAACCGGGCGAACCGAACGACCAACTGTCGCCGACAGGAGGTGCAATGCAAGCACGGCCACGGACCGCGAGCGGGTACAATTGCCCATCCCGTCCATCTGCCATCTCATCATGCAAGCCTACCTCGACCTGATGCAGCACGTGCTCGACCACGGGCATGCCAAATCCGATCGAACCGGCACCGGCACCCTGTCGGTTTTCGGCCACCAGATGCGCTTCGATCTGTCGCAGGGCTTTCCTCTGCTGACCACGAAGAAGCTGCACACACGCTCGATCATCCATGAACTGCTGTGGTTCATCGCCGGCGACACCAACATCGGCTACCTGCAGGACAACGGGGTGTCGATCTGGAACGAATGGGCGGACGCAGAGGGGAATCTCGGGCCGGTGTACGGCCACCAGTGGCGCCACTGGCCCGCCCGGGACGGGGGCGAAATCGATCAGATCAGGCAACTGGTGGAGGGGCTCAAACACAACCCGGACTCCCGACGCCACCTGGTGTCCGCCTGGAATCCGGCCGATGTGGACCGGATGGCCCTGCCGCCGTGTCATGCGCTGTTTCAGTTCTACGTTGCCGACAACCGACTGTCCTGCCAGCTCTACCAGCGCAGCGCCGACATCTTCCTCGGGGTGCCGTTCAATATCGCCTCCTACGCCCTGTTCACCCTGATGGTGGCGCAGGTGTGCGGTTACGAGCCGGGCGATTTCGTGTGGACCGGGGGGGACTGCCACCTGTATTCGAACCACCTGGAACAGGCCCGGCTGCAGCTGTCGCGCACGCCGCGCCCCTTGCCGCGAATGAAGCTCAACCCTGCGGTCACCGATCTGTTCGCGTTCCGCTTCGAGGATTTCGAGCTCGAAGGCTACGATCCGCATCCGCACATCCCGGCGCCGGTGGCGGTATGAAGCAGCCACAGCTGATCCTGATCGCCGCGGTCGCACGGAACGGCGTCATCGGCCGGGAGAACACGCTGCCGTGGCGCCTGAAGGCGGATCTGGCGCACTTCAAGCGCACCACGCTGGGCAGCCCGGTCATCATGGGGCGCAAGACCTGGGAATCGCTGGGGCGCCCGCTGCCGGGCCGGCTCAACATCGTCGTCAGTCGCAACTCCGGCTACGACGCCCCGGGTGCGACCGTGGTCTCCAGTATCGATGCCGCACTGGCGGCCTGCAGCCCGGCGGAACAGGTCTTCCTGATCGGCGGCGCCCAGCTCTATGCACAGAGCATCGCCCGCGCCGACCGCCTCATCCTGACCGAGGTGGACGCCCGCATCGAGGGCGACGCCCACTTCCCGCCGGTCGACCCGGCGACGTTCCGCGAGGTGAGTCGGCAGCACCTGCCGGCGGATGCCGACAACGACTACGCGATGGATTTCGTGGAATACGAGCGCACCGCCACCTGAAGCGGCGGCGCGCCGCGATCGCCGTCAGCCCTGACGGACGCAGTCCACGTGATAGCTGGAGCCCCCCTCGGCCTCTTCCTTGACCAGGCCGTGGATGTCGGTCTCGAAGCCCGGGAAGGCAGCGTTGAAATCGCGCGCGAAACGCAGGTAGCGCACGATGGTGGCATTGAAGCGCTCACCCGGGATCAGCAGCGGGATGCCCGGCGGATACGGCGTCAGCAACACGCTGGTGACCCGGCCTTCGAGCGCGTCGATCGGCACGCGCTCGATCTCCCGATGGGCCATCTTGGCGAAGGCATCGGCCGGCCGCATGGCCGGCACCATGTCCGACAGGTACATTTCGGTGGTCAGACGCGCCACATCGTGGTCGCGATAGAAGCCATGGATGCGTGAGCACAGGTCCTTGAGGCCGACCCGCTCGTAGCGCGGGAACTTGGCCACGAACTCAGGCATCACCCGCCACAGCGGCCGGTTGCGGTCGAAGTCGTCCTTGAACTGCTGCAACTCGGTCACCAGGGTATTCCAGCGGCCCTTGGTGATGCCGATGGTGAACATGATGAAGAAGGAGTAAAGCCCGGTCTTCTCCACCACGATGCCATGCTCGGCCAGATAGCGGGTGAGCACGCCGGCGGGGATGCCCCAGTCGGCGAAGTCACCTTCCACGTCCAGGCCCGGGGTGATGACCGTCGCCTTGATCGGGTCGAGCATGTTGAAACCGTCGGCCAGCTCGCCGAAGCCGTGCCAGCGCTCGCCGGCCTTGAGCATCCAGTCCTCGCGCTCGCCCATGCCGTCGTCGGACAGGTAGTCCGGCCCCCAGACCTTGAACCACCAGTCGTCCGCACCGAATTCCTCGTCGACCTTGCGCATCGCGCGGCGGAAATCGAGCGCCTCGGCAATGGACTCCTCGACCAGCGCCGGGCCACCCGGTGGCTCCATCATCGCCGCGGCCACATCGCAGGACGCGATGATCGAGTACTGCGGCGAGGTGGAGGTATGCATCAGATAGGCTTCGTTGAAGATGTCGCGGTCGAGCTTGCGGGTCTTGGAATCCTGCACCAGGATCTGCGAGGCCTGCGACAGGCCGGCCAGCAGCTTGTGGGTCGACTGGGTCGAGAACACCATGGACGACTCGCAGCGCGGGCGCTCGTCCCCGATGGCGTGGTAGTCGCCGTAGAAGTCGTGGAAGGCGGCATGGGGCAGCCAGGCCTCGTCGAAATGCAGGGTGTCGATCTGCCCGTCGAGCATCTCCTTGATCGCCTCGACGTTGTAGAGCACGCCGTCGTAGGTGGACTGGGTGATGGTGAGGATGCGCGGCTTCTTGCCGTTCGTCTGCCCGGCAAAGGGGTTGGCGGCGATCTTCTTGCGGATGTTCTCGATCTTGAATTCCTCGAGCGGAATCGGACCGATGATGCCGTAGTGGTTGCGCGTCGGCGTCAGGAACACCGGCACCGCGCCGGTCATGATGATCGAGTGGAGAATGGACTTGTGGCAGTTGCGGTCCACCACCACCACGTCGCCCGGCGCCACGGTGGTGTGCCACACCATCTTGTTGGAGGTGGAGGTGCCGTTGGTGACGAAGTACAGGTGATCGCAGTGGAAGATGCGCGCCGCGTTGCGCTCCGAGGCCGCCACCGGGCCGGTGTGGTCGAGCAGCTGGCCGAGTTCCTCGACCGCGTTGCACACGTCGGCGCGCAGCATGTTCTCGCCGAAGAACTGGTGGAACATCTGCCCCACCGGGCTCTTCAGAAAGGCGACGCCGCCCGAATGCCCCGGGCAATGCCACGAATAGGAGCCGTCCGCCGCGTAGTGGGTGAGTGCGCGAAAGAACGGCGGCGCCAGGCTGTCCAGGTACACCCGCGCCTCGCGCACCACATAGCGGGCGATGAACTCGGGGGTGTCCTCGAACATGTGGATGAAACCATGCATCTCGCGCAGCACGTCGTTGGGGATGTGCCGCGAGGTGCGCGTCTCGCCGTAGAGGAAGATCGGGATGTCCGCATTCCGGTTGCGGATCTCCACGACGAAGGCGCGCAGGTCGCCGATGACCTTGGTCGCCGCCTCGGGGGAGTCGAACTCCTCGTCGTCGATCGAGACGATGAAGGCCGAAGCCCGGCTCTGCTGCTGGGCGAAGGAGGACAGGTCACCATAACTGGTGACGCCGAGCACCTCCATGTTCTCGCCTTCGATGGCCTTGGCCAGCGCGCGGATACCCAGCCCGCTGGTGTTCTCGGAACGGAAGTCTTCATCGATGATGATGATCGGAAACTGGAAACGCATGCTCGCCCCCAAAAATCAGAAAGCCCGCGGGGCACGGCGCCCCCGGGCATCAGCGTAACGCCGCTGCGTTACGGTCGTTCTCGTGTCGCGGGCCATCGGCCCGGCCACCGTCGGTTCAAATCTTCGGCAGCGTAACGCCACGTTGTCCCTGGTACTTGCCGCCGCGATCGCCGTAGGAGGTTTCGCACACCTCATCGGACTCGAAGAACAGCATCTGCGCCACGCCCTCGTTGGCATAGATCTTCGCCGGCAGCGGCGTGGTGTTGGAGAATTCCAGCGTCACATGGCCTTCCCACTCCGGTTCGAGCGGGGTCACGTTGACGATGATGCCGCAGCGGGCGTAAGTGCTCTTGCCCAGGCACACGGTCAGCACGCTGCGCGGGATGCGGAAGTACTCGACCGTGCGCGCCAGCGCGAAGCTGTTCGGCGGGATGATGCACACATCACCGGTGAAATCGACGAAGTTGCCCGAATCGAAGGCCTTCGGATCGACGATGGTCGAGTTGATGTTGGTGAAGATCTTGAATTCGTTGGCACAGCGCACGTCGTAGCCATAGCTCGAGGTGCCATAGGACACGATCCTGCCGCCCTCGTTCTCGCGCACGAGTTCGGGGGCGAAGGGTTCGATCATCCCCTCGTTCTCCGCCATGCGGCGAATCCACTTGTCCGACTTGATGGACATCTCACACTCCGATCGGCCCCGGCGCACCGGTACCTGTGCCGTAAAATCCGCCCATTCTAGCGGCCGCACGCCACGAATCAAGCGCCACCGGCGCACATTCCCGCCGGTGTGCCGCGCTTGAGACAAGCGCGCGGCGCCGTCCCAAGGGCAGCGACGCCCGCCGAGCGCGGTCCGCGGCCTCGCATGTCGCGGCGCGACCCGAAGGCGGGCGCTCTTTCCGGTCTTTACGTGTTCTGCACCACGATGCTGGGGAACTTGTGGCTCATGTCCTTGGCGCGCGCGGCCACCCGGCCGGCCACCCCGAGGGCGATGTCGCGATACAGCTGCGCCTCGCGGCTGTCCGGATCGGCCACCACGGTCGGGCGGCCCGAATCGGCCTCCTCGCGGATCTTCAGGTCCAGCGGCAACGCGCCCAGATAGGGAATGCCGAAGTCCGCGCACATCTTCTGCCCGCCGCCGGTGCCGAAGATGTGCGACTCGTGGCCGCAGTTGGCGCAGATGTGGACGCTCATGTTCTCCACCACACCGAGGATGGGCACGCCCACCTTCTCGAACATCTTCACGCCCTTGCGCGCATCGAGCAGGGCGATGTCCTGCGGCGTGGTGACGATCACCGCGCCGGTAAGCGGCACCGTCTGCGACAGGGTCAGCTGGATGTCGCCGGTACCCGGCGGCATGTCGACGATCAGGTAGTCCAGATCCGACCAGTTGGTTTCGGTCAGCAGCTGCTTGAGCGCCTGGGTCGCCATGGGGCCGCGCCACACCATCGGCGTGTCCGCTTCGATCATGAAACCGATGGACATGACCTGCACGCCATAGGCTTCGAGGGGGGTCAGCGACTTGCCGTCCGGCGACTCCGGATTGCGCCCTTCCAGGCCCAGCATCTGGGGTTGCGACGGGCCGTAGATGTCCGCATCCAGCACCCCCACCTTGGCGCCCTCGGCCGCCAGCGCCAGCGCCAGGTTGGCGGCGGTGGTGCTCTTGCCCACCCCGCCCTTGCCCGAGGCCACGGCGATGATGTTCTTCACCCCGGCGAGCAGTTTCACGCCCTGCTGCACCGCATGGGCGACGACGTTCCCACTGACCGTCACCTCCACCGACCCGACGCCGGCCACACCTGAGACCGCATCGCGCACGAGGGCACGCACGGCCTCGGCCCGGGTCCCGACCGGGTAGCCCACCTCGATCGCCACACTGACCTTGTCGCCGTCGATGGCGATGTTGCGCACGCAGCGCGCGCTGACGAAATCCTTGTCCGTCAGCGGATCGACGAGCTGTTTGAGCGCCGCCTGAATATGTTCCTGAGCAAGTTCCATCGTGACTCCAAAATTCGCCTGGGCGACCGCAGTGGCCACCATCACACGCCAATCATACCGAAGCGCCCGGCGGAGTTCTCCCCCGCGACGAGAAGGGTCACTGGATGGCGCGACGCGATAAGATGGCGCCCATGCCCAAAATGCACCCTGCCCTGTGCGCGCTGGCCGCCTGCCTGCTGGTCAGCGCCTGCGCCGTGACCCCGGCCACCTCGCCTCCGACCGACACCGAGCGGGCCGTCGAGGCGGCAGCGCCGGCGGTCGACTGGGCGGCCATCGCCAAGCCTTTCGAAAGCGCCGCCGCCGAGGGCGTCACCGTGAGCGTGGCACCCACCGGCGGGCTGGATGTGGTGATTCCCGCCGCCGATGGCTTCGAGACCGCCAGCGCGCTGTTGCGCCCGGCGCTGCAATCCAGCCTCGACGCCCTGGTCGCGCCACTGCAGGCGCAGCCGACGCTGCAGGCACTGATCGTCGGTCACACCGACAGCATCGGGCGCGAAGGCTACAACATGCTGTTGTCGCGCAAGCGTGCCCGGGCGGTGCGCGACTATCTCATGGCCGCCGGCATCGATCCGATGCGCCTGACCGCGGAAGGGCGCGGCGAAACCGAACCGGTCGCCGACAACGACACGCCGGAAGGCCGCAGCCGCAATCGGCGCGTCGAAATCCGCCTGTTTCTGCCCCGGTAGATGCACGAGGTGTGACGCGAGCGGCAGACGCTTTGATAAACTTCCGCTTTTGGCAGCAACCGCGGAACGTTCATGTCGCGCAAGATCTTCGTCACCAACGCCCTGCCCTACGCCAACGGCGACATCCACCTGGGGCACCTGGTCGGGTACATCCAGGCCGACGTCTGGGTGCGCTTCCAGCGCATGCAGGGCCATGAAGTGCATTATGTGTGCGCCGACGACACCCACGGCACGCCGGTCATGTTGCGCGCCGAGAAGGAAGGCGTCAGCCCCGAGCAGCTCATCGCCCGGGTCCACGGCGAGCACCTGCGCGACTTCACCGACTTCTCGGTAGCCTTCGACAATTACCACTCCACCCATTCGGACGAAAACCGCTTTTTCGCCGAGGACATCTACGCCAAGCTCAAGGCGGCCGGCCTGATCGAGACGCGCGCCATCGAGCAGTTCTACGACCCGGTCAAGCAGATGTTCCTGCCCGACCGCTTCATCAAGGGCGAATGCCCCAAGTGCGGCGCGGCGGACCAGTACGGCGACAACTGCGAAGTGTGTGGCGCGGCCTACGCCCCCACCGACCTCAAGAACCCGTTCTCCGCGGTCTCCGGCGCCAAACCCGAGATGCGTTCGTCAGAACACTATTTCTTCAAGCTGTCCGACCCGCGCGCGGTCGATTTCCTGCGCGACTGGACCCAGGGCAGCAACGCCAGCGGCACCCGGCGCCTGCAGGCCGAGGCGGCCAACAAGATGAAGGAGTGGCTCGGCGAGCCGGGCGAGAACAAGCTCTCCGACTGGGACATCTCGCGCGATGCGCCCTACTTCGGCTTCGAGATTCCGGGCGCGCCGGGCAAGTACTTCTACGTGTGGCTGGACGCCCCGATCGGTTACTTCGCCAGCCTCAAGCATCTGGCCGAGCGCAGCGGCGCCATCGACATCGACCGCTTCATCGGCGGCGAGGCAGCCCGCGACACCGAGATGGTCCATTTCATCGGCAAGGACATCCTCTACTTCCACGCCCTGTTCTGGCCCGCGATGCTGCATTTCGCCGGCTACCGCACGCCGAGCCAGCTGGCGGTGAACGGGTTCCTCACCGTCGATGGCGCGAAGATGTCCAAGAGCCGTGGCACCTTCATCACCGCGCGCTCCTACATCGAGCAGAAGCTCAACCCGGAGTGGCTGCGCTACTACTTCGCCGCCAAGTCCAACGGCACCATGGAAGACGTGGATCTGTCGCTCGACGACATGATCGCCAAGGTCAACGCCGATCTGGTGGGCAAGTTCATCAACATCGCCAGCCGCTGCGCCGGCTTCATCACCAAGCGCTTCGACGGCAAGCTCGGCGCGCCGGACCTGGACGCGCTCGCGCCCTACCGCGCCAGCCTCGATTCGGGTGAAGTCGCCAGGGCCTACGACAACCGCGACTACAGCCGCGCCCTGCGCGAGATCATGCGCCTGGCGGACGCAGCCAACGCCTATGTGAACGATCACAAGCCCTGGGAGCTGGCCAAACAGGACGGACAGGATGCGGCGCTGCATCGCGTCTGCTCCACCGCGCTCAACCAGTTCCGCATCCTCGCCGGTCTGCTCAAGCCGATCCTGCCGACCGTGGCGGCACAGGTAGAAGCCTTCCTGAACATTGCACCGCTGACATGGGGTCAGCTGACCGACACGCTGCCCGCCGGTCACGCCATCAACAAGTACCAGCACATGATGACCCGCATCGAACGCGCCCAGATCGACAAGCTCATCGACGCCAACAAGGCGTCGCTGGCGCCGGTGCCCGAGAACAGCAGCCGCCAGCGCCATGCCGAATCCCAGCAAAAGTCGGCCGAGGCCCAGGCCGGCGCGGACGACACCATCAAGATCGACGACTTCACCAAGGTGGATCTGCGCATCGCGAAGATCGTCTCGGCCGAACACGTCGAGGGCGCCGACAAGCTGCTGCGCCTGCAGCTCGACATCGGCGAGGACCAGCCCCGCCAGGTCTTCGCCGGCATCAAGTCGGCCTACGATCCGGCCACCCTGGTCGGCCGGATGACAGTCATGGTCGCCAACCTCGCCCCGCGCAAGATGAAGTTCGGCATGAGCGAGGGGATGGTGCTGGCCGCCTCCGACGAGAGCGGTGCCACCCCGGGCCTGTTCATCCTCTCCCCCGACGCCGGCGCCACCCCCGGCATGCGAGTGAAATGACCATGAACGACACCCAAGACCTCGCCAAGGCAGGCCTCTCCAAGTGGATCGCCCTCCATGTGATCGGCTCGCTGATCGCCGTCCTCGGCGCCCTCTACCTGCTCGCCAACATGACCCTGATCCCCGGCGTGCCCGGCTCGCCCTTTCAGGCGCTGGCGATGCTGGCCGGCGGCCTCATCCTCGACTTCTGGGGTGTGGTCGGCCTGACCCGGATCCTGCGCGCACGCAAGGCCGCCAAGGCGGCAAAGGCATGAGCGCCAATCCCATCGCCCGGCGTCTGGTCATCACCGGCACGGTGCAGGGGGTCTGGTATCGCGCCAGCACCGTCGAGGCCGCGCAGCGGCTGGGCGTGGCCGGCTGGGCGCGCAACTGCGCCGACGGCTCCGTCGAGGTGCTCGCCGTCGGCGCGCACGACGCGGTGCACGCGCTCATCGAATGGGCCCACGACGGCCCGCCCAAAGCCGTGGTCAGCCAGGTCGCGACCACGGTCGTCGAGGTTCCCGAACCGCCCCCGACCGACTTCTCCATCGCCCCCGACGCATGATCCGCTTCCGCCCCCGCCTGCTCGACGCGCTCAAGGACTACTCGCGCACCCAATTCGCCCAGGACGCCGGCAGCGGCGTCACCGTGGGCGTGCTCGCGCTGCCGCTGGCCATGGCCTTCGCCATCGCCTCGGGCATGTCGCCCACCGCAGGCATCTGGACCGCCATCGTCGCCGGCCTGATCATCTCCCTGCTGGGTGGCTCGCGCGTGCAGATCGGCGGACCCACCGGCGCCTTCATCCCCATCGTCTACGGCATCGTCGCCGACTACGGCGTCGCCAACCTGCTGGTGGCCACCCTGCTGGCCGGCATCATGCTGTTCGCCATGGGCGCCTTCCGCCTCGGCGGCCTGATCCGCTTCATCCCGGTCTCGGTGGTCACCGGCTTCACCAACGGCATCGCGGTGGTGATTTTCCTCTCCCAGATCAAGGACTTCCTCGGTCTCAAGATCGCCGAGCTGCCGGGCGATTTCTTCGGCAAGGTCAGCACCCTCGGCCAGCACCTGCACACCATGCACGGGCCGACCGTGGCGGTCGCCGTCGCCTCCCTGCTCACGCTCATCTTCTGGAATGCGCTCGCACGCCGCTTCCGGCCGCTCGCGCGGGTACCGGGCCCGCTGGCGGTGCTCGTCATCGCTACCGCGATCAATGCCCTCGTCGGCCTGCCGGTGGATACCATCGGCACCCGCTTCGGCGGCATTCCCCAGTCGGTGCCGGCCATCGGCCTGCCGGACCTCGATTTGTCCGCGCTCAGCAAACTCATGGCGCCGGCGCTCACCATCGCCATGCTCGGCGCCATCGAATCGCTGCTCTCGGCGCGGGTCTCCGACAACATGATCGACGACCGGCACGACCCCAACCAGGAGCTGATGGCCCAGGGCCTGGCCAACATGGCTGCGCCCCTGTTCGGCGGCTTCGCCGCCACCGGCGCGATCGCGCGTACCGCCACCAACATCCGCAGTGGCGGGCGCACCCCGGTGGCCGGCATCATCCATTCGCTGGTGCTGCTCGCCGTGGTCCTGGCGCTGGCACCCATGGCGGCCTACATCCCGCTGGCCACCCTGTCGGCGATCGTGGTGATGGTCTCGGTGCACATGGGCGAATGGCATGCCTTTGCGCATCTGAAGCGCTTCTCCATGGCCTACCGCACCATCATGCTGGGCACCTTCTTCATCACCGTGGTCCTCGACCTCACCCTGGCGGTCGAGATCGGCCTGGTGCTCTCCAGCCTGTTCTTCATCCGCCGCGTCTCCGACCTCACCCGGATCGAGCCGGTGAGCCTGCCCGAGGGCGTGTGCGAGCGCAGCGGCGACCGCCTGCTGGTGTTCCGCCTCTTCGGCAGCCTGTTCTTCGGCGCCGCCAACAAGCTCGAAGACCTGCTCCACGAGCTCGACCGTCATCCGAAAGTCATCGTCCTGGCGCTCGACAAGGTCATCAACATCGACACCAGCGGCCTCGACATCCTCCAGACCCTGCATCGCGCCATGCGCAAGCGCGGCGCCACGCTGCTGCTGTGTGAGCTGAACCCGCAGCCGCGCTCCATCATTGTGCGCTCGGGCTTCCTCGATGCGCTGGGTGCGGCGAACGTGACCGACACCTACGCGCAGGCCCTCGCGCGCGGCCAGAAGCTGTGCGCCGACGACGCGGCCAGTGCCACCCCGCCACCGGTGCCGCCGCTGCCGTAGCCTTCCCCCGGGTCGCGGCGCGGCCCTCGGGTGCCGTATGCCGTTTGACCGATTCCCCTGCACGCCGGATAATCGATTGACATAATCAAACCACAGCCGGCATCCACCCCCCATGAGACATCACCCGCTCAGCGTCCGCACCCGCCCGCCCCGACCGCCCGCCGTGCCGTCCGGGCCCCCGCAGCGCCTTCGCCTGCCCTGATCCGCACCCCCGCTTTTCCCGGTCACGCCGTGCGGCCGTCTGCGACGCACGGACGGCATGCGCGCCTTGCGCTATCTCAATGATTTCGGGTGGCCACACGCGCACCATGGAATCGGGAGGGGTGGAGTTGTTCCATGCACAAAGTTGATCGCCCCGGATTCTTCGGCATCGCAGCCAGCCTCATTGCCGGGCTCTGCGCATCGGGTTCCAGCTACGTCCTGCTGGCCGTGACCGGCCCATGGGCGCAGAGCCGTCTCGTGCCCTTGCTCGGCAGCGCCTTGGTCGGCCTGAGCATCGCCGGCGGCCTCGCGTGGGGCCAGCGGCGCGGGCGTCATCGCTCCCGACCGTTGCCCGCGGACGACGCCGCGAGCGCGCGGGCGCAGATCGACGTGAGCGAGGCGCGCTTTCGCGACATCTTTGAACAGGCCGCGGTCGGCATTGCGCTGTGCGACGCGGACGGCGTCGTCGAGCAGGCCAACGCACGTTTCCTCGATCTCGTCGGGCGCAACACACACGAGACCGTCGGCCGGCGCCTCGAAACGCTGCTCGGCACCCCGGAGACCACCGCCCCGCACCCGTTCGAGCATGCGACCGCGTCCTGGCGTTGCCGCCGGGCGGACGAGACCGATGTATGGCTGCAGGTAAGCCGCACCCCCTGCGGCGAAGGCACCGGGCAGGCGTTGCCCTTCATCGCCACGGTGCAGGACATCACCCACCTGCATGGTGCCGCCGCCGCACTGGCCGAGGAAGAGCACAAGCTGCGGGCCGTCCTGGGCACGCTGGGCGAAGGCGTGATCATGCGCGACGCCGACGGTCGGGTGGTGCTGCATAACACGGCGGCGGCCCGCATCTTCGGCCTCGACGATGCGGACACGGCGGCGTTCCATATCGGTAGCGGCCAGCTGCGTTTCGTGCGCGAGGACGGCGAACCCCATGCGATCGACGAATTCCCGTCCATGCAGACCCTGCGCGACGGCGAAGCGCACAGCGGGGTGGTCGGCGTGGCGCGCCGGGACGGCAGCACCCGCTGGCTGTGGGTGCACTCGAAGGCGATCATGGCCCCCGAGGGCACCCCGTCCGCGGTCGTCAGCTCGATTGCCGACATCACCCGCATGCGCGAGGCGGAAACCCGACTGCGTCTGGCCGACCGGGCCATCGACCACAGCGCCGATGCCATCATGATCACCACTGCCGAGGGGCTGATCCTGCGCGTCAACCCGGCCTTTACCCGGATCACCGGCTACAGCGCCGACGAAGTGATCGGACATACGCCGGCGCTGCTGCGCTCGGGACAACACGAACCGGCGTTCTACGCCACCTTGTGGGAGTCGATCCGCCGCACCGGCAGCTGGCAGGGCGACATCTGGAATCGCCACAAGGATGGCAGCCTGTTCGCTGAACGCCTGTCGATCAGCGCCGTGCGCGACGCCAGCGGCCGGCTGTCGCACTATGTGGCGGTGTTCTCCGACGTCACCGAGGCGCGCGCCAAGGAACAGCGCGCCTTGCACATGGCGCATCACGACCCCCTCACCGGCTTGCCCAACCGCAACCTGATGGCCGACCGGCTCGAGCGCGCCCTGAGCCGCGCAACGCGCGACCAGCGCCAGGTGGTGCTGATGTTCCTCGACCTGGATCGGTTCAAGGAGGTCAACGACAGTCACGGCCATGCGGTCGGGGACGCCCTGCTCAAGGGGGTGGCCCGTCGCCTCGAAGACTGCGTGCGCGACTCCGACAGCGTGGCCCGCCAGGCGGGCGACGAGTTTCTCATTCTCCTGCCGGACCTGGAGGACGGCGGTCGCGCCGGCCAGGTCGCGGCCAAGATCCTCTCCGCCCTGAGCGCACCGGTGGCAGTGGAAGGACGACACATCGCCATCTCGGCCAGCATCGGCATTGCGCTGTTCCCGACCGACGCGCGGGACGCGGACACGTTGCTGGCCCATGCGGACACCGCCCTCTATCACGCCAAGGGCGCCGGACGGAACACCTTCCGCTACTTCACCGAATCCATGAACGCCGAGGCGGAACGGCGTCAGCGCGTGGAACAGCAACTGCGTGCCGCGCTCGCCCACGACCGCCTGCAACTGGCCTTCCAGCCGCTCCGGCACCTCGCGGACGGACGCATCGTGGCCATGGAGATACTGTGTCGCTGGCGCGACAGCCTGTTCGGCGACATCGATCCGGCGCACTTCGTGGCCGAGACCGGCGATGTGGCGCTGCTGGAAGCCATCGACCGGTGGACGCTGGCGCGCGCCTGTCGCGAGGCGGCGCGCTGGCACGCCGCTGGCGCCGGGGTGCCGGTGGCCGTCAACGTTTCCGCCCGCCATTTCCGTCGTGACAGCCTGGTCGATATCGTCGGCGACGCGCTCGCCGACGCCGGCCTGCCGGCCGCGCAACTGGAGATCGAGATGCCGGAGCGGATCCTCCACGACCCCGATCCGCAGATTGCGACCACGCTGAACCGCCTCAAGCGGTTGGGTGTGCGCCTCGTCGTGGACGAATTCGGCACCGGCTGCGACTCGCTCACCCGCCTCAAGGCCTATGGCATCGATCGGCTGAAGATGGACCGCAGTCTCACCGCAGGCCTGGAGGACAGCCCTGATCAGCAGGCGATCATGAACGCCATGATCGCCCTCGGGCACCATCTGGACATCGAAGTGCTGGCCGAAGGGGTGGACACCGCCGGCCAGCACGACCGGATCATGGCGGCCGGCTGCCGCCTTGGCCAGGGGCGCCTGCTCGATGCGCCGATGAACCCGGCCGCGGCCCTGGACCGCCTCAAGTCGGCCGCGGCCCCGTGAGGCAGCGGCGCCGCCTCAGCGATAGATCACGCTGACCGCGTCCTCGGCGGGCAACCACTCGCGCAAGCTCTCGAGCAGGGCGTCCTCGAGACGGACCCGCCACTGTGCGCCCAGCGGCAGTTCGCCCTCGGCGCTGGTGTTGCGGTAACGCACCCGTACCGGGCAGGCTTCGTCACGATACGGCGAGAGCAGATCCTGCAGACGCTGTGCCGCGGCCCCCGCGCCACCCGCCTCGGCCACCTCGCCGTTGAGCCGGATCTCCAGCGCGCGCGCATTCTGGCCGCGTGCCTCGGCCAGGGTGAGCAACTTGTCGGCGACGATGCGCAACCCGCCGGAAAAGTCGTCGTTGCTCACCTTGCCCTCGACCACCAGCACCTCGTCCACGGTGATGCGATTGCGATTGGCGTCGAAGGTCTCGGAGAACACCGACACCTCGCGCACCGCGGTGCCGTCGTCGAGCACCACGAAGGCCATCTTGCCGCGCGCGGTCATCTTGGTGCGCACGTCCATCACCACCCCGGCCAGTTGCACCGGATCGCGGGAGGGTTCGAGCTGGGTCAGGGTGCGGCGCACGAAGCGGCGTACCTCGGCCTTGAAGCTGTTGAAGGGGTGGCCGGAGAGGAAGAAGCCGATGGCGGTCTTCTCTTCCTTGAGCAGCTCGCGCTCGGTCCACGGGCGCACCTTGGCGTAATCCACCATCGGCCCGCCGGCATCGGGCAGGGCGTCGAACAGCCCGCCCTGCAGGGCATTGGCGGCGATCTGCTCGGCCGCCTCCATGGCCGAGGGCACGGTGGCGATGAGCTTGGCGCGATCGGCGTCGAGGGTGTCGAAGGCCCCGGCGCGGATCAGCGCCTCGACCACGCGGCGATTCACCGCGCGCCGGTCCACGCGCTCGCAGAAGTCGAACAGATCCTTGAAGGGCCGCTCCTCGCGTGCCTTGAGGATGGCCCGCACCGCCGGCTCGCCCACGCCCTTCACGGCGCCAAGACCGTAGCGGATGGTCTTGCGGTCGGTGGGCACGAAACGGTAGTCGGAGGCGTTCACGTCCGGCGGCAACACCGTAAGGCCGTTGACCGGCGAGATCGCGTCCTCGTAGAAGATCTTGATGGTGTCGGTGTTGTCCAGGTCCGAGGACATGGTGGCGGCCATGAAGGCCGCGCAGTGGTGCGCCTTGAGCCACGCGGTGTGGTAGGTGACCACCGCGTAGGCGGCGGTGTGCGACTTGTTGAAGCCGTACTCCGCGAACTTGGTCATCAGGTCGAACAGCTGTTCGGCCAGCGCCGGGTCGTAGCCGCGCGTCTTGGCACCGTCGGCGATCGTCGTGCGGTGCTTGGCCATCTCCTCGGCTTTCTTCTTGCCCATCGCCCGGCGCAGCATGTCCGCACCACCGAGCGTGTAGCCGCCGATGATCTGCGAGATCTGCATCACCTGTTCCTGATACACGATCACGCCATAGGTGGGCTCCAGGCAGGCTTTCAGGTCAGGGTGGAAGTAGTCGATCTCCTGCTTGCCGGCCTTGCGCAGGATGAAGTCGTCCACCATGCCCGAGCCCAGCGGGCCCGGCCGGTAGAGCGCGAGCACGGCGATGATGTCCTCGAAGCGGTCGGGGCCGAGCTTCTTGAGCAGCTTCTTCATCCCGTCCGATTCGACCTGGAAGATCGCGGTGGTGTTGGCGTCCTTGAGGATCTGGTAGGCGGCGGGGTCGTCGAAGCTGAGCGCGGCCAGATCGGGGCGCTCGCCCTCCAGGCGGCCGACGTAATCGACCGCCAGCTCGATAATCGTCAGGTTGCGCAGGCCCAGAAAGTCGAACTTCACCAGGCCGACGGCTTCCACATCGTCCTTGTCGAACTGGGACACCGGTGTGGCGTCGTCGCCATCGGCGATGTAGAGCGGACAGAAGTCGGTGAGCTTGCCCGGCGCGATCAGCACCCCGCCGGCATGCATGCCCACGTTGCGCGACAGGCCTTCGAGCGGCTCGGCCAGAGACCACAGCTCCTGAATCGATTCACCATCGCCCGGATCGGCCATCATCTCGTCGATCTGCGGCTCCTGATCGCGGGCGTCATTGAGCGACAGAGGCTTGTTCTGCACCACCGGGATCAGCTTCGAGAGCCGGTCGCACATGCCATAGGGCAAGTCCAGCACCCGGCCCACGTCGCGCACCACCGCCTTCGAGGCCATGGTGCCGAAGGTGGCGATCTGACTCACCGCATCGGCGCCGTAGCGCTCGCGCACGTATTCGATCACCCGATAACGGTTGTCCTGGCAGAAATCGATGTCGAAGTCGGGCATGGACACCCGCTCGGGGTTCAGGAAGCGCTCGAACAGCAGCGCGTACTTGAGCGGATCGAGGTCGGTGATGCGCAAGCTGTAGGCCACCAGCGAGCCGGCACCCGAGCCCCGCCCCGGCCCCACCGGCACGCCGTTGTGCTTGGCCCAGTTGATGAAGTCCGCCACGATCAGGAAGTAGCCCGGGAAACCCATCTGCACGATGGTGTCGGTCTCGATCCGGAGGCGTTCGTCGTATTCCGGGCGGCGCCGGGCGCGCTCCTCGGCATCCGGATACAGCTCCTCGAGGCGCACCTCCAGGCCGGCCTTCGCCTCGGCGACGAGGAAGTCGTCCAGGGTCATGCCCTCGGGCGTCGGGAACAGGGGCAGGAAGTTCTTGCCCAGCTGCACCGTCAGCGAACAGCGCTTGGCGATCTCGACGCTGTTCTCCAGCGCCTCGGGCAGGTCGGCGAACAGGGCCGCCATCTCGTCCTGGCTCTTGAGGTACTGCTCCTCGGTAAAGTCTCTGGGCCGGCGCTTGTCGGCGAGCACATAGCCCTGGGCGATGCACACCCGCGCCTCGTGGGCCTTGAAATCGTCCTTGTTGAGGAACTGCACCGGATGGGTGGCCACCACCGGCAGTTCCAGATCGTTGGCCAGTTGTACGGCGGCACGGATGTAGGCTTCGGTGCCCGGATGGCCGGCGCGCTGCAGCTCGATGTAGAAGGCGCCCGGAAAGCGCTTCATCCACTGCCGCGCCAGCGCCTCGGCCAGGGCGGTGTTGCCGTTCATGAGCGCCTGGCCGACATCGCCGCCCATGGCGCCGGACAGGCAGATGAGATCGCTGGCGGCGCCATCGTCGAACCACTCGGCGCGCATCTCGGCGCGGCCGCGGTGTTTGTTGGTCAGGTAGGCCTGGGTGAGCAGTTCGCACAACTGGCCGTACCCCGCGCGATTCCGGCAGATGAGCAGCACCCGGGAGGGCTTGTCGCGGTCGCCCTCGTTGGTGATCCACGCATCCACCGCCACGATCGGCTTGATGCCCTTGCCGCGGCAGCCCTTGTAGAACTTGACCATGCCGAACAGGTTGGCCAGGTCGGAGATGCCCAGCGCCGGCATGTGATCGGCGGCGGCGCGGGAAATGGCCTGGCCCACCTTCACGATCCCATCGGAAATCGAGTATTCGGTGTGCAGGCGCAGGTGGATGAAGCGGGGGTCGGTCGGCGAGCTCATGGAGGCGGATTTTACCCCCGGACGCGGCGCAAGGGGATGTCGTGGATCGCTCCGGGAGCCCCGTGGGCATCCCCGTGAGCGCCGTCCACGGCGGCACCACACGGGCCCCACCGTTCGTCGTCCGGCCCATATTCCCATGTGCTCGCGGCGACGCATCGAGGGCTATAGTGAGAGGGTCCGGGCGCCCGTAGGCATGCGCTCCGGATCGACCGACCGGCACGATCCGGCCGGCGCATAACACCACGTGGCACCCGACCGACGGAGGTCAGCGGCTCGGGCCCCGAGGAGAAGCAACATGCTCATGGATCCACGCAAGCCGTCCGATGCGGACCGGCCTGCACGGATCGGCCCCGACACGCCGACCCTCCCGGTCTCGGCGCTGAGCGTCGCTGCCGCGCTGATGGACGCTGATGGACACTGCGTCCAGGTCAACGCGGCCTTCGCACGCTTGCTGTCCCGATCCATCGCCGACCTCGAAGGGCAGCCCTGCGCCCACCTGCTGCCCGGCGGCGCGGAGCGCATCCGCACGCTGATGGCGCAGGCGCGCGCGCTCGGGACGACCCAGTGCGCCGACCTGGTCGACGACGCGGCCCGGCCTGCCCCAAGCATTCACCGGGTGCGCTGTCAGCCGCTCGCCGATGATCGGTTGCTGGTGTCGGTCGAACCGGCGCCGACGCCCCAGGCCAACGACATCCTCGACCATCTGGTGAGCTTCGTCGGCGTGCTCGCACCGGACGGCACGGTGCTCGAAGCCAATCGCGCCTCGCTCGACGCGGCGGGCATCGCGCTCGAGGCAGTGCGTGGGCGCAAGTTCTGGGACTGCCACTGGTGGCAGCATTCACCGCAGACGGCGGCGCGCATCCGCGAGGCGGTAGATCAGGCGGCAGCCGGGGCCTCGCCGCGATTCGACATCGGCAAGCGCATGGCCGGCGAACAGATCGTCACCATCGACCTGATCCTCTCGCCGGTACGCGACGCCGCCGGCGCCATCACCCACCTGATCTACAGCGCCATCGACGTGAGCAGCCGCAAAGCCGGCGAAGCGGCGCTGCAGCGCTCCGAACAACGCTTCCGCCAGGTGGTCGAATCGGCGCCCGACGGGCTCGCGATGGTCGACCCGGCCGGCCGCATGGTGCTGGTCAACTCGAGCATGGAGCGGCTGTTCGGCCACACCCGCGAGGAGATGCTCGGTCAGGGCATCGAAATGCTCATGCCCGAACGCCATCGCCACGGCCACGACACGCTGTTTCGCGGCTACATGTCGGCCCCCGAGGCGCGCGACATGGCGGGCCGGCGCGAACTGTACGCCCGGCGCAAGGACGGCAGCGAATTCCCGGTGGAGATCGGCCTCAACCCGATCGGCACCGAAAGCGGCACCATGGTGCTGGCCACCATCCAGGACGTGACCACGCGCAAGGCGGACCGCCGCATGATCGAAAAGGCGCTCGAGGAGAAGACCGTGCTCCTGCACGAGATCCACCACCGGGTGAAGAACAACCTGCAGATCATCTCCAGCCTGCTCAACCTGCAGGCCCGCAGCGCCGACCCCTCGGTGCGCCAGGCGCTCTCGGAGAGCCAGGGCCGGGTCAAGGCCATGGCCCTGATCCACCAGTTGCTCTACGAGCGCAACGACTTCTCGCGCATCGACCTGGCTTCCTACCTGCGCCGGCTGTGCGCCCTGCTGCAGGAGAGTTTCCGCGACGGCCCCGCGCGCTTCGAGTTGAACGTCCGTGCCGAGGAGGAGGTCCATATGGACCTGCAGCGGGCGGTGCCCTGCGGGCTGCTCGTGAACGAGCTGGTCACCAACGCGATCAAGCACGCGTTTCCCGACGGCCGCCATGGCCACGTCGAGGTCACGCTGACCCGCCAGGACGCATCCCACTGCCTGATCGTGGTGGCCGACGACGGCATCGGCCTGCCCGCCGACATCGACCCCGGCCGCAGCCGGTCGCTGGGCATGCAGCTGATCCCGCTGCTGTGCGATCAGGCGGGCGGCGCGTGGGCCGTCTCCCGCGCGCCGGGCACCCGCTTCGAACTGACGCTCGACACCACCGAACGGGAGGCCACATGAACGGCCGCATCATGATCGTCGAAGACGAACGCATCGTCGCCCTGGACCTGCGCCAGACCCTCGAATCCTTCGGACACGAGGTCGTCATGGTCGCCTCCAGCGGCGAACAGGCGGTCGCCGAAGGCCCCCGGCTCAAGCCCGATCTGGTGCTCATGGACATCCACCTCGACGGCCCCATGGACGGCACCGCCGCCGCCTGCGTCCTGCAGGAGCACAGCATTCCGGTGCTGTTCCTGACCGCCTTCGCCGGCCAGGCCATGCTGGATCTGGCCGAGCGCAGCAGTCCCTACGGCTACCTGGTCAAACCCGTCGAGACCCGGGCCCTGCAGGCCACCGTACGCATGGCCCTGGCGCGCCGTCGCGCCGAGTTGCAGGTGGAGAAAGGCGAGGAGCGCCTGCGCCTGGCCATGGACGCCGCCGAGCTCGGTGTGTGGGAATGGGACGCGACCCGGCACCGATTCGTGAGCGAGGGGCGCTTCGAATCCATTTTCGGTTGTTCGCCGGAGTCCCTCGACGACGCCGAACGCGGCTTCCTCGCACGTATCGACCCGGCCTTTCGGCCAGGCATCGCCGAAGCCCTGACCCAGGGCCAGGCGATCCGCACCACGGTCAAGCTGAACGAGTCGCCGGACAGCGGCGACAACGGCTGGGTCGACCTCCACGCCCAGGCCTTCTCGCGGCCGGACGGGGGCCTCGACCGGGCCGTCGGCGTCATTCGCGACGTGACCCTCGAGCGCGAGCAGGAAGAACGCCTGCGCCGCGCCGCGGTGGTGTTCACCAGCACCGGCGAGGGCATGGCCATCCTCGACGTCGACCATCGGGTGATCTCGATCAACCCGGCCTTCGAGACCCTGACGGGCTTCACCGAACACGAGGTCAAGGGCCTGGCGCCGGACGATTTCCTGCATGCGCGACGACGTGAAGACAGCTTCGAAGCCCGCCTGCAGGAGAGCGACTCCGATTACTGGAGCGGCGAGGTCGCCTGCCTGCGCAAGGACGGCACCCTGTTCCCGGCCTGGCAACACCTGTGCGTGGTCCGGGACGCCCAGGGGCAGGTAGGCAACTACGTGCTCGCGATCTCCGATACCGGCGCGCTGCGCCGCGCCGAGGCACAGATCAATCACCTCGCCTACCACGACACCCTCACCGGCCTGGGCAATCGCAACATGCTGGAGGACACCATCGAGCGCGAAATCGACCGGGCCCGCCAGCACGGTGGCCGGGTGGCGGTGCTGTTCATCGACCTGGACGGTTTCAAGCTCATCAACGACACCCTCGGGCATGCCGCCGGAGACACGCTGCTGCGGGAAGTCGCCCACCGGATCAGCCGCATCCTGCGCCGCACCGACACCGCCATCCGTATCGGAGGCGACGAATTCGTCGTCGTCGTTCCCGACATCACCCGCCTGGAGGACTGCGCCAGCCTGGCCGAGAAACTGCTGTGCGAGATCCGCACCGGCATCGACCTGGAACACGAGCGCCTCAGCGTCTCCGCCAGCATCGGCATCGCGGTGTTCCCGGACAACGCGAACGACTTCACCGGCCTCGTCCAGGCCGCCGACAGCGCCATGTACGGCGCCAAGGAGCGCGGGCGCAACCGGTACGCTTTCTACTCCAACGACATGGCCGAGCGCGCGATCGAGCGCCTGCACATCGAACAGGGCCTGCTGCGCGCCATCGCCGGCGACCAGCTGCTGTTGCAATATCAGCCGGTGGTGCGCCTGGAGGACGGCCAGCTGGTGGGCTTCGAAGCCCTGATCCGCTGGGACGAACCGACCCACGGACGCATCGGTCCCGATCGCTTCATCCCGGTCGCCGAGGAATGCGGCCTGATCGACTACATCGGCGCCTGGGTGCTGCGCACCGCCTGCGCCCAGGCAGTGAGCTGGATCCGCCAGGGCTTCGAGGCGCTGCGTCTGGCGGTCAATGTCTCGGCGCGGCAGATGAGCGCCGGCGATTTCGTCACCACGGTCCGGGAGATTCTCGACGAGACCGAGTTTCCGCCCGACCAGCTCGATCTGGAGATCACCGAAAGCACCCTGCAGTCGGTGGACCACAGCCGCCAGCTGCTCGCCGAACTGCGTGCGCTCGGGGTGTGCATCTCGATCGACGACTTCGGCACCGGCTTCTCGTCGCTGTCGCTGCTCAAGCACCTGCAGATCGACCGCATCAAGATCGACCGCTCCTTCGTCCAGGATCTGCCCGGCGATGCCAACGGCGTCGCCGTCACCGAAGCCATCGTCGCCATGGCCAACCGCCTCGGCCTGTCCCTGATCGCCGAAGGCGTCGAGACCGCCACCCAGCAGGAATTCCTGCGCAAACTGGGCTGCGACGAGGCCCAGGGCTACCTGTTCTCGCGCCCGCTGGACGTGCGCGACGTGGACATGCTCATCGCCGCCCCGCCGGAACACCTGTCCTGAACCGGTACGGCGCTACATCAGGCCCGCGCCGCGCACGATCATGATGCCCACGCTGGTGGTCAGGATCGAAGCCAGCGTGGTCAGGGCGATGATGTTGGCAGCCAGCACCGCGTTGCCGCCCATGGCGCGCACCATCACATAGCTGGCCGCGGCCGCGGGCGTGGAGGACATGAGCAGCAACACCCCCAGGTCGATGCCGCGAAAGCCCACCGCGAGGCCGCCGAGCACGAACACCAGGGGCACGAACACCAGCTTGGCCACGCTCGCCAGCAGGGTGTTGCGCGTCTCCAGGCGCAGGCGCGCGAAGTCGAGCGAGGCCCCGGTGCACAACAGCGCCAGCGGCAGGGTGAGGTTGGCGAAATACTGCCCCGACTGGATCACCAGCGCGGGCAGCTTGACGCCCGCCCAGGACACCGGCAGCGCCAGCACGATACCGATGATGATCGGGTTGGTGGCGATCCCGCGCAGCACCCCGGCCACGCTGCGCCGCGCATGCAGGGAACGGCTCAGGGTGATGACCGCGAGGATGTTGAAGAGAATGGTGATCAGGCCCAGGTACAGCGACGCGGCCACCAGCCCGGACTCGCCATAGGCATTGACGCAATAGGCCAGGCCGACGATGCCCATGTTGGAGCGGAAGCCGCCCTGCACCACCACGCCCCGATCGGCCGGCTCGGCCACCCAGCGCGCCGCCACCCATTCGAGCACCACGAAGGTGGTGACGGTGGCCAGTGCGCCGAAGGCCACCAGCGAGACATTGGCGGCGGCCTCGAAATTGGTCTTGCTGATGCTGATGAACAGCAGCGCCGGCAGGGCGACGGTGAACACCAGCCGCGAGCCGGCCTCGACGAAGGCATCGGTGAGCATCCCGACCCGCCTCAGCCACACGCCGAGGGCGAGGATCACGAAGATCGGTCCGGTGACCGAGAAGGAAAAGTCGAGAATGTCGAAGAACGCGTTCATGCTTCACGGCCCACCGGATTGAGCAGGCCACGGTACGCGCCGCGCCCGCCGCCCGCCATACGCACTTTCCGCGACCGACCGCGAAACTCAGCGTGCCGGCGGCCGTCCCCCCCTGGGGCGAGCAGCATGCGATAGTCGAGCAGATATTCATCCGCCCGGGCCTGCAGGGCGTTGGACCGCTCGATCCAGCGCCGCTGATGGGTCTGGATCGCCATCTCCAGCGCTTCGAGGGCCTCGCGCCGCGCCGCCAGGTAGCGCAGCAGCGGCCCGGCGCGCCAGTCGCCCTGCCCGCCGGTGGCCACTTCGTCCTCCAGCTGCCGCCAGGCGGGGATCAGCTCCCGGTCGAGGATGTCCACCGCCGCCGCATCGTCGATTTGCCCCTGGCGCAGGGCATCGGCCAGGAAGTGGTAGCGCTGCACCAGTTGCTCCTCGCGCTCGGCCACCTGCGCCGCCACCGCGTTGAAGGCGAAACTCTGGGTCAGCGCCGGGCGCACCGGCGGCGTGACGAACCACAGGGTCCCGGCCGCAAGCGCTACCACCGCCAGCGCGCCAGCGAAGCGCACCCGCGGCACGCGCGCATCGCCCACCGGCACCGCCAATCCGGCCCCGAGCAGCACGCCGCTGATCAGCCCGCCGACATGGGCCGCGTTGTCGATCCCGGGCAACACCAGACCGGCGATCAGGGAGTAGCCGATGAAGATCACCAGCGCCTTGCGCAGGCGCCGGAAGGTGTCCGGCGGCAGGCTCGTGCGGGTCACCAGCACATGGCTCAGCAGGGCCCCGAAGACGCCGAAGATGGCCCCCGAGGCGCCGATGCTCAGGCCATTGGGGCGCCACCACACGCTGGCCACGCTCGCCACCAGCCCGGCGGCCACGTAGATGAGCGTGAAACGGCGCGGGCCGAACAGGCGCTCGGCCAGCTGGCCGGCCTGGTACAGCGCGAGCATGTTGAGCGCCACATGCAGCAGCCCGCCATGCAGGAACAGCCCGGTGAACAGACGCCACAGCTGACCCTCGCGGGTCTGCACCGCATAGTTGCCGCCCCAGTCCGCGAGCAGGCTGCCCGGAATGTGCCACAAGGCGTCGGCCTGCACCGCCGTCGCCGCGAAGACGAGGAAGTTGATCGCCACCAGCGCGGTGGTCACCCACGCCCGAGGCACATGGGCGTAGAGGGCGTCGAGGAATGCTTCCGGGGTCGAATGGCGCGGCGCGGACATGCCCCCGTTTATACACGAGGCGCGCGGCCCGCGTTCGCGCCCGGCACGCTCAGCTCAGGCGCAGCACCGTTTCGGCCACGCGCCGGCCGAGGTGCTCAGCGGTGCGCAGGTCCGACTCGTTCATCGCCTCGGCGCCCTGGTCGGCATTGGACTGGGCCATGGCGCCGGAGTAGCTGCCGATGCGGTTCAGATCGGCTGCCGAGCCGGTGCTGGAATTGTTGCCCGGCATCAGGCCGAGGCTGGTCCACAGCATGCCGTGCTGGCCGGCGAACACCATCAGCTGCACCAGCGAGTTGAGCTTGTCGCCCGATTGCGAGGCGGAGTTGGTGAAACCGGCGGCGACCTTGTCCTTCCAGCCCTGCGAGAACCACACCTTGGAACTGGCGTCCATGAAGGCCTTGAACGGCGCGGAGACGCTGCCCATGTAGGTGGGCGCACCGAAGATGATGCCATCGGCGTCAGCCAACACCGTCCACGCGTCGTCGTCCATGGCATCCACGGACACCAAGCGGGCACTGACGCCCTCGACCGCATCGGCGCCCTTGCACACATGATCGGCCATTCGATGGGTATGGCCGTAACCCGAGTGATACACCACGGCAACCTGTTTCATGTTCGTTTGCTCCATTGGGGGGTTGGGGGTGTGAACCTGCATCATCCGCCCACAGGACCCGCCGATCCGCACCGGATGGCCCGCACCCGTACGGCAACGTTCGCCCGGAAGAATGAATTCCGTTCACATGTGACGTATTGTCTTTAATGAGCTAAAAAGAAAAAAGCGACAATTTTTGACTCAAACATTGAAGTGAATTCAACATGAAACTGTCCCTCGACGCTCTGCACATGCTCGATGTCATCGACAGCGAAGGCAGTTTCGCGGCGGCGGCGCGCCGGCTGCATCGCGTCCCCTCGGCACTGACCCACGCGGTCCGCCGTCTCGAGGCCGACCTGGGCTACCCGTTGTTCCAGCGCGAGGGGCGCCGCGCCGTGCTGACGGTCGCCGGAAGCACCCTGCTCGACCAGGGGCGCGTGCTGCTGCGTGCCGCCGGGGAGCTCGAATGCCGGGCCAAGCGCGTGGCCACCGGCTGGGAGGCGCAGCTGCGCATCGGCCTCGATGCGGTCATCTGCTTCGAGGACTTCCTGCCGCTGGCGGCGGCCTTCCTGGCGGAGCAGAACGGCACCCGCCTGTCCATCGAGCGGGAAGTGCTCGGCGGCAGCTGGGATGCCCTGGCCTCGGGCCGCGCCGATCTGGTCATCGGCGCCTCCGGCGATGCGCCCCCGCAGACCGGCCTGGCCTCGGCCCCGCTCGGCGTCATCGACCTGGTGTTCTGCGTCAGCCCCCATCATCCGCTGGCCGGCCACCCCGATCCCTTGCCGACCGACGTGGTCAGCGCTCACCGGGCGATCGTGCTCGCCGATACCTCGCGCACCCTGCAACCGCGCAGCGCGGGCCTGTTCGAGGGCCAGGACACCATGGTGGTGCCGGACTTCCCCGCCAAGCTCGCCGCCCAGATCGCCGGCCTCGGCGTCGGCTACCTGCCCCCGCAACTGGCCCGTCCGGCCATCGCGCGGGGCGATCTGGTGGCGCGGCGCACGAGCGTGCCACCGCCGCGCAATACCCTTCACGTGGCCTGGCGCAGCAGCCACCAGGGGCACGCCCTGGCCTGGTTCCGCAAGCGCCTGGCCGAGTCACGCTGGCGTGAGCGGCTGGCGCGCAGTACAGCCCCCATCGGCGCGCAGATGAATCATTCCGAAACGTTCGACCGGTCGGCGCCTCATGCAGAACACGTATAATCGATCCTCCAGGCCCGCCCAAGCCATTGACGGAACAAGATGATTCACGTCCTCAAGCATGTCGAGTCGATCACCCGGCACCGCGACCGCACCCTGCTCGAAGTGGGGGTGGCCTCGGCGCTGTACGAGATCCTGCGTCCCGAGGCCGTCAACCTCTTCAAGGTCCAGGACGCGGGGCACCGGACCCTGCTGCACCGGCTCGCCCACGCCGGCAGCGACGGGGTGCGCTATTGCGACACCGATTTCGACACCGCCGACGAGATCCTGGCGCTCGACTCGCGCGAGGACTTCCGCGCCTGCGTGGCCGAGGAGCGCATCGTCGCCGACGCCTCGGCCGGAAACGGCCGGATCACCTACTGCCTGCCGGTGGCCTACGATGGCAAGGTCAGCGGGGTGATCGAGCTGCGCGCCTCGGCAGCGCTGGACAACGAGCGGCTCGATCTCGCACTCGGCTTCATCAACCTGTATCGCAACTACCTGAGCCTGCTCGACTACAGCGAGCGGGACACCCTCACCGGTCTGCTCAATCGGCGCACTTTCGACGACAATCTCGACAAGATCCTGGGGGCCATCACCGCATCACGGGTGGACGAGGCGCTCCTGCCCGGTGCCGACCGGCGCCAGCACGGCCCGGTCTCGGCGCCGCACTGGCTGGCGGTCATGGACGCCGACCGCTTCAAGCGCATCAACGACGAATTCGGCCACCTCTACGGCGACGAGGTCCTGATCCTGCTGGCCAATCTGATGCGCGAGAGCTTTCGCTTCGAGGACAAGCTGTTCCGCTTCGGCGGCGAAGAGTTCGTGGCGGTGCTGACCCCGACCTCGGCCGAGGATGTGGCACGGGTCCTGGAGCGCTTTCGCGAAAAGGTGGAGCAGTACCATTTCCCCCAGGTGGGTCAGGTCACCATCAGCATCGGCTACGTGCCCCTGCGCGCCGGCGACACCCCGTCGGCCGCCCTAGGGGCCGCCGACGAGGCGCTCTACTACGCCAAGAATCACGGCCGCAACCGCGTCTGTGCCTACCCGGCGCTGGTCGAGGCCGGCGAGATCCTGCCGCGCACCTTCAACGACGATCTGGAACTGTTCTGAGCGCAGCGAACACCGCTCAGCGCCGCGCCGCCTCCTCGCGGGCCCGGGCCAGGGCGGCCTTGCGTTCGTCGTCGGCCGCCTGGATGCCGGCACGCACGTCCCGGCTCAGGGCGCCCCCCGTGTGCCGTTCAATGACCTGGATGATCCGCTGCCCAGTGTCGGTGATGCGCGGGCCACGCGGCATGCCGTCGAGCACCACCGACACCGGCACGCCGCCGAGTTGGGCGGCACGGGTGGCGAACTGGCGATCGATGCGATGTTCCTCGGCCTTCATGTAGGCGATGCCGGCGGGCGAGAGCAGCGGACCGGCGGCCTGAAGCGGGCCCGCCCCCAGGACGCTGGCGCCGATGAGCACCGCGAGGATCGTACGCCTCATGCGACCACCAGCACGGTCGAACCGGTGGTGCGCCGGGCTTCCAGATCCCGGTGCGCCTGGGCGGCCTCGGCGAGCGCGTAGCGCTGGTTGATCTCCACCTTGACGATGCCCCGGCCGACCACGTCGAACAGCTCGGCCGCCATCTGGTCGAGGCGCTCACGCTCGGCGGCGTAGGTGAACAGGGTCGGACGGGTGACGAACAACGACCCCATCTTGGCGAGCAGGCCGAGATCGACGGGCGGCACCGCGCCCGAGGCGTTGCCGAAAGAGACCATCAGCCCCATCGGTCGCAGGCAGGCGAGCGAATCCATGAAGGTGTCCTTGCCCACCGCGTCGTAGACCACCGGCACGCCCTGCCCCCCCGTGAGTTCGCGTACCCGCTCGGCGAAGGGTTCTTCGCGATAGAGGATGGTGTGATCGCAGCCATGGGCGCGCGCCAGCGTCGCCTTTTCCGCCGAGCCCACGGTGCCGATGACGGTGGCGCCCAGATGCTTGGCCCACTGGCACAGGAGCAGGCCGACGCCGCCGGCGGCGGCATGGACCAGGATGGTGTCGCCGGGCTTGACCACATAGGTCTGGCGCAGCAGGTACTGGGCGGTGAGGCCCTGGAGCATCATCGCCGCCGCGACCTCGTCACCCACCGCATCGGGCAGCTTCACCAGCGGCGCCGCCGGCATGGTGCGCGCCTCGGCGTAAGCGCCGAGCGGGCCGCCCGCGTAGGCCACCCGGTCGCCCACGGCCAGGTGGTCGACGCCGGGCCCGAGCGCGGTGACGACGCCGGCGGCCTCGACCCCGAGGCCGGAGGGCAGCTCGACCGGATACAGGCCGCTGCGATGGTAGGTGTCGATGTAGTTCAGGCCCACGGCAGTGTGACGCAGGCTCACTTCGCCCGGCCCCGGCGGCGGCACGTCGACCGCCACCCACTGGAGGACTTCGGGGCCACCGGTCTGCTCGAATCGGATGGCATGCGTCATGACGCTGACTCCTTGCACATTAGCGAACGATGGAAAAACCGACGCGCAGCTGCGGATCGCGCGCCCGATCGTATTCGAGCAGTGTATCGCCTTCACCGTCGAAATACTGCATGTGGAAGAAGCCGCCCCCGGCGCGCGGGAACAGCCCCTTGAGCGGGTAGGACAGGTCCACCTGGGTGGCGCCCTTGCCGGCCTCGCCGCGGCGGATCAGCACCGCCCCCTTCCAGTCTTTGTGCCAGAAACTCGCCTCCAGCTGGCCATAGCCGCGATAACGCTGGATGTCGGGGTTGTCGTTCTTTTCGATGTAGCCCCAGAGCTTGGGCTTGAACCCGATGGTGTTCAGATCGGACAGCCGGTAACGCCAGTCCATCTGCAGGAAGACGGTGTTGATGCTGCGCGAGCGCTCGCCGTCACGGCCGTTCGATTCGTGCTCCAGGCCGCCGCGCCAGACCACCGAGTGGCGGCTGTCCTTGGCCAGATGCATGGGCCAGTCGTAGAACAGCGAGGGCCGGTAGCTGGTGTCGCGAAACGGCGCGGACGGTTCGCCCAGGTCCCAGATGGAGGTCTGGGTGTAGCCGAAATGCAGCCCGCCGAGGATGGGCACAAGACTGGCGAAGCCCCGGTCGCGCTCGAACAGACGGTACTTGAAGCTGAGCTGGAAACGCGCCGAAAAATCGGCATCGGGGCTCACCAGGAAGTACATGGGTTCGTTGGTGGTCAGCGCCGGCTCGGTCGGCTGCACCACCGGCTCCGGCACGACCTCGGTACGGGTCGGCAGGGGCGCGGCGTCGGCACCGGCCACGGCGGGCGCGCCCACCCGGACCAGCACCGCATTGCGCGCCACGTCCTTGAGGGTCACGGTCGCCATGCCGGACAAGGTGTCCGGCCACACGAAGGCATAGCGTCGGGTCTGCCCGTTCTGTTCGCCATCGGCAGACATCGGTACCGCCACGACGAGCTCGTCGATGCGCGCGCTGGCGACCAGGGCGTCGGGCAAGCGCGCGCCGGGCGCGGTATCCACCACGGTGGCCCCGGAGGCCCGGCCGGGCGTGACCGTGGTCTCGTCGAGGACCAGCAGTCGCTCGGCGAACGCGGCGTGGGCCAGGCCCAGCAAGACAAGCAGGGCAGCGCCCCGGAAAATGGTGGACATCGCAGACGACCGGAAATGACGACCGGCTGATTCTATCAAGCCCGCCCCGTTCGGGCTGCGCACCAGGGTCAGCCGGAGGGGGCGGCAGCCTCCTCGCCGGTGCGCGAACTGACCCGGATCGGCTCGCGGATCGCATGGGCCGCGAGCAGCCGGTGCAGGGCGGCGATGGCGGTCTCGGTCAGTTCGTGCCCCTTGGTGAGCACCATCAGGCCGTTGGTGGTGCGAATGTCCTCCTCGACCACCCAGCCGGGCATGAGCTCCGAGACGCGCGCCGCACGCCGTCCGGCCACCCCGGCGCGCAGATCGGACAGGGCCTTGATGATGTAATCGGGAATGGCGGGCTTGAGCGCCCGCAGGATCTCCCAAGGCCGCTCCAGGCCGTTTTCCCGGGTCGCATGACGCTCGAGTTCGAGGGCGGCGCGCAGCAGCTGGCTGCCACGGATGACCTCGAGCGCTTCGTCGGCCGGCGCGGCGCTGTGCTGATAGCGGATGATCCGCGCCACCGTCTCCATGCGGGGGATGCGCTCGACCAGGCGGCAAGCCACCTCGGGATGGGAGCGCAGCAGCTCGCGCTGCTCCGGATCGAGGTTGCGGTGCGCCGCATCGGCCTGCACCACCTCGGCGGGAATGCCGACACAGCCGATCTGGCTGAGCGCGGCCGCCACGTTGTAGATCCAGCCGTCCGGCCATTCGAGCTTCGGCAACGCGTGACGCACACACGACTGGGCGAAGGTGGAGCGCTGGAAGGCCCACGGCGCGACCATCGCAAGGACCTCGGTGAGGGTCTTGACCGAGGCGCTCACGGTGGTTTCGAGCAATTCCTTTTCGGCACGCAGCAGGCGGTACTGGCCGACCGCGTCGGCGAGCGTGGCGCTCAGTTCGTCCTTGGGACACGGCTTGCACAGGTAGCGGAAGATCGCGCCCTTGTTGATGGCGGCGATCGAGGACTCGAGATCGGCCTGCCCGGTCAACAGCAGACGCACGCTGTCGGGCGACAGCTCCCGGGCCTTGGCCAGGAAGGTGGCGCCATCCATGCCCGGCATGCGCATGTCGGACATGATCACCGCGAAGGGTTCCTGCCAGCGGATGGCGTCCAGCGCGGCCTCGCCCCCGTTGGCCACGACCACGTCGAAATCGGCCCCCAGGTTCCGCTCCATCGCCGACAGGACGTTGGGCTCGTCGTCAACGCAGAGAATGCGCGGCAAGGGCGTGTCAGTCATCGGAAATGTCCTCGTTCGTCGATTGCATCCAGGCCTGCCACTGCGGCCACTTGGCGCCGACGCCGACGCGCTCGAGATAGGCCAGGTCGGGCTCGCGGCCATTGGCGAGCCGGGTCGCCACATGCACCACGCCGGCGGTATCGAAGTGGGTGGGTGAGCTGCGCGCCGGATCTTCATGCCAAGCCACCGCATTGACGATCTCCATGGGCAGCCCCCACACCGCCAGCAGATAGGCCCCGACGGCGGCATGCAGGGGCGTGGCGCAGGCGGTCACCTCGTCGCGCACCTCCGGGTCGGCGATTTCGGGGATGCTCAAGGCCACATGGGCCAGCAGCGCCGCCGTGGGCGCCGGGCCCTTGATGCCACCGATGTGGGCGGCCAGCTGACTGGCCAGCAGGGCCCGGTGCTGGAGCGCATCGATATGACCGTCACCGTCCCCGGTGGCGAACACCTGGGCGGCCAGCACCAGCAGGCGCACATTGTCCAGCCCCAGCCGGGCAATCGCCTGGCCGACGTCGTGAATGGCGCTGCCGCGCGCAAAGTAGGCCGAATTGGCCAGCTGCAGCAGCTTCGCCGACAGGGCCGGATCGCTGCCGAGCAGATCGGCGATGCGGCGCAGATCGGTCTCCGGATCGGCCATGAGTTCGCACAGCCGGGTAAACACCTTGGGCGAAGCGGGCAGCCGGCTGATGCGACCGACCACATCCACCACCTGCGGATCGGCGAACAAGGCGCGCAGCCCGATGGCGTTCTCCACCGCGTCGAGCAGGGCCTTGCTGTCGCAGGGCTTGGCGACGAACTGATGGGCCACGTCCAGCATGCGCATGGTCGCGTCCATCTCGGAGTAGCCGGTCAGGATGATCCGGATCGTGCCGGGCCAGCGCTCGCGCACCCGGACGAGCAGCTCGGCGCCATCCATGAAGGGCATGCGCATGTCCGAGATGACCACGTCGGCCGGCTGCGCCTCGAGCATCTCCAGCGCCTCCTGGCCGCTGGTGGCGAAGCGCAGACCCCAGTCACGCCCGCTCATCATCAGGGTCCGCTCGATACCGGCCAGCACCCGCGGCTCGTCATCGACAACCACCACCTGCATCACGTACTCCTTCCCGCACCGCCGTCGAGCGGCAGGCGCACCACGAAACAACTGCCGACCCCTTCTTCGGACTCGCAGAAGATCTCACCCTGGTGCTTGTCGACCACCGTGGAATAGGCGATCGCAAGCCCCTGACCGGTGCCCTTGCCCACCGCCTTGGTGGTGAAGAAGGGGTCGAAGATCCGATCGCGAATCCCGATCGGAATACCGCTGCCATCATCGCACACCCGTATCTCCATGGCATCGCCCCGGCAGGCGGCGGAGATCTCGATGCGGCCCTTGTCGCGCACCCCTTCGCGCAGCGTACCGGCGATCGCATGGGCCGCGTTGACCACCAGGTTGAGCACCACCTGGCCGATCATGTCGCGCTGGCACGGCAGGCTGGGCAGATCGTCCGCGAAGCGGGTCTCGACCTCGGCCACGTATTTCCATTCGTTGCGCGCCACCGTCAGCGTGGTGGCGATCAGCTCGCGCATGTCCACCGGCTCCTTCTCGCCGCCGGAGGGATGGGAAAACTCCTTCATCGCGGCGACGATGCGCGAGATGTGCCCCAGGCCTTCGAGCGACTCGTCGAGGGCGCCCGGGATCTGCCGCCGCAGGAAGTCGAGCCGGGCGCGCTTGAGGGTCGCGTCGAATTCGACCATCGCCTCCGCCTCCGGCAGCAGCGGGCGGGCCACCTCGGCCAGGCCCACGGCCTTGTCGACCAGGCCGAGCAGCGTCCCCGAGGCGGTCTGGATGAAACCGACGTTGTCCATGACGTACTGGGTCGGGGTGTTGATCTCGTGGGCGATGCCCGCCGCAAGCTGGCCGACGGACTCCATCTTCTGCGCCTGCAGCAGCTGCGCCTGGGTCAGGCGCAACTCCTCTAGCGCCCGCTGCAGTTCGTGCCGCTCCGTCTCCAGTTCCTCGGTCTTGCGGGCGACGACCTGCTGCAGCGAGAGGTTCTGCTCCAGGATCGCGTAGGGCGAATCCTTGCCGCTGACCGCCTCCTGCATGAGACGCCGCTTGAGCACCTCGATCGTCTTGTCGCGGGCGACCAGCTTGCGCTGCAGGGCCTCGCTCGACAGGGCCGCATAGGGGCTTGCGGCGGCCGGTGTTTCGATCTCGCTCACGGTTCAACCTCCGATGGCCACGGCGGTGAACGTCTGGTTCACGTGCACGCCGTTGAACTGTTCACCATAGGTGGAAAATCCGAACACCCGGTTGGCGGCCATGAGCCGGCCGACCGCGGCGTCGATGCCCTCGCCCTCGAATTCGAGCCGGCGCAGGATGCAGTCGCAGGCCAGGATCAGGGCTGGCTCGGGCATCGCGCGACGCAGCTCCGAGAAGGCCGTCTGCAGGGTTTCGAGCGGATCGACGGCGGCGCCGATGGTCACGATCAGCCCCTCCTCGATCGCGCAATAGCAGGTCAGGGACATGTCCGCGCCGATCTGCTGGACGGAACGCACATAGGGCTCCTGACCGAAGGACAGCACGAGCGGATGGCAGGAGAACACCTCGGCCGTCAGCGCGTCCGGGGTCAGCCCCAGCGCCTCGGCGTAGGCCACGGCCGCCGGTTCGCCGTTCATCTCGTAGATGATCCGGCGCTCCGGGTCGGCGGCGGTGATGACCAGTTCGGTCGCGGTGGGATGAAAGTGCTGCACCTTCATGGGCTGGATCGGCGCGTCGCACTCGACCAGACAGAACACGGCCGCGTCGCTGAGGAAGCGACCGGCACCGTCATAGACGTGGGTGCTTTCGAAGCGCAGGTCGTCGCCGGCCGAGCCGCCGACGATGGGCATGTTGCCGACCGCCTGGTAGAGGCTGGCGACCAGGCGCTCCTCGAGCATGGACAGGCCATCGACCAGCAGCAGGCCGAAGCGGCTCAGGTCCGGATGCGCGGCACCGCGTTCGCGCACCGCCTCGGCGATGCGCACGGCCCGGTGGGCATGATCCGCGAGCGGGGTGATCGGATACGGCTGCAGACGCAGGCCGCCACCGCGAAAACCCACCCCGAGAATCCCGGTGTGTTCGAATCCGTCCGCGCCGATCTGCCCGGCCGCCGTGCACCCGGTGGTCGGGCAGACAAAGGTGTCCTGCAGCGCCGATCCGAGTTCCCCGAGCACGTAGTCCGGGGAACAGAAGAAGATGACCGCATCGAGGGTGCCCGGGCCGAAGGCCGCCGCCAGCTCGGCGACGGCCTGGCGCGGGTCCATCGACCGGCTCTCGCCATGTACGACTTCGATCGCCATTGTCACTCCCTTTCAGGGCTATCAGGCTTCTTGTATCGGCGCCCTCCGGGCAAGCTTGAATCGGACACGGCGCGAGCGGACACGGGACGAGGACGAAAAAAGGGCGCCCGCAGGCGCCCTGGCTCGGCAACGGGGCCCGGTTCAGGCCTTGTGCGGCTCCGAGGCATCCACCACGGCCAGCGCGGTGATGTTCACCAACCGACGAACGGTGGCGGTGGCGGTGAGGATGTGGACGGCCTTGGCGGCCCCGAGCAGGATCGGCCCCACCGAGACGCCATCGCTGTTGGCCTGCTTGCACAGGTTGAAGCTGATGTTGGCCGCATCGATGTTGGGCATCACCATCAGGTTGGCCTGCCCCGACAGCGTGCTCTCGAAGCTGGCCTCGGCGCGGATGTCCGGATCGAGCGCGGCGTCGGGATGCATCTCGCCGTCGCATTCGATGTCGGCGCGACGCGCCACGAGCAGGTCGCGCGCCTGGCGCATCTTGCGCGCCGAGGCGGAGTTGGAACTGCCGAAGTTCGAGTGCGACAGCAGCGCCACCTTGGGCTTGATCCCGAAGCGCTTGAGCTCGTCCGCCGCCATGGCGGCGATCTCGGCCACCTCGTCGGCACTCGGGCTCTCGTTCACGTAGGTGTCGGCGATCGCCAGGACCCGCTTGGGCAGCAGCAGGATGCTCATGGCCGCGAAGCGATGCGCGCCCGGGGCCAGCCCGATCACGTCCTGCACCTGCTTGAGGTGGTAGTCGTAGGTCCCGTAGGTGCCGCACACCAGCGCGTCGGCATCGCCGCGGCGCAGCAGCATGCAGCCGATCAGGGTGGTGTCGCGACGCAGCTTGGCGCGGGCGATCTCGGCGGTGATGCCGTCGCGGGACATCATCTTGTGATAGTCCTGCCACAGTTCCCGGTAGCGCGGATCGTCCTCGGTGTTGACCACCTCGAAATCGCGTCCGATGACCAGATCGAGGCCGGCCTTGGCGATGCGATGCTCGATCACCGCCGGGCGACCGATCAGGATCGGCTGCGCAAGGCCTTCGTCGAGCACCGCGCGCACCGCATGCAGGACGCGCACATCCTCGCCCTCGGAGTAGAGCACCCGCTTCTTCTCCGCCGGGATCTTCTTCGCCGCCGAGAACACCGGCTTCATGATGATGCCGGACTGGTACACGAAGTTGGTCAGGCTCTCGGCATAGGCCTTGAAGTCCTCGATCGGCCGCGTCGCCACGCCCGATTCCATCGCCGCGCGCGCCACCGCCGGCGCGATCTTGATGATCAGGCGCGGATCGAAGGGCTTGGGAATGATGTAGTCGGGCCCGAAGCGCAGGTCGGCGCCGGCATAGGCGGTGGCGACCGCATGGCTCTGCTCGGCCTCGGCCAGCTCGGCAATGGCCTTCACGCAGGCCAGCTTCATCTCCTCGGTGATCGTGGTGGCGCCCACGTCGAGCGCGCCACGGAAGATGAACGGGAAGCACAGGACGTTGTTGACCTGGTTCGGATAGTCGGAGCGACCGGTGGCGATGATGCAGTCCGGACGCACCGCCTTGGCCTCCTCCGGCATGATCTCCGGGGTCGGGTTGGCGAGCGCGAAGATCAGCGGCTTGTCGCCCATGCGCGCCACCATCTCGGGCTTGAGCACCCCGGCGGTGGACAGGCCGAGGAAGATGTCCGCGCCCTCGATCACCTCGCCCAGCGTCTTCGCCTCGGTCTGCTGCGCATAGCGCGCCTTGTTGGCCTCCATGTTCTCGTCGCGGCCGACACGGATCACACCGCGCGAATCGCACACGTACACGTTCTCACGCTTGAGCCCGAGGCTGACCATGAGGTCGAGGCAGGCAATGGCGGCGGCGCCGGCGCCGGAGCACACCAGCTTGACGGTGCCGATGTCCTTGCCCACCACCTTGAGGCCGTTGATCAGGCCGGCGGCGGAGATGATGGCGGTGCCGTGCTGGTCGTCATGGAAGACGGGAATGTTCATGCGCTCGCGCAGCTTCTTCTCGATGTAGAAGCACTCGGGCGCCTTGATGTCTTCCAGATTGATGCCGCCGAGCGTGGGCTCGAGGGCGGCGATGATGTCGATGAGCTTGTCCGGGTCGTTTTCGGCCAGCTCGATGTCGAACACATCGATGTTGGCGAATTTCTTGAACAGGCAGCCCTTGCCTTCCATCACCGGCTTGGAAGCCAGCGGGCCGATGTTGCCCAGACCCAGCACGGCGGTGCCATTGGTCACCACGCCGACGAGATTGCCGCGCGAGGTCAGCTCGCTGGCCTGCGCGGCGTCGTCAACGATCGCGTTGCAGGCGGCGGCCACGCCGGGCGAGTAGGCCAGCGCCAGGTCGCGCTGGTTGGTCAGTCCCTTGGTCGGAACGACCGAAATTTTGCCGCGGGTCGGCGCGCGGTGATATTCCAGCGCGGCGGCGATGAAATCCTGATCCATGAGTCCCCCTCTAAGGTCTCTCCAGCCAATCGATTCCGTCGCCGGGGCGACGGCCTGCCCTTCACGTCTCGACTCGCCGCTTTGAGGTTTGTGGTTGTCACCGCAACAGGGTGTTGCGGTCGCGGCGGGGCGTGGTACCGGCCGGGGAGAGACCGGGATCGCGCCATGCGAAAAAGCGCGCGCATTATCGCATGAAGCGATTCGGGCAGCCATGGTAAACCCTTATCGCGACGCAGCATTGCTGGCAGAATGTGCGCACACCGAACACAATCGGGCGGCATCGAAGGGGAGGCAAGACAGCATGCGACGTGTGATCTTCAATCAGAAAGGGGGCGTCGGCAAATCCACCATCACCTGCAACCTGGCGGCCATCGGCGCCCACCAGGGCAAGCGCACGCTGGTGGTGGATCTGGACCCGCAGGGCAATTCCACCCGCTACCTGCTGGGTGCCGGCGCCGACGCGCTGGACGCGTCACTGGCCGATTTCTTCGACCAGACGCTGAACTTCCGCCTCAACCCCAAGCCGCTCGACGAATTCGTGGTCGAATCCCCGTTCCCGGGCCTGTACGTGATGCCCTCGCATCCGGAGCTCGAAGAACTGCAGGGCAAGCTCGAATCGCGCTACAAGATCTTCAAGCTGCGCGAGGCGCTCGATGAACTGGCCGACGAATTCGACGCCATCTACATCGACACCCCGCCGGCGCTGAACTTCTACACCCGCTCGGCGATGATCGCCGCCGACGCCTGCCTGATTCCCTTCGACTGCGACGATTTCTCCCGCCGCGCGCTCTACGCCCTGCTCGACAACGTGGCCGAGATCCGTGCCGATCACAACGACGCGCTCGAGATCGAGGGCATCGTGGTCAACCAGTTCCAGCCGCGCGCCAGCCTGCCGAAAAAGGTGGTGCAGGAGCTCATCGACGAGGGCCTGCCCATCATCGAGCCCTACCTGTCGGCCTCGGTGAAGATCAAGGAGTCGCACGAGAAAGCCCAACCCATGATCCACCTCGACCCGAAGCACAAGCTCACCGGGCAATACGTGGACCTGCACGACACCCTGGCGCGAAAATACGGCACCTGAGGGCGGCGATCGGGAGCTTTTTCGCCCGCGCGCAGTCCACCCGGCCGTCCAGATATCCGAGAGATCCTCATGACCCGCAGCATCCGCCTCTGGGACCTGCCCACCCGCCTCGTTCACTGGTCCCTCGTGGCCGGCGTGGTCGGCGCCTTCGTCACCGCCAAGATCGGCGGCAACCTCATGCTCTGGCACGAGCGCATCGGCCTGCTCCTGGTCGGTCTGCTGGTGTTCCGCCTGGTCTGGGGCTTCGTGGGCTCCACCTACGCCCGTTTCGGCCACTTCGTGCGCGGCCCGGGGGCCATCGCCGCCTACATCAAGGGCCAGTGGCGCGGCATCGGCCACAACCCGCTCGGCGCCCTGTCGGTGCTCGCCCTGCTCGGCCTGCTCGCCGCGCAGGCGCTCACCGGGCTGTTCGCGAACGACGACATCGCCTTCAACGCCCCCCTCTATCCGCTGGTCTCCAAGGACACCTCAGACGCGCTGACCGGCTGGCATCATCGCGGCGAGATTGCCCTCTACGTGCTGGTCGGCCTGCATCTGGCCGCGATCGTGTACTACGCCGTGGCCCGGCGCGAACGCCTGGTGCCGGCCATGATCACCGGCCGCCGCGACGTTGGCGCCGACGCACCGCACCGCGATGCACGCGGCGGCGGTCCGGTCGCCTTCATCGTGGCGCTGGTCCTGGCGACGGCGGCGGTCTGGTCCGCGTCGGGCGCCTTCAATCCACCGCCCCCGCCACCGAGCATCGACACGCCGGCGTGGTGAGCCCGGCACCATGAAAAAGACCGCCCCGGGGCGGTCTTTTTCATTTTCATTGTGGCGTGCGACGGCCTCGGGGTGCCTGTCTCATTCCTCTTCGCGGAATTTCTCGTGGCACGCTTTGCAGGCCTTGCCGGTCTCGCCGAACTGGGCCTTGATGGCGGCCGGGTCGCCGGTCGCGGCGGCCGCCTGCAAGGCGTTGGCCTGCTTGACGAAGTTCATCGCGATCTTGCGCACTTCATCCGGTTGCTGGAAGAACGCGGACTTGAGCCGGGTCTTCTCCCATCCCTTGCCCTGATCGGTCCCCGGCGCATACAGCGCCCCCATGCCGGAATTGGCCACGGCGGCGATAACATTGGCGGCCGCCTCGACCTGAGCCTTGTCGTAGGGCACCGCGCCGTCGACCACCTGGGCCTTGATCTTGCCCATGTTCCAGGCCATGAAGGCATAGCCGGACTGGCGGAACTTGATCATGTCCTCGGGTTTGACCTGGGCGGAGGCGGCCGTGGCCAGGCCGAGGGCGGCCAGACCGACGAGTGCACGGGCTGCGATGTGTTTCATGGATGCAATTCTCCAAGCATGCAATGGGGATGGCCGGCGCGCGCCGGCCGACGATGATCGGGGGCGTACGCGTGCCGTACGCCGTCAGAATATTAACCGACCCTGATATTCCGACGACTGCGATGCGTCAAAGTTTCGCGGAAAACGGCCGTTACGAAGTGCATCGCCCGCTGACAGAAAACGACAGGCATGACCGCCACACTGAACGTCACCGAACTCGATACGCTCATCGTCGAACCCTCCGCCATGCAGGCCCGGATCATCGCCCAGGCGTGCACCGACCTGGGCCTGCCTGCGCCCCGGCACGCCTCCAGCACCGCGGAGGCGATCGACACCATGCTGGCGCAGCGCCCGGACCTGGTCATCAGCGCCCTGTACCTGCCCGACGGTTCGGGCACCGAGCTGGTCCGGCAGATGCGCGCCCACCCCCTGCTCGAGGCGGTCGCCTTCATCCTGGTGTCCAGCGAAACCAACCCCCAGGCCCTCGACCCGGTGCGCCAGTCGGGCATCTGCGGCATCGTGCCGAAGCCGTTTTCGAACGCGCAGCTCGGCCGCGCCCTCGACAACACCCTCGATCTGCTGTCGGCCGAGGCGCTCGGCGGCACCGACACGCCGCTGGAGGATCTCAAGGTGCTGGTGGTGGACGACAGCCCCAACGCGCGCAGATTCATCCGCCGCGTGCTCGGCAACCTGGGGGTGGAACACTTCATCGAGGCCGGCGACGGGGCCGAGGCCATGGCCATCATCAACGACGTGATGGTCGATCTGGTGGTCACCGACTACAACATGCCGGAGATGGATGGCCGGGAACTGGTCGAGCACATCCGCCGCCAGAGCTGGCAGCGCGCCGTGCCCATCCTGATGGTCACCAGCGAATCCGATGCCGGTCGCCTGGCCGCCGTTCAGGATGCGGGCGTCTCCGGCATCTGCGACAAGCCCTTCGAGCCGGCCACGGTCCGCAGCCTGCTCGCGCGCATGCTCGGCGCCGGCTGAGCGCGCCTCACCCCACCGGTTCGAGCTTGGCCACGCCGAGCAGCAGCCACTTCATGCCGTTGGGGCCGAAGTTGATCTGGATGCGCGCATCCGCCCCGCTCCCCTCCGCCGCCACGATGGTGCCGACGCCGAAGCGCGCATGCTGCACCGCCTGGCCGATGCGCAGCCCGTTGAGGTCGCGCGAGGCCTGGGCCGGCGCCGTGGCGGCGCGGCGCATGCCGGCGCCGAAAGCGCCGGGCGATGGCTGCCGCGACGCGCTTTGCTGCGGCGTGAGCCACTTGGTCAGCCCCACCGGGATCTCGTCGAGGAAGCGCGAACGCATGCAATAGCGCGTCTGCCCATGGAGCATGCGGCTTTGCGCCAGCGACACGTACAGGCGCTGGCGCGCCCGCGTGACCGCCACGTACATGAGGCGGCGCTCCTCTTCCAGCCCGTCGAGCTCGCGCACGCTGTTGTCGTGCGGAAACAGGCCCTCCTCCAGGCCGGTGAGGAACACCACGTCGAACTCCAGCCCCTTGGCCGAATGGACCGTCATGAGCTGGATCGCGTCCTCGCCGGCATCGGCCTGGTGGTCACCGGCCTCGAGCGAGGCATGGGCGAGGAAATCGGCCAGCAGGGGGTGATCCACGGCCGCTTCGGGCGCCGGCATCTCGGCGACGAAGTTGGCCGCCGCGCTGATCAGCTCGTCCAGGTTCTCGAGCCGTTCCTGACCGTCCTTGGCCTTCTGGCTCAGGTAGTGCTCGCGCAGGCCCGACTGGTCGAGCACGTGATCGACCACCTCGGGCAGCGGCAGGGCCGCGGTATCGCTGCGCATCTTCTCGATCATGGCCACGAAGGGCTCGATCGCCTTGCGCGGCTTGCCGGTCAGGTGCGAGACGGTGGCGTAGAGACTGCCGTTGAAGGTGCGCGCGGCGTCCTGCAGCGCTTCGAGCGAGCGGGCGCCGATGCCGCGGGTGGGGAAATTGACCACCCGGGCGAAGGCGGTGTCGTCATCGGGGTTGGCGATCAGGCGCAGGTAGGCCAGCGCATGCTTGACCTCCTGGCGCTCGAAGAAGCGCAGGCCGCCATACACGCGATACGACACCCCGGCCGAGAACAGCTGGTGCTCGAGCACCCGCGACTGGGCATTCGAGCGGTACAGCACTGCGATGTCGGAGCGGCTCAGGCCGTCGCGCACCAGCGACTGGATCTCCTCGACCAGCCAGCGCGCCTCGTCGCCGTCGGTAAAGGCCTCGTAGACGCGGATCGGCTCGCCTTCGCCCTGATCGGTCCACAACTGCTTGCCCAGGCGCTGGGTGTTGTTGGCGATGATCGCGTTGGCCGCGTCGAGGATGTTGCCGCAGGAGCGGTAGTTCTGCTCCAGGCGGATCACGTTGGGCACCTGGAACTCACGCTCGAAGGCCAGCATGTTGCCCACCTCGGCGCCGCGGAAGCGGTAGATCGACTGATCGTCGTCGCCGACGCAGAACAGGCACGCGCCCGGCACCTCGCCATCGCCGCCGGCGAGCAGCTTCAGCCAGCGGTACTGCAGTTTGTTGGTGTCCTGGAACTCATCCACGAGAATGTGCCGGAAGCGGCGCTGGTAGTGCTTCCGGATCGGTTCGTTGTGCTTGAGCAGCTCGTAGCTGCGCAACAGCAACTCCGCAAAATCCACAACAGACTCGCGCTGGCACTGGGCCTCATACTCCGCGAACAGTTCGACGCGGCGGCGGGTGAACTCGTCCCAGGCCTCCACGTCGGCGGGCCGGTGGCCCTGTTCCTTCTGGCCGTTGATGAAGTGCTGCAGCTCGCGCGGCGGGTACTTCTCGTCATCCACGTTGAGGGTCTTGAGCAGGCGCTTGATCGCCGCCAGCTGGTCGGCCGAATCGAGGATCTGGAACAGCTGGGGCAGATTCGCCTCGCGATGATGCGTGCGCAGCAGCCGGTTGCACAGGCCGTGGAAGGTGCCGATCCACATCCCCCGGGTGTTGATCGGCAGCATCGCGGTGATGCGCGCGATCATCTCCTTGGCAGCCTTGTTGGTGAAGGTCACCGCGAGGAGGCCCTGCGGGGTGACCTGGCCGGTCTGGATCAGCCACGCGATGCGCGTGGTCAGCACCCGCGTCTTGCCCGATCCGGCGCCCGCCAGGATCAGGGCGTGCTGGGGTGGCAGGGTGACTGCCTGGGTTTGTTCCCGGTTCAGTCCGGCGAGCAGATCGGTCATGCATCCTCCTTGTGGGGGCTCATTCTACCCGGCTCGCCGACCGGACTGTGCTGCGGGAACAAGCACTTGTCGAAACCCGACAAAAAGACTAAGGTTTGATTGTGCAAAGCAACATTTGTTTGAACTTTCTCACGAACATACGCCTCAAAACCGCGTAGAATTCAAACTATCGTTTGTATTGCCCTGCACCAACAGAGCAGAGAAAACCGCCCACAAGGCGGCGCTTGCAGGACCATGACATGAGCCGGAGACCGGCCGAAGGAGTACAGAGATGAAATCACCCAAGCTGCTGCCTTGGTATGCGCGCAAGGCAGGCGTATCGATCGAGCGCGCCGAAGTACTGTGGCGCAAGGCCGTGCGCAAGGCCACCGCCGACACCGGCTGGGTCGGCAACGCCGAATACTGGGGTGCGGCCATGGACAACTTCCTCGCCCTGCTCGAGGCGGAGAATTCGAGCCTCTGTACGCCGAACCTCGCGGACGTGCTGCGCATGCAGCACCGCGCCATGCGCCTGCCGCTGACCCTCTTCGAAGATCTCTCGGCGGCCACGGCCGCCAACTGGCAACGCTACTTCAGTTGCTGGCATCGCGCCGCCTGAGGCGCGCGCCTACCGTCTCCCTCCCTCTCCTCGATGGAGTTCGGCATCCGGGCAACCGGGTGCCGTTTTTTCGTTCACCGGCGAAAATTCCCGTCGGTTCAGGCACCTGAATCGCCCGGCGCCAAGACGCTTCACGGTATACTTGCGCGTTTTGATCCGTCGCCCAGCCGCCATCATGCAGGACAAGTATCACGCCTCCGCCATCGAGACCGCCGCCCAGCAGCACTGGGCCGAGCACAAGCGCTTCGAGGTCGCCGAAGACACCGACCGCCCGAAGTTCTACTGCCTGTCCATGTTCCCCTACCCGTCGGGCAAGCTGCACATGGGCCATGTGCGCAACTACACCATCGGCGACGTGATCAGCCGCGTGCAGCGCATGCGCGGGTTCAACGTGATGCAGCCCATGGGGTGGGACGCCTTCGGCATGCCGGCGGAGAACGCCGCCATCCAGAACAAGGTGCCCCCGGCCCAGTGGACCTACGCCAACATCGATTACATGAAGAACCAGCTCAAGCGGCTGGGCTTCGGCATCGACTGGTCCCGCGAACTGGCCACCTGCACACCCGAGTACTACCGCTGGGAGCAGTGGCTGTTCACCCGCCTGTACCAGAAAGGCCTGATCTACAAGAAGCTGGGCACGGTGAACTGGGATCCGGTGGACGAGACCGTGCTGGCCAACGAGCAGGTGATCGACGGGCGCGGCTGGCGCTCCGGCGCGCTGATCGAGAAGCGCGAGATCCCCATGTATTACATGAAGATCACCGCCTACGCCGACGAGCTGCTCGACGCCCTGGACGCGCTGGAGGGCTGGCCCGAGCAGGTCAAGCTGATGCAGAAGAACTGGATCGGCCGCTCCGAGGGGCTGGAGGTGCATTTCCCCTACGACCTCGAGAGCATCGGCGAAGCCGGCGTGCTCAAGGTGTTCACCACCCGCGGCGACACCCTGATGGGCGCCACCTACGTGGCCGTGGCCGCCGAGCATCCGCTCGCCCTCAAGGCCGCCGAAGGCAATCCGGCACTGGCCGACTTCGTGGCCGAATGCCAGCGCGGCGGGGTCGCCGAGGCCGATCTGGCCACCCTCGAGAAGAAGGGCATGCCCACCGGCCTGCGCGTGGTCCATCCGATCACCGGCGAATACCTGCCGGTATGGGTCGCCAACTACGTGCTCATGGGCTACGGCGAAGGCGCCGTGATGGCGGTGCCGGCCCATGACGAGCGCGATTTCGCCTTCGCCACCAAATACCGGCTGCCCATCGTCCCGGTGATCGCGCCGGGCGAATGGGGCCAGAAGGTCGATTCCAACTCCGGCGTGTTCGCCGACGCCAGCGCCAAGCTGGTGGATCACACCCCCACGCTGAGCGGCGAAGCCGACGAACAGCATCTGGCCTGGTCGCACTGGCAGGACGTGTTCGCCGAGCACGGCCGCCTGGTCAATTCGGGCAAGTACGACGGCCTGCGCTCCCTCGAAGCCATCGACGCCATCGCCGCCGACCTGGGCGCGAAGGGGCTGGGCAGCAAGCGCGTGCAGTACCGCCTGCGCGACTGGGGCATCTCCCGCCAGCGCTACTGGGGCTGCCCGATTCCGATGATCCACTGCGACACCTGCGGTGACGTGCCGGTGCCGGACGACCAGCTGCCGGTGGTACTGCCCGAGAACGTGGAGATCACCGGCGCCGGCTCGCCGCTGGCGCGCATGCCCGAGTTCTACGAATGCGCCTGCCCCACATGCGGCCAGAGCGCGCGGCGCGAGACCGACACCATGGACACCTTCGTGGAGTCGTCCTGGTACTTCCTGCGCTACGCCTGCGCCGACAACGCCGAGGCCATGGTGGATGCACGGGTCGATTACTGGGCCCCGGTGGACCAGTACGTGGGCGGCATCGAGCATGCCATCCTGCACCTGCTCTATTCGCGCTTCTTCACCCGCGCCATGCGTGACGAAGGCCTCGTCGCGGCGAGCGAACCCTTCACCCGCCTGCTGACCCAGGGCATGGTGGTCGCCGACACCTATTACCGCGACCTGGCCGACGGCAAGAAGCAGTGGATCAACCCGGCCGACGTGGACGTCGAGCGTGACGACAAGGGTCGCGTGGTGAGCGCCACCCTGCGCGCCGACGGCCAGCCGGTGGTCATCGGCGGCACCGAGAAGATGTCCAAGTCGAAGAACAACGGCGTGGATCCGCAGGCGCTGGTCGATCAGTACGGCGCCGACACCGCGCGCTTCTTCATCATCTTCACCTCGCCCCCGGACCAGCAGCTCGAGTGGTCCGACTCCGGGGTCGAAGGCGCCTACCGGTTCCTGCGTCGGGTGTGGAGCCTCGGTCACCGCTACGCCACCGAGATCCGCGCGCACCTGCCCGAGGCCCGCCTGCTGCCCGGCGGCACGCTGCCGGAAGCGCTCGCCGATGTCCGGCGCGAGCTCCATGGCCTGCTCAAGCAGGCGGACTACGACCTGGGCAAGCACCAGTTCAACACCGTGGCCTCGGCCACCATGAAGATGCTCAACGCCCTCGAGAAAGCGCCCGCCGACGCGGCGGCCGCGCACGCCGAGGTGGTCGCCGAAGGGCTCTCCATCCTGCTGCGCGTGCTCGCCCCGATCACGCCGCACATCTGCCACGCCCTGTGGCGCGAGTGCGGCTTCGGCGACGACATCCTCGATGCCGCCTGGCCGCAGGTGGACGAGGCCGCCCTGGTGCAGGACGAGATCGAGCTGATGCTGCAGATCAACGGCAAGCTGCGCGGCAGCCTCAAGGTCGCCGCCGACGCCCCCCGCGACGTGATCGAGAACACCGCCCTGGCCCACGAGGCCGCGGTGCGCTTCATGGATGGCAAGCCGGTGCGCAAGCTGGTCGTCGTCCCCGGTCGCCTCGTGAACATCGTATGCTGAGCGCCGCAAGCGCCCACCCCACCGGAGTGCCTGTATGACCCTGCCCCTGCGACGCCACCTGTTCGTTGCCCTCGCGGCCCTGGTGCTGAGCGCCTGCGGCTTCCACCTGCGCGGCAACATCGCCATGCCGTTCCATACGGTCTATCTTGCGGGCGACGAGAACAATGCGGTGCTCGTCGACCTGCGCCGCCAGCTGCGGCTCAACGATGTCGAGGTCGTCGACACCGCCCCACAGGCCGAGGCGGTGATCCGGGTGATCCAGCTCAGGAAGGAAAAGGACATCCTCAGCCTCAACGCCGCCGGCAAGGCGCGTGAGTACCGGCTCTTCTACACCCTCGCGTACGCGGTCGACACCCCCACCGGCAAGACCCTGCGCGCGCCGGACCGCATCATCCTGCGCCGCGACATCACCTTCGACGACTCCCAGGTGCTGGCCAAGGCACAGGAGGAGACGCTGTTGTACAACGACATGGAAAACGACCTGATCCAGCAGCTGATGCGTCGCCTCGCCACGATCAAGCTCGACACCGCGCAATGAAGCTCGCGCCCGACCGTCTCGCCACCCAGCTGGGGCAGACGCTCGGCGCGCTCTACGTCGTCCATGGCGACGAACCGCTGCTCGTCTCCGAGGCCGGCGACGCGATCCGCGCCGCGGCCCGGCAGCAGGGCTTCGACGAACGCGAGATCCTGGTCAGCGGCCCCGGTTTCGGCTGGGAGGCCCTGTTCGCCTCCACCGGCACGATGTCCCTGTTCGGCAGCCGCAAGGTGGTCGACCTGCGCATCCCCAACGGCAAGCCCGGCAAGGACGGCGGCGACGCCCTCAAGCAGCTGGCCGAACATACGCCCGATCGCGCCGAGGACGTGCTCACCCTGATCACCCTGCCCGAGCTGGACTGGGCCACCCGCAAGACCGCCTGGTTCGGTGCGCTCGACAGGCGCGGCGTGGTGGTCGAATGCAACGCTCCGCCCCGCGAGCAGCTGCCCGGCTGGATCGCCCTGCGCCTGGGCGCGCAGCAGCAGTCGGCGCCCGCCGAGGCACTCGCCTTCATCGCCGACCATGTGGAAGGCAATCTGCTGGCCGCGCATCAGGAATTGCGCAAGCTGGCGCTGCTGTATCCGGCAGGCGAGCTGAGCCTGGAGCAGATCCGCGAGGCGGTGCTCGACGTGGCCCGCTACAGTGTCGAACATCTGCGCATGGCGCTGCTCGAGGGCAACGCCGCGCGCTGCAGCCGCCTGCTCGAGGGGCTGGCGGGCGAAGGTACGGCGCCGCCGCTGGTGCTGTGGACGCTGGCCAACGAGGTACGCACCCTGGCGCGCATCCAGTCGGCCCAGCAGCGCGGCCAGCCGGTCGCGGCGGCCATGAAGGCCGAGCGCGTGTTCGACGACCGGCGCCGCAATGCCCTGCAGCGCGCCCTCGGCCGCCTGCGCCCCGGTGCCGTGCGCGCGGCCCTGGCCCACGCGGCGCGCATCGATCGCATCATCAAGGGCATCGCCCCCGGCGACGTCTGGGACGAGTGCCTGCGCCTGTGCCTGCGCCTGTGCCCGCCGGGCACCGCGCGCCCCGCGCCGGGCCGCTGATCCGCCCCGCTTTGCCGCATCCGCCGTCGATGCGGTAATCTGGTCAATTACCGTCTCGTATCGACAACGCCGCATCATGGACATCGCAAGCTACATGCAGACCGTCGGCCAGCAGGCCCGCGCCGCTTCACGCGTGCTCGCCGCCGCCACCACCGACGCCAAGAACCAGGCGCTGAGCGCCATTGCCAGCCGCCTGCGCTCGAGCAAGGACGCGCTGCTGAGCGCCAACGCCGCGGACCTCGCCCAGGCCCGGGACGACGGCCTGGAGCCCGCCCTGGTCGACCGCCTCACGCTCACCGAAAAAGGCATCGAGGCCATGGCCCAGGGCCTGGAGCAGATCGCCGCCCTGCCGGACCCGGTGGGCGAGATCACCGACGTCAAACGCCGCCCGAGCGGCATCCAGGTGGGCAAGATGCGCGTGCCGCTGGGGGTGATCGGCATCATCTACGAGGCCCGCCCCAACGTGACCGCGGACGCGGCCGGCCTGTGCCTCAAATCGGGCAACGCCGCCATCCTGCGCGGCGGCAAGGAGGCCATCCACAGCAATCAGGCCATCGCCGCCTGCGTGCGCGCCGGCCTGGGCGATGCCGGCCTGCCGGACACCGCGGTGCAGGTGATCGAAACCACCGACCGGGCCGTCGTCGGCCAGCTCATCACCCTGCCCGAGTATGTGGACGTGATCGTGCCGCGCGGCGGCAAGGGCCTGATCGAGCGCATCTCGCGCGAGGCGCGCGTGCCGGTGATCAAGCACCTGGACGGGAACTGTCATGTCTACGTGCACACGGCCGCCGATGCGGACAAGGCCGTGGCCATCGTCGAAAACGCCAAGACCCAGCGCTACGGCACCTGCAACACCGCAGAATCCCTGCTGATCGACGCCGCCATCGCCGATGCCCAGCTGCCGCGCATCGGCCAGATGCTGGCCGACAAGGGCGTGACCCTGCGTGCCTGTGCGCAAAGCCTGGCGATCCTGCGTGCGGCGGGCGTCGATCCGCGCCATCTCGAAGCCGCCCAGGAGAGCGACTGGTCCGAGGAATATCTCGCGCCGATCATCGCGGTGCGCGTGGTCGACGGGCTCGATGCGGCCATCGAGCACATCAACCGCTACAGCTCCGGGCACACCGAGAGCATCGTCTCCGAGAACTACACCGCCGCCATGCGCTTCCTGCGCGAGGTCGATTCCGCCTCGGTCATGATCAACGCCTCCACCCGCTTCGCCGACGGCTTCGAGTACGGGCTGGGCGCCGAGATCGGCATCTCCACCGACAAGATCCACGCGCGCGGCCCGGTCGGCCTCGAAGGGCTCACCAGCCAGAAATGGATCGTGTTCGGCAACGGCGAGGTGCGCCGCTGACATTTGGCACGATCGTTCGCAAGCCTGTTAGGATGGGCGGGTGTCGCGCAGGGGCGGCACCCGCCCTGTGTCTTTCTGGAGACTCCATGAGAACCCTCACCGCCCTCCTGTGCTGCCTTTTCACCCTGCTCGCCCACGCCACCACCGAGGTGGCCGGCATCCGGTTTCAGGATTCGGCCACCATCGGCGAACACACGCTCGCCCTCAACGGCGCCGGCCTGCGCACGAAATTCTTCTTCAAGATCTACGCCGTCGGCCTCTATCTGCCGTCCAGGGCAACCACCGCCGCGGCGGCCCTGGAGGATACCGGCGCCAAACGCATCGATCTGACCCTGCTGCGCGACCTCTCCGCCAGGAAATTCGTCGACGCCCTCGACGCCGGGCTGGAAAAAAACCTGAGCGCGACGGAAATGGCCGCGCTGAAGCCCCGCATCACCCAATTCACCCAGACCCTGCTGGCCCTCGGCGAGGCCCATGAAGGCACCCGCATCCAGATCGACTACACACCCACGCGCGGCACCCAGCTCGTCGTCGCCGGGCAGGACGCGGGGGCCCCGATCGCCGGCGCCGAATTCTTCGACGCCCTGCTGCGGGTATGGATCGGCGCCCATCCGGCGCAGGACGACCTGAAGGCCAGACTGCTGGGGCGGTAGGGCCTGGGATCTTCGCACCTGCCCGCCGCTATGGCATACTTGAGCGCTTATGGCGTTCACTTCGCCATGTCGTTTGCTCTGGGGTAGAGCAATCGGGTCGGCGTGGCCTTCGGGCCGCGCCGCACCCACCCGCCGCTTGATTCCCCCCGATCCGAGCGCGCAGAATCCCCCCATGCCGTTTGCCGCCATTCTCCCTGCCCCCTTCGGTGCGCTCGGTATCGACTGCGCCGGCGAGCAGCTCGCCGAAATCCGCTTCCTGCCCCCCGGCACCCGCAGCCACGCACCGGAAACGCCCTTGGCGCGGGAGGCCTGCGCGCAACTGGCGCGCTGGCTCGACGATCCGACACACGCCTTCGATCTGCCCCTCCGGCCGGCTGGCACCGCGTTCCAGCGCCGGGTGTGGGCCGCGATCGCGGCCATCCCGGCCGGTCAGGTGCGCACCTACGGCGAGCTGTCCACCGACCTCGAAAGCGCGGCCCGGGCCGTGGGCCAGGCCTGTGGTGCCAACCCCTTCCCCATCGTCATTCCCTGCCATCGGGTCGTCGCGCGCGATGCGCTGGGCGGCTTCGCGAACGCGCGGGGTGGCTTCCTGATCGACACCAAGCGATGGCTGCTCCGTCACGAACGCCTCGCGTAAGCCCGCTCGGCACGACCGACCAGGCCGACCTGGACGCCTTCTGCGACGGCCTGTGGCTGGAGGACGGCCTCGCCCGCAACACCCTGGAATCGTATCGCCGCGACCTGGCCCAGTTCGCCCGCTGGCTGTCCAGCACCCGGCAGACGGCGCTGAGCGACGCCCGCACCGAGCACCTTCAAGCGTATCTGGCGGAGTTTTCGCGGCGCGCAAAGCCGGCAAGCCAGCGTCGTCTCCTCTCCGCCTGGCGCCGCTACTACCAGCGCCAGCTGCGCGATGGGCGTATCCGCCAAGATCCGAGCGCCGCGATCGATCCACCCCTGCCGGCGCAGCGCTTTCCCAAGACGCTCTCGGAAGGGGCTGTCGACGCCCTGCTGGAGGCGCCCGACGCCGACACCCCGCTCGGCCTGCGCGACAAGGCCATGCTCGAAACCCTCTACGCCACCGGCCTGCGGGTCTCCGAGCTGGTCGGCCTGCAGGTGTTCGAACTCAGTCTCAACGACGGCGTCGTCCGCGTGATGGGCAAGGGCGCCAAGGAGCGGCTGGTGCCCATCGGCGCCCAGGCCGGCGACTGGCTGCGCCGCTACCTGTCCGCGGCCCGTCCGGCCATCCTTGCCGGGCGCCAGTCCGACGCCCTGTTCGTCACCCGTCAGGGCAAAGCCATGAGCCGGCAGATGTTCTGGCGCCTCATCAAACAATACGGTCTGGCCGCCGGGCTGGATCGCGACCGGCTCTCGCCGCACACGCTGCGTCACGCGTTCGCCACCCACCTGCTCAACCACGGCGCCGACCTGCGCGTCGTCCAGCTGCTGCTGGGCCACGCCGATATCTCCACCACGCAGATCTACACCCATGTCGCCCGCGCGCGCCTCAAGCAGCTGCACGCGATCCATCATCCACGCGGCTGATTCCCGCCGCCCCTCGCCCGACGCGCCCATGAACGCCAAACACCCGGAAACACCCGCCACCCGCGCCCTGCGACACGAACGCATCGCCTTCGCGCCGCTCGTCTATACCTACGAGGACCATGGCGGCACCCGGGTCGCCGCTCACGCCCTGAATCTATCCGAACACGCGGTCATCAAGACCCTCGTGATGGAAAATGAACAGGGCAAACCCCTGATCGTCCTGATGCACGGCGACCGGGATGTGGCTGTAAAAAAACTGGCCTCGCACATCGGCGCAAAAACCATTCACCCGTGCACGCCCGAGGTGGCGCAGAAGCACACGGGTTATCAGGTCGGCGGAACATCACCGTTCGGATTGCGAAAATCGATGCCCATCTATTTGGAACGGAGCATCCTGGATTTGCCGCTCATTTACGTCAATGGCGGCAAACGCGGATTTCTGGTCGCCATTCACGCCCACGACCTGATGCGCTCACTGCAGCCGGAAACCGTCGCGGTGGCGCGTCAGCCGGACTGATCGAGCGGCACTGCATCCCGCACAGTCCGTCCCCCGCAATCTCTTCCGCGAAGATATTCATGCGCCAACAGGGCGCGCAGATTTTCTTTTGAATACCTTTTCCAATAAGACGTCGGTTGATTTGAATTAAGGCTTGATGGCAGAATCGCGGTGGCTGCCGTGATATTGCCGTAACGGCGGACCGAATCAATCATGATCTGCCCACGGCCAATCGCCAACACACCACTAACAAGGCCTCGATATGAATATCAAGCTGAACGACATGACGGTGACCGAACTGCGCCGCCTGCGTGGCAAAGTAGACGCCGAGCTCAAGCGCCGCGATGACGTCGCGCGGAAGGAAGTCCTGAAACAGGTCAAGAAAATCGCTGCAGATCATGGCGTTTCACTCAGCGACGTACTCGCCGAAGCCAAGCCGGCACGGGCCGCACGCAAGACGACGACTCGCAAATCCGCCACAAAGGGCAAGCGCGTTCCGGTGAAATATCGCAATCCCGCCGACAGCAGCCAGGGATGGACGGGTCGCGGGCGCAAGCCACGCTGGGTCGAAGAATGGCTTGCAGGCGGAAAATCCCTGGACGACCTCTTGGTCAGCCAATAATCACTGCCTGCCGGAAATAAAAATGGCCGCCCCGGGGCGGCCATTTTTATTTCGGTGATGCGCGCTCATATTCGCTGCATTTCAGTCGGCATCGAAGATGGCGCGCCCGTCGCGCCCACGCTGGATATAGACGCCGACCCGGCGCACGTCCTTCATGATGCCTATTTTGGCGATCCGGAGCTTGACCCACGGCGCATTGAACTCGTCGAACAGCAAGGCGACGACGAATTCCCCCAGCGTTTCGATCAGGTTGAAATGGCGCTTCCCCAGTTCATCCCGGATCCGCTCGATCACCTTCGCATAGTCGATGGTGTCGTCGATATCATCGCGCTCGGCGGCCGCATCCGGCACACCGAAGGTCAGATTCAGTTCCAGGGTTTGTGCCGCCACCTGCTCTCGCGGATAAATGCCGACCCGCGCCTTGACGCGCAATTCTTCGATGAAGATGAAATCCATGCGAACTCTCGACTAGAATTGCTGCCATTCTATCCGAACCGCCACGCCGCACCCGGCGCGCGTCCCACTGCATGAATACCGTCACCCTCGGCTTCGTCCTGCTCGCCTATCTGATCGGCGCCGTCCCGTTCGCCGTCCTCGTCAGCAAAGGCTTCGGCCTGGCCGATCCGCGCGGCTACGGATCGGGCAACCCCGGCGCCACCAACGTACTGCGCTCGGGCAACAAGCTCGCCGCCGTCCTCACCCTGCTGGGCGACGCACTCAAGGGCACGCTGGCGGTCTGGATCATGGCGCGCTGGGGCAGCGATGCGCCCGTCGCCGTCGCCTCGGCCGGCCTGGCCGCCTTCATCGGCCACATCTTTCCGGTAACGCTTGGTTTCAAGGGCGGCAAGGGCGTGGCCACGGCGGTCGGGGTGCTGCTGGCGTTCAGTGGCTGGCTCGCGCTGGCCTGCGTGCTCATCTGGCTGCTCACCGCCATCGTCTCGCGCTATTCCTCGCTCGCGGCACTGCTCGCCGCGCTGGCGGCGCCGCTGGTCGCCCAGGCCCTGATCGGCGTCCCCGCGATCACGGGCGCCTGCGTCGTCATGGCCGCGCTGCTGGTCTACCGCCATTCGGCCAACATCAGACGCCTGCTCGCCCGCACCGAACCGAAGATCGGCCAGAAGAAACAAGCCGGCTGATCCGCGGGCTCAGGCGGCGGGCGCGACCACCGTATCGAGCGGCCAGCGCGGCCGCACCGTGACCGCACCGCCGGCATGCCCCGCCGCCCCGGCCGCGAGCCGCATGGCACCGGCGAACGCGATCATCGCGCCATTGTCGGTGCACAAGGCTGGCTCGGGGTAATAGACCCGCCAGCCACGCCGGGCGGTCATCTCGTCCAGGCGCGCACGCAAGGCCTGGTTGGCGCCGACCCCGCCGGCCACCACGAGCCGTTTCAGCCCGGTCTGCTTCAGGGCCAGCTTCGCCTTGTGGGTCAGCACATCGACGACCGCTGCCTGAAACTCGGCCGCCAGATCCGCCGGCGCGGCGCCTTCGCCTCGCAGCACCGTCATCACCGCGGTCTTCAAGCCACTGAAACTGAAGTTCAGGTCACCCGAATGGAGCATGGGCCGGGGCAGGCTGAACCGACCCGCGCGGCCCTGGTCGGCCAGCTGCGCCAGCGCCGGCCCGCCCGGGTAAGGCAGACCCATGACTTTCGCGGTCTTGTCGAAGGCCTCGCCGGCGGCGTCGTCCACCGACTCCCCCAACAGCTGGTAACGCCCCACGCCATCGACCCGCATCAACTGGGTATGCCCCCCGGAGACCAGCAGCGCGACAAACGGAAACGCCGGCGCATCGGCTGCCAGCAGCGGTGAAAGGAGGTGCCCTTCGAGATGATGGATGGGCAGGGCCGGCACGCCCAGCGCCGCGGCCATGGCCTCGGCCGTGCCGGCCGCGACGAGCAGAGCCCCCGCCAGCCCCGGACCCGCCGTGTACGCAATGGCCTCGAGCGAATTCAGACCAAGCCCCGCATCGGCCATGACCTGGCGGATGAGGGCGGGCAGCCGGCGCACGTGATCCCGCGAGGCCAGCTCCGGCACCACGCCGCCGTAGGCGGCATGCAGATCGATCTGCGAGTGCACCCGATGGGCCAGCAGACCGCGCCCGGTCTCGTAGAGCGCCACGCCGGTTTCGTCACACGAACTTTCCAGTCCCAGTACGATCATCATCACCTCGATTGTCCAGCCGCCATTCTAGCCGCTCCCCCCGGGCCGGACCACAATGTGGACTTGGCAGCGGCGCCCCGAGAGAGTAGACTTCGCGGTTTTCCGTACATTTTCAGGCGAAGGAACAGGCAATGCCGGGCATCCGCGTTAAAGAAAACGAGCCGTTTGAAGTAGCCATCCGCCGCTTCAAGCGCACCATCGAAAAGGCAGGCACGCTGACCGAGCTGCGTTCCCGCGAGTTCTACGAAAAACCGACGGCCGAGCGCAAGCGCAAGCTGGCTGCTGCAGTCAAGCGCCATCACAAGCGCCTGCGCAGCCAGATGCTGCCGCCCAAGATGTACTGAGCCGGTTCGGCCAGTCTTCTCACCACGACCGGCGCGGCCATCGCTGCGTCCGTCGTGGTTTTTGCGTTTTCAGGTCAGGAGTTCCGCCATGTCGCTCAAACTTCGTATCCAGGATGACATGAAGGCCGCCATGCGCGCGCGCGACAGCGAGCGCCTCGGCGCCCTGCGTTTCCTGCTCGCCGCCATCAAGCAGCGGGAAGTGGATTCTCAGGCCGAACTGGACGACGCCGGCGTCACCGCCGTCATCGAGAAGCAGCTCAAGCAGCGACGGGATTCGGCCACCCAGTATGCCGATGCCGGGCGTACCGATCTGGCCGACAAGGAGAACTTCGAGATCACCGTACTCGAAGCCTACATGCCGGCGCAGATGAGCGAAGCCGAGATCGATTCGGCGGTCGCCCAGGCCGTCGCCAGCACCGGCGCCAGCTCGCCGGCGGACATGGGCAAGGTGATGGGCGCGCTCAAGGGCGCCCTGGCCGGCCGCGCCGACATGGGACTCGTCTCCGCCCGCGTCAAGCACGCCCTCGCCCGCTGACCTCCGCAGGGCACCGGCCGTGATCCCGCAGTCCTTCATCCAGGACCTGCTCGGTCGCGTCGACATCGTCGACGTGATCGAGCGCCATGTCCCCCTGAAGAAGAAGGGGGCGAACTACTTCGCCTGCTGCCCGTTCCATGGCGAGAAGTCGGCCTCGTTTTCCGTCAGCCCGACCAAGCAGTTCTATCACTGCTTCGGCTGTGGCGCCCACGGCAGCGCGATCGGCTTCCTCATGGAGTACAGCGGCCTCGGTTACGTGGAGGCCATCCAGGAGCTGGCGCGCCAGATCGGCGTCGAGGTCCCCCAGGAGATCCGCCACGGCCATCGCGACACCGCCCCCGCCAGCCGTTCGCTGACCGAGCTGCTGGGCACCGCGGCACGCTTCTACCGAGAACAGCTCAAGAACGCCCCGCGCGCGATCGACTACCTCAAGCGCCGCGGCCTCACCGGTCAGGTTGCCGCCCGCTACGGCATCGGCTACGCCCCCGAGGGCTGGCAGGCGCTGGAGAAAATCGTCCCGCGCTACGACGATCCGGCGCTGCTGGAGGCGGGGCTGGTGATCGAGAACGACCAGGGGCGACGCTACGACCGCTTCCGCGACCGGATCATGTTCCCGATCCTCGACGCGCGCGGCAACATCATCGGCTTCGGCGGCCGGGTGATCGACCAGGGCGAGCCGAAGTACATGAACTCGCCCGAGACCCCGGTGTTCGAAAAGGGCCGGGAACTGTACGGCCTGTTTCAGGCCCGCCAGGCCATTCGCACCGAGAACGCGGCCATCGTCGTCGAGGGCTACATGGACGTGGTCGCACTGGCCCAGCACGGCGTCAACAACGCGGTGGCGACGCTGGGCACGGCCACCACCGCCACCCATGTGCAGAAACTGTTCCGCCTGGTCGATCGCGTGGTGTTCTGCTTCGACGGCGACGCCGCCGGGCGCAAGGCCGCGTGGCGGGCACTCGAGTCGGCTCTCGAGGCACTCACCGACGCCAAGCAGATCGCCTTCCTGTTCCTGCCCGAGCAGCACGACCCGGACTCCTTCGTGCGCGAAGCCGGCGCAGACGCTTTCCGCGAGGCGGCCGCCAGCGCGACCCCGCTCACCGCCTTTCTGCTCGACCACCTGAGCGCGGAACAGGATCTGGGGACCGCCGAAGGCCGTGCCGCCTTCGCCCACACGGCCCGCCCCCTGGTGACACGGGTCGGCGCACCGATGCTGCGCCTGCAGCTGGTCAAGGCCGTCGCCCAGCGCTGCAGCCTGGGCGAAGCGGAACTGATGCAGGCCTGGGGCATGGCCTCGCCGCCACCCCAGGGCGGACGCAAGACCGCCGCACCCCCGCAACGCGCCCCGCGCCGCCCGCCCTCGCCGCTCGAAACCACGCTACTGAGAATCGTGGTGCGCCACCCGGCCTGGGCGGCACGCTTGCCGGTCGATCTCATTCCGGAGGCCTCGGACGCCGGCCGCGCCCTGATCGCCATCATCGACGCCATCAGCGTGGGCGACCTGGGCAACGACACCACCCTCGGCACCCTGATGGAGCACTTCCGCGATACGCCCCACCAGGCGACCCTGAACCGCTTCTGCGTCGAGGAAGCCGAGGAAGTCATCGCCGACGAGGTGGTTGAAACCCTGTTTCTCGACACCATTCACAAGTTGCACGCCCAGACCCTTCAGGAACAGATCGAGGCCCTCGCCGCACGGGCCGCCAGCCTGAGCCCCGAAGAGCGGAAACGCTACGCGCAACTGATCCGGCAACGCCAGGGGAACCCCGGCGGCCACCCCAAAGTCTCAGATTCGTAATATAATTTTCTGTTTTTCCGTCATTTCCGAAGACCCCGAGGACCACTATGGCCGAGGAAAAAGCCAAGAAGCCCCGCAAGAGTTCCACCACTGGCCGCGCCGCCAAGCCGCGCGCCAAGAAGAAGGGCAAGATCGCTGATGTGCTGGCCGCCGCAAGCGCGCCGCAGACGCCGCTCGACGCCGAGGTGCGTCGCACGCAGCTCAAGACGCTGATCGCCCTGGGCAAGGAGCGTGGCTATCTCACCTACGCGGAGATCAACGACCATCTGCCGGACGACCTGGTCGACGCCGAGCAGATCGAGTCGATCATCGCCACCTTCAACAGCATGAGCATCCAGGTCTATGACGAGGCCCCCTCGGCCGAAGACCTGCTCATGTCGGACAGCGTGGCCGCCTCGCCGGATGACGATGCCGAAGAAGAGGCCGAGCAGGCCCTGTCCTCCGTGGACTCCGAATTCGGCCGCACCACCGATCCGGTGCGCATGTACATGCGCGAAATGGGCACCGTCGAGCTGCTCACCCGCGAGGGCGAGATCGAGATTGCCAAGCGCATCGAAGACGGCCTCAAGCACATGGTCCAGGCCATCTCCGCCTGCCCGACCACCATCGCCGAAATGCTCGAGCTGGCCGACAAGGTCGCCCACGACGAGATGCGCATCGACGAGATCATCGACGGCCTCATCAATCCGGACGACGGCGAGGACGAATACCCGGCCGGCGCCAAGAGCGCGGCCGCCGCCGACGACGACACCGACGAATCCGCGGACGAGAGCGACAGCGACGACGACAACGACGAGGACGATGACGACGACAGCAGCAGCAGCGAAGACGACGGTGCCGCATCGCTCAAACTGCTCAGGGAAGAGGGTCTGAAGCATTTCGCCATCCTCGCCGAGCTGTTCGAGCAGCAAATGAAGGTGCTGGAGAAGAAGGGCTCCCAGGATCCGGAATACGCCGAACTGCAGAAGCTGATCTCCGATCGCCTGCTGCACCTGCGCTTCAACGCCCGCATGATCGAGAACCTGTGCGACTCGGTGCGTCACATGGTCGAGCAGGTGCGCAGCCACGAGCGCGACATCCTGCGCTTGTGCGTGGATCGCGCCGGCATGCCGCGCACCCACTTCATCAAGCACTTTCCCGGCCACGAGACCGACCTGGACTGGCTCAAGGCCGAGATCGCTTCGGGCAAGAACTTCGCCGAAGGGCTCATGCGCGTGCACCCGGCGGTGATGGAATCGCAGCAGAAGCTCATGGAGCTCGAAGCGCGCCTGGGCATCTCGCTCAAGGAACTCAAGGACATCAACAAGCGCATGTCCACCGGCGAAGCCAAGGCCCGTCGGGCCAAGCGCGAGATGACCGAGGCCAACCTGCGCCTGGTGATCTCCATCGCCAAGAAATACACCAACCGCGGCCTGCAGTTCCTCGACCTGATCCAGGAAGGCAACATCGGCCTCATGAAGGCGGTGGACAAGTTCGAATACCGCCGTGGCTACAAGTTCTCCACCTACGCCACGTGGTGGATCCGCCAGGCCATCACCCGCTCCATCGCCGACCAGGCGCGCACCATCCGGATTCCGGTGCACATGATCGAGACCATCAACAAGATGAATCGCATCAGCCGCCAGATCCTGCAGGAAACGGGGCAGGAACCCGATCCGGCCACGCTGGCCAAGAAGATGGACATGCCCGAGGAGAAGATCCGCAAGATCATGAAGATCTCCAAGGAGCCCATCTCCATGGAGACCCCGATCGGCGACGACGACGACTCGCACCTGGGCGATTTCATCGAGGACACCTCGACCCTCGCCCCCAACGAGGCGGCGCTGTATTCCAACCTGCGCGACGCCACCTCCGAGGTCCTCGACTCGCTCACCAGCCGCGAGGCCAAGGTGCTGCGCATGCGCTTCGGCATCGAAATGAACACCGACCACACCCTCGAGGAAGTCGGCAAGCAGTTCGACGTCACCCGCGAGCGCATCCGCCAGATCGAAGCCAAGGCCCTGCGCAAGCTGCGCCACCCGTCCCGCTCGGAGCGACTGCGCAGCTTCCTCGACAGCGACTCCTGACCCACCCCATCGGTGCGGACCGCCCGGTCCGCACCGTCCGGGCCTTTAGCTCAATCGGTTAGAGCAGAGGACTCATAATCCTTTGGTTGCGGGTTCGAGTCCCGCAGGGCCCACCACCCCCCGACACCACGGCTCCGCCGGGCCGAAGCGCTCCCCAAAACCATGCGTATCGCGTAGAGTTATGCGCATCCGGGCGGCTGCTTCAAGCAACCGCTATCGAATGGAGCCCGCCGCGCATGACGCACCCCGTCAGGCACCTCATCGAAGCCTTCCGCCGCACGCTCGCGCCCTTTCAGGCCGACGAAGCGCACGCCGGCCGCTTCCGTGCGCGACAGATCCAGGCCGTCCTGCGGCTGACGCCGTTGACGATGTTTGCCAACGCGCTCAACGCCAGCATCGTCACGGCGACCTTCCTGGGGCAGATCAACCCGATCCTGCTCATGGGCTGGGCGTTGTGCATTCTGTATGCGTCCGGCGTCGGGATCGAGGCCTGGCTCAAGTGGCGACACGGCAAGGCGCCCGAATCGGTGTCTCCCCGGGCCCTGTCACAGGCGGCCAAGCACGCCGCGCTGCTCGGCCTGCTCTGGTCGCTGGTGCCGATGTTCTTCCTGCCGGCCGCCTCGCTGGAACAACAGCTGATGCTGGCCTCGATCACCGTCGGCATGCTGTGTGCCGGCGGTTTCGCGCTGGCCACCGTGCCACAGGCGGCACTCACCTACGTGACCGTGCTCGGCCTCGGTACCTTCATCGGCCTGCTCAGGCTCGACCACCCGCTGTCGGTCGAGCTGGCGCTGCTGCTGGCCATCTACACCCTGATCGTCCTGGGGAGCGTGCTGTCCAATGCGCGCACCTTCGGTGCGCGCCTCGTGGCCGAAGCCGACGGTGAGCGGCAGCGCCAGCTCATCGGACTGCTGCTGCGCGACTTCGAGGAGAGCGCGAGCGACTGGTTGTGGGAGATCGACCGTCACGGCCGCCTCACCCATGTGTCGCGGCGCATGGCCTCGGTGTTCGGGCGTGACGAAGCCGCCCTCCTGCACCAGCCGCTGCTCGAACTGATCGCCAACACCCTCGACCGGGCCACGACGGACGAGCGCCAGGCGCTGGAGGGCCTGCGCCGCTGCTTCGCGGGCCACGAGCCGTTCCGCGATGTGCTCGCCCCGGTCATTCTTGGCGGCGAGACGCGCTGGTGGTCGCTGACCGCCAAGCCGCTGCTCGACGATGCCGGCGAGCTGGCCGGCTGGCGCGGCGTCGGCACCGACGTCACTGCCTCGCTGGCCGCCCAGCGCGAGGTCACCCGACTGGCCCATTTCGACGGTCTCACCGGGCTGGCCAATCGCCACCGCTTCCAGGAGGTGCTGGCCGGCATCGAGGACGGCAGCCCCGAGCATCCGGGTCAGGCCCTGCTGCTGTGCCTGGATCTGGACAATTTCAAGACCGTGAACGACTCCCTCGGCCACTCCTTCGGCGACGGGCTGCTGCGGGTCGTGGCCCAGCGCCTGCTCGGGCGCACGCGGCGCTCCGATCTGGTGGCGCGTCTGGGCGGCGACGAATTCGCCATCGTCCGCGAAGGGCCGGTCACCCCGGAAGATGCCGAGGATCTGGCCGAACGCCTGATTCAGATCCTCAGCGACCCGTGCGAGATCGACGGCATCCGGGTGCGCGTCGGCGCCAGCATCGGCATCGCCATCGCCCCCAAGGACGGCCAGAGCGGCGACCAGTTGCTCAAGAATGCGGACATCGCGCTCTATGCCGCCAAGTACGAAGGCAAGGGCCGGTTCCGCTTCTTCGATTACGAGATGGACACCCGGGCGCGCCGCCGCCTGTTCCTTGAGCATGAACTGCGTGGCGCGCTCAACCGCGGCGAATTCCATCTGGTCTTCCAGCCGCAGTTCGCCACCGACACTCGGGCCATCACCGGCTGCGAGGCCCTGCTGCGTTGGGTCCATCCCCGTCTCGGCCCCATCAGCACCCAGGAATGCATCGCCGTGGCCGAAGAGTCGGGCCAGGTCGAGGCCATCGGCAACTGGGTGATCGACAGCGCCATCGACACCGCAGTGCACTGGCCGGAGTCGATCAACGTGTCGATCAACCTCTCGCTCGCCCAGTTCATGGACCCGACCCTGTGCGACCGCATCCTGAACAAGCTGTACACCGCCGGTCTGCCGCCGCACCGGCTTGAACTGGAGTTGACCGAATCCGTCTTCCTGAGCGACCAGAAGATGGCCGAACAACAGCTCCTGACCCTCAAGGGGGCCGGCATTCGCATCGCCCTCGACGATTTCGGCACCGGCTACTCGTCACTGGCCTACCTGCGCAACTATCCCTTCGACCGGCTCAAGATCGATCGCGCCTTCGTGAGCGAGATCCCGCACGTGCCCGAGGCCGCTGCCATCGTCCGGGCGGTCATTGCCATGGCCAACTCGCTGCACATGGACACCTGCGCCGAGGGCGTTGAAAACGAAGCCCAGCTGGCGCATCTGCAGCAGGAGGCCTGCCACACCGTGCAGGGCTTCCTGCTCGCCCGTCCGATGACCGCCGAGGCCCTCAAGGGCTTTCTCGACGGCCATCGGATCGCTTCGCCGGCTCCGCCCCGCCGGGCCGGGACGGTCACACCGATCGAGGCCCACCGCCAGCGGCTGTGAGCACTCGCGGCACGCGGGCGCCACGCTCAACTCGGGGGCTGCACTGCCGTTAACCCGGTACTGACGCCGGACCCGAAGAGCCCCGAATGAAGATCGCGATCATCGACGACACGCCGCTGAACCTGACCCTGATGCAGGCGCTCGTCAGCAAACTGCCCGAATGCGAACCGCAGCCGTTCGCCGATCCGGCGGAGGGGCTGGCCTGGTGCCAGCAGAACGAGCCGGACCTGGTCATCGTCGATTACATGATGCCGGGGCTCGACGGCGTGGAGTTCATTCGCCGCTTCCGCGCCACCCCGCAGCGCGGCGACGTCCCGATCCTGATGGTGACGGCCGACCACGAACGCCAGACTCGCTACAACGCGCTGCAGTCGGGCGCCACCGATTTTCTCAACAAGCCCGTGGACCGCAACGAATTCCAGCCCCGGGTCCATAACATGCTGGCCCTGCGCCGCGCCCATCTGGCCACGCGCGAGCGGGCCCGCACGCTCGAGATCGAAGTCGCCAAGGCCACCGCGCTGGTGCACGACCGCGAGCAGGAAACGGTCACCCGCCTGGCCCGCGCCGCCGAATTCCGCGACCCGGAAACCGGCGCCCACATCCAGCGCATGGCGCACTACTCCGCGCTCATCGCCCGCCAGGCCGGCCAAAGCGACGCCTACTGCACCATGCTCCTGCTCTCGGCCCCGATGCACGACGTGGGCAAGCTGGGCATCCCCGACCACATCCTCATGAAGCCTGGACGGCTGACGCCGGACGAGTTCGAGCAGATGAAGCGCCACCCCGAGATCGGCTACGACATCCTCAAGGATTCGACCTCGCCCGTGATCCAGGCGGCAGCGACCATCGCCCTGTCCCATCATGAAAAATTCGACGGCTCCGGCTACCCCAACGGCCTGTCCGGCGAGGCCATCCCCCTGGCCGGGCGCATCGTCGCCGTGGCCGACGTGTTCGACGCGCTCACCTCCGCGCGCCCCTACAAACCCGCCTGGCCGCTGGACGAGGCACGGCAGTTTCTCGTCGAGGGCCGCGGACAGCATTTCGACCCCAGCTGTGTCGATGCCCTGCTTGCCGACTGGCCGGCCGTACTCGACATCCGGGACCGCTTCCGGGACGAAGACGAGCACTGAGGCATGCGCGCCCTGCTCGACCGACTGCGTCCCCGATCACTGCGTCACCGTATCGTCGCCGTGTTCGTCGTGATGGGTCTGGTCACGGTGCTGGTGGCGACGGCGACCCTGCATCGCATCCTGCCCGAACGCGCCACCGCACGGCTCGAAGAGAACACGCGCGCCCTGGTCTCGCTCGTGGCCACCCTCATGGCCGATGCCGTCGCCGCGAACGACGTCCCGACCCTGGTGCAGAAGCTCAACCCGTTCGCGGATCATCCCGGGCTCAACGAACTGGTCGTCTCCGACCGCCAGGGGCTCGGCCTCGCCCTGATCAGGCGAGACGGCACGGGCAACGTCCAGACGGCAGCCCCGAACACCCACCCGCTATCACCGCCAACGGACGCAGACAATGTGCGCGTCGACGGGCATGGCCTGACAGTCTGGGCGCCTATCGGCCAGATCGCCCCGCTGGGCTGGGTGCGCGCCACGGTCGCGACGGCGCCGGTCACCGATGCCGCCGCGCTGGCCCTCAAACTGGGCGCACTCGGCCTGCTGCTGCTGGCGGTGGCCAGCGCGGCGCTCAATCAACTGCTCAAGGCGCCACTGCGCGACCTCGACGCGGCGACGGCCTTTGCCGGCCGCATGGGCGAGGACGAAGCCGGGTATCTTCACCTGCACGGCGACGCCACGGAACTGCGCCAGCTGGCCGACGCCCTGAACTGGACCGCCATCCATCTGTGGGACGAGCGCGCGGCGCTCGAGGAGAGCGAGGCGCGCAAGCGCGTCATCACCGAGGCCGCCCTCGACAGCATCATCACCATCGACCCCCGCGGCATGGTCGTGGAGTTCAATCCGGCCGCCGAACGTACGTTCGGGTACAGCCGCGCCGAGGTGCTCCAGGCGCCGCTGTCCGAATTCATCATTCCGCCCGATCTGCGCCAGGCCCACGAGGCCGGCATGCAGCGCTACCTCGAGACCGGCACGGGACCGGTCATCAACCAGCTGATCGAGATCCGCGCGATGCGCAAGGGTGGTCAGGAATTTCCCGTCGAGATGGCGATCCTGCCCGTGGAACTGGACGGCAAGCGCCTGCTCACCGCCTACCTGCGCGACATCAGCGAGCGCAAGACCGCCGCGGCGACGATGGAAGCCAAGGAAGCGCGCATCCGCGGCATTCTCGACAACCTCAGTGAACTGGTGTTCGAAACCGACGCCGATCTGCGCTGGCAGTATCTCAACCCCACCTGGGTGCATCTGGCCAACCTGCCCGTCGACGCCGTGCTGGGCCGGCGTGCACTGGCCTGGGTCGGCGCCCGCGAGCGCAAGCGCCTGCGCGAACAGCTCGACATGCTCGCCGCCGGCAAGAGCGAACGCCTGCGCGCCGACGTGAGGACCATCGGGGTGGCGGGCGAGCCGGTATGGCTCGAACTGTTCGTCCGCCCGTTGCGCGCAGCGGACGGTTCGCTGACCGGGTATTCCGGCACCGCCACCGACGTGACCGCGCGCAAGCAGGTCGAGCAGACCCTGCGCGAGGCGAAGGAGATCGCGGAACACGCCAATCGCGCCAAGAGTGACTTCCTCGCCAACATGAGCCACGAGATCCGCACGCCGATGAACGCCATCATCGGCATGACCGACCTGGCCCTGGAAACCGATCTCGACGACGAGCAGCGCGAATATCTCTCCCTGGTCAAGGGCTCGGCGGACAGTCTGCTGAGCGTGCTCAACGACATCCTCGACTTCTCCAAGATCGAGGCGGGCAAGCTCGATTTCGAGCACATCCACTTCGGCTTGCGCGACTGCGTGTCGCTGGCCCACCGCACCCTCGAGGACCAGGCCGGCCGGCACGGACTGACGCTCACGCAGCATGTCGATCCCACGGTCCCCGATCAGCTGCTCGGCGACCCGCACCGGCTGCGTCAGGTGCTCCTCAACCTGGTATCCAACGCGATCAAGTTCACCGAACAAGGCCATGTCAGCATTCGCGTGGCCCTTGCCGAGAGCAGCGCCACCGAGGCCGAACTGCAGTTCACCGTCGCGGACACCGGCATCGGCATCCCCGAAGACAAGCAGGCCATGATCTTCGACGCCTTCGCCCAGGCGGATGGCTCCTCCACCCGGCGCTATGGCGGCACCGGTCTCGGCCTGGCCATCTGTTCGCAACTGGTCCATGGCATGCACGGGCGCATCTGGGTGGAGAGTTCCCCGGGCAAAGGCAGCCGGTTCCACTTCACGGCCCGCTTCGACCGCGCGCCGGCGCAAGCCCCCGCCCATGCCCGGGACACCGACCTGACGTCACTGCAGGTGCTTGTGGCGGCTGGCGGCGAGGCGGTGCGCCAGCATCTTCAGAGCATGCTCGAGAGCTGGCACATGTGCGTGACCCTGGCCACCACCGGCGCCTCCGCCCTGCAGATGCTGCGCACCGGGCTCAGCGAACCGGGCACGCGCTTCGACGTCCTGGTCGCCGATGCCGAACTCGGCGACATGAACGCCTTCGACTTCTACCGCCGCCTCGGCGAATCGGGCGATCCGCTTCCCGAGGTCCGCCTGATGACGGCCCACACCGGCCAGCGCGGCGACGCGGCCCGCTGTCGGGCGCTCGGCGTCCATGTCTACCTGACCCGGCCGGTGCAGCCTTCCGATCTGCTCGACGCCATCCTGCAGACGCTCGGCGCCGAGGGTATGGGCCCGCTCATCACCCGCCACAGCCTGCGCGAACAGCGCCGGCGACTGAACATCCTTCTGGTCGAGGACAACAAGGTCAATCAGACCCTCGCCCTGCGCCTGCTGGAGAAGCTCGGCCATGTCACCCATGTGGCCAACAACGGCCGCGAAGCCATCGACGCCTGGACGAGCGCGCGCTTCGACGTCATCCTGATGGATCTGCAGATGCCCGAAATGGGAGGGCTCGAGGCCACCGCGCTGATTCGCGAACGGGAACGGGGGCGCGGAGAACACACGCCCATCCTTGCCATGACGGCCCACGCCATGGAGGGCGACCGGGAGCGCTGCCTGGCCGCCGGCATGGACGACTACATCGCCAAACCCATCCAGCCGCCGGCCCTGGCCGCCGCGCTGGCCCGGCTTGGAGAGAGCTCCCTCATGAACGACGCGGACATCCCGATGCCCCCCGACAGCCCCGACAAGGCCCCAGCCTTCGACATCGGCACGGTCCTGGCCAATCTGGGCGACGACCGGGAACTGCTCGACCAGCTGGCCGAACTGTACCTGCAGGACGAAGCGCAGATGCGCGCGCAACTGGACACCGCCGCCGCGAACATGGACCTGAGCGCCCTGCATTCGGCCACCCATGCCATCAAGGGCGCGGTCGCCAACTTCTCCGCCGACGCAGCGATCCGCGCCGCCAACCTGGTCGAATCCCTCTGCCGCAGCGGGAACATGGACGCGTTGGGCGAGGCGGTCGCGCGCTTCAATGCCGCCCTGGACGCTTTCTCGGACGCGCTACGAACGCTGCTTGCCGAAGCGGACTCCTAACGCGTCGGGGGCGCGCACTGGGCGCCCGGCTCAGCGCTGGATCAGCTCGATCTTGTAGCCGTCCGGATCCTCGACGAAGGCGATCACCGTGGAGCCGTGCTTCATCGGGCCGGCCTCGCGCACCACCTTGCCGCCGCGCGCGCGAATGGCATCACAGGCCGCATAGGCATCGGGCACGGCCAGGGCGATGTGGCCGTAGCCATTGCCCAGATCGTAGTGCTCGGTATCCCAGTTGTGGGTCAGTTCGATGACCGCGGTCTCCGCCTCCGGGCCATAGCCGACGAAGGCCAGGGTGAAGCGGCCGTCCGGATAGTCCTGCTTGCGCAGCAGCGTCATCCCCAGCACTTCGGTGTAGAAGGCCAGGGACTGGTCCAGATTGCCGACTCGCAGCATGGTATGCAACAGGCGCATGAGTGTTCTCCTTTCCTGGGTAATCGCGCCTCAGCCCGGTGACGCCTCGATCAGTTCGGGCAGACTCGGGCCGCAGGCGCGCAGACGGCGGCGCGCACCCTGCGCGCCGGGGTAAATCGATTCGACCACCGCCCAGAAGGCCGGCGAGTGGTTCATGTGCACCAGATGGGCCACCTCGTGGGCGACCACGTAGTCGATCAGGTCGGCAGGCAGATGGATCAACCGCCAGTGCAGGCGGATCGCCCGCTCGCTGCAGCTGCCCCAGCGCGTGCGGGCGCTGGTCAGCCGCACCGGCGGCGGCACCCGACCCAGGCGCGCCGCCTGCGTTTTCACCCGCGTCTCGAAGTCGGTCAGCGCCCGCGCCTTGATCGCCGCCATGGCGGCGCGATGCACCGACTGCCCCGAGATGCACTGCAGCGCCAGCATCGGAGCGCCCTCACCATCGACCCGCCACTGCGCGCGGCCGCGCCCCGTGCTCACCTCGAGCCGGCATGCCTGGTCCAGGAGCGGAAACTCGGCGCCATGGCGCAGCGCGATCTGCTGCGGCTGCGGGCGCGCCGCCCAATCATCGAGGGTCCGGATCACCCAGTCGCGATGATCGGCCAGAAAGGCATCGACGATCCGCTGCGGCGTGCGCAGCGGCACGGCCACCCGCAACCCCGCTTGATCGACGCGCAGGGCCAGGGTCCGGCGGCGGCTGTGCTGCAGGCGGTAATCGATCGGCCGACCCGCCAGCTCGATGCGCCGGGGCTTGCCGCTCACTTGTCTTCCCAGTCGTAGCCCCGCTCGCTGAGCGTCTGGCACAGGCTCGCCATGGCCGCATCCACCTCGGCCTTGCGCCCCTTGACACCCAGCTCCAGGCTACGGCGCCGATCGCCCTCGGCGAAGCTGGGCAGGCTGAACAGGGTCACGTCCGGATACTCGGCACAGATGCGCTCCATGAGGTCGATGAGGCGGCCCTCATAGGCCTCCCAGACGGTCACCGCCCGCTCCACGTAATCCTCCGCATGGTGCAAGGCCGCGTAGTGGGTGTCGAGCGTCCACGCCACCATCGGCCACGCCATCACCGGGAAGCCGGGCACGAAATGGTGCCGTTCGACCGCAAAGCCCGGGATCTGGTTGTACGGATTGGGAATGATGTCGCTGCCTTCGGGATACACCCCCATCTGCAGGCGGTGGTCGGTGATCTCATCGCCGAACTTGGCGCGGATGATCGCCTCGGCTTCCGGATGCAGGCGCAGCGGCCGCGCCAGCGCCGCCGCCGCGCACTGGCGGGTGTGGTCGTCCGGCGTCGCGCCGATGCCGCCGAAGCTGAAGACGATGTCGCCGGTGGCGAGCGTCTCGCGAAGGGTCTGCGTCAGGCGCGCCCGGTCGTCGCCCACATAGCGCACCCACGAGAGCATCAGCCCGCGCTCGCCGAGCAGCTCGATCAGCTTGGCCAGGTGCTTGTCCTGGCGCCGGCCGGAGAGGATTTCATCCCCGATGATGATGGCCCCGAATCCCACGTGACACTCCTCTCAGGCGGGCATCGCCCCGTTCATGGTCGGACCGCCCCGCTCGCGCCGCAGGGCTTCGAGCAGGTAATGCACATAGGCGAGGCCACAGAAGGCCGGCGCGAACAGGTTGAGCACCGGCACGTAGGCCAGCAGCGCACAACCGACGCCGAGGCCGAGCAGGCCCGCGCTGTAGCGCTTGCGCAGGCGCGGCATCTCCTCCCGATCGCCGTGCAGCATCAGAGCATCGTAGCCGAAGGCCTTCTTGTTCATCCAGGCGGTCAGCAGGATCGAGACCACCAGCCCGACCCCGGGAATGAGCCAGAACGGCAGCGACACCACGATGCCGACCAGGAACAGCAGCACCGCGACGACGGCATTGATCGCGCTGCCGGTCACGGTGCCGCCCTTGCGCATCTCCAGATCCGAGTAGCGGGTCACGGCCACCTTTTCGAGCATCATCGGCAAGGCGACGACCGCCACGACGAGCGCCGCGGTGACATACACCATGGGCAGGAACAGCACCGCTAGGGTGATCTTGACGAGGACGAGCACCGCCGCCGCGCCCAGCTCGGAGGTGTTCATGTGCTGGGCGGCCCAGTCCCAGCTGCCGATCCAGCCCATGACGCCATCGACCATCGGTTGCCAGAACACGATGCCGAGCACCAGCCAGACGAGGGCGGCGGCCAGCGAGGGCCAGATCAGATGCCAGAGCACACCCCGTTCGGTGAGGCTCTTCACGGCGCGGGCATAGGCCCGGAGGATGTCCTTCATGACGACGTTGATGACCTTTTCGATGATGGTCGCATGGGCGCGACCGACACGACGGATTGTAGCGCGGCGCACAAGACATCGCCGACCCACGGGACAGACCGCGCCACGCCGGAGCGGTTCCGTCGCGTCGGGCACGGAGGCCCGCGCTAACGCGGCCGCCCGTCCCAGATCTTCTTCAGCCGCTTGACCGACACCGGCATGGGCGTACGCAGCTCCTGCGCGAACAGCCCCACCCGCAACTCCTCGAGCAGCCAGCGGAAATCCTCGAGGAAGGGGTCGTCCACGCCCTGGCGTTTCGCGTCGATCCATTCACGCTCGAAGGCCCGGTGCAGGGCCTGCCAGTCGGCCATGAGCTGGGCGTCCCGGTCGGGGTTGTTGCGCAGCTTGTCGAGCCGCAGGCCGGCGGCCTTGAGGTAGCGCGGGTAGTGGCTGAGGCGCTCGTAGGGCACGACAGTGAGAAAACGCGGCACGATCAGCGCGTCGAGCTGGGCGCGCAGGTCGGCCGCCACCGCCGGATGGGCCTTGAAGCCGGCGAGGCGCTTTTCCAGCGCGGTGCGCTCGGTCAGGATGCCATCGGTCAGGCGCAGCAGCTCCTGCCCCACCAGGGTGATGCGCGGTTTGGCCTCCTGCAGGCGCTGCGCGAAGGCGGCGGCGGTGGTGGGCAGAGGATCGACCACGCAGGTGCGCGCCAGGGTCGCCTGCACGAGCTGATCCTTGAGCTCCTGCTCGCTGCCGAGGGTGGCGTAGCGCAACGCCACGTCGCGCAGGCCGTTCATGCGCCCCAGGGCCTTCACCTGGTCCTTCAGGCACAGCGCGAACAGGCGCGCCAGACCGACGCGGTGCACCCGCTCGGCCTCCTCGGGTGTATCAAAGGGGCGCAGCGACACCGAGTCGCCGTCGTCATGCAGCGCCGGAAAGCCGATCACCTCGCGCTTGCCCACTTTCAGCGAGATCAGTTCCGGCAGCTCGCCGAAGCTCCAGTCGGTCAGGCCGCTGTATTCGGCCACGACGGTCTCGGCCTCGGGCGGCGCGGGCGCGTCCTCCTCGTCCGTGTCAGTCGCCGGCACCACCTCGGCGGAGGCCAGGGCGGCCTCGAAGGCCGCCGCCACCTGCTTGTGAAAACGCCCGCGCAACTCCGCCAGATTGCGCGACTGCGCCATCACCCGGCCGTGCGGATCCATGACCCGGAAGTTCATGAAGCAGTGCGGGTTGAGATTCTCCGGGCGGAAGGATTCGAGCGGCAGCTTGAGCTGCACCCGCTCCTCGACGAACTGCTGGAGCGCCTTGAGCAGGGGCTGCTCGGGCGTCCATTCGCCGGCCTCGACCGCATCGAGAAAGGCCTCGACGCTGTCAGCCATGGGCTGCAGGCGATGGCGGTGCTTTTGCGGCACGGTGCGCAGCAGCGCGGCCACCTTCTCCTCCAGCAGGCCCGGCACCAGCCATTCGCAGCGATGGGCTGGCACCTGGTTGAGCATGGCCAGCGGCACGGTGAGGGTGACGCCGTCGTCCGCCTCGCCCGGGGCGTGCACATAGTCGAGCTTGAGGCGCTGGCCGAACACCGCCAGATGCGCCGGGAAGCGCTCGGTGGTGATGCCCTCGGCCTCATGGCGCATGAGCTGGTCGCGGTCGAGGTAGAGCAGCTTCGGTTCGGCCTGCTCCGCCGACTTCCGCCACGCCTCGAAACTGGCCAGATCGGTCACGTCGGCGGGGATCTTGGCGTCGTAGAAGGCTTCGATCAGGGCCTCGTCCACCAGCACGTCGGGCCGGCGCGCCTTGTGTTCCAGGCGCTCGATCTCCGCCACCAGGCGGCGGTTGTGGCGCAGGAAGGCCATCTGCCTGAGGGCGCCGGCGTCCACCTCGCCGGGCACCAGCCCCTCGCGGATGAACAGGCGGCGGCACTCGGCCGGATCGACGTCGCGGTAGGCCACCGGCCGGCGGGCATAGAGCACCACGCCGTGCAGGGTGCCGCGTTCCCAGGCGCGCACGCTGCCCGTCGCCTTGGACCAGTGCGGATCGAACACATGGCGCTTGATCAGGTGGGCGCCGACCGCTTCGAGCCACTCGGGCTGCACCCGCGCCAGGCAGCGGCCGAACAGGCGCGAGGTGTCCACCAGCTCGGCGCACACGATCCACTTGCCGGCCTTCTTGGCGATGCTCGAGCCCGGATGCGGCCAGAACTTGATGCCGCGCGCGCCATGGTAGGCCCCGGCCGGCTGGCCGGGCGCAGGCTTGTCCTCCTCCGCCTTGCATCCCAGGTGCCCGAGCAGGCCGGTCAGCAGCGCCTTGTGGATGGCGTCGTAGTGGGCGTCGATGGCGTTTTCCTTCCAGCCATGTTCCGCGCACAGCACATGCAGCTGGGCATGGATGTCGCGCCACTCGCGCATGCGCAGCGGCGACAGGAAGTGTGCCTTGCACCATTGGCGCTGCTTGTTGCTGCTCTGGTGGCGCTGCACCTCGTCGAAGGCCTTCCACAGATTCCAGTACCAGAGGAATTCGGACTTCTGGTCCTGCTCGCCGCCACGGAACAGGGCATGCTTCTGGTCGGCGGTGCCGGCCTGGGCCTGCGGCCGGTCGCGCGGATCCTGCACCGACAGCGCCGCCGCGATCACCAGCACCTCGCGCAGGCAGCCGTGGTCCCGCGCGGCCAGGATCATGCGGCCGATCTTGGGGTCGATGGGCAGCCTGGCCAGCTCGCGCCCCAGCTCGGTGAGGCGCTTGTCCTCGTCCATGGCGCCGAGCTCCTGCAGCAGCTGGTAGCCGTCGCCGATGGCCCGGGGCGTGGGGGGATCGATGAAGGGGAAATCGGCCACATCGCCCAGCTCGAGCGCGCCCATGCGCAAGATCACCGCCGCCAGCGAGGCACGCAGGATTTCCGGGTCGGTGTGCGAGGGCCGGCGCTCGAAATCGTCCTCGCCGTACAGACGGATGCAGATGCCGTCGCTGACCCGGCCGCAGCGCCCGGCACGCTGGCGCGCAGCGCTCTGGGCAATGGGCTCGATCTGCAGCTGCTCGACCTTGTTGCGCACCGAATAGCGCTTGATGCGCGCCAGCCCGGTGTCGATCACGTAGCGGATGCCCGGCACCGTGAGCGAGGTTTCGGCCACGTTGGTGGCCAGCACCACCCGCCGGCCCTTGGCGCGGCTGAACACCCGCGATTGCTCCTGCGCCGACTGGCGCGCGAACAGCGGCAGGATCTCGGTGCGGTCCCCCTGCGGCGCCTTGCGCAGGGCCTCGGCGGCCTCGCGGATCTCGCGCTCGCCGGGCAGGAACACGAGGATGTCGCCCGGCCCCTCCCGGTGCGCCTCGTCCACCGCATCCACCAGGCCGGCCCACGCCTCCTGGGCGCGTTTGCTCTTGGTGGTCTCCTCCTCCGGCCGGTAGCGCATCTCGATGGGATACAGGCGCCCGGACACCTCGATGACCGGTGCGGGCTTGCCGGTCGCGTCGGCGAAATGGTGCGCGAAGCGCTCGGCGTCGATGGTGGCCGAGGTGATGATCAGCTTCAGGTCGGGCCGCCTGGGCAGCAGGCGCTTGAGATAGCCGAGCAGGAAATCGATGTTGAGGCTGCGCTCGTGCGCCTCGTCGATGATCAGGGTGTCGTAGGCGTTCAGGTAGCGGTCGCCCTGGGTCTCCGCCAGCAGGATGCCGTCGGTCATCAGCTTGATGTGGCTGGTGGGGCTGAGCCGGTCGGTGAAGCGGATCTTGTAGCCCACCGCCTGACCGATGGGACTGCCCAGCTCCTCGGCGATGCGCTCGGCGGTGGTGCGCGCGGCGATGCGGCGCGGCTGGGTGTGGCCGATCAGCCCACCCACGCCGCGCCCGAGCGCCAGGCACAGCTTGGGCAGCTGGGTGGTCTTGCCGGAGCCGGTCTCGCCGCAGACGATGACCACCTGGTGGGCGCGCAGGGCCGCGGCGATGACCTCGCGCTGGGCGCTGACCGGCAATTCGTCGGGAAACGTCGGGCGTGGCAGCGCGGCCGCCCGCGCCGCGCGGCGCGCGAGCGAGGCCTCGAGGCGCGCGCGCAGCTTGTCCGGCAGGCTGGCAACGTCCGCCGGGCGCGGTTTGAGACGCTTCAGGTCGCGGGACAAACGGTGGCGATCGGCCACCATGCATTGGTCGAGGAGGGCAAACGGATCAGGCACGGACGAACGGACAGGCTCAGGCGCGGACGATGAACTGGAAGGTGAAGATGCCCACGCCGGTCATGAGCAGCGAGCCGCCCAGGTGCACCGAGGCGGTCAGCGCCGCCCAGCCGTACTGGCCGGCACCGATCATGGTCACCACCTCGGCCGAAAAGGTCGAGAATGTGGTCAGCGCGCCGAGGAAGCCGGTCACCGCGAACCAGCGCACCTCCGGCGGCAGCGCCGTCTGGTGGGCGAAGAAGGCCACCGCCAGACCGATCAGGTAGGCCCCGAGCAGGTTGGCCGCGAGGGTGCCGAGGGGCAGCTGAACGAAAACCGGATTGAGCCGCACCCCCAGCCACCACCGAATCCAGGCGCCCAGGGCCGCGCCCAGTCCGACAGCGAGGAATCCGGAGGGATTCATGATGGCAGCCATCCAGTGGGCAAGACCCCGGCATTCTAGCCGTTTGCGCCCCGCGGCGAAAATCGGCTCGCCATGTAAGGTCGCCGCCACGGAGGCGGTCCAAACACTCAGGAGGATTCATTCATGCTCTTGAGCCTTGGCAAACGCAGGGCCTTCGACCAGGTGGTGCGCGCCTACGGCAGCGAGCTGTTCCGCTTCGCCTACTGGCTGTGCGGCGACCGCTTCGTCGCCGAGGACCTGGTCCAGGAAGCGTTTGCGCGCGCCTGGCGCAACTGGGAGCAGCTGCGCGACAAGTCGGCGCCCAAGCCGTGGCTGCTGACGATCCTGCGCAACGAGCACGCCCGCCTCTACGAGCGCAAGCGCCTCGAGATGGTGGACGCGGCCCCCGAGGACCTGGCCATCGCTGCCGAGGACAACCCCCTGGAATTGCTGGAACTGGAACAAGTGATCGACCGCCTGCCCCTGTCGCTACGCGAACCCTTCCTGCTGCAAACGCTGGGCGGCTTTTCCTGCGCGGAGATCGCCGCCCAGCTCGAGACCACGGAAGGCGCGGTCATGGTGCGGCTGACCCGTGCCCGACAGGCCCTGCGCGGCCTGCTCGAGACCGCCACCGGCCAGACCCGACGAGGTGCGCGATGAAACCGGCCCTGTCCTACACCTGCCTCGACCTGCGCCGCGAGAAGCTGGCCGACCCCAAACGCCTGTCCGCGGACGCGCGGGCCCACCTGGCCGAGTGCGGCGCCTGCCGCCAGTTCGCGCATGGCATCGACACCCTGGAGCAGCAGGTGGCCAAGGTGCTGGCTATCCCGGTGCCGGACGGCCTCGCCGACCGGGTGCTGTTGCGCGTCCATCGCAACCAGAAACGCCCCTGGCGGCTGTGGGCGCTGGCGGCTAGCGTCCTGCTGAGCTTCGGCATCGGCACCGTGCAGTGGCAGCCGCGCACGAAGCCGGACTATGCGCGCTTCGCCATCGAGCACGTGATGCATGAGCCGCAGTCCTTTACCGAACACCGGCTCACCGACCCGTCGCGCTTCCGTCTGGTGCTGGCCAACTTCGGCGGCCACCTGCTCGCCCCGATCGGCAAGGTGCGCTACATGCGCCTGTGCCCGGTACCCAACGGCACCGGCTGGCACATCGTGCTCGACACCGAGGTCGGGCCGGTCACGCTGCTGCTCATTCCGGGCAAGGAGATTTCCGGCAAGGCGTTCGAAGCCAAGTTCGCCGGCATGACCGCACGGGCGCTGCCGGGCGGCCAGGGCTACTACGCCATCGTCGCGGAGACGCCACAGATCGTGGACGCGGTGGAAAAGCTCATCGACGCGCGGGTGCGCTGGCGGACCTGAGCGCTCAGCGCGGACGCCGTGCGAGCATGCGCGCCTCGGGCAGCCCCACCGCCAGCACCTTGCCGAACTGGTCCGCCGCCATCGGCCGGGCGAACAGGTAGCCCTGCATCACCGGGCAGCCCTCGGCCTGCAGCACCCGGGCCTGGGCGACCGTCTCGACCCCCTCGGCCACCAGGCCGATGCCGAGGCTGCGGGCCATGCCAATGATGGCGCGCACGATGGCCGGGTCGTCATGGCCGGCATCGCAATCCTGCACGAAGGAACGGTCGATCTTGAGCGTGTTGACCGCGAAGCGCTTGAGGTAGGCCAGCGACGAGTAGCCGGTGCCGAAATCGTCCACCGCCAGCGACAGACCCATGTCGTGCATCTGCACCAGCAGTTCCGCGGTGCTGCGGGTATCGCGCATGAGGGCCGATTCGGTCACTTCGAGTTCGATGAGCGCCGGATCGGTACCGGTCTCGTCCAGTACCGCGCGCACCTGATCGACCAGATCCTGGCGACCGAACTGGCTCGCCGACAGGTTGACCGCCACCGGCACGAGGGCATTGCCCGACGCCCGCCATCGCCCCAGGTCCTCGCAGGCCCGTCTCAGCACCCACTGCCCCAGTTGGTGGATCAGGCCGATCTCCTCGGCCAGGGGGATGAAGGCATCGGGGCCGATCACCCCTTCGTCGGGATGTTCCCAGCGAATCAGGGCCTCGCAACCGACCACCCGGCCGGCATCGGCGTCGACCTTGGGCTGGTAGAGCAGGGTGAACTGTTCCCGATCAATGGCCACGCGCAGCGCGTTTTCCATGGACAGGCGCGCGAAGGCATCGACCTTCATGCGCTCGGTATAGCACTGGATCGCATCGAGCGCATCGCGGCGGCGCAACGCGCCGAGGGCCATCTCCGCCGATTTGAGCAGCGCTTCGGCACTCTCGCCATGCTCCGGGAAGAAGGCCAGTCCGGCACTCAGGGTGAAGGTGAGCGACTGTTCGCCGAGCTTGACCGGCGAGCTGGCGCGGCGCAGCAGTGCCTGCACCTCCGCCTCGACCTGCTCGCGGCCGCGGGTGCCCTCGATGAACAGTCCGAAGTTGTCGGCGCTCAGGCGCGCCATGCGCGGCGCGTCCATGCTCTGCGGCGAGCCGCCATCGGGCCCGATGCTGCCGTAGCCCTGGCCGAGGCGCACCGCCAGCACCTGCAGCACCTGATCGGCGGCATCCTGGCCCAGCGTCTCGTTGATGCGCTTGAAGCGGTCCACATTGATGAGCACCACCGCGCAATGGCCGCCGCGGGAGCTCTCGCGCATCAGCGCCGACTGTAGCGCCTCGCGGAAATGCGCCCGGTTGGGCAGCCCGGTGAGGTCGTCGAAGTAGGCCAGCTGGCGGATGCGCCGCTCCGCGTCCACCCGCTCCGTGATGTCCTGCAAGGTGCCCTGGACGCGGCGCACCGAACCGTCGGCATCGAGAATCGGCACCGCCACCTCCTGGGTGGTGCTGACCATGCCGTCGGGCCGCACGATGCGGTATTCGAGGGTGTAGCGCTGGCCCTTGCGCACCCCCTCGATGGCCTCGTGCAGCTTCGCCCGGTCGGCCGGATAGACGCGCTCGAACAGGGCCGCCATGCGGGTGCCGAAACCGTCCGGACTCTCGCCGAACAGGGCGCAGTAGGTGTCGGAGCGGTGACAGGTATCGCTGCCCGGATCCCATTCCCAGCTGCCGATGCGCGCGATCTGCTGGGCCGAGCGCAGGTTGCGCTCGCTGGCCACCAGTTCGTCGAAGGCGGCCGCGGCGCGCAGCGCATAGCGCACCCGATGACGCAGCAGGGTCCAGTTGATCGGCTTGGAGATGAAGTCGGTGGCGCCGCTGTCGTAGGCCTTCTCGATGGAGGCGGTGTCCTCCAGGCCGGTAAGCATGATGATGGGCTCGAAGGCGCCGCGCTCGCGCAGCCGGCGACAGGTCTCGAAGCCGTCCATGCCCGGCATCATCACATCGAGCAGCACCAGATCCGGACGCTGCCGCGCGTAGGCCTCGAGGCCCGCCTCGCCGTCCGGCGCCTCGTCGACGACGAAGCCGGCCTCTTCGAGCGCCGCGCATGCGAGCATGCGATTGATGTCGTCGTCGTCGATGACCAGCAACCGGACCGGATCGGTCTTCGTCATTCCACTGCCCCCCTGAGCGGGGATGTTACTCGATCCAGCTCGAAACCACTCGATTCCAGTTCATTGGCATACGCCGCGAACGATGCCCGCATGGCTTCGACCGCCTGCCCGGCGGACGCCGGCATGCCCTGGCGCAACTCGGCGTCGAGCTCGCGCGCCTGGGCCGCCAGCCGCGCCGCCCCCACGGCCGCGGCCGCCGACTTGACCTTGTGGGCGATGCGCTGGGCCTGCTCCGCCTGCCCCTCCGCCGTCGCCGCGACCAGGGCGTCCAGCTGCGCCGTCGTCTCCTTGACGAAGAGCTTGACCAGCCGCCCGAGCAGCGGCGCCTCGCGGTTGCCGTTCACCCCCGGCACGCCGAGCAGCACGGCCATGTCGAGCACCGGCGCCTCCGGCTCGGGCGCGTCCGACACACCGCCCCCGGGCGCGGGGGTCGGCAGCGCGGGCGCCTCCTCGGTGATCACGTTGCTGACCCAGCGTGCCAGCACGCCGCGCAAGCGTTCACCGGTGACCGGTTTGGTCAGATAGTCGTCCATGCCGGCTCCAAGGGCAGCGTTGCGGTCGTCGCCCAGGGCGTTGGCGGTGAGGGCGATCACGGGCACCCGCTCATGGCCGCTCTCGCGTTCGATGGCGCGAATCTGCCGGGTCGCCTCGATGCCGTCCAGCTCCGGCATCTGGATGTCCATGAGCACCAGGTCGAAGGCCCCGCTGCCGTAGGCCGCCACGGCTTCACGGCCATTGTTGGCCACGGTCACGCGGCATCCGCACTCGCCCAGCAGCGCACACACGATCTCGGCATTGACCGGATGGTCCTCGGCGACCAGCACTCGCGCATCGGTGCGCAGCAGGGCGGCCGGCGCATGACGGGCGAAGCCCGCAGCCAGCGCCTTGCCCGTCAGCGCCGCGGCCAGCTCCGCCGCCAGCACCGGCTTGGGCAGGCACAACTGCGCGCCCGACTGGCGGGCGTCCGACTCGTCGCTGGGCGAACGCAGGCGGGTCAGTGCCACGAGTCGCGGCGCGACCGGCAACAGCGACGAGACCCGGGCGTGACCGATCTCGCCTGACAAGGCCCCATCGACAAAGCACACGTCGAACGTCGCGCCCCCTTCCACCGCGGCGAGCACCTCGGACACCTCCGCATAGGTGTTCACCTCGGCGCCCATCGCCCGGATCTGCGCCCCCAGCGCCGCGCGCTGCACCGGGTGTCCCCCAACCACGGCGGCGGCCAGATCACTCACCTGGGCGCTCCGCGCCGGCTTGCTCAGGCCGGCGTCGATGGCGAAACTGAAGCAGGCCCCCTGCCCGGCCTCGCTCTTCACCCGCAACTCGCCCCCCATGAGCTGGACGAGCTGGCGCGAAATGGCCAGGCCGAGGCCCGAGCCGCCGTAGCGCCGCGCCATGGAACTGTCGGCCTGGGAAAACGCCTGGAACAGTCGCGGCATCATGTCGGCGGGAATACCGATGCCGGAGTCCTCGACCCGGACCTCGAGCCGCACCGACTCGCCCTCGCAGCGGGCGTCGATGGCGACCAGAATGTGGCCGGCGGCGGTGAATTTCACCGCGTTGGAGACCAGGTTGTTGAGGACCTGGCGGAACCGGTGGCTGTCTGCACTGACCAGCGCCGGCACGTCCGGAGCGACCTGGAGCACCAGTTCGACGCCCTTCTGCTGCGCCCGCTCGGCAAACAGCAGGGCCACGTCCTCGACCGCGCGGGCGGGCGAGAAGTCCACCGGATCGAGCTCGAGCTTGCCGGCCTCGATCTTGGAGACGTCGAGCACGTCGTTGATCAGGTACAGCAAGGACTCGGCCGACCCGTGCAGGGTGTCGATCATGCGCGCCTGACGCTCGTTCACGGGCGTGTTGCGCAACAACTCGATCATGCCCAGGACGCCGTTCATGGGCGTGCGGATCTCGTGGCTCATGTTGGCCAGGAACAGGCTCTTGGCGCGGCTGGCCGCCTGCGCCTGATCGCGCGCCTGATCGGCCTCCTCCTTGGCGGCGGACAATTCCTCGGTGCGATGGGCGACCTCGATCTCGAGGCGGTCGCGATGGGCCGCCAGGGCCGAGTCCCGCGCCTCGATCTCGCTCAGCATGCTGTTGACCCCGTCGATCAGATCACCCACTTCGTCGCGCGGGCCGACCGGCGCGCGCAGGTCGTAGCGCCCCTGGTTGCGCACGTTGCGCACCATGGCCGCGAGGCTGAGGATCGGGCGCACGATGGAATGCTCGGCTCGCCGCACCAGCAATGTCGCGGCCAGGCCGCCGACCACGAGGCCGGCACAGGCGAGCAGGATCCATTCGACCAGCTCGCTGATGGTGCCGGCCAGGGAGATGTCGAGCACCAGGTAGCCGAGGCGTTCTCCATCATGGAGCACCGGCCACGACTGGGTGTAGCGCGGGAAATCCCATTGTCCGTCGGTCCGCGCGCGCATCTTCGCCAACTCGACATAGCGCGGCGAGCGCTTGGGCAGATCCGCCGGATAGGTGGCGAACACCTCGCCGTCGTTGCGCAGCAGCATGGCGGCGCGAATCGCCTCGACATGACGCAGGGAGCCGAGCAGGCGCTCGGCGCTGGCCACATCCTCGAAGCGCATCGGCGCCGAACCGTTCTCGATGACCAGGTCGGCGTAGATGTTGGCCTGCGCCCGCACGCGCCCGAACTCCTGGCGGAATTCGCTCGCGACCACGGTCAGGAAGCTGACCGCCAGCGCCACCGCGATGCCGGCCAGCACGATGGCCCAGAGCTTGTCGCCGAGCGAACGGTCGCGGAAGCTCAGGCGGCTCACGGTCCGTCCTCCCCGACCAGCCTGCGCGCCAGCTTCAGCAGCTGGGCGCTGAGCTTGAGACCGTCATGCTCGAGCGTCCCCCGGTTGATGTCGAAGCGCACCCGGTCGTCCTCGGTGACGAACCCGATCGCCCCGCCGGCCTCGACGAAGCCGTCGATGTCGCTGACCGTCAGCACCGGCGCGCCATCCAGGTCGCGCAGGGTGGCATTCAGACGCCGCTGTTCGGAGGCCGCCAGGAACAGGACCTGGCAATCCCGCGCACGCTCGGCCGATTCCGGATAGCGGATGCGCACTGCGCGCCCCTGCGCCAGGCGGGACTCGAGACCGGCCAGATGGGTGCCGAAGGGATCGCGGCCGAGCACGCAGATGTCGATGGGCGCCCCGGGCGGCAGCGCCGCCTCAGGCCAGGTCGCATAGCGGGCGAAGTTGAGCAGGAACACCGCCTTGAGCTGGTACTCGGTCGGGGCGGCCAGGGCCGGCACGACACAGGAGAGCAGCAGCAGGAAGGAGGCAAGCAGACGCGCGAACATGCTCAGAACCGCCAGCGCCCCGTCAACACGCACCGCCGCCCCTGATAGGCGTAGGGCGAGGGAAACTGATCCGAATTGAACTCGGTGTGATGGTCGTCGAACAGGTCGTCGACCGTCAGCTCCCACTCGAAATATCGATTCCAGGGATGGGAATAGCGCAGGTCCACCACCGTGTAGCTGCCCACCCGTTCCGCGCCGGGCGCCTTGAGCGCGCCGGAATGGCGCACCGTGACGTCCATCTCGCGGCGCGCCGGGAGATCGAAGCGCGCCTGCAGGGTGAACCAGTGGTCGGCATTGCGTGAGGCACGCTGGGCGTCGGCCTCGTCATGCACCGGGCGGCCGGTCCGGTCGTAGTCGGTACGCATGAGCGTCAAGGCCGCCAGCAGGCGCATCCGATCGCTGACCCGGGCATCGGCGGACAACTCGAGCCCTTCCACGACGGCCGCACTGCCGTTGTCGCGGACGATGTACTGATTCGGAAACGCCAAGGGGCCGAGGTCCGATCCGATCAGGTTGTCGTAGCGGTGGCGAAACACCACCGCCTCGGTGCTGCCGATATCCCACTGGCGCCGGTAGCCGAGCTCCACCGCACGCAGATGCTCGGCCTTGAGATCGGGGTTGCGCTGCCCCACGATCGTGACCACGACCGGCGGGAACGGCAGCGTCCGGGTGCCGTAGACAAGGTTGGCATAGCGTTCGCCGATCGAAGGGGTGCGTACCGCGCGCGATCCGTGCACCCAGACGCTGTCCCGGTCGGTCGGCGTCCACAGCAGGCGGGCGCTGGGCTGCCACTCGGGCACACTGGCGTTGCGCGCTTCGAAACGCGCGCCCAGGCTCAGCCGCCAGCGTCTCGGCACGAGGGCGATCTCGTCCTGCACGAACGCGCTGAACGTCTTGAGCTGAGTGACGTCCGGAGCGAAGCTGATGATGTTCGAACGGGAGTCGGTATCCACATGCTGGTAGCGCACGCCCGCGCCCCAGATCCACTCATGCCGCTTGCCGGCATTCACCCGATGCTGGAAATCCAGATCGCCGGTGCTCACCGTTGCCGAAGCGATGGGGTCGAAGATCATCTTCACGTAGTCGACATAGCCCCGCAGGGTCGCCTCGCCGCCGAGCCAGTGACCGCGACGTTCGCCGGAGAGGAAAGCCCCCTCGTAGTCGAAGGTGGCATCCAGCGCGCCGGGCGCGGGCAGGTCCACGGTCTCGGGGCTGCGCTGGCGGAAGGCCTCGCCACTGACGCGCCACTGGTTCCGTTGTGCGGAATCAAGACGAAAGCCGGCACGCCAGCCGGTCTGCTCGTCGCCCAGGCTGTGTCCCCGCGCATCCTCGAACGGCGCGCGATTGACGCTGAGGGCGAAAACGCGTCCCGAGGCCGACTCCCCCCAGCGGAAGCCCTGACGGACGGCGGCCTCCGGCCGCCCCGACTGATCGACGGACAGACGCACGAGCGCCTCCGGCGTCTCGGAGGCGCGACGGGTCACGATGTTGATGACCCCATTGACCGCGTTGGCGCCCCACAGCGAGGCGCCCGGCCCACGCACGACTTCGATGCGCGCCACATCCTCCAGCATCAGGTTCTGGAATTCCCAGATCACCCCCGAAAACAGCGGTGAATAGACGCTGCGGCCGTCGATCTGCACCAGCAGCCGCGACGCGAACCGGCTGTTGAGACCACGGACGCTCACCGCCCATCGCCCCGCGCCAATGCGCGCCACCTGCACGCCCGGCACGAGCCGGAGCACCTCGGGTATCGATCGGGCGCCGCTGCGGCGGATGTCCTCGGCGGTGAGCACGGTCACCGCCGCCGGCGTATCGGCGAGCCGCTGGGCCTTGCGCGACACCGAGACGACCTCCAGCGAGGAGAGCTGCTCCAGGCTCAGGTCGAGCAGTTCCGCTGCGCCCGCCGGGCGGGCGGCCACCATCGCCAGCACCCACCCGAGGGGCCGGAGTCGTCCAATCAGGCGTGCCATGCATGTCATCCGTCGCTCATCCTCCTGTTCTGTTCCAGCCGTCGTCGGGGCCACCGCCCATCAGTCGAGCGCCCACTGCACCGACACGAAGGCGCTGCGCCCGATCTCGCGGGTCGGACTCGGCATGTAGATGCGCCCGAATTCGGCATGACGCTCGTGCAGCAGGTTGCGCCCGGTCAGCGACACCGTGACCGCCTGCGACAGCCGCACCGCGTACTGCAGGTCGAGCTCGGTGTAGGCATCCACACCGCGGGTGTCCGACCCCTGTACCTCGCGATTCTTCAGCTCGCCCACATGGCGCACGATGGCATCGAGCACATGGCCGGAACTCGGCTTCCAGGTCACGTGCAGGCTGGCCTGGCGGGTCGGGACACGCTCGACGAACAGGCGCGCGGCCGAATCGGTGAGCTCGTCGCCGGTGCTCTCCACATGGGTGCCCAGATAGCTCATCGCGAGCCGGGCGCGCCAGCGCGTGCTCGGCTGCCAGTCGAGCCCGGCCTCGACCCCGTTGACCCGGGCGTGGCCATCGAAGGCCAGCGGCCGCTCGAGGGTGATCCAGCTCGCGGGCACGATGGTCGACTCGCGGCCCAGGGTGCGCATGTTGCGGTAGCGCATCTCGAAGGCCGTCAGCTCCACGTGGAAGGTGTCGGTCGGCTGGCCGCGATAGCCCAGCTCGTAGGAGCGCATGCGCTCGGCGGCAATGTCCTGCGGCGGCGTGATGCGCAGCAGGATGTTGCCCGGCGGCAGGGTCTGGAAGGCGTAGCTCACGTCATACTCGACCCGCGCCGGCGTGCGCGAGGCCTCGGACACCGCCCCCCACAGCATGTGACGTGGCGCCAGATTCCACGCCATGCGCAGGTTGGGCTGCCACTCGTTGCCGGTCCAGGTGTGGTGCTCGTACTTGAGCCCGGCGGTCAGGGTCAGGGTCTTGGGAATCAGCGCGAAGTCATCGTGGATGAAGGCGCTGACCAGCCCGAACTCGCGCACCGCCTGGCCGATGGTGAAGTAGTCGCTGCCGACCACCTCCTGGCGGTGATAGCGAACGCTGCTGCCCACCGTGAGGTCGTGGCGGCCGAAGTCGAAGCGGTACTGACCGTCCACGTCGACGCTGGTGCGGTTCTCGGTGAGCATGTCGCCGACCGCCGTGTCGTGGTAGTCGACGCTGCCCTGCAAGGACCACTCCCGGCCCTCGTCCACCACCCGGTTCAGGTGCGCGGTGACCGAGGCCCCCCGGTCGGCCTGGGTGAGGCGAACCGAGCGCAGATCGGGAGAGGAGGCCAGATCCGGCACGAGCCACAGGTCCTCGCTGCGGTTGGAGAACACGTCGGCGTTCACGCCGAGTTCGCCGAGGCCGTCGATGAACCGCTCCATGCGCAGCGCGAGGCGATGGGTGTGCCAGCTGTCACGGCCGTCACTGCCGTCGGTCAGCTCCGATGAAGTCCGGGCGCGCCCCTGGTAGCTGATCCGGTAGTGGCCGCCTTCCAGGGCGCCGCCCTGGCGCAGGTAGGCCAGCGCCTGGTCTTCGGTGCCGACGGTCAGGCGCGCCTCGGTGCCCTGCGTCGCCCGCGCCCACTTGGTGATGATGTTGACGATGCCATTGACCGCGTTGGCCCCCCAGATCGAGGCGCCGGGCCCGCGGATCACCTCGATCCGGTCCACCTCGTCGAGGGGAATGTCGAGCGCCTCCCAGAAGGTGCCGGAGAACAGCGGCGAATACACCGTGCGCCCGTCGACCATCACCAGCAGACGGTTGGCGAAACGGCCGTTGAAGCCGCGCACCGACACCGCCCAGCGGTTGTTGCCGATGGCCGCCACCTGCACGCCGGGCACCAGACGCAGCGCGTCGGGCAGCGTGGTCACGCCCATGCGCGCGATGTCCTCAGCGCTGACCACATGCACCGCGGCGGCCACGTCGCCGATCTCCTGGCGCTTGCGCGCCACGGTGATGACTTCCTGGGTGACCAGCTCGCCGAGGGAGAAATCGAGGGGGTCCGGCTCGGCGGCGAACGCCGGCGCGGCGGACACCACCATCAGCAGCAACGCGGCCCTGCGGACGCGCAGCGTGAACGGATGGCAACGACATGCGGTATGCGCGCACCGGTCACGATGCCGGCGCGTCGAGGACGGACTCATATGCTTATGTCCAGAAGTGTGGGGCCCGGAAATGATATCGGCACATGATGACGCCCCTTTAGACACGATGTCACCCACACCACCAAGACTGTCGCCACCCGTTTCCGGAACGCGGCATCCGGCCCCGCATCCGCTACAATTCCGCCTTTGTCCCCGTTCGCATCGAGTCATGTCCTCCGCCATCACCCCCGAAACCGCTCCCAGCAGCCAGAATTTCATCCGCGCCGCCGTCGAGGCGGACCAGCGTGCCGGAAAATGGGGCGGCCGGGTCGAGACCCGCTTCCCGCCGGAACCGAACGGTTACCTGCACTACGGCCATGCCAAGTCCATCTGCCTGAACTTCGGCCTCGCCCAGGCCTACGGCGGTGTGTGTCACCTGCGCTTCGACGACACCAACCCGACCAAGGAAGAGCAGGAGTACGTGGACGCCATCGTCGAATCGGTGCGCTGGCTCGGCTTCGACTGGGGCGAGCACCAGTACTTCGCCTCGGACTATTTCCCCAGGATGGCCGCGTTCGCCGAGTACCTCATCAGCGCCGGCAAGGCCTACGTGGACTCCCTGTCGGCCGAACAGATGCGCGAATATCGCGGCACGCTCACCGAGCCCGGGCGCAACAGCCCGTACCGGGATCGCACGGTCGCCGAGAACCTCGAGCTGTTCAACCGCATGAAGGCGGGCGAATTTCCCGACGGCACCCACATCCTGCGCGCCAGGATCGACATGGCCTCGCCCAACATCAACATGCGCGACCCGGCCATCTACCGCATCCGCCACGCCAGCCACCACCGCACCGGCGACACCTGGTGCGTGTATCCGATGTACACCTTCGCCCACCCCATCGAGGACGCGATCGAGCACATCACCCACTCCCTGTGCACCCTCGAATTCGAGGATCAGCGCCCGTTCTACGAGTGGCTGCTCGAGCAGCTGGCCGAGGGCGGCTTCTTCGAGCGCCCGCTGCCGCAGCAGATCGAGTTCGCGCGCCTCAACCTCACCTATGTGGTGCTCTCCAAGCGCAAGCTGATCGATCTGGTCGAAGGCGGCCACGTGGACGGCTGGGACGACCCGCGCATGCCGACCTTGATCGGCGCCCGTCGGCGCGGCTTCACCCCCGAGGGTTTCCGCAACTTCGCCGAGCGCGTGGGCATCTCCAAGTCCAACAGCTGGATCGACATGAGCGTGCTCGAAGAATGCATGCGCGAGCACCTCAACGACACCGCCGAACGTCGCGTCGCCGTGCTCGACCCGGTCAAGCTCATCGTCACCAACTACCCGGAAGGCCAGAGCGAAGAGTGCAACGCACCCAACCATCCGCTCAAGCCGGAACTGGGCACCCGCACCATGCCTTTCGGCCGCGAGCTGTGGATCGAGCGCGAAGACTTCATGGAAGTGCCGGTCAAGGGCTTCCGCCGCCTGTTCCCGGGCAATCGGGTGCGCCTGCGCTACGGCTTCGTCGTCGAATGCACCGGCTGCGAGAAGGACGCCGACGGCAACGTCACCGCGGTGCTGTGCGAATACTTCCCCGACTCCAAGTCCGGCACCCCGGGTGCCGACAACTACAAGGTGAAGGGCAACCTGCACTGGGTGAGCGTCGCCCATGGGGTCGAGGCCGAAGTGCGGCTCTACGACCGCCTGTTCGCACATCCGCACCCGGGACAGCGCCGCGAGGGCGATGCCGAAGGCCTGGAGCGCGACTATCTGGACGATCTCAACCCGGACAGCAAACGCCTCATTCGGGCCCGCCTGGAGCCGTCCCTGGCGCACGTCGCCCCCGAGTCGCGCTTCCAGTTCGAGCGCCACGGCTACTTCGTGGCCGACCGCTTCGAGCACCGCGAAGGCAGCCCCGTGTTCAATCGCACAGTCACTTTGAAGGATTCGTGGAAGAATCCGGGTTCCTGATCGCGCCACCGGCCTCGTGCCTTCCGCCGAACCCGATCCCATGAACAAGACCCGCACCCTCTACGACGTCCTCCAGGTCACCCCCAATGCCGCGCCGCAGATCATGCGCGCGGCCTTCGAGCACCTGAGCGCGCATCACGAGCTCGCGGGCGATCCGGCCGCTGCACGCCTGGTGCGCGACGCCTACGCCACCCTGAGCCGCCCCGAGGCGCGTGCGGCCTACGACCGCAAGCTGGCCGAACTGGCCGCCGAAACCACACCGGTACCGAGCGCGGCGACGCCCGCTGCGCCGGGGCTGCCGCTGTGGGCGCGGGTGGCCGCCCTGGTGCTCGCCGTGGGCGTGGGTTACGGCGTCGCCACCATGTGGCACCAGCGCGAGCTGGCGCGCATGATCCTCGATCACCAGGCCCAGCTGGTCGAGCGCCAGGCGCAGATCCAGGCACTGCGCATGGAGCGCCTCGCCGAACGCGACGACCAGCGTGCCGAGCGCTCTGCCGCGCGCCAGGCCACCTACCAGGAACAGGCCGAAGCGCGCCGCCGCGAACGCGAGCTCAACGCCACCCTCAACCGCCTCGACCGCCAGGCCGACAGCCAGCGCCGGGAGCAGGCGCGCGAAGAGCAGGCCCGCGAACGCGAGGCCCGCCGCCGCCTCGAGCAGGAACGGCGCGAACGCGCCGCCGCCGACGCGCGCAACGCCGCCCTCGCCCAGCAGCGCCTGGCCGCCGAAAAGCAGGAGCTCAACCAGCTCTACAAGGACAACTACCCGCGCTACCGCTGAGGACGCGTCCGACGACGCCGCGCGCGCGCGGTTGCGCTCCCCCACCGCAACGGCGATGATCGGGTTTTTGCCCGCCACGGTTCCCGCATGCGCGCCCGCACCCTCGTCCTTCTGATCGTCGCCCTCGGTATCGGCGGCGCCATCTGGTGGCTCAAGCGTCCCGAACCGATTCCCGTCGTCCTCGCCACCGTCGAGACCGGCACCGTCGAGGCGACCGTCTCCAACACCCGCGCCGGCGAAGTGGAAGCCTGCCGCCGCGCCAAGCTGTCCACCATCGCCGGCGGACGCATCGAATACATCGGCATCGCCGAAGGCGACAAGGTCACCAAGGGGCAGGTGCTGATGCGTCTGTGGAACGAGGATTTCGCCGCCCAGGTCACCGTCGCCCAACGTCAGCTCACCACCGCGCAGAAGCGCGTGGCCGAGGCCTGCGCCATGGCCACCAACGCCCGGCGCGAGGCGGCGCGGCAAAAGGCCCTCCAGGCCAAGGGCTTCGTCTCCGCCTCGGCGGCGCAGAGCGCGCAGGCCGAAGCGGAGTCCCGCACCGCCACCTGCCAGAGCGCACGCGCCGCCGTGGCCGCCGCCCAGGCCCAGGTGGCGGCGGCCCGGGCCACCGACGATCGCACCGTGCTCGTCGCCCCCTTCGACGGCACCGTGGCCAAGATCGAGGGCAAGCTGGGCGAATACACCACGCCCTCGCCCCCCGGTGTGGCCACGCCCCCGGCCATCGACCTGATCGACGAGACCTGTCTCTACGTGAAGGCGCCCATGGACGAGGTGGACGCCCCGAAGATCACGGCCGGCCTGCCGGTGCGCATCACCCTCGACGCCGTCCCCGGGCGCACCTGGGCCGGCCATGTGCGCCGCATCGCCCCCTATGTGCAGGCGGTGGAGAAACAGGCCCGCACCGTGGATGTGGACGTGGACTTCGACGACCCGGCCCAGGCCCGGGGGCTGCTCGTGGGCTACAGCGCCGACGCCGAAGTGGTGCTCGCCGTGCGCAAGGACACCCTGCGCATCCCCACCGCCGCGCTGCGCGAGGGCAACTCCGTGCTGCGCTACGACGCCGCCTCCGGGCGGCTCGAATCGCGCACCGTCACCCCCGGCATCGCCAACTGGGAATACACCGAGGTGACCGACGGTCTGGCCGCGGGCGATCGGGTGGTCACCTCGCTCGAGCGCGAGGGGATCGAGGCCGGCGCCCTGGTCACCCCGGAAAGCCCCGACGCGGCGAAATAGGCGCCATGGCCCAGATCGAACTGGACGACATCGAGCGCATCTTCCATCTGGGCGACAGTGAGGTGCACGCCCTGCACCAGATCAGCCTGCGCATCGAGGCCGGCGAATACCTGGCGGTGATGGGGCCATCGGGGTCCGGCAAGTCTACCCTGCTCAACCTGCTCGGCCTGCTCGACCGCCCCAATGCCGGCCACTACCGGCTCGAAGGGCGCGACGTCACCACCCTGGATGCCGACGAGCAGGCCCGGGTGCGCCGCGAGCGCATCGGTTTCGTGTTCCAGGCCTTCCACCTGGTGCCGCGCCTGACTGCCGAGGAAAACATCGCCCTGCCGCTCATGCTCGCCGGCATCGAACCGGGCGAGCGCAAGCGGCGCGTCGCCCGCGCGCTCAAGGACTTCGGCCTCGACACCCGCGCCGACCACCGCCCCGACCAGCTCTCCGGCGGCCAGCGCCAGCGCGTCGCCATCGCCCGTGCCACCATCATGCAGCCGGCCATGCTGCTGGCCGACGAACCCACCGGCAACCTCGATCGCAGCACCGGCGAGGAGGTCACCGGCCTGCTCGAGGCGCTCAACGCCAGCGGTGTGACCCTGATCGTCGTCACCCACGACCCCACCATGGGCGAGCGCGCCCACCGCCAGCTCTACATGGAAGACGGCGCGCTCAAATCCGACACCCGGCGCGACGCCCCATGATGCGCCTCACCGACACCTTCGCCTTCGCCACCCGCGCCGCCACGGGCACGCCGATGCGCACCGCGCTGATGATGCTCGCCATGTCCATCGGCGTGGCCGCCGTGGTGTTGCTCACGGCCCTGGGCGACGGGGCGCGGCGCTACGTGGTGGGCCAGTTCAATGCCCTGGGCAGCAGCCTCGTGATCGTGCTGCCCGGGCGCACCGAGACCGGTGGCGTGGGCGCGAGCGCCTTCGTCACCAACGCCGCGCGCGACCTGACCGCCGCCGACGCCGCCGCCGTACTGCGCGGCGCCGACGTCACCCGGGTCGCACCGCTGTTGCTCGGCAACGCCGACGTCGCCTGGGGCGGCAAGCTGCGCGAGACCATGATCGTGGGCACCAGCACTCACTTTCTGGACATCCGCAAGCTCGAGCTCGCCCAGGGCCGCTTCCTGCCCGACGAGGGCTTCGACCGCGCCACGCCGGTGGCGGTGATCGGCGCCGAGATCCGTGAGCAACTGTTCGGCAGCGAACGGGCGCTGGGCCAGATGCTGCGCGTGGGGGACCGGCGCTACCGGGTCATCGGCGTGCTGGCGCGCTCCGGCTCCGGGCTGGGCATGAATTCGGACGAGCTGGTCATCATCCCGGTGGCCTCCGCCCAGGCCCTGTTCAACACCGCCGCCCTGTTCCGCATCTTCGTCGAGGCGCGCAACCGCGACGCCGTGCCCGGCGCCAAGGCCGAGACCCTGTCCATCCTCAAGGCCCGCCACGGCGGCGAGGAGGACGTCACCCTGATCACCCAGGACGCCGTGCTCGGCACCTTCGACCGCATCCTCGGCGCGCTCACCCTCGGGGTCGCCGGCATCGCCGCCATCAGCCTCGCGGTGGCCGGCATCCTGGTCATGAACGTGATGCTGGTGGCGGTCACCCAGCGCACCGCCGAGATCGGCCTGCTCAAGGCCCTCGGCGCCACCGGCCCGGCCATCCGCCGGGTGTTCCTCGCCGAGGCCGGCCTGCTCTCGATCGCCGGCGCCCTGTGCGGCCTGCTGCTCGGCCACATCGGCGCCTGGGGCCTGCGCCAGGCCTTCCCCGAACTGCCCGCCTACCCGCCGAACTGGGCCATCCTCGCCGGCGTGGGCACCGCCATCGGCACCGGCCTGCTGTTCGGCATCATGCCCGCCCGCCGCGCCGCCGAGATGGACCCGGTGGACGCACTGGCCAAGCGATAGCCATGGGTTGGCGCGACTTCCTCGCCATGTCCACGCGGGCCCTCGTGGCGCATCGCATGCGCAGCTTCCTCACCCTGCTGGGCATCGCCGTGGGCATCGCCGCGGTGATCCTGCTCACCTCCATCGGCGAGGGCATCCACCAGTTCGTGCTCACCGAATTCACCCAGTTCGGTACCAACGTGGTGGCGGTCAACCCGGGCTCCAAGGGCATCAAGGGCGGCCCGCCGGGCCTGCCCAACACCGCCCGCCCGCTCACCCTCGAAGACGCCCGCGCCCTCGAGCGCATCCCCGGGGTCACCGCCGTCACCCCCGCCGTGTGGGGCAATGCCGAGGTCGAAGGCCATGGCCGCGTGCGCCGCAGCACCGTCTATGGCGTCGGCCCGGCCATGCAGCAGGTGTTCACCATGAGCGTGCGCAGCGGCCGCTTCCTGCCCGCCGACAACGCCGAACAGCCGCGCGCCTTCGCCGTGCTCGGCTCGACCCTCAAGCGCGAGCTGTTCGGCCACGGCAACGCCCTGGGCGAACGCGTGCGCATCGGCGGCGAGCGCTTCCGCGTCATCGGGGTGATGGAATCCAAGGGCCAGCTGCTCGGCATCGACCTGGACGACACGGTGTACATCCCCACCGCGCGCGGCCTCGCCCTGTTCAACCGCGACGGCCTCCTGGAAATCGACGTCTCCTACCGGGAAGGCACACCGGCCGCCGCCATCGCCCGCGCCGTCGAGCGCGTGCTCGACGCCCGCCACGGCCGCAAGGACTTCTCCACCACCACCCAGGAAGACATGCTCGAGGCGCTGGGCAACATCCTCGACATCCTCACCGCCGCGGTCGGCGCCCTGGGCGGCATCTCCCTGCTGGTGGGGGGCGTCGGCATCGTCACCATCATGACCATCGCGGTCACCGAGCGCACCGGCGAGATCGGCCTGCTCGTCGCCCTCGGCGCCCGCCGCCAGACCATCCTCGGCCTTTTCCTAGGCGAAGCCGTGGCCCTGGCCGCCCTCGGCGGCGCCTGCGGCCTCGTCATCGGCATCGGCCTCGCCCAGCTCGTCGGCCTGCTCGTCCCCGACCTGCCGGTGCACACCCCGCTGAAGTTCGTGGTGCTGGCGGAGATCACCGCCGTGGTGATCGGCCTGCTCGCCGGCGTGCTGCCGGCGCGCAAGGCGACAACGCTGGATCCGGTGGAGGCGTTGCGGGCGGAGTAAGCCAAAACGCCCCCGGCAAGGACGTAGCCCGGCTGGAGCGAAGCGGAATCCGGGGTCAGCGGTGGGTCGATCACCGATTCCCGGCGTCGGGCCGACAGCCCTCGGCCGGGCTGCGGTCGCTTACCCAACCCGCGACACATGGAAGATCAAAACACTTCCCCATCCCTGAGATACCGCCACTGCCCCTGCGGCAGATCCCCCAGCCGTACCTTCCCGATCCGCACCCGCTTGAGCCCCACCACCTTCAGGCCCACCAGCTCGCACATGCGCCGGATCTGGCGTTTGCGGCCTTCCTTGAGGATGAAGCGCAGCTGGTCCTTGTTCATCCACTGCACCTTGGCCGGGCGCAGGGCCTTGCCGTCGAGTTCGAGTCCGTGGTTGAGGCGGGCGAGGTCGGCGTTGGAGAGCTTGCCTTCGACGCGCACCAGGTATTCCTTCTCCACCTTGGTGTCGTCGCCGATGAGGCGCTTGGCAATCACACCGTCCTGGGTGAGCACCAGCAGGCCGGTGGAGTCGATGTCGAGGCGGCCGGCGGGGGCGAGCCCCTTGAGGTGCTGGCGCTTGAACACCTGCTTGCCACCCGGCGCCAGATTCTGCGGAACGATGAGCTCGACCGCGGCCTTATGGCCCTTCTCGGGTTGGGCGGACACGTAGCCGACCGGCTTGTGGAGCAGGATGGTGACCCGTTCGGCCTGCATGGCTTCGCCACGGCGCGACAGCTGGATATCCACGTCGGGCGGGAAGCGCTTGCCCAGTTCGTTGACCCGCTCGCCATTGACGAACACCCAGCCCTTTTCGATGAGCGTGTCGGCCTCGCGCCGGGAGCACAGGCCGCGCTCGCTCATGAGCTTGGACAGGCGAACGCCGTCCGGATGGTCGGTCACCGGCGCGGGTGCCGGCGCCGGGGCGGCGGCGCGCTGGAAGCGACGGCCGGGCTTGGTGTTGTCGGAATCGGATGTGCTCATGGGCTCGAAGTATCGCGCCAACCGGCGGTCAGGAAAAGAAAAAGCCGGTGACGCGCACCGGCTGTTCGGATGTGTCCCGGGCCGCTCAAGTCGGGATGTAGAACACGATCAGGTACATCAGCAGCAGGATGGCCACCCACAGCACCATGCTGCCGGACAGCCAGGTGCGCGCCAGCACGCCGGCGGGGCCGTAATGGCGCCGGATGCCCTGCCCGAGCCCGGTCAGGGCGGCGAGCGCGCCGCCGTAGAAGGCCGCCAAGCCGCCGCTGACGACCGTCGTCAGGGCCCGGGCGATGCGCAGGCCGGCGCGACGGTAGAACCAGTCGGTGTCGAGGGTGATGGTCAGGGTGCGCTTGAGGTAGCCCAGCAGCAGGAAGAAGGCCAGGCCCGAGAACAGCAGCAACTGCAGCTGCGAGACCACGTGGCTGCCGGTGTAGGGCACGTAGTCCACCGCATACGGCAGGATGGCGTAGAGCGGCTCGGGATACACCCCGAGGCCGATGCAGAAGGCGGAAAAGATCACCATCGCCCAGCGCATGCTGGCGGGCGGGTCCTTGGGACGCAGGCCGGAATCCTTCTGGAAGAACACGAACCAGGGGAACTTGATGCCCGCATGCAGGAACACGCCGGCCGACGCGGCAGCGAGGAGCAGCCACACGGTCATCAGGTGCTGGTCGGCGGCGGCCTGGGCGATCATCGACTTGGTGACGAAGCCCGAGGTGAGCGGAAAGGCCGAGATCGCCAGCGCGCCGATGGTGCCGCACACGGTGGTCAGCGGCATGCTCTGGAACAGGCCGCCCAGGTCGGTGCACTTGGTCTTGCCGGTCTGGTAGAACACCGAGCCGGCGGACATGAGCAGCAGCGCCTTGTAGATGATGTGCGCAAAGGCATGAGCGGCGGCGCCGTTAAGCGCCATCTCGGTGCCGATGCCGATGCCGGTGACCATGAAGCCGACCTGGTTGATGATCGAGTAGGCCAGGATGCGGCGCATGTCGTTTTCGAGAATCGCGTACACGATCCCGTAGATGGCCATGTAGAGACCGACGAACACCAGGACCTCGGCCCCGGGGAAGCCGCGCAGCAGCACGTAAACCGCCGTCTTGGTGGTGAACGCGGAGAGGAACACGGTGCCGCTCCACGAGGCCTGCGGGTAGGCGTCAGGCAGCCAGGCGGAGAACGGGGGCGCGCCGGCGTTGACCAGGAAGCCGATGAGGATCAGCCAGTGGGGCAGCGAATCGGGCTTCATGGCGGTGAAGGTGATGTCGCCGCCGCCGGCCAGATGGCCGGTGATGCCGGCCATGAGCACCACGCCGCCGAACAGATGCACCATCAGGTAGCGCATGGAAGCCTTGCGGGCACCCGCACCGCCGGCCCAGATCACCAGGGTGGAGCCGACCGCCATCAGCTCCCAGAACAGGAACAGGGTGATGAGATCACCGGCGAACACCGCGCCGACCGCGGAACCGGCATAGACGAAGGCCGCCGGCACCTCGATGCGGTGGCGCTGCCCGAGCGCGAACAGGCCGCCCACCAGCGTCATCAGCGTGAAGATGGTGGCGAAGATGCGCGCCAGGCGATCGCCGCGCACGAACTGGAGCTGGTAGTCGAGGAAGCGCACATGGCCGAAGACGCCGTCGCCCACCTGCCACACCAGCCACAGCGCCACCGCCGGTACCAGCAGGGTCAGGATCTGGCGGGCGCGCCCGTGCACGAAGGCCATGACGAGGCCGCCGGCGATGAGCCACAGCCCGGGATGGATCAGCATGTCATTCGTCATAGTAGGTGTCCGGACGCTTGAGGACCATGCCGATCAGCTTGGAGCCGAACACCATGATCACGCACGAACCGAAGCCGAACCAGGCGCTGAACGCGGGCCAGCCGTCGATGCCGAAGTGCGGGTGGCCATGAACGAAGAACTCCGCCACCACGGTGAGCGCGAGGATGGCGATGAAGGCGATCCACAGTTTGCGGATGGTTTCCGGGCGAACGAGCCAGTGCATGATCAGTTTTCTCCCGCCACCACACGGGCCAGGCGCAGCACCGGCTCGTGGTAAAGGAACAGGGCGATGGTCAGCGAGGCGGTCACGGTCTGCGCCAGCACCATCAGCCAGGGGGCCTCGCCATGGTCGCCGTGATGATCGTCCCCATGCGCCTCGTCGGCCGGCGCGCGGAAGAAGGCACGCCACACGATGGGCACGAAGTAGCCGGCGTTGAGCAAGGTGCTGAGCACCAGCACCCCCACCGCGATCCAGTGCTCCGAGCCCATGGCGGCGGACAGGATGTACCACTTAGAGATGAAGCCGGCCGCCGGCGGCAGGCCGATCATCGACAGCGCGCCGACACCGAAGGCGACCATGGTCCAGGGCATGCGCCGGCCGATGCCGTCGAGCTGGCTGACCTCGGTCTTGTGGGCCGCCGTGTAGATGGAACCGGCGGCGAAGAACAGGGTGATCTTGCCCACCGCGTGGGCGGCGATGTGCATGGCGGCGCCGACGATGGAGATCGGCGTGAGCAGCGTTGCCGCCAGGGTCACGTAGGAGAGCTGGCTGATCGTCGAGTAGGCCAGACGCCGCTTGAGGTTGTCCGCCCGCAGTGCCACCACCGAGGCGGCCACGATGGTGAAGCCGGCGATCAGCGGCACCCAGTCGGCGCTGCCCAGCGCGAGCAGGTTCTTGGCGCCGAAGATGTACACGATCACCTTGACGATGGTGAACACCCCCGCCTTGACCACCGCCACCGCGTGCAGCAGCGCGGAGACCGGCGTCGGCGCCACCATGGCCGCGGGCAGCCAGCGGTGGAAGGGCATCAGCGCCGCCTTGCCGATGCCGAACATGTACAGCGCCACGAGCACGGTGGTGCCGGCCGCGCCGACCTGGCCGGCGAGGATGCCGCCCTGGCGGAAGTCGAGGGTGCCGGTGAGCACCCAGGTGGCCATCATGCCGGTGAGCAGGAAGACGATGGAGGTGCCCATGAGCACGCCCAGGTAGATGCGCGCCGACTTCTTCGCATGCTCGGTGCCGTGATGCGTGACCAGCGGGTAGGTGATCAGCGTCATCGCCTCGTAGAAGAGGAACAGGGTGAGCATGTTGCCGGCCAGCGCGATGCCCTGCGCGGCGAGGATGGAGCCGGCGAAGCACACGAAGAAGCGGGTCTGGTGCCCCTCCTGGTTGCCGCGCATGTAGCCGATCGAATACAGCGAGCTGACGATCCACAGCCCCGAGGCGATGATGGCGAACAGCGCCCCGAGCGGCTCGACCGCCAGCTTGAGCGCCATCCCGGGCACCATGGTGCTCAGCACCAGTTCGGGGCGGGCGCCGCCCATCACGTCGCCGGCCAGCGACAGCACCTGGGCGAACAGGGCCACCGCGGTGGCCAGGGTGATGCCCTCGCGCAGGTTCGGCGCGCGGCCGGCCAGGGCGATCAGCACCATGCCGAGCGCCGGGGTGGCGAGGATGCCTGCCAGTGCCATGGACCCGGTCATTGGCCTGCCCCCAGCATGGATTCGGCGGCAAGCTGCGCCATGTGGCCACTCCACGAGGCGTCGAGGCCGAACCAGACGCAGGCGCCGATCATCAGCAGGGCCGGCACCAGCATCGACAGCGGCGCCTCACCGACGGGCGGATGGTCCTCCGGCGGCGCGCGGAAGTAGGCCACCTCGACGAAGCGCCACACGTAGAGCACCGCCAGCAGTGAGCTGAGCACCACCGCCGCGGCCAGCCACCACTGCCCGGCCTCCATCGCCGCCGTGACCAGATACCACTTGCTGATGAAACCCGCGGTGCCGGGGATGCCGATCAGGCTCAGGCCGCCGATGACGAAGGCGAACGAGGCCACCGGCATGGTGCGGCCGAGCCCGGCGAGGCGGTCGAGCGAGGAACTGCCGCAGCGCAGGACGGCTCCGCCGAGCACCAGGAACATGCCGCCCTTGGTGAGCGCATGGTTGAACAGGTGGGCGACGGCGGCGGTGGCGCCAGCCACCGAGTGCAGGCTGATCCCCAGGGTGATGTAGCCGATCTGGGAGACGCTCGAGTAGGCCAGCAGGCGCTTCAGATCCTTCTGCATGATGGCGACCACCGCGGGGATGAACATCGCCGCCAGCGACAGCGCGAGCAGCACCACGCCGGTGTCGCGCACGTCGAACACCTCGCCCACGCCGAAGATGGTGAAGAAATAGCGCATGAGCACGTAGATCGACACCTTGGTCGCCGTGGCGGCGAGGAAGGCCGACACCGCCGAGGGCGCATAGGCGTAGGCGTTGGGCAACCACAGATGGAGCGGGAACAGCGCGATCTTGAGCGACACCCCCACGGTGATGAAGGCCAGCGCCGCCAGGGTGGCACGCGGCTCGCCCATGGTGGCCAGGCGCGTGGCCATGTCGGCGAGGTTGAGGGTGCCGGTCTGCAGGTAGAGGATGCCGATGCCGACCACGTACAGCGTCGCCCCGACCGTCCCCATCAGCAGGTACTGGTAGGAGGCCACCAGCGCGCGGCGATCGCGCCCCATGGCGATGAGCACGTAGGTCGACAGGGACGAGATCTCGAGGAACACGAACAGGTTGAACGCATCGCCCGTGACCAGGATGCCGAGCAGCCCCGCCAGGCACAGCATCATCAGGGCGTAGAACAGGTAGTGCTCCTCGCTGCGCACCTCGGCGGCGATCCCCACCCGGCAGTACGGCAGCACGAACACCCCCATGCCGGAGACGATCAGCGCGACGAAGGCGTTGATGGTGCTGATGCGGTATTCGATGCCCAGCGGTGGTGCCCAGCTGCCGATGGCGTAGCTGATGGGGCCGTGTTCGACCACCTGGCTCAGCAGGCTGGCCGCCATGCCGAAGGCGAGCACGCAGGTGATCATCGCCGCCAGCCAGGCGAGGGTCGGCCGGCGCAGCAGCACGATCAGGGGGGCCGTCATGAGCGGCACGACGACGAGCAGGACGGGGTAGTGTTGGGCGAGCAAGGCGGTCAACGGTCGGTGGCGGATTCGTCGTCGGCATCGACCTTGAGGACTTCCTCCTCGTCGATGGTCCCGTAGGCTTCCTTGATCCGCACGACCAGCGCGAGCCCGAGCGCCAGGGTGGCGACGCCCACGACGATGGCGGTCAGGATGAGGACGTGCGGCAGGGGATTCGAGTACACCTTGAAGGCGTCGTCAACGATTGGCGCGGTGCCGCCGATGAGCTTGCCGGGCGCGATGTAGAGCAGGTAGACCGCGGTCTGGAACAGCCCCAGGCCGATGAGCTTCTTGATCAGGTTGCTGCGCGCGATGACCACGAACAGGCCCACCATCAGCAGCAGCACGGTCACGAAATAGCTGTAGTGGCTGGCGATGCTCACGCGTCATCCTCCTCGGCGTCGCGACGGCGTGCGGCGAAGGCGTAGAAGATCTTGAGCATCACTGCGGCGACGGTGATCGCGACCCCGACTTCCACCCAGAAGATGCCGCGGTGCTGGCCGTGCACCGGATTGTGGTCGAGCACGAAGTAGTCCAGGTAGTTGCCACCCAGCACGATGCCGGCCACGCCGACACCCGCGTAGATGAGCACGCCGATGGCGATGAGGGCCTCGATCAGCCCGTCGGGCACCACCTTGCGGGCGCTCGGCAGACCGTAGATGACGGCGTAGAAGATGATCGCCGCGGCCACGATCACGCCGGCCTGGAAGCCGCCGCCCGGGCCGAAATCGCCATGGAACTGCACATAGGAGGCGAACATGAGCGCGAAGGGGATGAGCAGCTTCGCGAGCACGCGAAGCACGATGTCCATGCGCATCAGCCAGTCTCCTCGCCGCTGCCGCGCTTCTGTCGCGTCTTGCGTCGGCGGATCAGGGTGATGATGCCGATGCCGGCGGTGAACACCACGGTGGTCTCGCCCAGGGTGTCGTAACCCCGGTAGCTGGCGAGCACGGCGGTCACCACGTTGGGCACCCCGGTCTCCTTGGGCGCCTCCACCAGATAGCGCGGTGCCACATGCTGCTGGATCGGCGCATCGGGGTCGGAGAAGGCCGGCAGACCGAGCGTGCCGTACACCAGCGTGCCGCCGGTCGCCGCCACGATGAACAGCGGCAGCCAGGGCTTGTGCATCGGTTTCGATTCGGTGCCCCCCGTCAGGTAGATGGCCCCGAGCAGCAGCACCGTGGAGATGCCCGCGCCGACCGCCGCCTCGGTCATGGCGACGTCGACGGCGTCGAGCACCACCAGCAGGGTCGCCATGAGAAAGCTGTAGATACCCGACAGCAGGACCACGCCGAACAGGTTGCGCTGGCGCGCGATGCCGATGGCGGCGGCCCCCATCAGGGTCAGCAGGACGACGGCGGTCAGCGTGGTGAGGATGATGACTCTCCTTCGTCGGCCAGCACCGGCTCGGCGCCCCGCTCCAGCGCGGCATTGGCCAGCGAGTGGGACGCCGTCGGCGAGGTGAAAAAGATGAGCAGACCGAGAATCACCAGCTTGGCGGTGGCCAGCGTGAAGCCCGACTGGAGCATGAGCCCGAGAATGATCAGCCCGGCGCCCAGGGTGTCGATGATGCTGGCCGCATGCATGCGGGTGAAGAAGTCCGGCATGCGCAGCATGCCCACCGCGCCGATCACGCAGAAGATGCCGCCGATCGACAGCAGCACGGTGCTGAGGACGTCGATCAGGCTCATGCGCGATCCTCCTCGGTGCGCCCGGGCTCGCCCAGATCGCCGTAGCGGAAGAACTTCTGCAGCGCGATGGTGCCGATGACGTTGAGCAGCCCATAGACGATCGCCAGATCGACGAAGGCGGGGCGCTCGGAGATGAATTCGAAGATCGCCAGCAGCATCATGGTGGCGGTGCCCACCGCGTTGCCGGCGAGCGCCCGGTCGAACACCGTCGGCCCCTTGAAGGCACGCACCAGCGCCAGCACCAGGGTCACCAGCAGCGCGGCGACGACCGTACCGTACATGGCATTCATCAGGACAAGCCCTCGAAACGGGCCACGCGCCGGTCCATGTCGCCCTCGACGAGGCTGTCGGCGCCATCGCGGGTCAGGGCATGGACGAGGATCTCGTCCCCCTCCACCGCCACCGAGATGGTCCCCGGCGTCAGGGTGATGGAGTTGGCGTAGGTCACCTGGCCGACATTGGATTTCTGCGACATCTTCACCCGCACCAGGGTCGGGCTGATCGGCAGCTTCGGGTCGAGAATGATCTTGCTCACGTCCCAGGCCGCCTTGATGATTTCCTTGACCAGCCACGGCCAGTAGGTGAAGGCGCTGGCGGTCAGGTGCATGGGGTGGCCTTCCCGGTCCACCACGTCCATGCGATGGGCGAACGCGGTAATGGCAATGGCCGACGCGACGCCCATTGTCAGGAGAAAGGCGGTGAAGTATCCCGACATCACCAGCCAGAAGGCGAAGAGCGTCACCACCACGCTCAGCGAACGAAACGTGCGCATGTGTCTGTTGTTATGTCCCTGAGATGCCGCACCCTCTTTGCGGCAGGACGATGTTCGAATGAGGCCACACTATAGCCGTGCCGGCCCGCGCGGACAACTGCTGCAGCGCACAACCCATGGCTCAGGCGAGCCGGTGGCGCGGCATACCGGCCGCGAATGCGTCGATGTTGTCGACGACCTGATCGGCCAGCGCCTGCATGGCCTGGGCCGAGGCCCACGCCACGTGGGGCGTCACGATGAGGTTGGGCACATCGGGATCGAGCAGCGGGTTGGCCGGGTCGGGCGGCTCGCTCGAGAGCACGTCGACCGCCGCCCCCGCGATCCGCCCCGTACGTAGCGCCTGCACCAGCGCGGCCTCGTCCACGAGGCCGCCGCGGGCGGTGTTGATCAGGAAGGCCGAGGGCTTCATCGCGCCGAGGGTGCGCGCATTGATGAGATGCCGGGTCGCCTCGGTCAGCGGACAGTGCAGGGACAGCACGTCGGCGCGCGCGAGCACCTCGTCGAAGGCCACCCGCCCGTCGCGCACGGCAGTCGCGCCAGGGCGCTCCGCCAGCAGGACGTGCATGCCCAGCGCCGTGGCCCGCTTCGCCACGCCCTGCCCCAGGCTGCCGGCACCGACGATGCCGAGCGTGCTGCCGGCCAGATCGCGCACCGGATGGTCGAGCAAACAGAAATTGCGCGAGCGCGACCAGCGGCCGCTGGCCACGTCGGCCATGTAGGCCGGCAGCTGGCGCGCCAGCGCGAACATCAGCGCCAGCACATGCTCGGGCACCGTGGTCGCGGCATAGCCGCGCACGTTGCTCACCACGATGCCGCGCGCCCGGCACGCGTCCAGATCCACGTTGTCGGAGCCGGTCGCGGCGATCGCCACCATCTTCAGCTCCGGCAGGGCGGCGAACTCGGCCGCGCCGAGGAACGCCTTGTTGAGGACGACGATGTCGGCGCCGCGCAGCCGCTCGATCACCTCGCCGGCCTCGGTGAACGGATAATCCACCCAGGTGTGGGCGGCCGTGGGCGCCCGGAACACGGCATCCACCGAATCCCGCTCGAGCATCACGATGCGATAGGTCATGGTCGGCACTCCCGAACGATACGCAATTTCACTAGGCGAAATGTTCGCCCATCAAGTACCATCGCCCAATCCGGGAAACCCGCAATGTCGATCAAAGAATCCAAGACGTCCATCCAGGTCATCGAGCGCATGATGGCGCTGCTCGATGTCCTCGCCGAACACCCCGATCCGGTCCCGCTCAAGCAATTGGCGGCGCAGACCGGCCTGCATCCGTCCACCGCGCACCGCATCCTCGCCGCCATGACCCACAGCGGCTTCGTCGAGCGCGGCGACAACGGCGTCTATCGGCTCGGCATCCGCCTGCTGGAACTGGGCTCGCTGGTCAAGTCCCGGCTGTCGCTGCGCGAGACTGCCATCGCCGAGATGCTGGCCTTGCACCAGAAGACCGGCGAGAGCGTCAATCTCGGTATCCGGGACGGCGACCAGATCGTCTATGTGGAGCGCACCTCCAGCGGCCGCTCGGCGGTGCGCGTGGTGCACATCGTCGGCGCCCGCGCGCCCCTGCACACCACCGCCACCGGCAAGCTGTTCCTGGTCGAGGACGGCCCCCAGCAGGTCCAGGACTACGCCCGGCGCACCGGACTGCCGGGCAGCACGGCGGCCTCGATCACCGATCTGGCCGCGCTGGAAAAGGATCTGGACCGGGTCCGCCGCCATGCGGTGGCGTTCGACCTGGAAGAAGTGGAACACGGGGTGCGCTGCATCGCCGCCGGCATCCGCGACGACAAGGGGGTGCTGGTGGCGGGTCTGTCGCTGTCGACCCCGTCCGAGCGCTTCAATCCCGACTGGGCCCCGCTGGTGCGGGAGACCGCCGAGCGCATCTCCCGCGCGCTCGGCTACGTGCCGCCGCGCACCCTCTGACACGGCTCAGCCGGTGACGTCCTTGTGGGCGACGAGCACCCGTTCCCACGGGCGTTCGGCGAGCCAGCGGCGCAGACGACGCGCGTCCGCGGTGCGGGTGTACTTGCCGAAGGAATCGAGCAGCACGATCAGCACCGGCCGCCCCTGGAGCCAGGCCTGCATCACCAGGCAGCGCCCGGCCTCGCGAATGTAGCCGGTCTTGGACAGGCCGATCTCCCAGTCCGGGTCGCGGGTCAGGCTGTTGGTGTTGCGAAACTCCCGCTGCCGGCCCTTCAGATCCACCGCGTAGGACGAGGTGGTGGTGAACGCCCGGATCAAGGGGTAGCGCGAGGCGGCCAGCGCCATGCGCGCCAGCTCACGCGCGGTGGACACGTTGTCGGCGCTCAGGCCGGTGCCTTCGGCAAAATGGGTGTGACTCAGGCCGAGCGACCGGGCCTTGGCGTTCATGGCGCGCACGAAGGCACCCAGCCCGCCCGGGTAGTTGCGCGCCAGGGCCGAGGCGGCCCGGTTCTCCGAGGCCATGAGCGCCAGGCGCAACAGGTCTTCACGACTGAGTCGGGCGCCGACCGGCAGGCGCGAGCGGCTGTGGCGCAGGGTATCGACGTCGTCCCGGGTCACGGTGAGCACCTCGCTCAGCGACTGGCGACGGTCGAGCACCACCATGGCGGTCATGAGCTTGGTCAGCGACGCGATCGGCTGCACATCGCCAGCGTTGCGTTCGATGAGGATGTGACCGGTGAGCTGATCGATGATGGTGAAGGCGCGCGAGCGCAGCTCGGGGCTGTCTTCGCGCGCCTCGTCGGCCAGCAGCGCCGGCGCCGTGAACCGCACCGCCGGGCTGGCCACCGCGACGTGGGTCAGCCGGCCCGGGTCCGCATGCGCCGCGAACACCGCCAGAAACGGCAACAGCAGGGGAATCCGACGGATCAACGCATGCACGGCAACGGCCTTTGTCATAACAAAAGTTGCTTATAAAACGGCAACTAACACAAAAAACTTAAACGGATTCCTGCGCACTGTACCGAAACCCGGGCGGGAAAAAAAGAGGGGCCGATCGGCGCCCGTGCGGCGATCACAGCCGCAGGAACTCGGCCACCTCACCCCGCCTCGCCATGGTGTCTTCATAGCCCAGGTCCATGAGCGCGCGAGTGTAGCCCGGCTCGAACAGCAGGTAGGACAGCAGTGTCGAGCCGCTGCGGCGCATGCCGCCGATACCCGCGAGCACGACGCGTAGCGCCCGCGGCAGGCTGCGCCGATGATGGCCGGCGATGGCGTCGATACGCCGCGAGGGCGAGATCACCAGGGTTTCGATCGGCCGCAGCCCCACGGCCGAGCGTTGTGCAGCGTTCATGTCGCTCAGGGTGTGGTTGATCCGCTCGAGCCGCTCCAGGTCGGCCGCCAGGCTGTCGAGAAAGATGCTCGACATGGCGTGACCGGCGATCTGCGCCAGCGACGGATAGGCGTCGGCCCGCTGGCGCCCCTCCTCCGACAGGCGCCCGGCACCGATGACCATGATGCGCTCGGCGCCCAGATGAATGGCCGGGCTGATGGGGGCGATCTGGCGCATAGAGCCGTCGCCGAAATACTCCCGGTTGATCCGCACCGCGGGGAACACGAAGGGAATCGCGCTCGAGGCCATCAGGTGCGGCAGGCCGATACGGCCCGGCAGGCCCACCCGCTGCGCCCGGCGCCAGCCGAGCAGGCCCTCGCGCGCCTGGAAGAAGGCGAGCGACTCGCCGGTGGTGTAGCCCGACGCGGTCACGCTCAAGGCGTCGACGAGGCCGGCATCGATGGCGCGTCCGATGGCGGAAAAATCCAGGGTCTGCTGCAACAGTTCGGCCAACGGCGAATTGTCTAGCAGGGAGCGGGGCGTCTGCCGCACCAGCCAGCCGGTGAGCAAGGCCGCCCCCCAGCGCAAGCCGGTGGCGGTGAGCGCCATGGCGTCGGCGCGATAGACCTGCTCCACGTGAAAGTGCCGCCAGATGTAGCCGATGCGCCGCACCGCCATGGAGAAGTCCTGCGCATACACCGCCAGCGCCGCGGCATTGATGGCGCCGGCGGAGGTGCCGCAGAGGATGGGGAAGGGATGCCCCGGGCGCCCACGCCACAGTTCGCGCACGGCGCCGAGCACGCCCACCTGGTAGGCTGCCCGCGCCCCGCCACCTGTCAATACCAGCGCGGTCTTGCCGCCACCCATGCCCGTCTCCTGACTCGTCCACCGGCATCTACGACATGGGGGGCGACAAGCTTTAGGGGGCGCGCGCCGTGCGGCCTCACACGCGCTGGCCGCCCTCCTCGCCGGCCTGCATCGCCTCGACCACGGTCAGCGCGGTCATGTTGACGATCCGGCGCACGGTGGCGGTCGGGGTCAGGATGTGCACCGGCTTGGCCGCGCCCATGAGGATCGGGCCCACGGTCATGCCCTCGCCCGCCGCGGTCTTGAGCAGGTTGAAGGCGATGTTGGCCGAGTCCAGGGTGGGGAAGATGAGCAGGTTGGCGTCGTCGCGCATGCGCGCGTTGGGGAACACCTGCAGGCGGATGGCGGCATCGAGCGCCGCATCGCCATGCATTTCGCCTTCCACCGCCAGTTCCGGATGGTGCTCGTGGAGCAGGCGCAGCGCGTCGCGCATCTTGGTGGCCGTCGGCGAGTCCTCGGTACCGAAGCTGGCGTGCGAGAGCAGTGCGATGCGCGGATCGACACCGAAGCGGCGCATCTCCTCGGCCGCCAGCACGGTCATCTCCACGAGTTGTTCCGGCGTCGGGTCGTAGGTCACGTAGGTATCGGCGAGAAACACCGTGCGCCCGGGCAGGCTGAGCAGGTTGAGGGTGTAGCACTTGCTCACCCCCGGGCGCCGCCCGAGCACCGCCTCGACGAACCTGAGATGCTGCTGGTAGAGGCCGTAGGTGCCGCAGATCATGCCCTCGGCGTAGCCGAACTTGCACAGCAGCGCGCCGATCAGCGTGGTGCGCCGGCGCACTTCGCGCTTGGCGTACTCCACCGAGACGCCGCGGCGTTCCATGAGCTCGTGGTAATGGCCCCAGAAGGCGTTGAAGCGGGGATCGGAATCCGGATTGACCAGCTCGAAATGCTCGTCGCGGCGCATGCGCAGGCCGAAGCGCTCGATGTTGCGGGTCACCACCTCGGGCCGGCCGATGAGGAGCGGCCGCGCCAGGCCCTCGTCCACCACGGTCTGCACCGCGCGCAGCACCCGCTCGGATTCGCCCTCGGCGAACACGATGCGCTTCGGATGGCGCTTGGCCGCGGCGAACACCGGCTTCATGATCAGACCCGAGTGCCACACGAAGTTGTTGAGCTGCGCGGTGTAGGCATCCCAGTCCTCCAGCGGCCGCGTGGCGACGCCGGATTCGATGGCGGCCTTGGCCACCGCCGGGGCGATGCGCACGATCAGGCGCGGATCGAAAGGGCGCGGAATGATGTAGTCGGTGCCGAAGCCGGAGACCTTCTCCCCATAGGCGGCGGCGACGATGTCGCTCTGCTCGGCGCGCGCCAGTTCGGCGATGGCATGCACCGCCGCCAGCTTCATCTCGTCGGTGATGGTGGTGGCGCCCACGTCGAGCGCACCGCGGAAGATGAAGGGAAAGCACAGGACGTTGTTGACCTGGTTCGGGTAGTCCGAACGCCCGGTGGCGATGATGGCGTCGTCGCGCACCGCCTGGACATCCTCGGGGAGGATCTCCGGACGCGGATTGGCCAGGGCCAGCACCAGCGGATTGGGGGCCATCTTCGCCACCATGTCCTGCTTGAGTACCCCGCCGGCCGACAGGCCGAGGAACACGTCGGCGCCCTCGATGATCTCGCCCAGGGTGCGCGCATCGGTGGGCTTGGCGTAGCGCGCCTTGATGTCGTCCATGAGCACCGTACGCCCCGCGTACACCACGCCCTCGATGTCGGTCACCCAGATGTTCTCCACCGGCACGCCGAGCATCACCAGCAGATCCAGGCACGCCAGCGCGGCGGCGCCGGCACCGGACGTGACCAGCTTGATGTCGGTGAGCGACTTGCCCTGCAGATGCAGGCCGTTGAGCACCGCCGCACCGACCACGATGGCGGTGCCGTGCTGGTCGTCATGGAAGACGGGGATATTCATGCGCTCGCGCAGGCGCTTCTCGATGTAGAAGCACTCGGGCGCCTTGATGTCTTCCAGGTTGATGCCGCCGAAGGTGGGCTCGAGCGCCGCGATCATGTCGATCAGCTTGTCCGGGTCGGGCTCGTTCACCTCCAGGTCGAACACGTCGATGTTGGCGAACTTCTTGAACAGCACGCCCTTGCCTTCCATCACCGGCTTGGCCGCCAGCGGACCGATGTTGCCCAGGCCGAGCACCGCGGTACCGTTGGTGATCACGCCGATCAGATTGCTGCGGGCGGTCAGGGTCGCCGCCTCGGCGGGCGATTCGGCGATCGCCTCGCAGGCGAAGGCCACGCCCGGCGAATAGGCCAGCGACAGATCCTGCTGGTTGGTCAGCGCCTTGGTAGGCGTGACCGCGATTTTTCCGGGCCGCGGCTGGCGATGGTAGTCCAGTGCGGCGTCACGGTTGGATGCGCTCATGGCGAATGTTCCCCCTCTCGGATGGTGATGGCACGATGGCGGCGCCGGGATGGCCCACCCGTCTCATCGTTCTTTTGTGTCCGGAAACCGGAACCGTGTCACGACAGGGATTGCCGAGAAGGGCACCGCCCGCCGCCGTCCTGTTTCCGTAAACCCTTACGGCGTGGCATAATATTAGGCTTTCGCGAGCGACCCTGTCGCTTCGTGATTTCCACAAGCGCACCGACACGATCCATCGAGGACAGGGGCGCGTGGAGGCGGCTCCCGATCCGCGTGTCTCGACCCGAACCGGTCCAGGCAGAGGGCACCAGACCGGCCGCACGCCAAGAGGTATGCAGTGGCGCATTGGGTGATGCGTCACCAGCAGGTTTACCATCGCAAATCTGGAGAGTTCTACCCAATGAGCCAATTCGCCGATGCCGCACGGGCAGCCGCACCGGACTATGTCCGCCACGAAAAACTCAAGCAATGGGTCGCACAGATCGCCGAGCTCACCGAGCCCGCGCAGGTCGTCTGGTGCGACGGCTCCCAGGAAGAATATGACCGTCTGTGTGCCGAAATGGTCGAGTCCGGCACCCTGATCAAGCTCAACCCCGAGAAGCGCCCCAACTCCTTCCTGGCCTGGTCGGACCCGTCCGACGTGGCCCGCGTGGAAGACCGCACCTTCATCTGCTCCGCGAACAAGGACGACGCCGGCCCCACCAACAACTGGGAAGATCCGGCCAAGATGCGCAAGACCCTGAACGAACTGTACAAGGGCTGCATGCACGGGCGCACCATGTACGTGATCCCGTTCTCCATGGGTCCGCTCGGCTCCCCGATCGCCCATATCGGCATCGAGATCTCCGACAGCGCCTATGTCGCCACCAACATGCGCACCATGACGCGCATGGGCAAGGGCGTGTTCGACGTGCTCGGCACCGATGGCGAGTTCGTGCCCTGCGTGCATTCCGTGGGGGCCCCGCTGGCCGAAGGCGAGAAGGATTCGCGCTGGCCGTGCAACCCGACCACCAAGTACATCGTCCACTACCCCGAGACCCGCGAGATCTGGTCCTACGGCTCCGGTTACGGCGGCAACGCCCTGCTGGGCAAGAAGTGCTTCGCCCTGCGCATCGCCTCCACCATGGCCCGCGACGAAGGCTGGCTGGCCGAACACATGCTCATCCTCGGCGTCGAGTCCCCCGAGGGCGAAAAGACCTACGTGGCCGCCGCCTTCCCGTCAGCCTGCGGCAAGACCAACTTCGCCATGCTGATCCCGCCGCAGAGCTTCAACGGCTGGAAGGTCACCACCGTCGGTGACGACATCGCCTGGATCAAGCCGGGGCCGGACGGCAAGTTCTACGCCATCAACCCGGAAGCCGGTTTCTTCGGCGTCGCCCCGGGCACCAGCGAGAAGACCAACTTCAACGCCATGGCGACCCTGAAGGAAAACATCATCTTCACCAACGTCGCGCTGACCGACGATGGCGACGTGTGGTGGGAAGGCATGAGCAAGGAAGCGCCGGCGCACCTGATCGACTGGCAGGGCAAGGACTGGACCCCCGAGATCGCCAGGGAGACCGGTCGCAAGGCCGCGCATCCGAACTCGCGCTTCACCGCCCCGGCCGGCCAGTGCCCGTCCATCGACGCCGACTGGGAAGATCCGAAGGGCGTTCCCATTTCCGCCTTCATCTTCGGCGGCCGCCGCGCCACCACCGTGCCGCTGGTCTACCAGGCCTTCAACTGGAACTTCGGCGTGTACATGGCCGCCACGCTCGGCTCCGAAACCACCGCCGCCGCCTTCGGTGCCCAGGGCGTGGTGCGTCGCGACCCGTTCGCCATGCTGCCCTTCTGCGGCTACCACATGGGCGACTACTTCAACCACTGGCTGAAGATGGGCCACGTGGTCGAGCACACGCCGAAGATCTTCTGCGTGAACTGGTTCCGCATGGACGAAAACGGCAACTTCATGTGGCCGGGTTTCGGCGAGAACATGCGCGTGCTCAAGTGGATCGTCGACCGCGTCAAGGGCAAGATCGGCGCCAAGGAAACCGCGCTGGGCTGGATGCCGCGCTTCGACGATCTGGACTGGAGTGGCGCCGATGTGACCCGCGAGGAGTTCGAGGCCCTGACCACCGTGGACGCCGAAGCCTGGCAGAAGGAACTGGACCTGCACAAGGAGTGGTTCGACAAGCTGCAGGATCGCCTGCCGCGCCAGATGACCCTCAAGCGCGAGCTGTTCGAGCTGGCCCTGTCGGTCTGAGCCCGGACGACCGGCTGCCCCGGCAGCCGGCCCGACACGAACGCCGGCCCCGTGCCGGCGTTCGTCGTTTCCGGCCCCCGGGCTGACGAAACACCGCCATCACGCCTATCATCCGGAACACGCCGTCCGGATTCCGCACCATGCCCCGCACCGACCTGCCCTTTTCCCGCCGCCTCCACGACATCGAACCCTTCCATGTGATGGAGCTGCTGCGCCGATCCCGCGAACTCGAGGCCGCCGGGCGCGACATCATCCACATGGAAGTGGGCGAACCGGACTTCGGCACGCCGGAACCCATCCTCGAGGCGGCCACCCGTTTCCTCGCCACCGGCAACGTGCATTACACCTCCGGTCTGGGCATGCCCGCGCTGCGCGAGGCCATCGCCCGCTTCTACGCGGATCGCTTCGGCCTCGACATCGCGCCGGAGCGCATCGTCGTCACGCCGGGGGCCTCCGGCGCGCTGATGCTGGCCCTGGCGGCCCTGACCGACCCGGGCGACGTGTGGCTCATGCCCGACCCCACCTACCCGTCCAACCGTCATCTGGTACGCGCCTTCGAAGGCCGGGTCCGCGCCCTGCCCAGCGACGCCGCACAGGCTTACCAGCCCACCGCGGCGCAGGTCGAATCGGCCTGGTGCGACCGCACCCGCGGCCTGATGGTCGCCTCGCCTTCGAACCCCACCGGCACCCTGATCGCCCCGGCCACCCTGCGCGCCCTGGCCGACGGCGTGCGCCGACGCGGCGGCACCCTGATCGTGGACGAAATCTACCAGGGGCTGACCTACGGCGTGGCGGCGAGCACCGCGCTGGCCGAGGCGGACGACGCCTTTGTCATCAACAGCTTCAGCAAGTATTTCGGCATGACCGGCTGGCGCCTGGGTTGGCTGGTGGTGCCCGACGGCTTCGCGCGCGAGATCGAACGCCTCGCGCAGCACTTCTTCATTGCCGCCTCCACGGTGGCCCAGCATGCCGCGCTGGCGGCCTTCTCCCCCGCGTGCATGGCCGTCCACGAAGCACGGCGCGCCGAATTCTCGGCACGCCGCAACGTGTTGCTGCCCGCGCTCGAAGCGCTCGGTTTCGGCGTCGGAACGGCGCCGGAGGGGGCCTTCTACATCTACGCCGACATCCGCTCACTGGCGCCAGATTGCGAGACCCTCGCCCACCGCCTCATCGAGGACGCGGGCGTGGCCGCGACGCCCGGTATCGACTTCGGCGAGTTTCGCTGCCGCGAGCACATCCGCTTCGCCTACACCACCGGCATCGATCGGCTCGAAGCGGCGGTCGAGCGCATCGCCGGCGTCCTGCGCGGATAGCGCCGGCCGGGACGGCGGGCTCAGGCCGCGCCGTCCTCCGCGACCTTCTCCAGCCGGGCTTTCATCGCCAGCACCTTGCGCGCATAGCCGGCGCTGGGGTCGGACAGCGCGCCGCCGTAGTATTGCAGCGCCCGCTTCATCGAACCGTAGCGGCGCAGGCCTTCCTTGATGACCAGGGCGCCGACGCGCACGTTGGTGTCCGGGTCGAACAAGGCCTCGGGCCCGGCATCGGGGCCGATCTTGTCGAGGTGGAATTTCGGAATGACCTGCATGAGCCCCTGCGCCCCGACCGTGGACTCGGCGAGCGGATTGAAGCTCGACTCGACCGCCATGACCGCGACGATGAGCAGCGGATCGATACCCAGTGCCTTGCCGGACTGCTGGGCCTGGGCGATAGGCGCTGCCAGGGCTGCCGACGACACCCGGTACTTGCGCGCCACGTAGGCCTTGACCCGCGCGAGGGCGGGACTGAGCGCCGCGACGCCGGCATCCGTGTCCGCATCGTCGGCGAGCATGTCGGCCACGGCCAGATCGAAGTGAGTCGTCACCGGGTTCGGCGCCGCGTCGGCCATACCCGCCGCATGGGCCGGCGACAGGGCCGCGACCAGGGGTACGGAGACGCGCTGGTGTTCGAGCACACCGGCCATCACGCCGGCAATCGACAGGGCGCCCATGGCCAGCAGGGCACCATGAGCCAGATGGGTGGAAAACGCGCCGAGTGCACGCGCGCCGTTTCGAATCGAAGTTGCGATGTTCATGTGGAGCCTCCATGTGGCCCACCGGATTCGCATGACGGACACTGGGTCATGCGCGGATCGCAACCGGATCTCCGGACCGGCGTGGAGCGATCGAATCAGGCGGGTCGCCATCGGGGTTCCGGCCGGCCGCAACGCGCAAGGCCGGAACATGAAAAAGCGGCCCGTTCGCCGCTTCCTTGGATGCTGCACTGCAGCACGACCCGCACTTTATTGATTTGTATGCCTTTTGTCAATCTCCCGGAAACCCGCATGAATGCTTGTTCATGCCAAATACATCACACTGGAACCCGCATGGGTGCTGGAGATCGGCGGCGCAACAAAAAAACGGGGCTTGCGCCCCGTCCGATCGATCACGTGGCGGCGCCGGCCGGCACCGCCACGGCCTCAGGCGGCCGGTGGAATACGCAGCACCTGACCCGGGTAGATCTTGTCCGGATCGGACAGCATCGGCTTGTTGGCCTCGAAGATCACCATGTACTTGTTGGCATTGCCGTAGCATTTCTTGGCGATCGCCGACAGGGTGTCACCGCGTACGACCGTGTGGAACTGGGCTTCCGGCTCCGGATTCGTGACCACGATGCTGTCGTGGACCTCGCCCACGCCGGCCACGTTGCCGGCGGCCAGCAGCACCTTCTCGCGGGTGGCCTGGTCCGGCGTGGTACCGCCGACGGTGACCACCGAACTGGCGCCATCGAAGCTGACCGTGAGGTTCTCCACCGGCAGCTTGAGGGTTTCGATGTAGGCCTTGATGGCGGCGCCGGCCTTGGCGTTGGCATCGGGTGCACTGGCGGCCGCGGCCTCGCCGGTGCCGAACAGCTTTTCACCCGCTTCCTTGATGAAGCTGAACAGTCCCATGGTCTGACTCCTTGTCGTCTGATTCGTCATGTCGTGCCGATGTCATCGGCGCTGTTGCCGTTATACGTCAGTTCGATCGACAAGGGGAATCCCCGAAAATGAAACTTGCGTGTCAACGCCGGGCGGCGGCGCGTCGAGCCCCCGGGCCAGACGCGCCCAGTCGAAGCACGGCCCGGGATCGGTCTTTCGGCCCGGCGCAATATCGCTGTGGCCCGCAACGGCCTGCAGCGGGTAACGGTGCCGCAAGACCTTGATCAGTTCGGTCAGGCGCGCATACTGGCGCGGCTCGAAGGGCACATGGTCGGAGCCCTCCAGTTCCACGCCGATGGAAAAGTCGTTGCAGCGTTCGCGCCCGCCCCAGCAACTCGCGCCGGCATGCCAGGCACGCTGTTCGGTGGACACGAACTGGATCAGCTCACCGTCGCGGCGGATGAGGAAATGCGCCGAGACCTGCAGCCCGGCGATCTGCGCGTAGTAGGGATGAGCCGCGGGGTCGAGGGTATTGGTGAACAGTTCGATGATGCCCTCGCCGGAGAACCGGTCCGGCGGCAGGCTGATGGCATGGACCACCAGCAGGCGCACGGGCTCGCCCTCGGGGCGCGCGTCGGCGTTGGGCGAGACGATGCGCCGCGCACCGGCCAGCCAGCCTTCCGCGTCGAGTCGCCCGGGCGCGTCGCTCATTCCTTCATGCCCAGCCGCTCCATGCGATAGCGCAGGGAACGGAAGGTCACCTTGAGCAGGCGCGCCGCCGCGGTGCGGTTGCCGCCCGTCTCGGCCAGGGCCTCGTGGATGGCCTCGCGCTCGGCATCATCGAGGTATTCCTGCAGCCCCATGTGCAGGGCCTCGCTGCCGCTGAACGAGACCGCCGACTCCGTGCCGAGCAGCGGATCGAGCGCCAGATCCTCCACATGGATGACCTCGTCGCCGGACAGGGCCAGGGCGCGCTCGAGCGTGTTCTCCAGTTCCCGCACGTTGCCCGGGAAGCCATAGTCCGCCAGCGCCTGGGCCGCCTGGGCCGACAGCCGCGGCTGCCCCAGGCCGGCCTGCGCCGCGAGCCGCTCGAGCAGGGCTTCGGCCAGTGCCGGAATGTCCTCCTTGCGCTCGCGCAGGGCCGGCATCTTCAGTTCGATGACGTTGAGGCGGTAGAACAGATCCTGGCGGAAGCGATGATCCTCCACCAGGGCGCGCAGGTTCTGGTGGGTGGCGCTGATGATGCGCACGTCCACCGGCACCTCCTCGGTCTCGCCGATGCGGCGCACCCGCTTTTCCTGGATCACGCGCAGCAGCTTCACCTGCATGGACAGGGGCAGGTCGGCGACCTCGTCGAGAAACAGGGTGCCGCCGTTGGCGGCCTGGAAGAAGCCGTCGTGGTCGGCGTCGGCGCCGGTGAAGGCCCCCTTGCGATAGCCGAAGAACTCGCTCTCCATGAGGTTCTCGGGAATCGCGCCGCAGTTGACCGCGACGAAGGAGGCGGCCGCGCGCGGCCCGAGCCCGTGGATGGCGCGCGCGGCGCGCTCCTTGCCGCTGCCCGATTCGCCCGAGATGTACACCGGCGCCTGGCTGCGGGCGAGCTTCTCGATGAGCTGGCGCACCTGCGCCATGGCCGCGGACTCGCCGATGAGAAACGCGCTGGCGTCCTTTTCCACCGCCCCGGCGCCCTTCTCGGGCAGCCGGAACACCGACTTGATGAGCGCCCGCAGCTGCTCGAGCGACACCGGCTTGGCGAGGTAGTCGAAGGCGCCCGCCTTGAGCGCGCCCACCGCGTTCTCCATGCTGCCGTAGGCGGTGATCACCGCCACCGGCAGGTCGGCGCAGTGCTCGTTGATGTAGCGCACCAGCTCGAGACCCTCGCCGTCGGGCAGGCGCATGTCGGTCAGGCACAGGCGGTAGCTGTTGTGCTCGAGCAGCGCGCGCGCCTCGGCCACGGAGCCGGCCGCATCGGCCCCCAGCCCCATGCGCGCGAGGGTCATCTCCAGCAGTTCGCGGATGTCGTCTTCATCGTCGACCACGAGCACATCGGTGCCCCGCGGCCGCTGGCGTCGGTCGTTCGTACTCATGGCTGACTCGGTCCCGTCAGGCAGAAATGGGCGCCGCGCTCGGTGTCGAGCAGACGCAGGCTGGCCCGGTTGGCCTCGGCCAGTTCGCGGGCGATGTACAGACCCAGCCCGGTCCCCTTGGCGTGGGTGGTGAAGAAGGGTTCGAACAGCTGGGTGCGGTGCTCGGGGGCGATGCCCGGGCCGTCGTCGATCACCTCCAGCCGGGTGAGACCATCGTCGCGGCTCGCCCGCACCGCGATGGCCCCGGGGCGTTCGCTCGCGTAGCGGCGTGCGTTGGCCAGCAGGTTCCACAGGATCTGGTGCAGATGCGCGCGATCGAAGGCCAGGGTGATGCCGTCGGGGATGTCCATGCTCACCTGGGCCTTCTCCGCCTCGCCGTGGAGGGTGAACTCGTCGAGGAAGTCGCGCACGAAAGCCTGCAGCGGCAAGGCCTCGAGCATGGCGCGGTCGCGGCGGCCGAGGGAGAGCACATCGCGCACCAGCTGCTCGATGCGCTGGGCGTTGTCGTTGATGATGCGGGTCAGGCGGATCTGCCCCTCGGCGCGCTTCTCCTCGCGCAACAGCTCGGCGGCATGGCTCACCGCGGTGAGCGGGTTGCGGATCTCGTGGGCGATGCCGGCGGTGAGCCGGCCGAGCGCAGCCAGCTTGATCTGCTGCGCCTGGGCCTGGATCTCTTCCAGATCCTGGAGATAGACGATGGTGCCGCCACCGGCCGCCACCGGCGGCACCACGCGATATTCGATGGTGCCCCGATCGTCGACGATCACCTCGCCGGAGGCCCCCTCGCCGGCCGCTTCGGCCAGCCGCGCCGCCAGCACGGGCACCGCGTCGACCAGATGCCCGCCGGGCCCGAGCGTGCGCCCGAGCAGCCGCTCGGCCTGGGGATTGAACTGGAGCACGCGCAGATCCTCGTCGAGCACCAGCACCCCGTCGGGCATGTCCTCTATGATGCGTTCGTTGATGGTGCGCTGCTGGACCAGGTCGGCGCCACGGGCCTCGGCCAGGGCCTCGTTGGCCAGCGCCCGGCTGGCCAGGTAGCGCGCCATGAGGGCGACGCCGAAAAAGCCGATGCACACCATGCCGACCGCAAAGAATTCCGGCGCCTCGTGCCCGGTGAGGGTGCGCACCCCGTTTTCGGTCAGCACCGCCACGGTCGCCAGGGCGGCATAGAACAGCACCCAGCGCCCCTGGCCGACCAGGCCACCGCCGGCGAGCAGCACCATGAGCAAGGTCGGCAGGCCGCCGCGCGCACCGCCGCTGGCATGCATCATCAGCACCAGCGCGACGATGTCCACCACCATCTGCACGGTCACCAGCCGATCGAAGCCGAGCCGTCGCACCGCATCCGGGAAACCCAGCGCCAGCACGGTGACGAAATAGGCCAGCGCAACGACGACGAAGAACACCGGCGCCTCGTTGCCCAGGCCGATGACCGTCCGGCCGAAGAACAGGAACAGGGCGGCGATGAACAGCCGGAACAGGTTCAGGTAGCGCAGCGAAGCGCGCCGCGCCAGGTCGCCGGGCGCCACCGGCCGTACCGGGGCCTCAGTCATCCCGTCCATGCGCATGCGCGTCGCAACAGTAGAACTCGTCGCCCCGATGCACGCCCTCGCTCTCGGGCACGTGCACCCCGCAGCGCCGGCACGAGAGCATCCGCTCGGGGGTGTCCCGCCGCGCCGACCGGGAGCGGGAGGCGCCGCCCTGATCCCCCTCGCGCAGCAGGCGCCGCCCCCAGAAGATCGCGGCGAGAACGAGGAGGAACAGGAGCAGTTTTTGCACGGTCGGGCGGGGGCGAGAGGTGAAAAAAAAAGTGTAGCACGCGCGCCTGCACCGCCCCTGTGGACGCCCGATGAAAGTCAGCGCGGCAGCGCCCGCACCTACAACCGCGCCAGGCGCTCGCAGGCGGCGTCTAGGGTGTCCTCGTGCTTGGCGAAGCAGAAGCGCACCACCCGGGCATCGCGACCATCGTGGTGGAAGGCGGACACCGGAATCGCCGCCACCCCGATCTCGCAGGTGAGCCAGCGCACGAAGTCCACATCCGGCCGGTCGCCGATGGCCTCGTAGCCGGCCAGCTGGAAGTAGGTGCCGGCACACGGCAGCAGGGTGAAGCGCGACGCGCCCAGGGCGGCGCGGAAGCGGTCCCGCTTGGCCTGGTAGAAGCCGGCCAGCGCGAGATGGCGCTGCGGCTCGGCCATGTAGTCGGCGAGCGCGTACTGCACCGGGGTGTTCACCGTGAACACGTTGAATTGATGCACCTTGCGGAACTCGGCCATCAGCGCCGCCGGCCCGAGCACGTAGCCGACCTTCCAGCCGGTGATGTGATAGGTCTTGCCGAAGCTGGAGACGATCAGGCTGCGCTCGGCCAGCGCCGGGTGGCGGGCGCAGCTTTCGTGGCGCCGGCCGTCGAAGACGATGTGCTCGTACACCTCGTCGGCGACCACCACGATGTCGGTGCCGCGCACCAGCGCCGCCAGCTGCGCCATGTCCTCGCCCGACCACACCGCCCCGGTCGGATTGTGCGGGGTGTTGATCATGATCATGCGCGTGCGCGGCGTGATCGCCGCGGCCACCGCCGCCCAGTCGGGCCGGTAGTCGGGCGCCTCCAGCGTGAGCCGCACCGGCACCCCGCCCTGCAGTTCGATGGCCGGCACGTAGGAGTCGTACACCGGCTCGAACACGATCACCTCGTCGCCCGGATGCACCAGCGCCGCCACCGCGGTGAACAGCGCCTGGGTGGCGCCGGCGGTCACCGTCACCTCGGTCTCCACGTCGTAGCGCGCCCCGTACAGCGCCTCCACCTTGCGCGCGATCGCCTCGCGCAGCGGCGCCACCCCGGCCATGGGTGGATACTGGTTCATGCCCGCCCGCATCCAGTGCGCCACGCGCTCGAACAGCACCGGCTCGGCGTGGAAGTCCGGGAAGCCCTGCGACAGGTTGATGGCACCGGCCTCCTGAGCCATGCGCGACATCACGGTGAAGATGGTGGTGCCGACCTCTGGCAGGCGCGACAGCGGACGAATCGGACACTGCATCGGTGTTTCCTCACATGATCACGATCCCGATTGTAGGCCTGATCGGTCACCGGGCTCGGGCTACAATGACGGGATCGACAGTCTCCGAAAAACACCATGGCCCACCTGCCACCGCTCGAATTCACCGGCAATGCCATCCGCATTCTCGATCAGACGCGGCTGCCGCATGCCGAAGCGCGCCTCGAACTGCGCGACCTCGACGCCGTCGCCGCCGCCATCACCGACATGCGCGTGCGCGGCGCCCCCCTGATCGGCGCCACCGCCGCCTGCGGTGTCGCCCTGGCCCTGCGCGAGCGCGCCGACGATGCCACCCTGGCGCACGCCCTGGCGGTGCTCGGCGCCACCCGCCCCACCGCCGTCAACCTGCACTGGGCGCTGGCGCGCATGGCGCGGGCCCTCGACCCCCTGCCGGCCGGCGAACGGGCCGAGGCCGCCGCGCGCGAGGCGGCCGCGATCATCGCCGAAGACGCGCAGATGAACGCGCGCATCGGCCAGCACGGCCTGGGTATGCTGCGCACCCTGGCCGAAGCGGGCCACGGCCGCGTGAATGTGATGACCCACTGCAACGCCGGCTGGCTCGCCACCCTGGAACACGGCACCGCGCTGTCGCCCATCTACGCCGCCCACGCCGAAGGCATCGACGTCCATGTGTGGGTCAGCGAGACGCGCCCGCGCAACCAGGGCCTGCTCACCGCCTGGGAACTGGCCGCCTCGGGCGTGCCGCTCACCCTCGTCGCCGACAACGCCGCCGGCCTGCTCATGGCGCGCGGCCAGGTGGACGTGGTCATCACCGGCGCCGACCGGGTGGCCGCCAACGGCGACAGCGCCAACAAGATCGGCACCTACCTCAAGGCCCTGGCCGCCGCCGACAACGGCCTGCCGTTCTACATCGCCGCGCCCATGTCCACGGTCGACTTCGGCTGCCCCGACGGCGGCGCCATCCCCATCGAGGATCGCGCCGGCGCCGAGGTGCGCGAGGTCGCCGGCCGCGACGCCGACGGCCGCCCGGCCACGGTGCGCATCGCCCCCGACGACCTGCCGGTGGCCAACCCCGCCTTCGACGTCACCCCGGCGCGCCTGATCACCGGCATCATCACCGAGCACGGCATCTGCGCGCCCTCCGCCCTGCACGACCTGCCCGGAGCCGAACGATGAACAGCGCCGACCAGTTGCTGCATATCGCCCGCGGCATGAGCGCACGGCGCCTGTCCGTGGGCACCGCGGGCAACGTGAGCCTGCGCCACGGCGACGGTATGCTGATCACCCCGTCGGGCCTGGCGCCCGAGCGCTGCCGGCCCGAGGACATGGCCCACGTCGATCCGGCCGGGCGCGCCAGCGGTCCCCTGGCGCCGTCCAGCGAATGGCGCATGCACCGCGACATCTACGCCGCGCGCCCCGAGATCCAGGCCATCCTCCATGCCCACGCCCCCTTCGCCACCGCGCTGGCCTGCCATCGCCTGGCCATCCCACCCTTCCACTACATGATCGCGCGCTTCGGCGGCGCCAGCATCCACTGTGGCGGCTACGCCACCTTCGGCACCCAGGCCCTGTCCGACGCCACCCTCGCGGCACTCGATCGGCGCAGCGCCTGCCTCATGGCCAACCACGGCATGATCGTGCTCGCCGAGCACGCCGAGGAACTGCTCGACCGCGCCATCGAATTCGAGATGCTGTGCGAGCACTACTGGCGCGTCCGGGCCCTGGGCGAGCCGGCCCTCCTGAGCGAGGCCGAGATCGCCGAGGCGCTGGCGCGCTTCGGCAGCTACGGCCGCCCGCACCCCACCGACGCCACGGAATACGGACACGATGATTGACGAGACCGCCGTACGCGAGGCGCTGCGCCGCGTCGACGACCCGGAGATCGGCATGAACATCGTCGACCTCGGGCTCATCTACGCCGTCGAGGTCGGCGAGGCGCATATCGCCATCCGCATGACCATGACCAGCCCGGCCTGCCCCATGGGCCAGATGATCATGGACGACATCGAAGCCGCGCTCAAACGCCTCGCCCCGAGCACACCCGGGAGATCGAACTGGTCTGGGAACCGGAGTGGTCCCCCGAGATGATGAGCACGTCGGCCAAGGACCACTTCGGCTGGCAGCCCGAGGATGACTGACCTCGCACCGCGCTGGCGCATCCCCCTGCTGGTGGCCGGCTTCGCCGGACTCGTCACCGGCGTGCTCGCCGGCCTGTGGCGCCTGGGCTGGCCGATGCCGGCGCTGGCCGCCGGCGCGCCGCACGGGGTGCTGATGATGTGCGCCTTTTTCGGCACCCTGATCAGCCTCGAGCGCGCGGTGGCCATCGGCCGGCGCTGGGCCTACGCGGCGCCGCTGATCGGCGGCGTCGCCGGGTTGATGCTCATCGCCGGGCTGCCGGTGCGGCTCGCCGCCGGGGCCTTCGCGGTGGCCGGCCTGTGCTTCGTCGCCGCCTCGTGGACCGCGCAGCGCCGCCAGCGCGCCCTGCACACCCGTGTGCTCACCCTCGGCGCCGTCCACTGGCTGGTCGGCGTGCTCCTGCTGCTGGGCACCGGCGAGGTCACCCAGGCCCAGTGGTGGTGGCTCGGCTTCCTGATCGTCACCATCGCCGGCGAGCGGCTCGAACTGTCCCGCCTGGTGCGGGTCAGCCGGGGCATGCAGCGCGGCTTCGTGCTCATCATCGCCGCGCTCACCCTGGCCGCCGCCGTCGCCGCCCTGCCGCTCGGCGAGCGTCTCTTCGGCCTCAGCCTGATCGCCCTGGCGCTGTGGCTGCTGCGTCAGGACGTGGCGCGGCGTACCGTGCGCTCGCGCGGGCTGACCCGTTACATCGCCCTGTGCCTGCTCTCCGGCTACGTGTGGCTGCTCGTCGGCGGCACCCTGTTGCTGGGCGCGCCGCAGCCGGGTCAACCGGGGTGGGACAGCGCCGTGCATGCCCTGACAATCGGATTCGTGCTGGCCATGGTATTCGGTCACGCACCGATCATTTTTCCGGCTGTGCTGCGACGTAAACTCCCGTACCATTGGGGCTTTTACGTGCCCTTGATCGGCCTGCACCTGACGCTCGCCGCACGCATCGCCGGCGATCTGGCCGGCCGCTTCCCGGTCCGCGCCGATGGCGCGCTGGGCAATGCGCTGAGCGTCGCCCTGTTCCTGCTGATGATGGCCGCGGCCATGATCGCCGCCCGCCCCGGATCGACGTCCTGACATGAGCACCGCCCTTCATCTTCGCCGCGCAGGTTCGCCCCGCCCCGGGGTTTCCGGAAGGCCATGCGGGCGCTGATCGGTCTGCCCCTGCGCTGGCTGCGGCGTGTCAGCCTGGCGCTGATCGTGCTGGCCGTGCTCGGTCTGGCGGCCGAGTTCGTCTATCGCAGCGCGCTCGACGTCCAGCGCGATCGCGTTTACGCCGAATTCCAGCTGGCCGCCTCGCAGCATATCGACACCCTGCGCAAACGCCTCGACGCGGTCCTCGACCTGCAGCAACTGCTGGCCAAGCACGTGGATGTCTCCGGCACCGGCTCGGCGGCGGAGTTCAGCCAGATCACCCGGCCGGTGATGCGGGTGCACCCGTTCATCTCGGCGATCGTGTTCGCCGAAGTGGACACGCGTGCGTCCGGCACCCGCTATCCGGTGCGCTTCGCGCTGTCGGACGGCGCCTGGCCGCAGCCCGGCGCCAAGCTCAACGACGAGGGCCCGCTGGCACTCGCCGCCATCGAGCAGGCCGTCAAGCACCGCACCACCTATGCGACGCCGCCGCTGAGCTCGCCCGACAGCGACCGCGCCGATGGCATCCGCCTGTTCGCCGCGGCCGGTGACGGCATCACCGCCGTGTTCCTGCACCTGAGCGACCTGGCCGAAAGCACCCTGTGGGCCGGCATGGACCCGGACGCACGCGACATGGCCTTCACCATCGTCGACGCCACCGACGACCCGACCCATGCCGCCGAGATCTATCGCGACACGGTCTCGGACGGCTTCGAGACCGCCTATGCCGAAGCCGTCCCCTTCGCCAACCGCCGCTGGCTGGTCATCGCCACGCCGATGCCCAAGCACTACGAACTGGCCCCGCAGCCGAGCGTCAAGCGCCAGCGCTACGCCGGTTGGGCCATCACCCTGCTGGCGACGCTGATCGTCGCCTCGCTGCAGACCCGCAACGCGGTCATCCGCGGCCATGTGCAGCGGCGCACGGCGGAGCTGGCCCGCTCCAACCAGATGCTGGCCGAGACCAACGCCACCCTGGAGGCGGAGATCCGCCAGCGCATCGCCTCCGAAGCGGCCCTGCGCGAGAGCACGACACTGCAGCAGGCCATCCTGCACAGTGCCGACTACGCCATCCTGCTCACCGACAACACCGGCGTGATCCGGGTCTTCAACCCGGCCGCCGAATCCATGCTCGGCGGCCGTGCCGCCGACGTGGTCGGCAAGCGCACCCCGCTGGCCTTCATCGACGACGGCGATCTGGCGCAGATGGCCGAAGAGAGCGGCGAGCACGGCTTCGAGGCCCTGCTCGCGACCGCCCGTCACCGGGAGGCGTCGGACCCGCTGGAACTCGACCTGTGCCGCGCCGACGGGCGCCGGGTGCCGGCCTCGATCTCGGTCTCGCCGCTGGTGGACGCCACCCACGGCCACATCACCGGCTACCTGCTGATCGCCGCCGACATCACCCACCGCAAGGCCGCCGAGTCACGCATCCTGCATCTGGCCCATTTCGACCCGCTCACCGACCTGCCCAACCGCAGCCTGCTGCACACCCGGCTCGAAGAGGCGCTCGACACCGCCGCCACCTGCAAGCAGCCGCTGGCGGTGCTGTTCCTCGACCTGGACCGCTTCAAGTACGTGAACGACTCGCTCGGCCACCAGGCCGGCGACGCCCTGCTCAAGGCGGTCTCCGGTCGCTTCCGCCACTGCGTGCGCGAGCAGGACACGGTGGCGCGCATGGGCGGCGACGAGTTCATCGTGGTGCTCTCCGAGCTGGAGGGGCGCGACCATGCCACCGAGGTCGCCGGACGCATCATCGAGGCGCTCAACGCGCCCTTCGACATCAAGGGCCACCGGCTCACGGTCACCCCGTCCATCGGCATCGCCATCTACCCCGAGGACGGCGACAAGGCCGACCTGCTCATCAAGCACGCGGACGCGGCCATGTATCACGCCAAGGAGCAGGGGCGGAACAACTATCAGTTCTACGAGCGCCGTTTCTCCACCAGCGTGTCGGCCCGCCTCAACCTCGAGAACCGGCTGCGCCGCGCGCTCGAACGCGACGAATTCGAGGTCTACTACCAGCCCCAGGTCGAGACCGCGACCGGCGAATTCGTCGGCCTCGAGGCCCTGCTGCGCTGGCGCGACCCGGAGCACGGCCTGGTGAGCCCGGACGAATTCGTCCCGGTGGCGGAGGATTCGGGCCTGATCGTACCGATCGGCGAGTGGGTGCTGCGCACCGCCTGCCGCCAGAACCAGGCATGGCGTTCGGCGCGCCTGCTCGACGTGCCGGTGGCGGTCAACCTGTCGGCGCGCCAGTTCGACGAGCACACCCTGCTGGGCACGGTGGCGGCCATTCTCGACGAGACCGGGCTGCCGCCCCAGCGGCTCGAGCTGGAGCTGACCGAGACGCTCATCATGCGCAATCCGGAGCTGACCGCCGAGCTGCTCGACGCCGGCAAGCGCCTGGGCATCCTCATCAGCGTGGACGACTTCGGCACCGGCTACTCGAGCCTGGCCTACCTGAAGCGCTTCCCCATCGACCGGCTCAAGATCGACCGCTCCTTCATCGCCGACATCGAGACCGAGCCGGACGACGCCGCCATCGCCCAGACCATCATCGCCATGGCCCACACCCTGCGCATCGACGTGCTCGCCGAAGGCGTGGAGACGGTGGCGCAGCTGCGCATGCTGCGCAACTGGCAGTGCTCCGCCTACCAGGGCTACCTGTGCAGCCACCCGCTGCCGACCCACGAGATGACCGCCCTGCTGCGCGGCCTGCGCGCCGCCCACATGCTCGGACTGCCGGAAGTCGGGCACGCCTGAGGCCGGCGCCTTCTGCGCCCGCTTTACTTCGTTCAGGCGCGATCTAGAATCAGATCGAACATGCCTGCGGTCGTCCGACGCCGCTGCGACACACCCCTGATTCCCGCGCCGAACGACTTCCCCGCCCGACAGGACATGCATTCCCGTTTGCACGCGGAGGGACTCCATGGGCAGCGTCTACGATCTCGTCATCCGCGCCGGCACGGTGGTCGACGGCAGCGGGCAGGCCCCATACGCGGCGGACGTGGCGGTCCGCGATGGACGCATCGTCGCCGTCGGCAAGGTCGGCGGACGCGGGCGCGAGGAAATCGACGCCCGTGACCAGGTGGTGACGCCCGGCTTCGTGGACATCCACACCCATTTCGACGGCCAGGTGACCTGGGAGCACCGCCTCGTCCCGTCGTCGTCCCATGGCGTCACCACCGTCGTCATGGGCAACTGCGGGGTCGGCTTCGCCCCCTGCCGTCGTGATCGGCATGAAGCACTCATCCGCCTCATGGAAGGCGTGGAAGACATTCCTCACCCGGTGCTTGCCGACGGACTGCCCTGGCACTGGGAGACCTATCCGCAGTACCTCGACTTCCTCGCCGGGCGCGCCTTCGACATGGACGTCGGCAGCCAGCTGCCGCATGCCGCGCTGCGCGTCTACGTGATGGACCAGCGCGGCGTCGACCGCGAACCTGCGACCGACCAGGACCTGCAACAGATGGCCGCCCTGGTGCGCGAAGCGATGGCAGCCGGCGCGTTGGGCCTGAGCACCTCGCGGACGTTCTTCCATCGGGCCAGCGACGGACGGTCGACGCCCAGCTTCGAGGCCGCGGAGACCGAATTGATGGCCCTGGCCGACGCGCTGCGTGAGTGCGGACGCGGTGTCATGCAACTGATCACGGACTTCGCGCCCGAAGAGGCCACCTTCGCCTTGCTCGAGCGCCTCGCACGACGGGCCGGTCGGCCACTGTCGGTTTCGCTGCTCGAAGGCGACTACGGGCCGATGACGCTACGCTGGCAGGAGATCCTCGACTGGGCCAACGCCGCCAGCCACGATGGGCCGCCGATCCGCGCCCAGGTGCTCAGCCGCGCCATCGGGGTGATGCTCGGCCACGAACTGACCCTCAACACCTTTTACACCACACCGACCTACACCGGGCTGGCCACCCTCCCGTTCGACGAGAAGATCGCCACCCTGCGGCAACCCGCCATCCGCGAACGCATCCTCGCCGAATCCGCCGACCCGGACCCGACGATCGTCCTCGGACGCCTCGCGCGCCAGTTCGACCACATGTTCCAGTTGGGCGACCCGCCGGACTACGAACAACCACGGTCACGCAGCATCGCTGCCCGCGCGCGGCAACAGGGCATCACGCCCGAAGCCCTCGCCTACGACCTGATGCTGGAAGAAGACGGGCACGGCATGCTTTACGTCACCCTGTGCAACTATGAGCATGGATCGCTGGAAACCTCCCTGGCGATGATGCGCCACCCCGCGTCCGTCCTCGGGCTGGGCGATGCCGGCGCCCACTGCGGCACCATCTGCGACGGCAGCTTTCCCACCTTCATGCTCACCTACTGGGTCCGGGACCGTACCCGGGGCGAACGCCTCGGACTCGCCGAGGCCGTGCGCCTGCTCAGTCACGACACCGCCCAGGCCGTCGGTCTGCACGATCGCGGCCTGATCGCCCCGGGATACCGGGCCGACCTCAACGTGATCGATCTGGCGCGCCTGCACCTCGATGCCCCCCGGGTCACGCACGACCTCCCCACGGGCGGGCGGCGCCTCGTCCAGGCGGCGCGCGGCTACACCGCCACCGTCGTCAATGGCACGATCGTCCATCGGAACGGCGAGTTCAGCGGCGCCCTCCCGGGGCGGCTGATCCGGGGGCCACAACCGCCGCCCGGGCACGCCTCAGCCTGAGGCATCCCGGCGCTCGCTCATCGCCTCGAGCACCGTGAGCAGCGCCGCCGTGTCCCACTTCGCCCCGCCGCGCGCCATGAGCGCGTTGAGTTGCTGCCAGACGATGGCGGCGATCGGCAGCGGTGCGCCGAGCTGGTGCGCCTCGCCCATGAGAATGGCGAAGTCCTTGTGATGCAACCGCGCATCCACGCCGCGCTCGAAGTTGCGGGTCACCATGCGCTCGCCCATCACCTCGAGCACCTTCGAGGCCGCCGAGCCGCCCATGAGCGCGGCGCGCACCTTGGCCCCATCGACCCCGTTGGCCGCCGCCAGGCGCATGGCCTCGGCACCGGCCTCGATGGCGGCGACCATGATCATCTGGTTGCACGCCTTGGCCACCTGACCGGCACCGGCCGCGCCGATGCGCACGATGCGCCCGCCGAGGATCTCCAGCAACGGATAGCAGCGCGTGAAGGTCGCCTCGTCGCCGCCGACCATGATGGCCAGCGAGGCTTCGAGGGCGCCCTTGGGACCGCCCGACACCGGCGCGTCGAGCCAGCCCACGCCGGCCTCGGCATAGCGGGCGGCGAGACGGCGCGCGGTCGCGGGGGCGATGGTGCTCATGTCCAGATGGATGGCCCCGGGCTGGAAGCCGGCCAGCAGGCCATCGGCGCGCAGCGCCAGATCCTCCACATCGGCACTGGCGGTGACCATGGTGATGACGATCTCACAGTGCCGCGCCAGTTCCGCCGGCGTGCCGCACCAGCCGGCCCCGTCGGCGATGATCGACTCGGCCGAGCGCTCGCGCCGCGCCCACACCGCCACCTCGTGGCCGGCGCGCAGCAGATGGCGCGCCATCGACAGGCCCATGTCGCCCAGGCCGATGAAGCCCAGCTTCATGCCTCGCCTCCGCTCATGGTCTCGAGCAGCTTGAGCATGGAGATCGAATCTTCCTCGCCCAGGCCGCTGCCGACCAGGGCGTTGAACATCTGCGCGGTGACCGCGGCGGACGGCAACGCCAGGCCGAGGCGGTGCGCCTCTTCCATGACGATGCGCATGTCCTTCTGGTGCATCCACGCCTTGAAGCCGGGCTGGAAATTGCGGTCGAGCATGCGCTGGCCGTGGTTTTCGAGGATGCGGCTGTAGGCGAAGCCGCCCAGCAGCGCCTCGCGCACCCGGGCCGGATCGACGCCGCTCTTGTGGGCGAAGTTGAGCGCCTCGGCCACCGCCGCCACGCCCACCCCGGTGAGGATCTGGTTGCAGGCCTTGGCCACCTGGCCGGCCCCGGCATCGCCCACCAGGTTGATGGTCTTGCCGATGGCCTGCAGGGCCGGCAGGGCCTTGTCGAAAGCGGCCTGCTCGCCGCCGACCATGATCGTGAGGGTGCCGGCGATGGCACCCACCTCGCCGCCGGAGACCGGCGCATCGAGCATGCGCACCCCGCGCGCCGCCAGCTGCGCGGCGATGTCGCGCGCCGCCGCCGGAGCGATGGTGCTCATGTCCACGTAGACCAGGCCCTCGCCCGCGCCTTCGGCCACGCCGCCGGGCCCCAGGGCGACCTGCGCCACGTCGGGCGCATCGGCCACGCAGGAGATGACCACCTCGGAGGCGGCCGCCACCTGCGCCGCGCTGCCCAGCGCCCGCGCACCGGCCTCCACGACCGGCGCCAGCGACGCCTCGCGCCGGGCCCACACGTTGACCGCAAAACCTGCCTTGCGCAGATTGAGCACCATCGGGCGGCCCATCAAGCCCAAGCCAATAAAGCCGATGTCCATATAATCTCTCCTGCTTGCTATCGATGTGGGTCGTCGTACAACTCGAACCCCATTCTAACCAAGGGGCGCACACGTGTCGGACGCAGCGAACCGTCAGCCATCATCGCCGGCGCCCTCGACGGAGGACGCGGCGCTCGACGCCCGGGTGCGCGCCGGGCTGGTGCGCATGCACCTGGAGAACAACCGCGCCACCCTCCTGGCCGCCGGGGTCGTCAGCACGCTGGTACTCGCCCTCGCCCTGAACGGCTATCCGAACCACGGGCCACTGATCGCCTGGTGGCTGGCCATCAACGTCCTGAACCTGTGGCGCCTCGGCCACACCGTGGCCGTGCGTCGCGCCGCCGAACCCGACCGCCACGCGCTGCGCCTCTATCGCACCCTGGTCGTCGAGGCGGCGTTGGCGGGGATCCTCTGGGGGCTGCTGGCGACCAGCCTGTATCCGCCCCCCGGCAGCGGCATCGAGCTGCTGATGGTGCTGACCCTCATGGGCGTGTCCTCGGCCGCGCTGGTCTCGCTGGCCCCGATACTGCCCGCCTACATCGCCTTCTTCGGCTGCATGCTGGTGCCGGCCACGATCGCCTTCGCCCTGCGCGACACCTTCGCCGAGCGGATCGCCGCGCTGGCGCTGCTGCTGCTCGGCCTGGCGCTGCTCATGAACGGCATTCGCGTCAGTCGCAACCTGCGTCACAACCTGCGCCTGACCGCACGGCTCGAACGCGCCCTGCGGCGCGAAGCGCGCGCGCGGATCGCCGCGGATGCGGCCAATCAGGCCAAATCGCGCTTCCTGGCGGCCATGAGCCACGAGATTCGCACGCCGATGAACGGCGTGCTCGGCATGGCGCAGATCCTGGCGCGCACCCCCCTGGACGAACGTCAGCAACGCTGCCTGTCGACGCTGACCGACTCCGGCCGGCACCTGCTCGGCCTCATCGACGAGGTCCTCGATTTCGCCCGGGTGGAGTCGGGTCAGTTGCAGTTGCATCCCGGGGCGGTGGACATCCGGGCGCTGTGCAGCCAGGTCATCGACATGTTGCAGCCGCGCGCGGAGGGTCGTCGCCTGAGCCTGCTGTGCAAGGTCGCGGACCGGGTGCCGCGAATCATCGAGGTCGATGCCCAGCGCTTGCGCCAGATCCTCACCAACCTGCTGGGCAATGCCCTCAAGTTCACCCATCGCGGCGGTGTCACGCTGTCGGTCAACTGTCCGCCGCCGCCCCCAGAGACCGCCCCCACGATCGAATTCTCGGTGATCGACACCGGCATCGGCATCGAACCGGAAGACCGCCACCGGATCTTCGAGGCCTTCAGCCAGCTCGGGCATCCGGAGGGCCGCGACGCCGGCGGCGTGGGCCTCGGGCTGGCCATCGCGCGCGATCTGGCCCGGCTCATGGACGGCGACCTGAGCTGCGAGAGCATCGCCGACGTGGGCACCACCTTCCGCCTGAATCTGCCCCTGCGCGTGCCGGCCCAGCCGGCGCCCCGCCCGAACACCGCCGACACGCCGCCGAGCACGCTGGCACGCTTCAGCGGCCGCGTGCTGATCGTCGAGGACAGCGCCACCAACCGCGAAGTGGCCGCCATGGCGCTCGAGACCCTCGGCCTGGCGCACGCGACCGCCGACGACGGGGCCGAAGCCATCGCCCGGGTGAGCGAAATGCGCTACGACGCGATCCTGATGGACTGCCAGATGCCGCGCATGGACGGCTACGAGGCGACGCGGCAGCTGCGCCGCCTCGAACGCGAACACGGCTGGCCGCGCACCCCCGTGATCGCGCTGACCGCCAACGCGCTCGCCGGCAACGACAGCCGCTGCTACGCGGCGGGCATGGACGACTTCATCGCCAAACCCTTCACCATCGAAGTGCTGGCGACGGTCCTCGCCCGCCACCTGGCCCACCGGCGCCAACGCGACACCCCAGCGCCCGGCGCAAGCCTGCCATAATCGATCCCATGAACTACGCAGCCCTCATCAAGGAGATCGGGCGCGGCGCCAAGGGCGCCCGTTCGCTCGCCGACACCGACGCCGAAGCCCTGTTCGCCGACATCCTCGATGGCCGGGTGCCCGAGCTGGAGCTCGGCGCCATCATCCTGTCCCTGCGCATCAAGAGCGAATCGCTCGACGAGCTGCTCGGCTTCAAGCGCGCCATGGACGCGGCCACGCCGCAGCTGCGCGTGCCCGAGGGCTGGCGCTGCGTGGTGTTGCCCAGCTACAACGGCGCCCGTCGCCAGCCCAACCTCATGCCCCTGCTCGCGCTCATGCTGGCGCGCGCGGGCGTGCCGGTACTCATCCAGGGCCGTCACGACTTCGACGCCCGCACCAGCCCCTTCGAGCTGCTGGCCGAGCTGGGCATCACCCCGCAGGCCGATGTGGAGGCGGCCAGCGCCGCCCTGGCCGCGGGGCAGGTGGCCTGTGTGCAGCTCGAGACCCTGCTGCCGGGCCTGGACACCCTGCTCGCCCTGCGCCCCCGCCTCGGGGTGCGCAACAGCGGACACACCATGGCCAAGCTGCTCGATCCGGCCATCGGCCACAGCCTGCGGGTGGTCGCGGTGACCCATCCGGAGTATCTGGAACGCATGGACGCCTTCCTGCGCGCCGACGGCGGCACCGCCATGCTCATGCGCGGCACCGAAGGCGAGGCCTACGCCAACCCGCGCCGGCGCCCCGCCCTGAAGCTGTACCGCGACGGCGCGCTGGTCCAGGAGATCGAGGCCGAACCGGGCGGCGCACCGCCACACACCGACGTGCCCGACCGGCCCGACGTGGCCGGCAACGCGGCCCTGATCCGCGACATGCTGGAGGGCACGGTGCCGATCCCGGCCCCGATCCAGGCGCAGTTCGAGGCCCTCACGGCACACGCGCGCATGGGCTGAGCGGCCCACCGCCCCCACATCGGTGCGCCGATCCGATGACGCACCGCAGCAGTGCATTTTGCACCACGACGGCGCATCGGTTGCCCGTCGGCACCCCAGACGCTCGCGCGAAACCCCGCCGCGACGCGGTTTTCCTCCTTGGCATGGCGGTTGCTAGATTGCCGCTGCACAAGGAGTCCGCATGTCTGAAACCCAATCCACCTGTTGCTACTGCGGCGTCGGCTGTGGCGTCATCATCGAACACGAGGGTGATCGCATCATCGGCGTGCGCGGCGATCCCGAGCATCCCGCCAACTTCGGCCGGCTGTGCACCAAGGGCTCGACACTGCACCTGTCGGCCGCGCCGGAGACCCTGGCCGTCCGCGCCCGGCACCCGCAGATGCGCCCGCACCGCGATGCACCGCGCTCGCGCTGCGACTGGGACACGGCCCTGGACCATGTCGCCGACCGCTTCGCCGCGATCATCGCCGAGCACGGCCCGGATGCCGTGGCCTTCTACGGCGCCGGCCAGCTGCTCACCGAGGACTACTACGTCTTCAACAAGCTCGCCAAGGGCCTGATCGGCACCAACAACCTCGACACCAATTCGCGCCTGTGCATGTCCAGCGCGGTGGCGGGCTACAAGATGAGCCTGGGGGCGGACGCGCCGCCGTGCAGTTACGCGGACATCGACCACGCCGACTGCCTGTTCATCACCGGCAGCAACACCGCCTTCGCCCATCCGATCGCCTTCCGCCGCATCGAGGACGCCCGCGAGGCCAACCCGGCCATGAAGCTGATCGTCGTCGATCCGCGCCGCACCGACACCGCCGAGGCCGCCGACCTGTTCCTGCCGCTGCTGCCGGGCACCGACATCGCGCTCTACAACGCCATGCTGCACGTGATGCTGTGGGAAGGCTGGATCGACACCGCCTATGTGGACGCCCACACCGAGGGCTTCGATGCGCTCAAGAAGGTGGTGCGCGAATACACCCCGGCCATGGCGGCCGAGATCTGCGGCCTGCGCAAACAGGACATCGAGACCGCCGCCGAATGGTTCGCCACCGCCAAGGCGACCCTGTCCCTGTACTGTCAGGGCCTCAACCAGTACGCCTCCGGCACCCACAAGAATTCGGCGCTCATCAACCTGCACCTGGCCAGCGGCCACATCGGCCGCCCCGGCGCCGGCCCCTTCTCGCTCACCGGCCAACCCAACGCCATGGGCGGTCGCGAGGTGGGCGGGCTGGCGAACCTGCTCTCGGCGCATCGCGATCTGTCCAACCCCGAGCACCGCGCCGAAGTGGCGCGATTCTGGGGCGTGGACGACGTCCCCGCGGAACCGGGCAAGAGCGCGGTCGAGCTGTTCCAGGCCGTCCAGGACGGGCACATCAAGGCGGTGTGGATCGCCTGTACCAACCCCGCCCAGTCCATGCCGCACCAGGCGCTCATCCACGAAGCGCTGCAGCGCGCGGAGCTGGTGGTGGTGCAGGACGCCTTCGCCCACACCGAAACCTGCGCCTACGCCGACGTGCTGCTGCCGGCCACCACCTGGGGCGAAAAGGACGGCACCGTCACCAACTCGGAACGCCGCATCAGCCGGGTGCGCGCCGCCGTGCCCGCCCCCGGCGAGGCGCGCCACGACTGGGCCATCGCCGCCGATTTCGCCCGCCGCCTCGGCGCGCGGCTGGGCCAGGCCGAACTGGCCGAACGCCTGTTCGCCTACGACGGCCCCGAGGCGATCTGGAACGAACACCGCGACAGCACCGCCGGGCGCGATCTGGACATCACCGGCCTGTCCTACGCCCTGCTGGAGCGGGACGGTCCGCAGCAGTGGCCGTTTCCGGCCGGCGCCGCCATGGGCAAGATCCGCCTCTACGAGGACAGCGTGTATCCGACCGATTCCGGCCGGGCCCGCTTCGTCGCCACCGAATACACCGCCACCGCGGAAACGCCCAGCGCCCGCTATCCGCTGCACCTGATCACCGGCCGCCTGCGCGACCAGTGGCACGGCATGAGCCGCACCGGTCTGGTGGCCCGGCTCTACAACCACGAGGCCGAGCCGCTGCTGCACATGCATGCGGACGACCTCGCCCGCCGCGGCCTCGCAGACGGCGACATCGTCCGCGTCAAGTCGCGCCAGGGCGCCGTGGTGCTCAAGGTGCTGGCGGCCGACACCGTGCGTGCCGGCCAGTGCTTCCTGCCCATGCACTGGGGCGGCAACGCCATGGCCGGCACCCTGGGCATCAACGCGCTAACGCCGGACGCCATCGATCCGTACTCCAAACAACCCGAACTCAAGCACGCCGCCGTGCAGGTGGAAACATTCACCCGCGGCCACCCGGTGGTCGCCATGCGCCGCATCGACACCGCGCAGGAGAACCCCTTCGAGGTCATGGCGCAGGTACGCGAACAACTGGCGCCCCTGCCCTACGCCAGCCTCACCCTCACCGGCCGCGAGACCCCGGTGGTGATGCTGCAGTCGCGGGTCGACATCGACGAGCCGGCGCTGATCGCCGCGGTGGACGCGGCCTTCGGTCTCGACGACGCGAACCGGACCCTCAGCTACGCCGACCGCCGGCGCGACATCGCCAAGCGCGCCCGCATCGACGACGACGTGCTCATGGCGGTGCGTCTGGTGGGCGAGACCCGCGCCGCCGAGTGGCTCGCGCAGCTGATGATCGTGGGCGCCTCGGCGGCACCGATGCGCCGCTGGCTGCTCGCGCCCGTCACCCAGCCGCCGGAAGGCGGCCCGACCCGCGGCAAGGTGATCTGCAACTGCTTCGACATCGCCGAGGATGCGATCCAGGCCGCGTTTGCCTCGGGCGAGAGCCTCGAGCAGTTGCAGGCGCGCACCCGCTGTGGCACCAACTGCGGCTCCTGCCTCCCCGAACTGAAGCGACTCAAGGCTCACGCCCCCGCCACGGCCTGACTCGGGCCGTCGCCCGCGGCCCCGGCCTTCGGGCCGATGTCCGCCATGGAATCCGGGCGCGCGGCATAGTGTCGCAAACCGCGCCGGCGGCGCGTGAATCCCTTTACAGTCGCCGGATGTCCGACGTGCGCGCACGGCTCCTCCGCTTCTTCGCCCTGGCCTGGGTCGCCACCCTCATGCTGGTGGTGGCCCCGTCCATCGCCCACATCGGCGCCGCGTCCGGCGGCACCTCCCTGACCGACATCTGCTCCGCGCTGGGCATCCAGCGCTTGCCGACGGATACGGACGAGTCGGGGCGCCGTCCCGAACCGGATGCCGCCCGTGCCGGCTGCCCCTGGTGCACGCAGCAGAGCCCAGCGGCGCTGCCGCCCGCCATGGCCGCCGCCGATGCGCCGCATCCGCACCAGACACCCCGGCGCGCCGCGCCGCCACCGGCCGATCCGCGCCACGCCGACGATCCGGCCACTCCGCCGCCCTCGCGCGCCCCGCCCCACCGGCATCACTGAGCCCATCCCGAACCGAGGTCCATCGCCTGCCGCCCCTGGCCGCCGGCCACCTCGTGTTGCGCCCGCCGCGGCCGGAACGCCACCGGCGCCAGATGTCCGAATGAGGTCTTTCATGCAGGTATTTCGATTCGCGCCGGCCACCGCGGCGCTGCTCGGTGCGGTCCCCCTGTGCCACGCCCAGACGCCGGCCATGCTCGACGAGGTGAGCGTCACCGCCACCCGCGAAGCGCGCTCCACCGCCGACGTCCCCCAGGCCATTGCCGTGATCGGCAAGGACGCCCTGGCCGGGAAGACGATGTACAACCTCAGGGAGGCGCTGCAGGACATCCCCGGGGTGCTGGTGAATTCCAAGAACGGTGGCTTCGACGCCCGCCTGATCATCCGCGGCGCCGGCCTCAAGGCCCCCTACGGCATCCGCGAGATCATGGTGCTGCGCGACGGGGTCCCGCTGACCGACCCGGACAGCTTCACCCGCCTCGACTTCGTAGACACCCAGGACATCGAGCGCATCGAAGTGGCCAAGGGCCCGGGCAACCTGTTCGCCGCGGGCAGCGCCGGCGGCGCCATCCAGGTCATCTCCAGGTCGGTGTTCGACGACACCGCCAACAGTGCCCGCATCGGCCTGGGCACCCAGGATACCGAAAGCGTCCACCTGCGCTACGGCGGCATGATCAGCACCACCCAGGCGCTGGCGCTGACCGTCTCCCACCGCAACCAGGACAACGACTGGCGCGCCTGGAACAGCTTCGCCACCACGCAGACCTCGATCAAGCATGGCTGGCTCCTGTCCGACAACGACACCCTGGAGAGCGAACTGTCCTACGCCGAGGCCGACATGCAACTGCCCGGCAGCATGGATGCGGCCCTGTTCAACGAGTACCTGCACAACGGTCGGCAAGCCGACACGGCCGAACCGTGGAAGCACTCGGGACGCTACTCCAAGGTGTGGTTCTTCAACACCCGCCTGGAGATGGTGCGCGGCGACTTCACCTTCAAGCCGCGCTTCTACTACAACACCTGGCACCACTACCACCCGGTCACCGGCCTGATCAACGATCCCTCGTCCTGGGTCAGCAATATCGGCACCGACCTGGAGGGTCATTGGCGCCACCCCGACGGCACCCTGGTGGCCGGGGTGTCGGTCCGCCGGGAGAACGCGCCGGATCAGAAGAAATACGAATACCGGGACGTGCGCACCCTGCCCGGCGGACGCATTCTCGCCACCCTGTCGGACGCCCGGGGCGATCTGGCGTCCACCAGCGACAGCGAAAGCCTGCTCACCGGCCTCTACATCCAGGAGAGCTGGCGCCCCACCGAGCGCTGGATCGTGGACACCGGCCTGCGCTACGACGTGATCGACATGGACAACACCACCGACGAGATCACCCAGTACAGCTGGGCCCTCGGGCGCTATGTGGCCGGTGACGGCCATACGCACACGAAGAAGACCTTTCGCCTGCCGGCACCCAAGCTGGCCGTCACCTACAAGCTCGGGGGCGGGATCAACCTCTTCGCCATGATCGCCCAGGCCGCCCAGGTCCCGTCCTCGGGCGAGGTGTCGAGCAACCCCTCGCTGGACGCCTCGGTGTCGCGCAATATCGAGTTCGGCCTCAAGGGCCGCCACCGCGACTGGAGCTTCGACGCCAGCATCTATCACACCCGGGTGCGCGACGAGATCGTGCAGATCAACACCGGCGGGGTGACCGAATACGCCAACGCGGGCCAGACCGACAAGAAAGGGGTCGAACTGGCGGGCGACGTGGCCGTGGGTCACGGCTTCAGCCTGGGGGCTTCTACGCCTGGTCCCACTACACCTACGACAAATTCAGCGAGCCGGTCCGGGTCGGCTTCGCCACCGTCAACCAGGACCGCGCCGGGAACGAGCTGCCCTACATTCCGCGCCACCAGTACGGCGCCCATGTCGCCTGGGCCGGCAGCGGCTGGCGGGCCCGGCTGGCCGGATTGAGCTGGGGCGAGTACTGGATGGACAACGCCAACACCGAGAAATACGCCGGGTGGCAGTGGGTGATGAACCTGTCGGTGAGCTACCGGCGCGCCCCCCACGCCCTGACCCTGAACGTGGACAACCTGACCGACAAGCGCTACGCCGTCGAAGCCAAAAAGGACACCGGCGGCAAGGTGAGCTATTCGGCCGCCGCGCCGCGCGCGGTGATGCTCACCTACCGCTACGACTTCCACTGAGGCGCCCCCCATGAAGACCATCCTGATGGCCGGCCTCGTGGCCGCCAGCCTCCATGCCCCGGCCCGGCACGCCCACGGCGGCGCGCCCGTCGACGCGCCAGCCGGCGACTGGAGCCACGCCCCGCGCCTGCTGCCCGCCGGCGGCGGGCGCGGCGAGGTGATGTTGCGGCTCGCCGACCTGCAGGCGACCGAGCTCACGGTGTTCGCACCGGGCGCCACCGGCGGCACGCCGGTACGCCGCGTCCCGGTCGCGGCCGGCCGCGCGGGGATCACACCCGCCGCCCCGATGCTGGGCAACTATCACTGGGTGCAGGCCCGCGATACCACCGGCGGCACGATCCGCGTGGCGACCACCGCAGTGTATTTCGCCAATCCGGGCCCAGCCCCGACGGCCCTGCTGGCCGAATCCAGAAGCGAGCTCGAGATCGTACCCACGCCCCTGCCGAGGGAGCATGCCCACTATCGCGAAGGAGAACGATGGCGTTTCGTCGTGCGCTGGCAAGGACGGCCGCTGGCCGGGCAGCCAGTGACGATGGAAACGTCCCGCGGCAGCCGCGCCCGGGCGATCAGCGCCGCCGACGGCCAGGTTGTCTTCATCTTCCCCCGCGACGTCGACCCGGGCGACCGCGATGCCGGCGGCCCGGGCCGGCCCGGTGCCGTTTTCGTGCTGTGGACCGAACGCCGCTTGGACGGCGTGCACTACCTCACCTCGTTCACCGGGCGCTATTCGCCGGAGCCGGGGCGCACCCGATCGCTGCCCTGGGGCACCGGTTTTGCGCTGTTCGGCATGGTCCTCGCCCTGCCCCTGTTGCGTCGCCGGGAGACCCGCCATGACTGATGCCACCCACACCTTCCCGAGCCTTGGCCGGGTTCGCCTCGGCGTCCAGCTGTTCATGTTCGTCCTGCTCGTCTGGGGCGCCAGCGTGGTCGGCCACTACTCGGCCGAGAAGCTCTCTGACGCCCTGCCCGCCCTGTCCTGCGCCTACGACATGGAAAATGCCGGCTATTGCGTGCTGATCCCGCTCCAGCACCAGATGCACCACCGGGTCGGCCAGGCCCTGGTCGCCGCCCAGCAGGTGGGCCTCAAGGTCGTCCTGCCCCTGGCCATGACCCTGCTCACCTTCCTGGCCTTCTTCTTCGTGCTCGGCAAGGCGTTCTGCGGCTGGGTCTGCCCTCTGGGGACGCTGCAGGAACTGGTGCAGCGGGCCGGGCGCCGTTTCGGCCTGCCCCTGCACGCCCTGGATACGACCGGCACCCGCCGGGTGCGCCCGGTCAAGTGGCTGATCCTGCTCGGCCTGGTGCTGACCCTGCCCCTGCTCACCGGGCTGGGGATCACCCCGCACGAGTTCGGCAACCCGTACTGCGACGTGTGCCCTGCGCGCATCGCCACCACCCTGCTCAGCGGCAACACGGAGCAACTGGCGCTCAACGCCGCCAGCCCCCTGAGCTTCGCCCTCGGCGCCCTGGGCAATACCGTGTTCGGCTTCGTCGCCGTGGCCGCCCTGGCGATCCGCCAGCCCTTCTGCCGCATCTGCCCGATGCTGGCCCTCAACGGCGCCTTCCGTCACCTGTCCCTCACCCGACTGGTCAAGCGACCCCATGACAAGTGTGCCCGATGCGGCATCTGCGCCCAGGCCTGCCCCATGGACATCCACGAGATCCAGCGTGAATCGGGACGCAAGGCCTTCCACGAGGACTGCACCCTGTGCGGGCGCTGCGCCGAATTCTGCCCCGACGACGACGTGATCGCACTCACGTTCGGCCCGTTCCGGTGGTTTCGCTCACGTCGAAGCTATTACAAGCGGCGTGTCCGGGCCGAGTCGCCCCAAGGCGAGCTCAAGCCGCTCAAATTCATGCCACGGCCGGGTCCGTCGGCCGAACGGCCATGAGCCCGGACGCCCTCGCCGCGCTGATCGCTCCGGACGGCCACATCGGTCTGGCCGGCGCCCTGGTGCTGGGCCTGTCCATGGGGCTGACGGCGTGCACCGTCACCTGCCTGCCCTATATGGGCACCTGGGCGCTCGGGCGCGCCGGTCGCGGCCGCGAGACGCTCGTCCATACCGGCGCCTTCGTCGCCGGCCGAGTGGCGGCCTACACGGCCCTCGGCGCCCTGGCCGGACAGCTGGGTCAGTGGCTGGTCGACAGCCTGCAGGGTCCGCTCGGGCAGCGGGCCATCGGCGGCGCCAGCCTGTTCGCCGGCCTGTGGCTGATGCTGGCCGAGCGCCGCGCCCCCCGCGCCGCCCCGCCGACGCTCCACTTCCATCCGCGCCGGCACGACCGTGCCAGGGCCTGCGCCGGCACCCGACTGGCCGCCGCGCCGCCGTTCCTGATGGGGGCCGCCCTGAGCCTGACCCCGTGCGCGCCCCTGGGCTGGCTGATCGGCATGAGCGCCGCCACCGGCAGCCTGGGCGAAGGCCTCGCACGCGGGCTGGCCTTCGGCCTCGGCGCCGGCATCACGCCCTTGTTGCTGCTGGTGCCGGCCGCCGGCGTGCTCGGCCGGCGCCTGCGCCGCGAGCGTGCCTGGCTGGGCTTGTGGCTGCGGGTCGGCGCAGGCGGGGTGCTGATCTTCCTGGGCTCGCAACGGCTGTTCAGCGCCTGAGCCATCCGCGGCGCCCGCGTTCGCAGGTCGCTGCTAGAATCGGCGCTGACCTCTCCCACCGGCCCTTCGATCATGCTCGCCCTGCTCCAACGCCCCCGACTGCCCTTTTTCACCCTCGCCCTCGTGGTCATCGGACTGCTCGGCTTCGGCCTCTATCTGCAACATGTCGAGGGCCTGGTGCCCTGCCCCATGTGCATCATGCAGCGCTACGCCTTCGTACTCGTGGCCCTGATCGCCCTGCTGGCCGGCGCGCACGGCAGCCGCGGGCGCGGGCGCAAGGGCTGGGCGCTGCTCATTGCCCTCGTCGCGGTGGCCGGGCTCGGCGTGGCGGCCCGCCAGAGCTGGATCCAGCGCTTCCCGCCGGACACCATCGACTGCGGCCCCGGCCTGGAGTACATGATCGACAGCTTCCCGCTGGGTGAGGCGCTGCCGATGATCTTCCAGGGCGCGGGCGAGTGCACCGCCATCGACTGGAGCTTCCTCGGTCTGTCCATCGCCAACTGGTCGCTGCTGTGTTTTGCCGCCGTGATCGGCTTTGCGCTGTGCATCATTTTCCGCCGCGCGCACCACAACGGATAAATGCGCACCAACGGTGCGTTTTGCACCGCACTGGTGCGAAATTCGGTGCGCAGGCCACGACCGACGGCCAACACCCCTTGAAAACACAGGGTTTCATCCTGTGGCACACCCCTTGCTAGACATGGTTGAGTGCGGCGCACAATCAGGTGCGCCCCGAAAATCAGCGCATCATGCGGCCCTGGGTTGATGCCGACCCGCCGCCTTCCGGTTCAACGGCGATCCGGAGTGCGAACACCATGAGCAAGGATGGAACCATGAGCAAACTCAAGCTTGTGATGGTGGGCAACGGCATGGCCGGCGTCCGCACGCTGGAAGAACTGATCAAGATCGCGCCGGAGATGTACGACATCACCGTCTTCGGCGCCGAGCCGCATCCGAACTACAACCGGATCCTGCTCTCGCCGGTGCTGGCCGGCGAGATGACGGTCCAGGACATCATTCTCAATGACCTGGACTGGTACAGGGACAACGGCATCGATCTGCGCCTGAACAACAAGGTGACGAAGATCGATCGCAAGGGCCGCAAGGTGTTCGCCGAGGATGGCAGCGAGGTCGCCTACGACCGCCTGCTGCTGGCCACGGGCTCGAACCCCTTCATGCTGCCGGTGCCGGGCGCCGACCTGCCGGGCGTGATCGCCTATCGCGACATCGCCGACACCGACGCCATGATCGACGCGGCCGCCAACCACAAGCACGCGGTGGTGATCGGCGCCGGCCTGCTCGGCCTGGAAGCGGCCAACGGCCTGGCCCTGCGCGGCATGGACGTGACCGTGGTGCACATCGCCGACTGGATCATGGAGCGCCAGCTCGACAAGACCGCCGCCGACATGCTGCAGAAGTCGCTCGAAGCCAAGGGCCTCAAGTTCAGGCTGCCGGCCTTCACCGCCGAGCTGCAGGCCGGCGAGTCGGGCCGCGTGAGCAAGGTGGTGTTCAAGGACGGTGCGTCCATCCCCGCCGATCTGGTGGTGATGGCCGCCGGCATCCGCCCCAACACCGCGCTGGCCGAATCCGCCGGCATCTACTGCAACCGCGGCATCGTGGTGAACGACACCCTGCAGACCTACGATCCGCGCGTCTATGCGGTGGGCGAATGCGCCAACCACCGCGGCATCGCCTACGGCCTGGTGGCGCCGCTGTTCGAGCAGGCCAAGGTGTGCGCCAACCACCTGGCCATGTACGGCATCGGCCGCTACGTGGGCTCGGTGACCTCCACCAAGCTGAAGGTGACCGGCATCGACGTGTTCTCCGCCGGCAACTTCACGGGCGGCGAAGGCACCGAGGACATCGTCCTGCACGATCCCGGCGCGGGCGTGTACAAGCGTGTCGTGCTGCAGGACGACAAGCTGGTGGGCGCGGTCATGTACGGCGACACCAAGGATGGTGCCTGGTACTTCCAGATGCTCAAGGACGGTCAGGACGTGGGCGAGATCCGCGATCACCTGCTGTTCGGCAACAGTCACCTGGGCGACGCCGGCCACAAGGGCGCGAATTCCGCCGCCGCCATGCCCGACGAGGCCGAGGTGTGCGGCTGCAACGGGGTGTGCAAAGGCGACATCGTCAAGGCGATCAAGGCCGAGGGCCTGTTCACCCTCGACGACGTGCGCAAGCACACCAAGGCCTCGAGCTCGTGCGGTTCCTGCACCGGGCTGGTCGAGCAGATCCTGGCTTCGACCATCGGCGGCGCCTACACCCCCGCCGATTCCAACACCAAGGCGGTGTGCGGCTGTACCGATCACTCCCACGGCGAGGTGCGCGCCGCCATCCGCGATCACAAGCTGCTCTCCGCCCAGGCGGCCATGGCCTTCATGGAGTGGAAGACGCCCAACGGCTGCGCCTCCTGCCGCCCGGCACTGAACTACTACTGCATCTCCTCCTGGCCCCACGAGGCCACCGACGATGCCCAGAGCCGCTTCATCAACGAGCGCGCCCACGCCAACATCCAGAAGGACGGCACCTACTCGGTGGTGCCGCGCATGTGGGGCGGGCTGACCACGCCCAACGAGCTGCGCGCCATCGCCGATGCGGCCGAGAAGTACCAGGTGCCGACGGTGAAGGTCACCGGCGGCCAGCGCATCGACCTGCTCGGGGTGAAGAAGAACGACCTGCCGCTGATCTGGCACGACCTCAACAAGGCCGGCATGGTCTCCGGCCATGCCTACGGCAAGTCGATCCGCACGGTGAAGACCTGCGTCGGCGCCGAGCACTGCCGCTTCGGCACCCAGCTGTCCATGAGCCTGGGGGTGAAGCTGGAGAAGATGCTGTTCGGCATGTGGAGCCCGCACAAGGTGAAGCTGGCCGTCTCCGGCTGCCCGCGCAACTGTGCCGAGGCCGGCATCAAGGACGTGGGCGTGATCGGCGTCGATTCCGGCTACGAGATCTACGTGGCCGGCAACGGCGGCATCAAGACCGAGGTGGCCCAGTTCTTCAGCAAGGCCAAGACCGAGGAAGAGGTGATGGAGATCTCCGGCGCCTTCCTGCAGCTGTACCGCGAGGAAGGCTACTACCTGGAGCGCACGGTGCATTACATCGACCGGGTCGGCCTCGACTACGTGAAGTCGAAGGTCCTCGACGACGACGACAACCGCAAGGCCCTGTACGAGCGCCTGCTGTTCGCCCTGCAGGACTACAAGGATCCGTGGCAGGAGCGGGCCGAGGAGCCCCAGCTGCGCGCCGCCTTCGAAGATTTCGCCGTCTGATCGCCCGAGGAATTCGCCATGACCACCACCATCGACAACGCCACCTGGCACCGCATCTGCGCGCTCGAGGACATCCCGGTCCTCGGCTCGCGGGTCGTCAAATCCACCGCCCACGGCGACATCGCCATCTTCCGCAATCGCGAGGACGAGATCTTCGCCATGCATGACAAGTGCCCGCACAAGGGCGGGCCACTGTCCCAGGGCATCGTCTCCGGGCGCACCGTCACCTGCCCGCTGCACAACTGGAAGATCCAGCTCGACAACGGCGAGGCCGTCGCGCCCGACGTGGGCTGCTCCCGGCCTTTCGCCGTCAAGGTCGAGGACGGCACGGTACTGCTCCAGCTCTGAAGCGCATCCCCCACCGCACGACCGCGGACGCCCACGGGCGCCCGCGTCGGCGGCGCGCAGCCCATCGAAAAATCAATGTGCTGCAAAAACAGATAGTTAGCATTTAACGAGGTTAATCATGAGTCAGGATAAGGGGTTCAACCTGCTGTCCTTCACCGGCAAGATGAAGATCCTCCATCTGTCGTGGATGGTGTTCTTCATCACCTTCTTCGTGTGGTTCAACCACGCGCCCATGCTCGGTGCCATCGGCGCCTCCCTCGGCCTCGACAAGGCCCAGCTCAAGACCCTGCTGATCCTCAACGTGGCGCTCACCATCCCGGCGCGCGTGCTCATCGGCATGCTCACCGACAAGTACGGCCCGCGCATCATCTACGCCGCGCTGCTGTTCATCTCCGCCATCCCCTGCTTCATGTTCGCCATGGCCGACAGCTTCACCCAGGCGGCGATCTCGCGCTTCATGCTCGGCTTCATCGGGGCCGGCTTCGTGATCGGCATCCGCATGGTCAGCGAGTGGTTCCCGGCCAACGAGCTGGGCACGGCCGAAGGCATCTACGGCGGCTGGGGCAACTTCGGCTCGGCCGCCGGCGCCATGCTGCTGCCGACCATCGCGCTCATGTTCGGCGGCGAGAACGGCTGGCGCTGGGCCATCGGCCTGACCGGTGCGCTGTCGCTGGTGTTCTCCTTCATCTGGTACGCGAACGTGAGCGACACGCCCAAGGGCTCGACCTACTTCAAGCCCAAGAAGCATGGCGGCATGGAGGTGACCAGCACCGGCGACTTCTTCTTCCTGCTGGTCATGAAGATCCCCATGTACGCGGCGCTCGCCCTGCTCACCTGGAAGCTCTCGCCGGCCGGCGTGAGCCTGCTGTCCGCCGGTGCCGCCGACATCCTCTACGTGGTGCTGGCCGCCATCCTCGCCTACGACTGCTGGGGCGCCTGGAAGGTCAACCACGAGGTGTTCGTCACGCCGGTGCCGCAGGTGCATCGCTACAAGTTCAAGCAGGTGGCGGTGCTCAACATCCTCTACTTCTGCACCTTCGGCTCGGAGCTGGCGGTGGTCTCGATGCTGCCCCTGTTCTTCGCCGAGACCTTCCATCTCGATCCGGTCTATGCCGGCCTGGTCGCCTCCGCCTACGCCTTCATGAACCTCATGTCGCGCCCCGGGGGCGGCTGGCTCTCGGATCGCTTCGGGCGCAAGAAGACCCTGCTCATCCTGACCGCGGGCCTGGCCGGCGGCTACGCCCTGATGGCGCTCACCAACGGCACCTGGCCGCTGGCGGTGGCGGTGCTGGTGGCCATGGCCTGCTCCTTCTTCGTGCAGGCCGGCGAGGGCGCCGTGTTCGCCGTGGTGCCGCTGATCAAGCGCCGCCTGACCGGCCAGATCGCCGGCATGACCGGGGCCTACGGCAACGTCGGCGCGGTGGTGTACCTGACCGTGCTGTCCATGGTCAGCTACGAAGTGTTCTTTGCCGTGATCGCCCTGACCGCGGTCGTCGGTTTCGTCACCCTGCTGTTCATGGAAGAGCCCAAGGGCCACATGGCCGAGGTGCGCGAAGACGGCTCGGTGGAGCTGATCAGCGTCAGTTGAGGGGGGAGAAGAACGCTCCGCCGCCCGGCACGGTCCTCGCCGGGCGGCATATGGAGCGTTCCCTGGCGGGGGCGGCCCAGGCGGGCCGCCCGTGCCTTTTCAGCGCCCACCCCGGCACCGGATAATCGCCCCATCCCGTCACGCCCCGAGCGCACCCACGAGCCCATGAGCGAACCCCTGAAAGTCCGATTCGGCGGTCATTCGAGCGCCGGCATCAAGGCCATCAACCAGGACGCCTTCGCCGCGCACCTGCCCGAGGCCGCCGGCGAGCGCGACCTCAAGGGCGCCACCGCGGTGATCTGCGACGGCGTCAGCGCGGCGGCCGAATCCGAGGTGGCCAGCCAGATGGCGGTCACCGGCTTCATCACCGACTACTACGCCACCCCGCCGACCTGGAGCGTGCGCAAGGCCGCCGGCACCGTCCTCAACGGCCTCAACCACTGGGTCTATCGACAGAACGCGGCCCGCCAGGGCAGCCGCGACAGCATGCTCACCACCTTCTCCGCGGCGGTGATCAAGTCCAACACCCTGCATGTGTTCCATGCCGGCGACACCCGCATCTGGCACCAGCGCGGCGCGACCCTCGACTGCCTGACCCGCGATCACGTGATGACCGAAGGCGGGCGCGATTTCCTCGCCCGCGCGCTCGGGGCCGACTCGCATCTGGAGGTGGATTACCTGTCGCGCGAACTGGCGGTGGGCGATCGCGTCCTCCTGAGCACCGACGGGGTGCACGGCTTCGTGCCGCCCGCCCGCCTGCGCGAACTGCTCGGCGCCGCGGACGATCTGGAGACCATCGCCCGGCGCATGACCGACGAGGCGCTGGCCCAGGGTGCCGACGACAACGTCTCGGTCCTGATCGTGGCGGTGGACCACCTGCCCCTGGAGACGCTGGAAGAGACCTACCGGCGCCTGATGCAGCGCCCGATCCCGCCGGTGCTCGCGCCGGGCAACCGGATCGACGGCTTCGAGGTGCTGGAGGTGATCTTCTCCGGCACCCGCAGCCACATGTACCGGGTCAAGGACAGCGACAGCGGCGCGCACTACGTGCTCAAGGCGCCGTCGCAGACCTTCGCCGAGGACGCCATCTACCTCGACGGCTTCATCCGCGAGGAGTGGGTCGGCCAGCGCATCGACCACCCCAACGTGATGAAGACCTACGAGAACCCGCGCGGCAAGCAGTTCATGTACTACCTGGGCGAGCACATCGTCGGCATGAACCTGCGCGAGTGGATGCAGGACAATCCCAGCCCGCCGCTCGACGCGGTGCGCGCCGTCATCCGCCAGGTGATCGCCGGGCTGCGCGCCTTCCAGCGCGCCGACATGGTGCATCAGGATCTCAAGCCCGAGAACATCATGATCGACCGCGACGGGCGGGTGAAGATCCTCGACTTCGGCACCGTGCTCATCGCCGGCACCGACGAGATCGCCTCGCCGCTGGACAAGTCCGTGCCCCAGGGCAGCGTCAACTACGTGGCCCCCGAATACCTCATGGGCGAGCCGGGCTCGTTCCGCAGCGACCTGTTCTCGCTCGCGGTCATCACCTACGAGATGATCACCGGCGCCCTGCCCTTCGACGAACCGGCGATCAAGCGCACCCGCATCGGCTCCTACACCGAACTGCGCTACATCCCCGCGCGCCACCGCCGCCATGACCTGCCCATCTGGGTCGAAGCCTGCCTGAAGAAGGCGCTGCAGCCCAATCCGGCCCAGCGCTACGAGGCCTTCTCCGAGTTCGAGCAGGACTTCACCGTGCCCAACCCGCTGCTCGAGGCCGACCTGCGCCGCCGCCCGCTGCTGGAGAAGGACCCGGCGCGCTTCTGGAAGGCGCTGGCCATCGCCCTGCTGGTGCTCAACATCGTGCAGCTGGCCTGGCATCACTGAGGCCGTGGAAACAATGAGATACTTGCCACAGTCGCACAGGAACCCCGCCCCATCATGTCCACCGAACTGACGGTTTCCAACATCGTTCTGGTCGCCAAGCAGCACGAAATCGAGGAGCTCAGGCACCTCGAGGCCCGTGCCCAGCTGGTCGGCGACATCGGCGCCCTGATCCACTGCCTGCAGAACGAGCGTGGCGCCTCGAGCCTGTTCCTCGCCTCCGCCGGGGCGCGCTTCGGCGACACCCGCCAAGCGCTCATCGCCGCCTCGCGGGAACGCGAAGGCGCCCTGCGCACCAGCTTCGACACCCTGCTGCAGCACTCCAACCACGGCAGCGCCAAGCTCTACTCGCTGATGGCCTGGGTGCTGCTCGGCCTCGACGCCCTGCCCGCCCTGCGCGCCCAGGTGGACGCCCAGCAGCTCGGCCCCGACGAAGCCGTGGCCGCCTTCAGCCGGCTCATTTCGGGGCTCGCCTCGCTGATCTTCGAAGTGGCCGACACCACCGTCAATCCGGGCATCTCGCGCTCGCTGGTGGCGCTGTTCAACTTCGTCCAGGGCAAGGAGCTGGCCGGGCAGGAGCGCGCGGTGGGCGCCGCCATGTTCGCCTCCGGCCAGTGCGACGCACCCCACCAGCAGCGCATCCTCGATCTCATCGACGCCCAGGAACGCAACTTCCAGGTGTTCTGCGAATTCGCCGACGAGACCTCCCTCGCCCCCTGGCAGGAAATGCATGTGGCGCCCTACGTGGTCATCCTCGAGCGCCTGCGCCGGGTACTGGGCAGCGCCAAGCCCGGCGCCGCGCTCGACGCCAACCAGAGCGACAAGTGGTTCGAATGCTGCTCCGACCGGCTCGCCGCCATGTGGTCGCTGCAATGCCTGCAGGTGGAACGCCTGCAGGCCCAGTGCGCCCACCTGATCGCCGAGGCCGAGCGCGAGCTGACCGACTCCGAGGGGCTGCTCACCCAGCTGCGCAACAGCCCGCCGCCGAGCGCCGGTCTGGGCGAACGCTTCTTCGACCCCAACATCCCCATCGACCACGCGCTGCGCTTCACCCCCACCGAGGGCGGCGCGCCACCGGTCGAGCGCTCGATCATCGAAGTCCTCCAGGCCCAGTCCGAGCGCATCGCCAACATGGAAACGGAGCTGGATTCGGCACGCCGCGCCCTCAACGAGCGCAAGGTGATCGAACGCGCCAAGGGCGTGCTCATGGCCCGTTTCAACCTCACCGAGGAAGCGGCCTACAAGATGCTGCAGAAGACCTCGATGGACCAGAACCGGCGCCTGGCCGAGGTCGCCGAGGCGGTGCTCGCCCTGCCCGCCTTCTTCACCCCGCAGCCGGCCACCCCGCGCCGCTGAGGGCACCCGGCCGGGGCCGGTCGTCATCGTTTTGCGCTAATCTGTCGTTCGTGGCCGGCCCGATGCGGCCGGCCGGCGATTTCGACACCGACCGGAGAACACACATGGCAAACGAGGGCTATCACGAACCCATCGGGGAACTGAGCGACGAGACCCGGGACATGCACCGGGCGATCACCTCGCTCATGGAAGAACTCGAGGCCGTCGACTGGTACAACCAGCGCGTCGATGCCTGCAAGGACGAGGAGCTCAAACACATCCTCGCCCACAACCGCGACGAGGAAAAGGAGCACGCGGCCATGGTGCTCGAGTGGATCCGGCGCCGCGACCCGAAGTTCGACCACGAGCTGAAGGACTGGCTGTTCACCGACAAGTCGCTGAGCCACGGCGACGGCCACTGATCGCGCGGCGTCGGCGGCCGGGTCCGTGCCTGCCGGATTGCCGATGCCCGTCGCCCCGGCGACCGCGGACACCTGGCGCCTGTGGATCGACGGCACGGCCGCGCCCAACCCGGGCCGGATCGGCCTGGGGGTCGTCCTCGAGTCACCCGACGGACAGCGCCACGAGAACGCCGTGCGCGCCACCGAGGGCTGCAACAACGTCGCCGAACTCCAGGCGCTGCTCCACGGGCTGAGCCTCGCGCTGGACGCCGGCGCCCGGGCGATTGCGATCTACAGCGACAGTGATTTCGTGGTGCGCCACGTGGGCGGCGACGGGCACACCGACGTGGCGCCGCTCGAGGCGCTGGTCAGGCGCGCCCGCACCGCGATGGCGGCCTTCGCGGTGGCGACCCTGCACTGGATTCCCCGTCACCGCAACGGCGCGGCCGACCGGCTGGCACGGCAGGCGATCGGGCTGGCGCCCAAACCGGCCCTCCGGCCGGTCTCGCGCAAGCGGCGGCGCTGAGCGCCCGAGCCGCTACTTCAACACCTGGACGATCTGTGCCCCGAGCTGGTACTGACCGGACTCGGTCCGGTGGCAGCGCTTGACCTCGACCCGCACATGCAGCGGCGGCCGGTCGACACCGCCGTCGGGTTGCCGCACCAGGACGTCGAGCACCTCGGCCAGTTGCGGCACATAGCTGCTCTCCAGGGTCAGCCCACCGGTGCTGATCTCGAGACAGCGCGCTTCGTAGCGGGTGTTCTGGTGGGGGGCTTGGATGAGGGCATCGCAGCCGAGCGGGATGCGCCGGGCACTGCGGCGGTCGTCACGGGCGTTGGTCATGGCTCTCCAGTGTGGCCGGGCGCGGGCGGAATGCCGCGGTACTCCGAACTATATCGGCATCGACGCGGATTTCCGTAGCCGGATTGCCGATTCGTTAACCCGAAAGTAAAAAAAACCGGCCTCGAGGGCCGGTAAAGCAGAGAGCATTCGATATGCCGGGGTCTGCGGAGGTGAATCGGGAACCGCTCAGGTGCGTTCGCAGCAGGTGCGGCATGTGTTCTTCGCAGCCTCTCAGTGCTGTTCGCACTCCTCGAGGAAGCTGAGCAGCTCCTCGCGCAGGCGGTAGTAGTCGGGATGCTCGAGCAGCATCTTGCGGCTGCGCGGGCGCGGCAGGTCGATCTCGAGCACCTTGCCGACCCGGGCGTTGGGGCCGTTGGTCATCATCACCACCCGGTCGGCCAGGAGGATCGCCTCGTCCACGTCGTGGGTGACCATCATCGCGGTCAGCTGGGTGCGGCTCCACACCTCCATGAGCACTTCCTGCAGATCCCAGCGGGTGAGCGAATCGAGCATGCCGAAGGGTTCGTCGAGTAGCAGCAGCTTGGGCGACAGGGCGAAGGCGCGGGCGATGCCGACACGCTGCTTCATGCCGTTGGAGAGCTCATGCGCCTTCTTGTCGAGGGCGTCGGCCAGCCCCACCCGGTTCAGGTAGTGGGTGCAGATGTCGTGGCGCTCCTGCCTCGTGGCGTGCGGATAGACCTGCTCCACGCCCAGCGCGACGTTCTCGTAGGCGCTCAGCCAGGGCACCAGGGACGGCGCCTGGAACACGATGCCGCGGTCGGGGCCGGCGGTCACCACCTCCTTGTTGTCGAGCAGGATCACGCCTTCGGAGATGTCGTTGAGCCCCGCCACCATGGACAGCACGGTGGATTTGCCGCAGCCCGAGTGCCCGATCACGGAGATGAACTCGCCCTTCTTCATGCGCAGCTCGAAGCCGTCGACCACTTTCACCGGGCCCTTCTTGGTGGGGTAGATCTTGGAGACCTGCGAGAACTCCACATAGCGGTCGTGGTGCGGCAGCACCGGCGCTTCGGTATTGGCCGCACCGCTTTGCAGCGAGGCGAACTCGGCGCTGGTGTTGGGCAGCACCCCCGGCAGGGCGACCACGTTGTCGCCGGTGGCGGCCTGCTCGGCGCTGACCTGCATGAGGTACTCGGTGACGGCCTTGCGCAGGCGCTTGAACTCGGGGTCGTGGTTCATCCGGGTGCGATCGCGCGGGCGCGGCAGATCGACGGCGAATTCCGGCCCGAAGGTGGCGCCCGGCCCCGGGTTGAGCGGGATGATCCGGTCCGCCATGATCAGGCCCTCGTCCACATCGTTGGTGATGAGGATGACGGTCTTCTTCTCCTTCTCCCAGATGCGCAGGATCTCGTCCTGCAGATTGGCCCGGGTCAGGGCATCGAGTGCCGAGAGGGGCTCGTCGAGCAGCAGGATCTCGGGGCTGGCCGCCAGGGCGCGCGCCACCGACACCCGCTGGCGCATGCCGCCGGACAGCTCCGCCGGCCGCTTCTCCAGCGCCGGGGTGAGGTTCACCATCTCGACGTACTTCTCGACCCGCCGGGCACGCTGCGCCGGCGACTCGTCCCGGAACACCTGGTCCACCGCCAGCGCCACGTTCTGGCGCACGGTCATCCACGGCATGAGCGAATAGCTCTGGAACACCACGCCCCGATCCGGCCCCGGTCCGCTCACCGGCGCACCGCGCAGCAGCACCTGGCCGGCATCGGCCTCGATGAGCCCGGCGATGAGCGAGATCAGGGTGGTCTTGCCGCTGCCCGAGAAGCCCACGATGGCGACGAATTCGCCCTCGCGGATCGACAGGTTGATGTCCCGGAGCACGTCGGTCACGTGCGAGCCGCTCCCATAGGACTTGGACAGCTGTTTGAGTTCCAGGAAGGCCGGCGCGGCCTCGTGCGCCGCCACCGGGCGCACCGGCGCCGCCTCGGCCACCGGGGCGCCGCCCAGCGGCAGCGCCATCTTCAATTGGGTTGCAACCATGGGGATATCCTCCTCGTCTGTCGCGTTCCGTGGCTCACTGACCGGTTTCACCGAAGCTCACGAGCAGTTGCAGCGTGTGCATGATGCGGTCGAGCACGAAGCCCACGAAGCCGATGGTGAACACCGCCACCATGATGCGGCCGAGGGAATGGGAGGAGCCGTTCTGGAACTCGTCCCACACGAATTTGCCCAGGCCCGGGTTCTGCGCCAGCATCTCGGCGGCGATCAGCACCATCCAGCCCACCCCGAGGGACAGGCGCAGACCGGTGAAGATCAGCTTGAGCGAGGACGGCAGCACGATCTTGGTGACCTTGGTCCACCAGGACAGGCGCAGCACCTTGGAGACGTTGATCAGGTCCTTGTCGATGGAGGCCACGCCCACCGCGGTGTTGATCAGCGTCGGCCACAGCGAACACAGGGTCACGGTGATGGCCGAGACGATGAAGCTCTTCTCGAACATCGGGTCGGTGCTCACGTAGACCGCGCTGACCACCAGGGTGACGATGGGCAGCCAGGCCAGCGGCGAGACCGGCCGGAAGATCTGGATCAGCGGATTGATGGCGATCTGGAAGATCCGCGACAGCCCGCACAGGATGCCCAGCGGCACCGCCACCAGGGTGCCCAGGGCGAAACCGGTGAACACGGTGTACAGGCTGGTGACGATCTGGTCGAAGTAGGTCGGCTTGCCGGTGTAGGGGCGCAGCTTGAGCTCGGCCTGCGGGTTGCGCTCGAGGATCTTCGCATTGCGTTCCTCCTGGCGCTGGTAGAACTCGACCTCCTTCTGGCGCTCGGCGTGGTGCTCGTCGATCAGGCCCATGGCCTCGTCCCACACCTGCGCCGGCCCGGGAATGGCGCCGAGGCTGGTCTGCACGCCGGAGGCGAGGAAGTGCCAGCCCATGAGGAACACCACCAGCGCCACGACGGGCACGCCGATCTGGGTGAGGATGCTCTTGATCTGCTCGCGCGGGTCCTCGCCCTGGGCCAGGCGGATGAAGGGAACGAACCAGGTGAAGCCGGTCCGGGTAAAGAAGTTTGCGGTTGCGTTCAACATGATCTTGCCCTCTGCTCGCCACCGCCCCGGCCGCTGCCGGCCGGGGGGTGCAAGTCCGGTGGTGTGTGCGCTTACTTGACCTCGTCCTTGCCTTTCAGGCCGATCTTGAGGCTGTCGATGTAGGCGTTGGGCTTGGTCCCGTCATAGGGGATGCCGTCGATGAAGTCGTTCTGCACCGGCTTGAAACCCGTTTCGGTGGCGAAATCGGGGAAGTCGGAGGCCTTCATCTTGCCTTCGGCAATCAGCTCCTTGGCGGCCGCGGCGTAGATGTCCGGGCGATACACCTTCTTGGCGATGTCCATGTACCAGCTATCCGGCTTGTAGTCGGCAATCTGGCCCCAGCGGCGCATCTGGGTGAGGTACCAGATGGCGTCGGAGTAGTACGGGTAGGTCGCGTTGTAGCGGAAGAACACGTTGAAGTCCGGCACCTTGCGCACATCCCCCTTCTCGTACTCGAAGGTCCCGGTCATGCTGTTGGCGATGACCTTGTAGTCGGCGCCGACGTAGTTGGAGGCGGAGATCATCTTCGCCGCTTCCTTGCGGTTCTTGTCGTTCTGCTCGTCCAGCCAGTAGGCGGCGCGGATCAGCGCCTTGATGACCGCCTTGTGGGTGTTGGGGTACTTGTCGTTCCACGCCTTGGTGACGCCGAACACCTTCTCCGGATTGTTCTTCTCGATCTCGTAGTCGGTGATGATCGGCGCGCCGATGCCCTTGAACACCGCCTGCTGGTTCCACGGCTCACCCACGCAGTAGCCGTAGATGGTGCCCGCTTCCATGGTGGCCGGCATCTGCGGCGGCGGGGTGACCGAGAGCAGCACGTCGGCGTTGATGGTGCCCGCGGTGTCGCCCTTCTTGGGCGCGTAGTAGCCCGGGTTCAGGCCGCCGGAGGCCAGGTAGTAGCGCAGCTCGTAGTTGTGCGTCGACACCGGGAACACCATGCCCATCTTGAAGGGCTTGCCTTCCTTCTTGTAGTCGTCGACCACCGCCTTGAGGTACTCGGCCTTGATCGGATGCACCGGCTTGCCGTCCGCCTGCAGCGGCAGCTTCTTCTTGAGCTTCTCCATGACCTCGTTGGAGACGGTGATGCCGTTGCCGTTCAGGTCCATGGAGAAGGCGGTGATGATGTCCGCCTTGGTGCCGTAGCCGATGGTCGCCCCCAGCGGCTGCCCGGCCAGCATGTGGGCGCCGTCGAGCTCGCCGGAAATGACGCGGTCGAGCAGCACCTTCCAGTTGGCCTGGGCCTCGAGGGTCACATACAGCCCCTCGTCCTCGAAGTAATGCTTCTCGTAGGCCACCGCCAGCGGGGCCATGTCGGTGAGCTTGATGAAACCGAACTTCAGGTCCGGCTTTTCGACATCCTCCGGCGCGCCATGCGCGGTCGCGGCGAAAGCGCCGAAGGCGATCAGGGTGGACACGACGACGCCACGCAAACGCCCACTGAAGGTCGCCCGCGGCAGGGAAGTGGTGTGATGTTTCATGGATTCAACTCCTTGTGCGAAATAGAACTGCATTCGTAATCAATGAGTTGCCTCCATCATCAGAGGCGGCGGCCGGACATCCTTGCCTGGCCCGACCCGGTCGGGGCCTTCTCGCTCGTATCAGCCTCCTTCCACGGACGGGCCACGCCCTTCATTGGGGTCGCCAGAACGCGGAAGGCGTCGAACATGCTTGAGCAAAGCCTGTGCCAGACGCACCTTTCCAATGAAAAACAATGTGTTACGAAATTAGCACTTCCCCTTTCCCCGCACAGCCCAGGCGCGCGGCGCACCAATTCCGCCCATCGGTGCGGGCACCGCACGGCGATGGTGCGGCGCACCACATGGCGGCACGGGACCGCCACCCGCGGCACGGCACACAAACAAAAGCCCGGCCGCAGGGCCGGGCTTTCAAGACACGGGAGGAATCGTCCTAGATCGATGGATCAGCGCGCTCACCCGCCGAATCGGCGGCCTTGGCGTCGATCATGAGCAGGGACATGTCGTCATGCGCCGAGGCGCCGGCCAGATGCTCCGCGAGGGCGATCTTGGCCATGTCCACCCGCTGGCGCGCCGGCCAGGCGGCGATGACCGCCTCGAGGCGCGCCAGACCGAAGTCCTCGCCCGCGTCGTTGGCCGCCTCCGTGACTCCGTCGGAATGGAGCACGATCTGCTCACCCGGGGCGAGTACCACCTGCTCGGGGGCACAGCCCTCGCGGCAGCTCTCGACCACCCCGAGCGGCAACTGCTGCGATGGCACGCGCGCCCGGATGCGGCCATCGGCCGTCACCACGAGCACCGCCGGCACGCCGCCGACCCACACGTCGGCGGCACACCCATCCGCGCTCAGGCTCATCATGGCGGCGCCGACGAAACGCCCGACCGGCAGCGTCTCGTGCAGCATGTGGTTGATCTGGCTGACCACGCCGGCCAGCGGGGTGTCCTGGGCGACCAGGGCATAGAACAGCGGCAATACCGGCTGCACGCTGACGGCTGCCGACAGTCCGTGCCCGGTGGCATCGGCCAGCATGGCGTACAGACGTCCGCCCGGCGAGGTGGCCGCCACCACCATGTCGCCGGAGAAGTTCTGCGCCGGCATCACCGAATAGTGGATGCGCGGGTCGTTCATGGCCTCGGTGTTGACCTGGCTGGCCATGATCTGCCGCGCCAGCAACTGCTCACGCTGCTGCTCGTCGTGGTAGTGCTGCAGGTGGGCCGCGTGCTGTTCGCGTTCCTCACGCACCCGGACCCGCTCGCTGATGTCCCGCAGCACCCCGATGAACAGGCGCCGGTCCTCGAACTTGAGTTCGGTCACCCCCAGTTCCAGCGGGAAGATCTCGCCGCCCGCGCGCGCGCCCTGCACTTCACGCACCGTGCCGATGACCGCCTTCGGCCCGCCGGCGAGGTAGCGGGCCAGATAGCCGTCGTGCTCCGAACGGATTCCGGGGGGCGTGAGCACGCTGACGTTCTGTCCGATCAGGCTGCCCGCCTCGTAGCCGAACATGCGGTGCGCCGCCGGGTTGGCCGACTGGATGAGGCCGGTCTCGTCCACGGTGACGATGCCGTCGATCACCGCATTGGAGATGGCCTGCACCCGACCGAGCAGTTCGCGCTGACCCCGCTCCATCGCCAGCAGCCGCTGCATGGTGCGCATCTTGGCCGCGAACACGGTGAAGGATATCGGCTTGACCATGTAGTCGTCGGCACCGGCATCGAGGCCCGCCACGATGTCGGCGTCGGCATTGAGGGCCGACATGATCAGGATCGGCGTCCATTCGCCGCGCTGGGCGGCACGGATGCGTCGGGTCGCCTCGAAGCCGTCCATCTCCGGCATCATCAGGTCCATCAGGACGATGTCGGGGCGCTGCTCGACGTAGGCGTCCACGGCTTCGCGGCCGTCGGCAACACAGATCGACGCGAGGCCGAGCTTGCGCAGGAACACCGTCATCATGTTGCGATTCGCCGAGGTGTCGTCGGCCACCAGAACGGTCAGCGCCTTGGTGTGGAGGATGTCAGTCATGGGGATGCGTCGTCTCGCCCGCCTTCAGCCGCCGCCACACCGTGACGGGCGGGAGACGACGGCTTTCACACAATTGCCCTTGCCCTGGAATTCCAGCTCGCTGAAGGCGAGCTGACGCGCCAGCGCGATGCCCCGTCCATTGGGCGCGAAGGCTCGTTCCGGCGCCAGTTCCAGATAGTTGTGCCAGTCGAAGCCGTCGCCATCATCCTCGATTTCGAAGATCCACGCATCCTCGCGGGCCACGACGGACAGATGGGCACGCCGGCCGGCATACTGGGGCAGCGCGAGCCGGCGCTCGACCTCGGCCTCCCAGCGCCCTTCTTCGCGCAGGCGCGACTTCTCCGCGAAATCGATGGCCAGATTCCCGTGCTCGACCGCATTGATGAGCAGCTCCGACAACCCCAGCACCACGATCTCGGGCTCGTCGCACAGGGATGCGGTCAGGGCCGCGAGGGCATGGGCCTCGTCCAGGGTCCGGAAGGAGAAGCGTCCGTTTTCCAGCGTCCGCAACGCCCCCACGTGCAATTCGATGCGCTGGGACAGGTTGCGCCGCTGGCGCAAGTCGTCGAGCGCGGCACGCACGATGCTCTGCAGGCTCTCCGGCTCGAAGGGCTTGGTCAGATAGTAGTAGGCACCGGCGGCGAGCCCCTCGCGGACCTGGTCGGGACTGGCCGCCGCGGTCTGCATGATGACCGGCAATTCGCCGAGGCGCGTGTCGGCCTTGATCCGCCGCAGCACCTCCATGCCATCGATACCCGGCATCATGCGGTCGAGAATCACCAGGTCGTAGCCATGCTGCGGGTTCTGCAGCAACTCCCAGGCCTCCTCACCACTGCCGGCCATGCCCAGATCGTAGCCTTCCTCGTCGAGATACTCGCTCACGATGTCGAGATTGAATGGCTCGTCGTCCACCACCAGAATGCGCGTCACGCTCATCCGTCCTTTCCCTCCTCCTGTTCTTCCCGTGCCCGCGTCGTCTGCGGAACACGGTCGAGCGGCAATTTCACCACGAAACACGCGCCGCCACCGTCGGCATCCTGTGCGTGGATGCTACCGCCATGGGCCTCGACGATCTCCTTGCAGATGGCGAGCCCGAGACCGGTGCCGCCGGCCCCGGTGCGCGTCTTGCTGCTTTGCACGAATTTGTCGAACACCACCTGCCTTTCATCGGCCGGAATTCCCGGGCCTTGATCGCTCACCGACAGGCACACCGCGTCGACCGCCCTCCCGGCGCCGTCCGGGCGCACCATCGTGCCCGGCTCGATGGCCACCGAAACCGCTCCCCCGACAGGGGAAAACTTCACCGCGTTGGCGATGAGGTTGCGCACCACCTGCCCCATGCGCACCGGATCGGCCGCCACGCGCGGAACCGGCGTGTCGGTCAGCCAACCCAGACGGACCCGGCGCGCCACGCACAGCGCCTCGAATTCGTGCATCACTTCGTCGACCACCTCGTGCAAGGCCAGCGGCTGGCGCTCCAGCGTCATCTTCCGCGCCTCGAGCCGGGACAGGTCGAGCAGATCGTTGAGCAGCGCAAGCAGGCGGTCACCGCTGGTGCGGATGCGCTGGAAGTAGCCGCGGATGCGCTCGGGGTCCGCCGACCCGCTCTTGTCCTCGCCCAGGCGGGCGTAGCTGAGCACCGCGTGCATGGGCGAGCGCAACTCGTGCGACATGTTGGTGAGGAACAGCGTCTTGGCGTCGCTGGCGCGCTCCGCGGCCTCCTTCGCCTGCATCAGGTCCGCCGTCTGTTCCGCCACCAGCTCGGCCAGGTGGTCGCGGTGGCGGCGCAGCTCGCGGTGGGCGTGATGGACCTCGGTCACGTCGGTCCCGCAGCCGATGAAACCGGCGAACTCGCCCTGTTCGCCGTGGCGCAGGGCGCCCACCAGCATGAGCCACACGTAACTGCCGTCCGGCCGCCGCACCCGGCATTCGAACTCGAACGGCGTGCGCTGCTCGCACGCGGCACGCACCGTCTCGGCCACCCGGTCATGGTCATCCGGATGGAGGGAACCGAGCCAGCCGGTGCCGCGCAGCCGATCCAGGCCCAGCCCGGTCAGCTCGCGTCCGTAGCGATTCACATAGGTGATCATCATCACCTCGTCCGCCACCCAGATGAACGCCGGTGCAGCATCCGCCATGAGGCGGAAGCGCGATTCGCTCTCGCGCAGCGCCGCTTCCCGTTGCTGCCGCTCGGTGATGTCGCGCAGCAGCACCAGGACCCCGCCGGTGGCGACCGGCGCGATCCGCGCCTCGTAATGCTGCATCTCGCCACGGGCGTTGCGGGCGCTGTATTCGACGACCCGCATGCGGCGCTCGGCCATGACCTCGTGAAACACCGGAGCGACCTTCTCGAAGCGCTGTCGCGAGATGATTCTCGACAACGGCTTGCCCAGCACCCGCGCCGGATCGATGCGCATGGACTCGCCCTCGCTGGCCCGGAAGGCGGTGAAATGCAACGCCTCATCGAACTGGATCATGATGTCGGGCACCGCATCGAGCATCGACTTGTTGGTCGCGTTCATCCGCCGCAGGGCGGCCTCGGCGCGCTTGCGCTCGGAGATGTCCTCGACCACGGTCCACAGCCCCTGCTCACCATCGTCGTCGTGCACCAGGGCGCCGGTCAGCACCACCGGCACCTCGGAGCCGTCGGGGCGGAAGAACGCGCGCTCGTAGGCGCTCACATGGCCGCTGCACAGGGCGTCGACGGTTTTCTCGCGATCGAGCTTGTGGAAGCGCGCCGGGGTCAGCTCCCGGTAGAAACGTCCCACCAGATCGTTCTCGTCGCGTCCGACGATACGCGCGAAGGCCGCGTTGACCCGCCGGATCTGCCCCGCCTTGGAGATCATCGCCATGCCCAGGGAGGAATTGCGGAACAGCCCGTCGAGTTCGGCGAGCGAATGGCGCAGCGCCTCCTCGGCCCGGCGCAGGGCGGTCACGTTCGAGATCACCACCACCACCACCGGCTCACCGTCCGGATCGGTGAAGGCCGCCTTGCTGATGATCACATCCCCTTCGCGTCCGTCGTGGGTGCGCACATGGAATTCGTGCGAAACCGCGAGGCCGCTGCCGATGACTTCGTCGTCATGGACCCGGTGCGGCGCCATCTGCCCGGGGAGCAGATCGCCCACCTCGCCGTTGAGCAACGCCTCGCGGGAGGCGCCGATGAAATCGCAGGCGGCCTGGTTGGCGAAGATGTAGCGCTGCTCGCGCGTCTTGATGAGCAGCGGGTAGGGAAACACTTCGAGCACCCGAGCATAGAAGCACTGGGTCCGCTCCAGATCCCGCTCGCGCTCGCGCAGCGCCGTGATCTCGGTGACAGCCCCGGCCAGACGGTCGACGTATCCGAGCTCGTCCCATTGGGCCTGGCCGCGCACGCGCAGGGTCTGGGGATGCCCGCGGGCATCCGTGCGCACCAGTTCGACATCCAGCGGCGCCCGCTGTTTCAGATGCGCGCGCACCGCCGAGATGAGCACCGAACGCTCCGTACCCGGCAGCTGCCGGAGCACGGCTCGCAGGGACACATACCCCGCCGCGGCCTCGCGACCGAACACGATGTCGTACCCCCGGGCCGAGAGAAACAACCGCCCGCCGGCGGTCTGCCATTCCCAGATGCCGTCGCTGGTCGCGCTCAGCGCGAGCGCGAAACGCCGTTCGCTTTCCGCCAGCTCGGAACCGATCCGCTGGGCGGCATCCTCGGCACGAAACCGTCCGGCGAGCTGAACCATGGTCAGCCAGGCCAGCATCACGCTGAGCAGCGAACCGGCGGCGCGCGTCGCGGTCTCCACCAGCGGGGTCCCGGCCTTGACCACATCGTAGAAGCGCAACTGCAACCTGCGTCCCGCCAGGACCAGCGTCTGCCCGGCCCCGACCGGCGCCAGATGGTCGGGCGCGGCGATCACGCGGCGATAGCGCCCCGCCGACGGATCGACCAGTTCGACCCGGTAGCGATCCTTCCAGCCGGCAAGCACCGAATCGATCCACTCCTGATAGCGGACGCCGACCGCGACGATGCCATTGACCTTTTCAAGCGAGTTGAAGCCCACCGCCCGAGGTATCCCGTGTGACTCGATCGGCATCACCAGCAGGGCGACGAGCGCATCCGGCGCCCCCGGTCCCGCGGCGAACGGCGCCGACAGCACCGGGCCATCGACCGCCAGCGCGTGGAGCACGGCATCGCGACCGGCCGGCGTTTCGATCAGATTGCTGCCCACCAGGCCGCCGAGACGCGACACGTCGGGCGAAAAATACTGAATCGGAAAGCTCAGGCCGTGGTCGAAGCCGGAGATCTGCGCCGGGCGACCGTAGAGGGCCTGGATGTTGGCCTCCCATTCGGCGCGCTGGTGCCGTTCGACACGCGGCGCGAAGACGATGCCCAGCGCACCGCGCGCGGTGATCTTGTCGATCCCCGCAATGCCGACGAAACGCAGCCACTCGTCATAGGACACCTGATCCGAAGCGGAAAACAGGCCCGCCATGGCCTTGGCCTCGCCCTCGTAGTCCCGCATACGCGAGCGCAGCATGTCGGCCAGGTGGTGGACATCCTCGGCCATCACGCGCGCCCGGTGCGCCTGCTCCATCTGGCCGAGCCAGTGACTGATGGCAGCGGTCGTCAGCAGCCCGAGCACACCCACCGCGCATCCCACGAGGACGACGGTATTGAAGAGCCGACTACGGATCGGCGTGCGGGGGTCGATCACGCCGCCAGACGGCGGCATGTCGGTGCTGAGGCCGGGATTCGCCATGCGGCGATATCGGCCCGGCAAGCGAAAACTTGAGGTTTCGTCACGGTCGCGCGCGGCCCCTCGGGCTCAATCGCGCTCAGCTGCAGCCGATGCCGTCCTTGACGCCCAGCCGGCGCAGGATGGTCTCGAGCGGGCAGATGCGGGTGAAGCCGCTCTGGAACAGATTGGCGCCGACGAAGGCGGTGAACCACAGGAAGTACTTGCTCACGAACAGCGGCGAGCCGTCCACCCCGAGCGCCAGCGAGATGAGCACGAAGGCGCCGGCGAAAATGCGAACGAACTGATTGACGGTCAGCGTCATGCGATCACTCCTTCCTTGATGTCGGCCACCCGCTTGCGCATGGCCGCGTAGTAGAGCACCGGGATCACCACCAGGGTGAGCACGGTGGAGACGAAAATGCCGAAGATGAGGCTGATGGCCAGGCCGTTGAAGATCGGATCGTCGAGTATGAACACCGCGCCGATCATGGCCGCCAGCGCGGTCAGCCCGATGGGCTTGGCCCGCACCGCCGCCGAATGCACCACCGCCTGGGCGAAATCGACGCCGTCGCGCACCTGGTGGTTGATGAAATCCACCAGCAGGATGGAGTTGCGCACGATGATGCCCGCCAGCGCGATCATGCCGATCATCGAGGTGGCGGTGAATTGCGAGCCGAGCAGCGCATGGCCGGGCATCACGCCGATGATGGTGAGCGGGATCGGCGCCATGATGATGAGCGGCACCAGGTAGCTCTTGAACTGGGCCACCACCAGCAGGTAGATCAGGATCAGCCCCACCGCGTAGGCGATGCCCATGTCGCGGAAGGTCTCGTAGGTGATCTGCCACTCACCGTCCCACTTGATGCTGTAGCCGGTGTAGGGATCGTGCGGCGGCTGGATGAACCATTCACCCAGCGTGCCGCCCAGGTGCGTGCCCACCAGCGGCAGATCGAGCAGGCGCGAACGGATGTCGAACATGCCGTACAGGGGCGAGTCGATGGCGCCGCCCATGTCGGCGGTCACGTACACCACCGGCAGCAGATCCTTGTGGTAGATGACCTGCTCGCGCTCGGTGGGCGCCACCGTCACCAGCTCCGAGACCGGCAGCAGGGTGCCGTCGCGGGCGCGCACCTTGAGCTGGAGCAGATGGTCGATGGACGACTGGCGCGCGGCCGGCAGCTGGATGCGCACCGGCACCTCGTACTTGTTCTCGTGGCCGTGCACCGGGGTCACGTTCTCGCCCTCGAGCCCCAGGCGCATCACGTCCACGATGTCGGCCTGGGCGACGCCCATGAGGGCCGCCTTGGCCTGGTTCACCCGCAGCACGAGCTTCTCGGCGACCTCGTCGATGGTGTCGTCGGCGGCGATGATGTCGGGGGTCGCCTCGAAGGTGTCACGCACCTTCTGCGCCACCGCCAGCTGCCCCGCGTAATCCGGGCCGTACACCTCCGCCACGATGGGCGAGAGCACCGGCGGGCCGGGCGGCACTTCGACCACCTTGGCGTTGCCGCCGTGGGCCCTGGCGATGGCCATGATGCGATCGCGCATCTCGATGGCGATCTCGTGGCTCTGCTCGTCGCGGTGGTGCTTGTCGATCAGGTTCACCTGCAGGTCGCCCTGCTCCGGCGCGCTGCGCAGGTAGTACTGGCGCACCAGGCCGTTGAAGTTGATGGGGCTGGCGGTACCGGCGTAGGCCTGCCAGTTGTCCACGTACTTGGAGCGCGAGACGTACTCGCCGATCTCCAGCAGCACCTGGGCGGTGTCCTCGAGCGGTGTGCCCACCGGCATGTCGAGCACCACCTGGTATTCGGACTTGTTGTCCAACGGCAGCATCTTGAGCACCACCAGCTTGACCACCGCCAGCGACACCGAGCCGGCGATCAGCGCCAGGATCAGCAGCCACAGCAGGGCGCGGTTGCGGCCGCCGCGCCGCTCGTCGAGCATCGGCCCCATGAGGCGGCCGAAGAAGCCGGACAGGCGCCGCGTCATGGCGTCCTCGCCGCCTTCGTGGCCGTGGCCGGCGCGCGACAGGAAGCGGTTCGCCAGCCACGGCGTGACCATGAAGGCCACCAGCAGGGAGATGAACATGCCCATCGAGGCGTTGATGGGGATGGGGCTCATGTACGGCCCCATGAGGCCGGTCACGAAGGCCATCGGCAGCAGCGCCGCGATCACCGTGAAGGTGGCCAGGATGGTCGGCCCGCCGACTTCGTCCACCGCCCCGGGGATGAGCTGCCACAGGGGTTTGTCGGGTTCGAGGGTGTGATGGCGGTGGATGTTCTCCACCACCACGATGGCATCGTCCACGAGGATGCCGATGGAGAAGATGAGGGCGAACAGGCTCACCCGGTTGAGGGTGAAGCCCCACGCCCAGGAGGCGAACAGGGTGGCGGCCAGGGTGAGCGTGACCGCGATGCCGACGATGATCGCCTCGCGCCAGCCGAGGGTGAGCAGCACCAGCACCACCACCGCGCTGGTGGCGAACACCAGCTTGCCGATGAGCTTGCTGGCCTTGTCGTTGGCGGTCTTGCCGTAGTTGCGGGTGACGGTCACGTGGGCACCGTCGGGGATGACCGTGCCTTCCAGGCTCTGCATGCGCGCGATGAGCGCGTCGGCCACGTCGGAGGCGTTGGCGCCCGGCTTCTTCGACACCGCCAGGGTCACCGCCGGGTAGACCCCGGGGGTGGCGCCGCCGGCATGGCCGGCGCCGGTGCCGAACCACACGTAGCGCTCGGGCTGGTCGGGGCCGTCCTCCACCGTGGCCACGTCGCCCATGAACACCGGTTTGCCGTCGGTGACGCCGACCACCAGGTCGCGCACGTCGCGCGCGGAGCTGATGTAGGTGCCGGTCTGCACCAGCACCTCGGCGTTGTCGCGCACCAGCCGGCCGGCCGGCTGCGAGGCGTTGGACACCTGCAGCGCCGCCTTCAGGTCGGCGGCGGTGACGCCATGGGCGTTCATGCGCGCGGTATCGAGCAACACCCGGATCACATGGCCCGGGCCGCCGATGGTGGTCACGTCGCGGGTGCCGTCGATGCGTTTGAGCTCGATCTCGGCGGCGCGCGAGACCTGCTGCATGTCGAAGCCGGCGCGCTCAGGATCGTCGGTCCACAGGGTGAAGCTGACGATGGGCACGTCGTCGATGCCCTTGGGCTTGACGATCGGCTGCAGCACACCGAGTTGCGGGCTGAGCCAGTCGCGATGCGACTCGAGGGTGTCGTAGAGCTTCACCAGGGCGTCCTGGTTCTTCACCCCGACCTCGAACTGCACGGTGATGATCGCCATGCCCGGGCGCGACACCGAGTAGGTGTGCTCGACCCCGGCGATGCGCGAGAGCACCTGCTCGGCCGGCGTGGACACGATCGCCTCCACGTCGCGCGCCGAGGCGCCCGGCCACGGCACCAGCACGTTGGCCATGGTCACGTCGATCTGCGGCTCTTCTTCCTTGGGCGTGATGAGCGTGGCGAAGATGCCCATGAGCAGCAGCACCAGCGCCAGCAGCGGGGTGATCGCGTTGCGGTCGAAGGCGGACGCCAGACGCCCGGAGATGCCGAGCTTTCGTTCCGTCGCAGCCATGGGCTCAGTCCGCCGTCGGGGCTTTGAGGGTCAGGCTGGCGCGGATCGGATCGAGCGCCACCTGCTCGCCGTCCTTGAGCCCGGCGAGCACCTCGATGCGCCCGTCGGCCACGCTCTCGCCCGGGCGGATCTGGCGCAGGTGGAAGCCGTCCCCGGTCTTCACATAGACCGCGGTGATCTCGCCCCGGCGCAGCACCGCCGAGGCCGGGATCGTCACCCGTGCCGACTCACCCACGAACAGATGCATGCGCGCGAACTGGCCGGGCACGAGGCCTTTGGTCGCCGCCGGCACGGTCGCGCGCACCTCGACCGTGAAGGTGCGCGGATCGGCCGCCGGCAGCACCGTGACCCGCTCCGCCGCCACCTTCAGGTTCAGCGCCGGCACCTCCAACTGCGCCCGCAGCTGGCCATTGCCGGCACGGCCGATCACCGACAGCGGCACCTGGGCCACCACCCGCATCGCCCCCGGCGCATACACGTCGATGAGCGCCCGCCCCGGCTGCGCCATGTCACCGGCGTCCACATGGCGCACCGCGACGATGCCGTCGAAGGGCGCCGTGATGGTGGTGAAGTCGCGCGCCACCACGGCCTGGCCGCGGCCGGCCTGGGCCGCCTTGAGGCTGGCCTCCGCCGCGCGCAGCGCCGCCTGCGCCTGATCCACATGGGCCTGGCTGACGAACTTCTGGTTGAACAGGGCCTGGGTGCGTTCCCATTCGGCCCGCGCGTTGGCATAGGCCGCCTGGGCCCGCGCCACGTTGGCCACCGCCGCGGCCACCGACTGGTTGGCCTCGGCGGCATCCACGCGCATGAGCACCTGCCCCCGGCGCACCGTGTCACCGGCATCGACCGGGGTGGCGAGGATGCGCCCCTGCACCTGGGCGGCGACGGTGGCGCTGGTCACGGCCTCGACGACGCCCTCGGCCACATGCTGGCTCGCCACCGGTGCGCGCTCGACCGGCGCGGTGGCGACCGGTTCGGCATGGACAGGGAACGCCACGACGGCGATCAGGAGGAGGAAGGTCTGGCGGATTTTCATGTTTATTAGTATATGCTTATATACAAGGATATCAAGCGCTATCTGCGCTTGTCTTGCCACCCGCAGTGCGCCCGCGCACCCACCCCGCGCGCGGCGATCCACTCAGGCGCGAAAGCGCGGCCGGGGGGTCGCCTCCGCCTCGATGCGGCGGCCGCCGTCAGCGAACACGAGTGCTGGAAAAGCCAGCTGCCGCGCCAGCGCGATGCCGCGCCCGTTCAGGCGGACCGGATCGTCGGGCATCTCCTGGAAACGGGTCCAGTCGAAGCCCTCGCCCTGATCCTCGATGACGAAGCGCACGGCGTCGGCTTCGACGCTCACCGCCAGTTGCGCCACGCGGTGACGAAACGCCGCGGCGCCCTGGCGACGATCGATTTCCTCGCGCCAGCACCCCGACTGCATCAGCTGCTGCTTGGCCTCGAACCCCAGCCCGAGATTGCCGTGCTCCACCGCGTTGACGAGCAGTTCGGCGAGCGCGATGCGCACCAGGTCGGGCTCGGCGCACAAGCGGGCGACGGCGCGTGCGAGTGCCGCGGCTTCGTCCACCGTGCGGAAGCGGAACACCCCCTGGCCGAGCAACGCCAGGCTGGTCTCCATGTCGGCGGCCTGCTCGGCCAGCTGCACCCGCTCGCGGGACTGACGCAACGCCGCGCGCACCATGGCGGAGAGCGCCTCGATGCGGAAGGGTTTGGTCAGATAGAAATCGGCGCCCGCCTCGATGCCCTCGGCCACCTGGACCGGATCGGCGACGGCGGTCTGGAGAATCACCGGCAGGTGCGCCAGCGTCGGCGAGGCGCGGATATGGCGCAGGATCGCCATGCCGTCGGGCGCCTGCATGCGCCGGTCCAGGATCACCAGATCGAACTCGCAACGGGCATCGTCGAGCAGGCGCAGCGCGGCGCGTCCGTCCTGCAGGGCGGTCACCTCATAGGCTTCACCGAGCACCTCGGAGACGAGTTCGAGACTGAACGGCTCCTCGTCCACGGCGAGGATGCGGGCGCGCAGCGCCGTGGGATGCGGCATCATCCGGGCGCCTCCGCGGACACGGAGCCCGCCCGGCGCAGACCGGGCAACCACACGCGGAACACCGCCCCGCCCGCCGCCCGGTTGCCGGCCTCGATGCGGCCGCCGAAAATCTCGACGTGCTGACGGCAGATCGACAGCCCGAGGCCGCCGACCGGAACCGCCATCGACCCAGTCGCGCCGTCCCGACCATAGGCACCGAAGAGTCGTTCCGGCACCTCCTCGGCCAGACCGGTCCCCTGGTCGGCCACCTCGAGGACCACGTCACCTGCGCCATCGGGCGCCTCATGCAGGCGAATGTCGATCCGCGCGCCGACCGGAGAAAACTTCACCGCGTTGGAAAACAGGTGCTCGGCCACCTCACGCAGACGCGCTTGGTCGGCATGCACAGGCGTCAGATCCGGCGCCACGTCCATGGACACCGACAGACGTTTGGCACGCAGCAGGGCATCGCCACGCGCAACCACCTCTCGGCACACCGCCGCCCAGTCGACCGGCCCCAGCGCGACGGGTCCGCCTGTCCGGGTGGCGCTGGGCAGATCGCACAGTTCGGTGACCATCGTCAGCATGTGCTGCGCGCTGCGATCGATGCGCGAGAAATAGACATGTTCACGCGCCGCCTTGCCGGTCGCCGCACACCCCAGCTGCGCATAGCCGCCGATCGCATGCAGGGGGCCGCGCAACTCGAGCGCCAGGCCGGCGAGAAAGTCCGCTTGCGCGCATCGGGCGCGCTCAGCCGCCTCCTTGGCCAGCAGCAGGTCCACCGTCTGCTCGGCCACCAGCTCGGCCAGGTCACCGCGATGGCGCGCCAGCTCGCGTTCCTGCGCCTGGATGCGGCTCTCCAGGCGGTTCGCCCGGGTGCGTTCGCGTCGCCACCGGGCCCCGACGCCGATCGCGACCATCGCCAGGATCACGCAGGCGAGCAGGGCGCCGGCGAGCGCCGTCGGCGCACTCGGGGACGCCCCCGCCGCCCGCACCTCGATCATGGGATAGACCGCGAGCACCGCCACGACCGCCCTGAGCCGACACGTGCACACGCCACGGGATGTCCATGCTGGACCCAATGCCACAATACCTCCGCCGCTGGAACCGGGCCTCGGCCCGATGCCTCCTCAACGGCGGGGATCCCCTCCACTTGAGTGTGACGTATTTCACACCGCCGGCAACGGCCGGCGTATGCCTGAAGGATCAGGGCGCAATGGCGTAACGGGCGATCGCTTCGACCACACCCTCGGCTTCCCCGGCGGCGGTCGCGAGCGACAACCCGACGGCGGGATGGCGTTCGGCCGCCCGACCGACCGCCAGCGGCACATCACGCTTGAGGTGCCCGCCCTGGGCGAGAAACACCGGCACGATGCGAATCGAGCGCACCCCACGCGCCACCAGGTCGTCCACCGCCTCGTCCAAGGTGGGCCGCATGAACTCCATGAAGGCCAGGCTGACCGGACATGCCGGGTCGAGCGCGGCGATCCGCGCCGCAATGCGCTGCATCGGCCCCGCCCACTCGGGGTCGCGGGCGCCATGGCCAAAAAGAATGATGCCGTGCCTGTCGGCGCTGCTCTGTGCTGTCACGATTCGCATTCCCGTGTGCGTCCGCCGGCCCGGTTGGGCCCGCTTGGTTATCATATGCCCATGCTGACCCGAAACCTGCCGAGATTGTTCCGATCCATGCCCGCATTGCTGGCGATGGTGAGTCTGCCACTGCTCGCCGCGCCGCGCGAGGCACTCGTGCCCGGCGGCGTCGGCCGTCTGGCGCTGGGACCGGCCAGCGGCCCGCGACCGGAGGTGCACCTGGACGGCCATCCGGTGCTGGTGCGCAAGGAAGGCGAGGTGTGGGCCGCCTGGGTCGGCCTGCCGCTCGATCTGGCCCCGGGCCCCCATCCGGTCGAGATCCATTCGGGCACCCATGCCGACACCCGCATCCTCGAGATCCAGCCCAAGACCTACCCGGTCCAGCACCTGCATGTGAAGAACCGGCACATGGTCAATCCCGACCCGGACGAACTGGCCCGCATCCAACGGGAGGCGGCCACCCAGAACGAGGTGAAAACGCTGTTCCGGCAAGAGTCGTCGCCGCCGCTCGACTTCATCGCGCCGGCACCGGGGCGCCGGTCCAGCGCCTTCGGCCTGCGCCGCACTTTCAACGGCGAACCGCGCGCCCCGCATCGCGGGCTCGACATCGCCGCCGGGCGCGGCACCCCGGTGGTGGCACCGGCCGGTGGCATCGTCACCCATGTGGGCACCTTCTTCTTCAATGGCAACACGGTGTTCGTAGACCACGGCCAGGGACTCATCTCCATGTTCTGCCACCTGGACCGTGTCGACATCCGCGCCGGCCAGCGGGTGCGCCAGGGCGAACGCCTGGGCTCCGTCGGCAGCACCGGCCGGGTCACCGGACCGCACCTGCACTGGAGCCTGTTCATGAACGGCACGCCGGTGGACCCGGCCCTGTTCATCGACGCCCGCTGAGCCTCAGGCCGCGGGGCGTGCCAGCGCCTCGAGCACCCGGGCGGCAGCCGCCAGCCCGAAGCTGGCGGTCACCGCCATGCTGGAACCGAACCCGGCACAGCTGAGCCCCTGGGGCCCGGCATCGGTCTCGCAGGCAGCCTCCGGGTAGTGCAAGGGTTCGGTGGAGTAGACCGCGTCGACCCGGAAGCGCTTGCCGGCCCCGCGCGGAAATCCGTAGTCGCGCCGCAGGCGCGCGCGCAGCTTCGCCAGCAGCGGATCCTGAGTGGTGCGTGCCAGATCGGCGATCTCGATACGGGTCGGATCGACTTGTCCGCCGGCGGCGCCGAGGGTGATCACCGGCACCCCCTGGCGACGGCACCAGGCCACCATGGCCGCCTTGCCACGCACATCGTCGATGGCATCGACCACGTAGTCGAGCGGCGCGGCCAGCACTTGCGCCACATTGTCTTCGGTGACGAAATCATCGACCGTCTCGACCACGGTGCGCGGGTCGATGCCGGCGATGCGCTCGGCCATGGCCAGGACCTTGGCCTGCCCCAGGGTCGCCTCGAGGGCATGGATCTGGCGGTTCATGTTCGACTCGGCGACATGGTCGAGATCGATCAGGCGCAGGGAGCCGACGCCGCTGCGGGCCAGGGCCTCCACCACCCACGAACCGACCCCGCCGATGCCCGCGACGGCCACCCGGGCCGCGCGCAGGCGCGCCAGGCCCTCGGCGCCATAGAGGCGCACGATGCCACCGTAGCGACGCGCCTCGTCCACCGCCGCATTGCCCTCACTCATTGCACTGAACTCCGTCCCCGCACCGCGCTCAAAGCGAAAAGTCCCCGAGGTTCCGGATGACCGTTCGCCCCGCCGCGCTGGCGCTTGCGCTGCTGCTGTCCTTCCCCACCCTGGCCACGACCCCGGCCGCGAGCGCCCAGACCCTACCCACCGTGCAACTGGCGCTGGCCGGCATCAACGCCTATGACGCGGGCGACTTCGACCAGGCAGCGCGGTGCTTTCACATCGCCGGGCGCCGCGGCAACCGCCTCGCGCAATACAACTACGCGATCATGCTGGCCCGCGGCGAAACGAGCAGCGCGGAGCCCAATCCGGTCTGGCGCTGGCTGCGTCGGGCGTCCCTGTCCGGACTGCCGCAGGCGCAATACGCCTTCGCCCTGCTCTACACCAATGGCGACGGCGTGAGCCGCAATCCGCGCACGGCGGCGCAATGGTATCTCAAGGCGGCGGTGCAGGGGCACGCGGCGGCGCAGACGGCACTGGCCCATCAGCTCCTCGACGGTGCCGGCGTCCCCAGGGACGAACGTCTGGCCGCGCGCTGGTTCGGCGCTGCGGCCCGCGCGGGCGATCGCGACGCCCAGCGCGAACTGGCCCAGCTGTTCGAGACGGGCGAGGGCGTCGACCAGGATCTGGCCGCGGCACGCTACTGGTACGACCGCGCCGCCCGGCAGGGCGACGCCCACGCCCGGGAGCGCCTGCGCATTCTCGGCGGCGACTGAGTCAGGCGGCGGCCTGACGATCCAGCCACACCTCCAGCCCCTGGGCGTTGAGCTCCAGATCCATGGCGAACAGCTCGAACAGGTCGTTCTCGCTGATCGGCCACTGCTGGCGTGCGGCCTCCTGACGCATGAGCGCCGACAATCCGGCGCGGATGATCTGATGGCGCCGGTCCACCGCGTTGGCCCCGGAGCGCGCGATGGCCACGTGGGCATCGATGAGGCGGTGCAGATCGCTGGCCAGACGCGGCAGATCGGTAACGCGCGAGTAGTGGGTCAGGTACATGGCCGTGGGCTGCTCGGCCATGAGGCGGTCGATGGACGCATGCAGGGCGTCGGGGTCGAACTGCACTGGCGTCGTGGTCGGGAAGACGAAGGCGCGGCCATCGTGATCGAGCTCGCGATAGGACAGGCCAAAGGTGTCGCCGGTGAACCAGGCGCGGGTCTGTTCGTCGAAGTAGCACACATGATGCAGCGCATGGCCCGGCGTTTCCGCCACCCGGATCTTGCGCCCGTTCAGATCGACGACGCGCCCGTCGGTCGCCTCGACGATGCGCTCGGCGGCAACGCTCTGGATGCGCCCGTACTTGGCGATCGCGTCGTCCTCACCATAGACCGCGACGGTGCCGGCCCACAGCTTCGACGGATCGACCATGTGGCGTACACCGCGCGGATGCACCACCAGCGCGGCGTTGGGGCAGGCGGCCATGAGGGCGCCAGCGCCGCCGGCGTGATCGAGGTGGATGTGGGTCAGCAGGACGTAGCGCACCTGTTCGGGGCCGAATCCGAGCGATGCCAACGCCTCGAGCACACGCGGCACGCTCTCGTTGTTGCCGCTATCGACGATCGCCACCGCGTCGCCGGACACGATGGCGTGGATGGCCGCCAGCTGTGGACGCTCGTAGCCGGATTCGATGGCGTAGATGCCCTCCGGATAGGTAATGACAGACTGCATGCATAGCTCCTGACCCAGTATCAACGCCCATTTTAACGGGCATCGGCAACGGCATTGCCAAAGATCAATAACGGCCGCACCGTCGCATGCTTCAATGAAAAGTGACGAAATCCAACGGCCGTGCCCCGCGCCGTGGCGGCACGGCGCGACATGCCTTGTGTCCGAGGAGGGGCCGCCATGCTGACACTGGAAGACTGCATCGAACTGTCGGAACTGACCGAGGAAGAGATCCTCGCCATCGCCGAACATGAACACATTCCCGAAATGGCCGCCGTGGAACTGGGCAACTACCTGACTCACACCGCCCGCGGCGAAAAGCGCATCAAGCGGATGATCGCCGACGATATCGAGGAAGCCCGTGCCAAGCGCGACACCCATCGGGTCGCGATGCTGAAGATGGTGCTCAAGCACTTCGTGGAACATCATCACAGCGGCGCCTGACGAGACCGCGATATGCACAGACCCCCGGTGCCTGGCGCCCCCTCATCGGCGCGTCATGAGACACTTGTCCACGGGTGACAGGGCCGAACGGCTTCCCCTACACTCGAAGTCCACCCTTGAGCACGACTTCGCATGCGCCCGCGCCCACCCGAGTTCGATTTCACCACCCCCGTCGATCGCCGCGCCGTCCCCGGCGACAAATGGGGGCGCTACGCCGGACGCGACGTCATCCCCATGTGGGTGGCGGACATGGATTTCGCCGCCCCGCCCGCCGTGCTCGAGGCCCTGCACGCCCGCATCGATCATGGCGTGTTCGGCTACACAGACGCCTGGCCGAGCCTGATCGAAGCGGTCGTCGAAGGTATCGCCCGCGACCATGACTGGCACATCGAGCCGGACTGGCTGGTCTGGCTGCCGGGGGTGGTCACCGGCTTCAACGTCGCCTGCGCGCTCGCCGGCGGCAGTGGGGACGGGGTATTTACCGCCACGCCGGTCTACCCCCCCTTCCTGGGCGCACCCGCCAATGTCGGCCGCCAGCTGCAACGCGCCGACCTGGTCTGCGCGGCCGACCACTGGCAGTGGGATTGGGAGGCGGTGGACGCGGCCATCGACGCGCGCACCCGCATGATCCTGCTGTGCAACCCGCACAATCCGGTCGGGCGGGTGTTCACCCGGGACGAACTGAGCGCCGTGGCCGACAGGGCGCTGCGCCACGACCTGATCATCTGTTCGGACGAGATCCACTGCGGCCTCGTGCTCGACGGCACCCATGTGCCGATCGCGGCCATCGATCCGCACGTCGCCCGGCGCACCATCACCCTGATGGCGCCCAGCAAGACCTGGAACATCGCCGCGCTGTACAGCAGCTTCGCCATCATCCCGGACCCCGTGCTGCGTCGCCGCTATCGTCGCGCCATGCGCGGGCTGGTGCCGCATCCGAATGTGCTCGGGCTGGTGGCCACCGAAGCGGCCTACCGTGAGGGCAACGCCTGGCGCCTGGCGCTGCTCGACACCCTGCGGCACAACCGCGACCAGGTGATGGCCGCCGTCGCCGCCCTGCCGGGTCTGCGCACCACCGTCCCCGAAGCGACCTACCTGGCGTGGATCGACTGCCGCGAGGCCGGTCTGGACGATCCGGCGGCGTTCTTCGAGGCGCATGGCGTCGGATTGTCCGACGGCAAGGCCTTCGGCGCGCCAGCGGGCTGGCTCCGCCTCAATTTCGGTTGTCCGCCGGTCACGCTGCAGGCCGGACTGGATCGCATGGCCACCGCCCTGTCGGCACGATGACCACCCGCAGCAACATCTTCCCAACCCCAAGAAAAACCGCTGGAGACATCATGCAAGCCTACCAACTTACCGCAGGCCAGTCTTTCAAGAGCCTCACCCGCATCGACCTGCCGGCACCGACCCCGGGACCGAACGAAGTCCAGGTCCGCGTCAAGGCCGTTTCGCTCAACTTTCGCGACCTGATGATCGCCGACGGGCTTTACCCGGTCGGCAGTGACGCGCCGGTCATTCCCTGCTCCGACGGCGCCGGCGAGGTCATCGCCATCGGTGCGGGGGTCACCCGCTTCCAGGTGGGCGACGTGGTCGCCGGCAGCTTCTTCCCCGACTGGATCGGCGGCGAACAGACCCCCGCCGCCGTTGCCCGTTCGCTGGGCGCCAACATGCCCGGCATGCTCGCCGAGGAGGTCGTCCTGCCGGAGAGCGCGCTGGTCAGGGCTCCGGCCCATATGAGCGCCCGCGAAGCGGCCACCCTGCCCTGTGCCGCGCTGACCGCGTGGCGCAGCATGTTCGAGGTGGGCCAGCTCAAGCCCGGCCAGCGGGTCCTGCTGCTGGGCACCGGCGGGGTCTCCATCTGGGCGCTGCAGATGGCCCACGCCGCCGGGCTGGAGGCCATCATCACCTCCTCCAGCGACGCCAAGCTGGCGCAGGCGCGCGCGCTGGGTGCGGCGGCCACGATCAACTATCGCGACACCCCCGAGTGGCAGGACGAAGTGCTCAAGCTGACCGGCGGCAACGGCGTCGATCTGGTCGTGGAGGTCGGCGGCCAGGGCACCCTGCGCCGCTCCATCAACAGCACCTGCATGGGCGGCATGACCGTCATCATCGGCGGCGTCAGCGGCTTCGGGGGCGATTTCGATCCGCTCGGGGTGATTCTGGGTGCCCGCCGCATGAGCGGCGTCTTCGTCGGCAGCCGGCAGATGTTCGAGGACATGAACCGCTTCCTCGAGATCAGCGGCCTGCGTCCGGTCATCGATCGCGGCTTTGCCTTCGACGACGCCGCCCAGGCCTATGAGCACCTGGCGAACGGCCGCCATTTCGGCAAGGTGGTGATCGACGTGAACGCCTGAGCGCGAACACCGGAAACGACAACGGCGCCCCGGGGGGCGCCGTTTTTCATGCCTGCACGACCGCCGATCAGAACGGGATGTCGTCGTCGAAGTCGCCGAAGCCCCCGCCCGAGGCCGCCGGTGCGCCACCGCCCTGGGCCGGCGCCTGGCTGGGCGCGGGGCGGCTGCTTTGCTGGGGAGCCCCGTAGCTGTCGCCGCCCATGGGGGCATCGCCGCCTTCGCCACGCCCGCCGAGCATCTGCATCTCGTTGGCGCGGATCTCGGTGGTGTAGCGGTCCTGACCGTTCTGATCCTGCCATTTGCGGGTCTGCAGGCGGCCTTCCACGTAGATCGAACGGCCCTTCTTGAGGTACTGGCCGGCGATTTCGGCGAGCTTGCCGAAGAACACCACCCGGTGCCACTCGGTCGCCTCGCGCTTTTCGCCGCTTTGCTTGTCGCGCCAGGTGTCGGTGGTCGCCAGGCTGACGTTGCAGATCGCGTCGCCCGACGGGGCATAGCGGATTTCCGGATCACGCCCGAGATTGCCGACCAGAATGACCTTGTTCACCGATGCCATTTCATTTTCCTTGTTTCATGAGTTCAAGCGCGCCCGACTCGTCCCAGCCGGCCATTTTGACCTTCAAGTATGCCACGCCCTCGGAGGCGATCACGACCGCCTCGACCACGCCCGGCACATGCGCCAGCGCGCTCGACAGTTCCTTGCCGCGATCCTCGCTCATCTCGCCGACTTCGAACAGGCGCGTGCGCACCGCCGGGGGCGGCTGCATCGAGATCGCCAGCATCAGCCACGCCGCGGCGAGCCCGGCGGCGAACACGAACAGGGCGGCATCGCCCACGTGCTGGACCAGAAAGCCGCCCAGCGCACCGCCCAGGAACAGGCCGAGGAACTGGAAGCTGTTGTAGACGCCGATCGCCGTGCCCTTGCAGCCCGAGGGCGCGATCTTGGAGACCAGCGACGGTAGCGTCGCCTCGAGCAGGTTGAAGGCGAGGAAGAAGCCGAACAGGCTCGCCACGATGCCGGTGAAATTGCCCACCAGCAGCGCCAGCGAGAGAGTCGAGACGAACAGCAGGGCCACCGCCGAGACAAACACCGGCTTCATCTTGCCACGCGCCTCGGCGAGGATGATGGCCGGAATCGAGCCGATGAAGGAGATCACCATGATCGGCAGGTAGACCTCCCAGTGTTTAGACACGTCCAGCCCGCCGACCTGCACGAGCAGCAGGGGCACCACCACGAACAGCCCGCGCAGCGCGGCATGCAGGCTGAAGATGCCGAAGTTCAGGCGTTGCAGCTCGGTGTTGCGCAGCACGTCCGTCACCATGGCCGGCACGGTTTCGGCGTCGGCATGGACGCGACTGACGGCCGGATCGGGCACCACGAAGCGCACCACCGCCATGGCGCCGAGGGCGAGCACGCCGGTCAGCGCGAAGATGCCGGGCACGCCGATCAGGTGGCTGAGCGCGGGGCCGAGCACCATCGAGGCGCCGAAGGTGAGGCCGATGCTCATGCCGATCACGGCCATCGACTTGGAGCGGTGCTCCTCGCGGGTCAGGTCGGCGATCAGCGCGATGATGGCCGAGGCCACAGCGCCGGTCCCCTGCATCAGACGGCCGAGGATGATGATGTAGATGTTGGGCGCCAGCGCGGCCACGAAGCTGCCGATGGCGAACAGGGTCAGGCCCATGTAGATCACGCGCTTGCGCCCGATGCGGTCGGACAGCAGCCCGAAGGGCACCTGCAGGAAGGCCTGCGCGAGGCCGTCCACGCCCAGCGCGAGGCCGATCATGAAGGGGGTGACTTCGCCCGGCAGGCTGCGCGCGTAGAGCGCGAGCACCGGCAGGATGGAGAACATGCCGAACATGCGCAAACCGAACACGGCGGCGAGCGAGAAAGTCGCGCGCCGTTCGAGTCCGGTCATGGTGACAGCGTCTTTCATGCTTGAGAGGGCTTGCGTAAAGCAACTATAGTAACCGGTTAGCCGCCCCTCCCGCCACCGACGTAGGTACGCATGGACTTCATTCGCATCCGCGGCGCCCGGACGCACAACCTCAAGAACGTCAATCTGGATCTGCCCCGCAACCGGCTCACGGTCATCACCGGCCTGTCCGGGTCGGGCAAGTCGTCGCTGGCCTTCGACACCCTCTACGCCGAAGGCCAGCGCCGCTACGTGGAATCGCTCTCGGCCTATGCCCGCCAGTTCCTGCAGCTGATGGAAAAACCCGACGTGGACCTGATCGAAGGCCTGTCGCCGGCGATCTCCATCGAGCAGAAGGCCACCAGCCACAATCCGCGCTCGACCGTCGGCACGGTGACCGAGATCCACGACTACCTGCGCCTGCTCTATGCCCGCGCCGGCATTCCGCACTGCCCCGACCATCCGGAGCATGCCCTCGAGGCCCAGAGCGTGAGCCAGATGGTGGACCATGTGCTGGCGCTGCCCGAAGACACGAAGCTGATGATCCTCGCGCCGGTGGTCAGCGGCCGCAAGGGCGAGCAGCTGGAGCTGTTCGCCGAACTGCGCGCCCAGGGCTTCGTGCGCGTGCGTGTCGACGGCGAGGTCGTCGAGCTGGACGCGGCCCCCAAGCTCGACAAGAACAAGCGCCATGACGTGGACGTGGTGATCGACCGCCTCAAGGTGCGCCCGGACGCGCGCCAGCGCCTGGCCGAGTCCTTCGAGACCGCGCTCACCCATGCCGAGGGCCGGGCCATTGCGCTGGAGATGGATTCGGGCGAGGCGCACCTGTTCTCCTCCCGCTTTGCCTGCCCGGTGTGCAGCTTCGCGCTGGCCGAGCTCGAACCGCGCCTGTTCTCCTTCAACAACCCGGCGGGCGCCTGCCCGCGCTGCGACGGCCTCGGCCAGGTGGATTTCTTCGATCCCGAGCGCGTCGTCGCCCACCCCCACCTGTCCCTGGCCGGCGGCGCCATCAAGGGCTGGGACCGGCGCAACCAGTTCTACTTCCAGATGCTCACCTCACTGGCCACCCACTACCGCTTCGACGTGGAGACGCCGTTCGAGGCGCTGCCCGAGGCGGTGCGCCAGGTGGTGCTGCACGGCAGCGGGCGCACTCCGATCGCGTTCCGCTACCTGTCGGACAGCGGCCGCTCGGTGCTCAAGGAGCACCCCTTCGAAGGCATCATCCCCAACCTCGAACGGCGCTATCGCGAGACCGACTCGATCACCGTGCGCGAGGAACTGGCCAAGCTGCGCGCCGAGCAGGCCTGCCCCACCTGCGGCGGCACCCGCCTGCGCGCCGAGGCGCGCCATGTGCGCATCGGCGAGCGCAACCTGCCGGAGGTGAGCCGATTGCCGCTGGCCGAGTGCGCCCAGTTCTTCGACACCCTGAGCCTGTCCGGCCACCGCGCCCAGGTGGCCGACAAGATCGTGCGCGAGATCACCAGCCGGCTTCAGTTCCTCATCAACGTCGGGCTCAACTACCTCACCCTGCACCGCTCCGCCGACACCCTGTCGGGCGGCGAAGCACAGCGCATCCGCCTGGCGAGCCAGATCGGCTCGGGGCTCACCGGGGTCATGTACGTGCTCGACGAACCCTCCATCGGCCTGCATCAGCGCGACAACGACCGCCTCCTGGGCACGCTCAAGCGCCTGCGCGACATGGGCAATACGGTGATCGTGGTGGAGCACGACGAGGACGCGATCCGCGCCGCCGATCATGTGGTGGACATGGGCCCGGGGGCCGGCGAGCACGGCGGTGAGGTGATCGCCGAAGGCCTGCCCGAGGACATCGCCCTGCACCCGGATTCGCTCACCGGCGCCTATCTGTCGGGCCGGCGCACGATCCCGGTGCCGACCACACGCACGGCGCCGCGCGCCGACCGTCAGCTCGACCTGCGCGGTTGCAGCGGCAACAACCTCAAGGGCGTCGACCTGCAATTGCCGGTCGGCCTGTTCACCTGCGTGACCGGCGTCTCCGGATCAGGCAAGTCCACCCTGATCAATGACACCCTCTACGCCGTCGCCGCGCGTCACCTGTACGGCTCCAACCTCGACCCGGCCCCCTATGCCGAAGTGGACGGCCTGGCCTTCTTCGACAAGGTCATCAATGTCGACCAGTCGCCCATCGGCCGCACCCCGCGTTCCAACCCGGCCACCTACACCGGCCTGCTCACCCCGATCCGCGAGCTGTTCGCGGGCGTGCCCGACGCCCGCGCCCGTGGCTACGGGCCAGGACGCTTCTCCTTCAACGTCAAGGGCGGGCGCTGCGAGGCCTGCCAGGGCGACGGCCTGATCAAGGTCGAGATGCACTTCCTGCCCGACATGTACGTGCCCTGCGACGTCTGCCACGGCAAGCGCTACAACCGCGAGACGCTGGAGATCCGCTACAAGGGCCGCACCATCCACGACGTGCTGGAAATGACCGTGGAGCAGGCGCTGGACTTCTTTTCCCCGGTGCCGGTCGTGGCCCGCAAGCTGCAGACGCTCATGGACGTGGGATTGGGCTACATCCGCCTCGGACAAAGCGCGACCACCCTCTCCGGTGGCGAGGCGCAGCGGGTCAAGCTGGCGCTGGAACTGTCCAAGCGCGACACTGGCCGCACGCTCTACATCCTCGACGAACCGACCACTGGCCTGCACTTCAAGGACATCGAGATGCTGCTCGCGGTGCTGCACCGGCTGCGCGACCACGGCAACACGGTGGTCGTCATCGAACACAACCTCGACGTCATCAAGACCGCCGACTGGCTGATCGACCTCGGCCCGGAAGGCGGCGACGGCGGCGGTACCATCCTCGCGGCCGGCCCGCCGGAGACCATCGCCGCCACGCCGGGCAGCCACACCGGCCGCTACCTGGCCCCGTTGCTGAACGCACGCCGCGCCGACGACACCTCGGCCCCGACTGTGTAAGCACATATTGCAGCAGTAGCCGATTACCCGCCAATCCCGGCCGGACGGCGCGCATTTGCGCCGAACCGGGTGCAAAATGCTAGCGTTTGGACGATACGACTTAGGTAAGAGAGGCACACGCCATGGCTGAAGATGCGATCACCGAAGATCCGGAAGCCCGGTACCTGAACCGGGTCGAGCGCCGCCTCCGGGTGCTCGAGACGCTGGAGAAGGCCGGCCTCGGCCTCTACCTGCCACCCGACGCCCGCCAGCGCAAGGCGGCCATCGACATGCTGGCACGGCTCATCGCACGCCAGCGGGAGCTGCCGCGCCTGTCGCGCGACACGCTGGCGAAGGCGGCCAGTGACCTGGAAAAGCGTCTCGAATCGATGCAGAAGCAGTTGCCCAGCGACGTGCAGTACCGCAACCGGATCCGCAGCAACTGGTAAGGCGCCGGCACGGCGGCGACGCCCGGCTCAGAGTTCGGAGAACGGCTCGTTGACCGTCTCCACCTCGACCGCCATGGTGTTGGCGAGGGCCTGCAGATCGTTCGAAAGACGACCGAGCACCTCGTCGGGCAGGCGTCCGAGCGCATCGGGCAGCAAACCCGCGACGGGCTCGGGCGCCTTGGCCAGCACCGCCTGGCCGGCCTCCGTCAGGTAGAGCTGCACCACCCGTTGATCGCGAGCCGAGCGTTCGCGCCGGATGAGGCCGCTGCGTTCGGCCTTCGCGAGCAGGTTGCTGGCTGTAGACGGATGGATGGCCATCGCCGAGGCCAGTTCGGTCACGCGGATGCCGGGTTGCCTCGCCACCATCGCCAGCGCCCAGACCTGGGCGCCACTGGCACCGCAACGACGTTCCACTTTCTGCAGGTGCTGACGCACCGCGGCGTAGATGGATCGAAACAACCGCAACGCCTCATGCGCGGAAGGATTCACGAGTGACCGCCAGCCTTGTGTTCACTTACAAGCCCGGATCATAGGCCCCGGCACCACCGCACGTCCACTCCCCCTTCGAACGCTGTTCAATCGGTGAAACCCTCGGGATTCCGGGACTGCCAGCGCCACGCATCCTCGCACATGGCATCGAGCCCATGCTCGGCGCGCCAGCCCAGTTCCCGGACCGCCGCGGCCGGATCGGCATAGCACATGGCGATGTCGCCGGGGCGTCGCGGCGCGATGCGGTAGGGCACCGGGCGACCGGAGGCCCGCTCGAAGGCCTTGACCACATCGAGCACGCTGTAGCCCCGCCCGGTGCCGAGGTTGAGCGTGAGCACACCGTGGCCGCTCATGAGCCGCTCGACCGCGCGCACATGCCCCTTCGCCAGGTCGACCACATGAATGTAGTCGCGCACCCCGGTGCCGTCCGGCGTCGGGTAGTCGTCTCCGAATACCTGCAGCTCGGGGAGACGCCCGATGGCCACCTGGGCGACGTAAGGCATGAGGTTGTTGGGAATGCCGTTCGGGTCTTCGCCGATGCGGCCGGAACGATGCGCCCCCACCGGGTTGAAGTAGCGCAACAGGGCGACGTGCCAGACCGGGTCGGACGCCGCGATGTCGGCCAGGATGTATTCGAGCATCCACTTGGTCCGCCCGTAGGGATTGGTCGGCCCGGTGGGAAAATTCTCCCGGATGGGAACGCTGGCCGGATCACCGTACACCGTGGCGGAGGAACTGAACACGATCCGCTTGAGCCCGTGGTCGGCCATCGCCTCGGCAAGGCACACGGTGCCGCTCACGTTGTTGTCGTAGTAGGCCAACGGCTGGCTGACCGATTCGCCCACCGCCTTGAGCCCGGCAAAGTGGATGACGGCGTCGAAGTCATGGCCGCCCAGGATCCGGTCCAGGGCGGACCGATCACGGATGTCAGCCGTGTATTCGGCCGTCAGCGGTCGGCCGGCAATCTGCGCCACCCGCGCCAGCGCCGCCGGTTTGCTGTTGCAGTAATTGTCGACCACGACCACATCGTGGCCGGCCTCGAGCAGTTCGACACAGGTATGGGAACCGATATAGCCGGCCCCACCGGTCACGAGCACACACGCCATGCGACTTTTCGCTCCATCACGGGTATTACCGGCGCATCATACCGTCATCGTGGGATGCTGACTGTGACGAAATGGAAGAACCGCCCACAGGGGGCGGCTGCCGCGTCGCGCCCGCGCGCGAATCAGTTGTGGTGCATCATGCCTGCCGCCCCGAGCGGGCGTACCGGTGCCTCCACCCGTTGCTCAGACACCTGACCGTGCGCATCACGCAGACGCAGGACAATCTCCACGGTCTGCCCTTCGGCCAGTGGCGCCTTCAGTCCCATCAACATGATGTGGTATCCGCCCGGCGTGAGCGCCACAGGCTTGCCCGCCGGCAGATCGAGGCCGTCGATCGGGTGCATCTTCATGATGTCCTTGTCCATCGTCATCTCATGGACTTCGGTCACCTTGGCGACCGACGTGCTGGCGCCGAGCAGGCGCATGTCTTCGGGTGCCGTCAGGCGCATGAACGCCCCGCTCGCCTTCTGCGCCGCCACCGTGCCACGAACCCAGGCATTCTCCACTTTCACCTCGCCGGCCCACACGCTCAACGATGAAAACATCAGACAGGCGGTGGCGATCAGGGGTAGTGACTTTGACATCGTACTCTCCGGTTGTTGAGCGCGTTAGGGTAGCGCGCCGCCGGGGCTCAGGCGTGCGACGCGTTGTCGCAGGATGGGAGCCCCGCGCCCAGTGGGTGATAATAGGCCATGAGTCCAGACACTGCGGCGCTCGTGCGTCCGACAACGCCCCCAGACGCCGCCGCTTCCCCGCCACTCGCGCGGCTCGTGTCCCTGCGCTGGGTGTCGGCCGCACTGATGTTCGCGGCAGCCATCGGCGCACGGCCAATGTTCGGCATCACCGTCCCGCGCGAAGCAATATTCGTTGTCGCCGGCACCCTCGCCCTCTGGAATCTGATCACCCGACGTCTCGGCGCAGCGACGCCGGGAACCAGTTGGCCGCTGTTCGTCGAGCTGGTCGTGGATCTGGCCGGGTGGGGCAGCTTTCTGTACCTGACCGGCGGCGCCACCAACCCCATGATTTCCCTGCTGCTGCCCATCATCGCCGTGGGCGCGGCGATTCTTCCGGTGCGGCAGGCCTGGATGCTCGCAGCGCTCTCCATCCTCGTCTACGCGTGGCTGTGGTCGTTCCACATACCGCTCCAGCTACCCTCCTCGGCACATGCCGCGCTGTGGCATCTGGCCGGCATGTGGGCCACGTTCACCGTATCGGCGATCGTCATTGCCTGGTATGTCTCCCGCATGACTCGCGCCATGCGCGCTCGTGACCAGGCACTGGCCGACGCGCGCGAACAGCGTCTGCGGGGCGAGCGCGTCATGGCCCTGGCCAACCTCGCCGCCGGCGCCGCCCATGAGTTGGGCACACCGCTGGGCACGATGCGGCTACTCGTGTCCGAACTGCGCCGCGGCACTCATCCGCCCGACATCCAGGAGGATCTGGCGCTGATCGACCAGCAGATCGAGCAGTGCAAGAGCATCCTTGGCCGGCTGACCGAGGCCGCCGGACGTGCCCGGGCCTCCGATATCGCCGCCCGGCCGATCAACGCCTGGCTGGACGAGTTGCTGGGCAGGCTGCAGGCGCAACGCCCGGAGCTTCACCTCGTACGCCGTGGGGAAGACGTCGACGCCTCGATCGCGATCGACATGGCTTTCACACAGGCCATTCACAACGTGCTCACCAACGCACTGGCCGTTTCCCGCGATGCGCCGGTGGAGCTTGATGTCTGCCGGCGGGGCGCACTGCTCGATCTGTGCATTGCGGACCGCGGCCCCGGCCTCCCCGACGACGTTCGCGCTGCCATTGACGCGCCCCACCTGCGCGAGCGCCTGCCGACGGAAGGACTCGGGATCGGTCTTCTGCTCTCGGTCGCGTCCATCGAACACGCCGGCGGCTCCCTGCACTTCTCGCCACGCCCCGGCGGTGGCACGATTGCCCTGATCACCCTGCCTGTCGCCCGCCCATGACAACCCTTACCCCAATCCACCACGCGCTTGTCGTCGACGACGACCCGACGTTCAATCGGGTGCTTCAACGCGCCCTTGGACACCGCAACATCGACGCCACCGGCGCAACCACCGAAAGCGACGCGCTGGACTTGCTGCGTCGCGATCCGACGATCGATGCCGTCATCCTCGACCTGAATCTCGCCGGCCGTTCCGGGCTGGACCTCATCGAACCCATACTCGCGTTACGTCCCCGGGCGCGCGTGCTCGTCCTGACGGGCTATGCGAGCATCGCCACCGCGGTCGAAGCCGTCAAGCGAGGCGCCTATCAGTATCTGGCCAAACCCACCGACGTCGAGACCATCCTGCGCGCCATGGACGGCGGCGTCGGTACGCCAGCGCCGACCGTCATGGACATTGCGCCGATGTCGGTGAACCGGCTCGAGTGGGAACACATTCAACGCGTGCTGGCCGAAAACGATGGCAATATCTCGGCTACCGCGCGCGCCCTCAAGATGCATCGCCGCACCCTGCAAAGAAAGCTTTCGAAACGCCCCAGGAAAGAATGAGTACGACGCCCGCCGATCCGGACAAATTGCGCTTCGACAAATGGCTCTGGGCCGCCCGCTTCTTCAAGACCCGCTCCGTGGCCAGCGCCGCGATCGAAGGGGGGCATGCGCACCTGAACGGCGCGCGGGTGAAGCCGGCCCACCCCATCCGGATCGACGACCGGGTCGACATCACGCGCGGCCAGGAGCGCCTCACGGTCCGGGTCGTGGCGCTCTCCGATCGACGCGGCCCCGCACCGGTGGCACAGACGCTGTACGAGGAAACGCCGGAAAGCTTGGCGCGCAGGGCGACCCCTACCGCCGCACCGGTCGAGTCCGGACGCCGTGGTGGACGCCCGACCAAACAGGACCGCAGACGCATCGATCGCTACCGCCACGGGGACGGCGAATAACCCCCCTCGGAAGACAGAAAAGCCGACCCTGAGGTCGGCTTTTCCTTCGGCGACGGTCGCTGACTTATGCGGCCTGCTCTTCCTGACCGGCGGCCTCTGCAGGCGCCTCACCCGCCTCCGGGCGGTCCAGCAGCTCGACGTACGCCATCGGTGCGTTGTCGCCATCACGGAAACCGAATTTGAGGATCCGCAGGTAACCACCATTACGGGTCGCGTAGCGCGGCCCGAGCTCGTCGAACAGCTTCACGACCATGTCACGATTGCGCAGGCGGCTGAACGCCAGACGACGATTCGCGACGGAGGGCTTCTTACCCAGGGTGATCAGCGGCTCGACGACGCGACGCAGCTCTTTTGCCTTGGGCAGGGTGGTTTTGATCGCTTCATGCTCCAGCAGCGAGTTGGCCATGTTGCGCAGCATCGCCTGGCGATGCGAACTCGTGCGGTTCAGTTTGCGAAGACCGTTACGGTGACGCATGATCTCGTTCCTTTATCCCGACCGATCAACCGAGCTTTTCAAGCCCGGCCGGCGGCCAATTTTCCAGTTTCATGCCGAGAGTCAGGCCACGGGAGGCCAGCACTTCCTTGATCTCGTTCAGCGACTTGCGACCGAGATTCGGCGTCTTGAGCAGTTCGGTTTCCGTCCGCTGGATCAGGTCACCGATGTAGTAAATGTTTTCCGCCTTCAGGCAATTGGCCGAGCGCACGGTCAGCTCCAGATCGTCGACCGGGCGCAGCAGCACCGGATCGATCGCCGGGGCCTGAGCCTGCTCAACCTCGACCGGAGTGCCTTCGAGATCGGCAAAGACCGAAAGCTGATCGACGAGCACACGCGCGGCATAGCGAATGGCTTCTTCAGGATCGACGGCACCGTTGGTCTCGATGTCGATGACAAGTCGGTCCAGGTCGGTACGCTGCTCGACCCGAGCACTCTCAACCTGATAGCTCACTCGGCGCACCGGGCTGAACGAAGCATCAAGCATGATGTGACCAATCGCACGCGATTCAGCGCTGGCCGGCCGTTGGTTGGCCGGTTGATAGCCACGACCTTCCTCGACCTTGATCTGCATTTCCAGCTTGCCGCCGGGTGCCAGGTGTGCAATGACGTAATCGGGGTTGATCACTTCCACATCATGGGTGGTCTCGATATCCCCGGCGGTCACGACACCCTCGCCGGACTTCGACAGCTGCAGGGTCACTTCACCACGGTTGTGCATCTTGAGCACAACACCTTTCAGGTTCAACAACAGGTCAACGACGTCCTCGCGGACGCCGTCCAGCGTCGAATACTCGTGCAGGACGCCATCGATACTCACTTCCGTCGCCGCACACCCGGGCAGCGACGAGAGCAGGATTCGGCGCAGTGCATTGCCCAGGGTATGCCCGAAACCACGTTCGAACGGCTCCATGGTCACGCGAGCGTGCACCGGAGACAGGCTTTGTACATCAATGATGCGCGGTTTCAGCAGTGCATTGCTTTGCATCAGCAGTCCTTGGTTCGCAAATTACGTCAGACCCGCCATTAGCGGGAATAAAGTTCGACCACGAGACCTTCATTCAGGGTCGCAGGCAGCTCGGCGCGTTGCGGGTAAGCCTTGAACGTACCCTTGCCGGCCTTGACGTCCACCTCGATCCACTCGGGGAAACCACGCGACTCAGCCGCTTCGAGGGCCGCCTTGACGCGCAGCGAAGCGCGCGCACGCTCGGTCAGCTCGACGACGTCGCCGGGGCGCACGTTGTACGACGGAATGTTCACACGGCGACCATTCACCAGAACGCCGTTGTGGCGAACCACCTGACGGGATTCGGCACGCGACGCGCCGAATCCCATGCGGAAAGCGACGGAATCCAGGCGACCTTCAAGCAACTGAAGGAGGTTTTCACCGGTCTGCCCCTTGCGGCGGTCGGCTTCCGCATAAACTTTGCGGAACTGGCGCTCGAGGACGCCGTACAGACGACGGATCTTCTGCTTTTCGCGCAGCTGCACGCCGTAACCGGACATGCGCTGCCCCGAACGCTGGCCGTGCTGGCCGGGGGCGTAGGCGCGACGCTCGATGGCGCATTTGTCGGTGAAGCACTTTTCGCCTTTGAGGAAAAGCTTCTCGCCTTCACGACGGCACTGGCGGCACTTGGGATCAAGATTGCGAGCCACGTTTTAACTCCTTGTCAGATACGGCGCTTCTTGGGCGGCCGGCAACCGTTGTGCGGAATCGGCGTGATGTCGGTGATGCTCGTCACCTTGATTCCCAGTGCATTGAGTGCACGCACCGAGGACTCACGACCGGGGCCGGGCCCCTTGATTCGCACTTCCACGTTCTTCACACCGCACTCCTGGGCCGCCTTGCCGGCCGCTTCGGCCGCCACCTGGGCAGCGAACGGCGTGGACTTGCGAGAGCCCTTGAAGCCGGCACCACCCGCGGTAGCCCACGACAGCGCGTTGCCCTGCCGGTCGGTGATGGTGATGATGGTGTTGTTGAAGCTCGCGTGGACGTGAACGATGCCTTCGGCAACGTTCTTCTTGACCTTCTTGCGAACCTTGGTAGCAGTCTTAGCCATATTTTTTCTCTATCACTTCTTGCCGGCGATCGCCTTGCGCGGCCCTTTACGGGTGCGAGCGTTGGTACGGGTACGCTGGCCGCGGCACGGCAGCCCACGGCGATGACGCAGGCCGCGGTAGCAGCTCAGGTCCATGAGTCGCTTGATGCTCATCGTGACTTCACGACGCAGATCACCTTCGACAACGTACTGACCAACCGCATCACGCAGGCGCTCCATGTCGCTTTCGGTCAGATCCTTGATCTTGACCGAGCGCTCGACACCTGCCGCGTCGCAGATTTTCTGCGCGCGGGTGCGGCCAATACCGAAAATTGCGGTCAGCGCGATTTCGGCGTGCTTGTGATTGGGAATGTTTACCCCAGCAATACGGGCCATCCGATCACCCCAGAAAGCTAAACTTTAAATTATAACCTTGATAGCCTGAGCTATCAACCTTGGCGCTGCTTGTGGCGCGGATCCGTGCAAATCACACGAACGACGCCTTTGCGTCGAATGACCTTGCAGTTGCGGCAGATTCGCTTGACTGAAGCCTGCACTCTCATTTTGATACTCCCGTAAATTCAATCACTTCGAGCGGAAAACAATCCGCCCTTTTGTCAGGTCGTACGGGGTCAGCTGCACAGTGACGCGATCCCCGGGCAAAATCCGGATGTAATGCATGCGCATCTTTCCGGAAATGTGCCCCAATACTTCGTGGCCGTTTTCCAGACGCACCCGGAAGGTGGCATTCGGGAGGTTCTCGAGGACCTCCCCCTGCATTTCAATGACGTCTTCCTTCGCCATCTCGATTACCGCATCGGCAGTCCCGCACCCTTGAAATTCGCCTTCTTGAGAAGACTTTCATACTGGTGCGACATGATGTACGCCTGGACCTGCGCCATGAAATCCATCGTGACGACCACGATGATCAGCAGCGAGGTACCCCCGAAATAGAACGGAACGTTCCACTTCAAAATCAAAAACTCCGGCAACAGACACACGAGGGTGATGTAGATCGCCCCGGCGAAGGTCAGTCGCATGAGAATGCGGTCGATGTACTTCGCGGTCTGCTCACCCGGACGAATCCCCGGAACGAACGCGCCACTCTTCTTCAGGTTGTCCGCCGTCTCCTTGGCGTTGAAAACCAAAGCGGTATAGAAGAAGCAGAAAAACACGATCGCGGTGGCATAAAGCATCACGTAGATCGGCTGACCGGGTGACAGCGTGGCCGACACGTCCTTGAGCCAGGACATTCCCGCCGACTCGCCGAACCACTGCCCGAGGGTTGCCGGAAACAGGATGATGCTCGACGCAAAAATCGGCGGGATCACCCCGGCCATGTTGAGCTTCAGCGGCAGATGGGAACTCTGACCACCGTAGACCTTGTTGCCGACCTGACGCTTGGCGTAATTGACCAGAATCTTTCGTTGGCCACGCTCGACAAACACGACCACACCCGTCACCAGCACCACAAGCACGCAGATGAACAGCGCCGTGAAGGGATGCATGGCACCCGTGCGAACCAGTTCGAACAATCCCCCGATCGCATGCGGCAACCCCGAAGCAATCCCCGCAAAGATAATCAGGGAAATACCGTTGCCCAGGCCGCGCTCCGTGATCTGTTCGCCAAGCCACATCAGGAACATCGTCCCGGTCACCAGTGTCGCCACCGTCACGAAGCGGAACATCATCCCCGGATCGACGACGAGACCCTGCTGGCCTTCGAGCGCGACGGAAATCCCGACCGCCTGGAACAGCGCAAGCGCGACCGTACCGTAGCGGGTGTATTGGGTAATCTTCCGTCGACCGGCTTCCCCTTCCTTCTTCAGCGCTTCGAGCTGTGGCGATGCCACGCTCATGAGCTGCATGATGATGGAAGCCGAAATATACGGCATGATCCCGAGCGCGAAGATGGTGAATCGCTTCAGCGCGCCCCCGGAGAACAGGTTGAACACCCCGAGGATGCCACCCTGTTGGGACTGGAAGATCTCTGCCAGGCGATGCGGATCGATGCCAGGCACCGGAATGTGCGCGCCGATCCGATAAACGACCAGCGCGCCGATCAGGAACAGGAAGCGGCGACGCAGGTCGCCGAACTTGCCCTGGTTTCCGATTGCTGCGGGTTGCTTTGCCACGAGCGTTTAACCTTACTCGGCGACCGAACCGCCGGCAGCCTCAATGGCAGCGCGCGCACCCTTGGTGACGGCGACACCCTTGAGACTCACCTTGCGGGTGATGGCCCCGGACAGAATGACTTTCGCGGACAAGGCATCGGACGCAATCACGCCCGCCTGCTTCAGAACGAGCAGATCCACGTCATCGACGGGAAGCTTGTCCAGCTCGGACAGGCGCACCTCGGCCTTGCGGCCCTTCTGCAGCGACACGAAACCGCGTTTCGGCAGACGGCGCTGCAGCGGCATCTGACCGCCCTCGAAGCCGACCTTGTGAAAGCCACCGGCGCGTGATTTCTGGCCCTTGTGGCCTCGACCTGCCGTCTTTCCCAGACCGGAGCCGATACCGCGACCGACCCGTTTGGCGGCGCGCTTGGAACCCTCGGCAGGTTTGATGGTATTGAGTCGCATCTTAACCCTCGCACTTCACCAGATAGGCGACCTTGTTGACCATGCCCCGCACTTCGGGCGTATCCACCAGCTCAACCGAATGGTTGAGGCGACGGAGCCCGAGGCCACGAACCGTGGCACGGTGGGACTGCTTGGTACCGATCACGCTCTTGACGAGCGTGACTTTGATCTTCTTCTCAGCCATGGCCTCACCCGATCAGTTCTTCGACCGTCTTGCCGCGCTTGGCAGCAATCTCGGACGGAGTGCGCACGGAGAACAAGCCGTTCAGCGTGGCACGCACAACGTTGTACGGATTGGACGAACCGATGCATTTGCAAATGATGTCGGTCACACCCATCACCTCGAACACCGCGCGCATCGGACCGCCGGCAATGATACCGGTCCCGTGGGGCGCCGGTTGCATCAGCACGGTCGCCGCGCCATGCTTGCCGATCACCGCATGGTGGAGGGTCCCATCCTTCAGGGACACTTTCGCCAGCTTGCGGCGCGCCTCGTCCATGGCTTTCTGCACGGCCACCGGCACTTCGCGCGCCTTGCCCTTGCCCATGCCGACACCGCCATCACCGTCACCGACCACGGTCAGTGCGGCAAAGCCGAGAATGCGACCGCCCTTGACAACCTTGGTGACGCGATTGATCGCCACCATCTTTTCGCGCAGGGAATCGTCCCGCTCTTCGGCTGCCTGGGCGCGCTTGGTTTGCTGTTTCGCCATTGCTACCCTCGCTTAGAACTTGAGGCCGGCTTCTCGGGCCGCCTCAGCCAACGCCTTGACGCGGCCGTGATAGTGAAAACCCGCACGATCAAAGGCCACCTGCTCGATGCCAGCGGCTTTCGCCCGCTCGGCGATACGCTTGCCGACGTCGACAGCAGCGGAGACCGTACCGCCTTTGCCACCTTCGGCACGTGCACCCTTCTCGTTCGTGGAGGCCGAAGCCATCACGCGAGAGCCGCACCCCGAGATGATCTGGGCGTAGATGTGCTGATTGGAGCGATAGACCGTCAGACGGACCGTCTTGAGCTCGGAAATTTTGGCTCGAGTTTTGCGAGCCCGGCGCAGACGCACCGCTTTCTTGTTCATCATGACAAACCGCCCTTACTTCTTCTTGGTTTCCCGGAGGACCACACGCTCGTCGGAGTACCGCACACCTTTGCCCTTGTACGGCTCCGGCGGACGATAGCCACGCACTTCGGCAGCGACCTGGCCAACCAACTGCTTGTCCACCCCCTTGATGAGGATTTCCGTTTGCGACGGCGTTTCGGCCGTCACACCTTCCGGCAGTTCATGCTCGACCGGGTGGGAGAACCCGAGACTGAGGTTCAGCTTCTTGCCTTGAGCCTGAGCGCGGTAACCCACACCAACCAAGTTCAACTTGCGCTCGAAACCCTTGCTCACGCCCGTCACCATGTTATTGACCAGCGCACGCATGGTCCCGGACATCGAACGGGAGGCCTTGCTGCCGTCGATGGCCTTGCACACCACCGCGCCATCTTCCTGGGCCACGGACACGGACGGATGTAACGCGCGGGACAGCTGACCCAGCGGACCTTTGACGCTGATCTCTCCGCCTGCGATCTTGACCTCGACGCCGGCGGGCAACGCGACCGGATTCTTAGCAACTCGAGACATCTTCGCCCCCTTACGCCACGATGCAGATGACTTCACCACCCACGCGATTGGCTCGCGCGGCGCGGTCGGTCATCACACCTTTCGGCGTCGAAACAATCGCAACACCCAAGCCGTTCATGACGCGCGGCAGGTCGTTGCTTCCCTTGTACACACGCAGACCCGGCTTGGACACACGCTCGATACGCTCGATGACCGGCTCGCCGGCATAGTACTTCAGCGTCAGGTCGAGCTCGGGCTTTCCACCGCCCTCACGTACGTTGTAACCGTCGATATAACCTTCTTCCTGAAGCACCTTGGCAATTGCCACCTTGAGCTTCGAGGACGGCATTGCCACCGTGGCCTTTTGCGCCATTTGACCGTTGCGGATGCGCGTCAGCATATCGGCGATCGGATCGGACATACTCATTTCGTCTCTCCTTACCAGCTCGCCTTGGTCATGCCGGGCACTTCACCCCGGAATGCCACTTCACGCAGCTTGTTACGACACAGACCGAATTTGCGGAACACACCACGCGGACGACCGGTCAGCGAGCAGCGATTGCGCTGGCGCGTCGGGTTGGCATTGCGCGGCAGCTGCTGCAGCTTGAGACGCGCACTCATGCGCTCTTCTTCCGACAGGCTGGTGTCCTTGATTTGCGCCTTGAGCGCAGCCCGCTTGACGGCAAACTTCGCCACCAGCTTGGCGCGCTTTTCTTCGCGATTGATCAGAGCCAATTTCGCCATATCGCCCTCAATTCTTGAACGGGAACTTGAACGCAACGAGGAGCGCACGCGCCTCGGCATCCGTCTTCGCCGTAGTCGTGATACTGATGTTCATACCGCGCACCGCATCAACTTTGTCGTACTCGATTTCAGGAAAGATAATCTGTTCCTTGACACCGAGGTTGTAGTTGCCACGACCATCAAAACCCTTACCGCCAATCCCGCGAAAATCGCGAACACGCGGCAACGCGACACTCACCAGGCGGTCGAGGAATTCAAACATGCGCGGACCGCGCAGCGTGACCATGCAACCGATCGGATAACCGTCGCGGATCTTGAAGCCGGCGATCGACTTGCGCGCCTTGGTGACCACCGGCTTCTGGCCGGCAATTTTGGTCATGTCACCAACGGCGTGCTCGAGCACCTTTTTGTCACCGACCGCTTCACCCACACCCATGTTCAGCGTGATCTTGGTGATACGCGGCACTTCCATCACCGACTTGTAGCCGAATTGCTGCATCAGCCCCGGCGCGACGGTGTCCTTGTAGAAATCTTGCAAGCGAGCCATCACGGAATCCTTACGCGTCGACCAGTTCGCCGTTCGACTTGAAGACGCGCACCTTGCGACCATCCTCAAGCGTCTTCACCCCAACACGATCCCCTTTCTGGGTCGCGGGATTGAACAGCGCAACATTCGAGACATGAATCGGCATCTCCTTTTCGACGATGCCACCAACTTCGCCCTTCATCGGGTTCGGACGAACATGCTTCTTGACGCGATTGACGCCTTCAACGACCACGCGCTCTGCATCCACGCGACGCAGCACCGTGCCACGACGGCCACTATCCTTGCCCGTCAGCACCACGACTTCGTCGCCAGTACGAATCTTGTTCATGGTCGCTCCTTACAGCACTTCAGGCGCCAGGGACACGATCTTCATGAAGCGCTCGGTACGCAACTCGCGCGTCACCGGGCCGAAGATACGAGTGCCGATCGGCTCCAACTTGGTGTTCAGCAACACAGCGGCATTGCCGTCAAACTTGATCAGCGCGCCGTCCGGACGGCGAACGCCCTTGGCCGTACGCACCACCACCGCGTTGTACACATCACCTTTCTTGACGCGACCACGAGGCACCGCCTCCTTGACCGCCACCTTGATGATGTCACCCACCCCGGCGTAGCGACGCTTCGAGCCGCCAAGCACCTTGATGCACATCACCGAACGCGCGCCGGAGTTGTCGGCGACGTTCAGCACCGTCTGCATTTGAATCATGAATTAAATCTCCAACTTAACCCGCAACAAGCGGTCAGTCTTGGAACCCGTCAGGGTAAAATGCCCGAAAAGGCAAAGAAGCGGAATTATAGGGGCTTGACAACGCTTTGCCAAGCCCCCGACATCATTTTCAGATGATTCGCGCTTTTTCCACGACGCGGGAGACGCGCCAGGACTTGGTGCGGGAGATCGGACGGCACTCCTGGATCTCAACCGTATCGCCCGCACCCGCCACGCCGTCTTCGTCGTGAGCATGGTACTTGGCGGAACGGATGATGACCTTCCCGTAGAGCGGGTGCTTGACGCGGCGCTCGACGAGCACCGTGACCGTCTTCTGCATCTTGTCGCTGACGACTTTGCCGTACAGCGTACGGGTCGCCTTAACCGTTTCCTGACTCATTGCTGGACCGCCTTTTCACGCAACAGGGTACGGACACGCGCGATGTCGCGGCGCACCTTGCCCAGTTGGCTGGTATTGTTCAACTGCTGGGTCGCATGCTGCATGCGCAGGCTGAACTGGGCCTTGAGGAGCTCCAGCAGTTCCGTGTTCAGTTCTTCGACGCTTTTCGCGCGGAGTTCACTTGCGTTCATGATTACCCCACATGCCGCGTGACAAAGGTGGTCGCGAACGGCAGCTTGGCGGCCGCAAGGCGGAAGGCCTCGCGCGCCAGCGATTCGTCCACGCCATCCATTTCATAGAGCACCTTGCCCGGCTGAATCTCGGCGACCCAGTACTCCGGGTTGCCCTTGCCTTTACCCATCCGGACTTCGGCAGGCTTGCGCGAAATCGGCTTGTCGGGGAAGACACGGATCCAGATGCGCCCGCCACGCTTGATGTGTCGGGTCATCGCACGACGTGCCGACTCGATCTGGCGCGAGGTCAGGCGGCCACGGCCGGTGGCCTTCAGACCGAACTCCCCGAACGACACCTTGGCGCCGCGCGTCGCCAGGCCGGTGTTACGGCCCTTTTGCTCTTTACGATATTTTCTGCGTTTCGGCTGAAGCATTATTCACTCCTGCTCTCAGCGCCGCCTTCCGTGCGCTCGGCGTCACGACGACCACCACGGCGGGCACCGCGACCTTCGCCGTCACCGCGACCACGACGGTTGCGACGCGGTTCGTTTTCAGTTTCGCCGGCAGCGGGCTGCTCGTTGCGGCCCAGCACCTCGCCCTTGTACACCCACACCTTGATGCCGATGATGCCGTAGGTCGTCTTGGCCTCGGAGACACCGTAATCGATGTTGGCGCGCAGGGTGTGCAGCGGCACGCGACCCTCGCGATACCATTCGGTACGCGCGATCTCGATGCCGTTCAGACGGCCGGCGCTCATGATCTTGATACCCTGGACACCGAGGCGCATGGCATTCTGAATGGCGCGCTTCATGGCACGACGGAACATGATCCGGCGCTCGAGCTGCTGCGCGATTGAATCGGCAATCAGCTGGGCGTCGGTTTCCGGCTTGCGCACTTCCTCGATGTTGACGTGCACCTGCACGCCCATCATCTTCTGAAGCTCGGCCTTGAGTTTCTCGATGTCCTCGCCCTTCTTGCCGATCACCACGCCCGGGCGTGCCGAGAACAGGGTGATGCGTGCATTCTTGGCCGGTCGCTCGATCAGGACGCGACCCACGGATGCATGCGCCAGGCGCTTCTTCAGAAAATCGCGTACTGCCAGATCGTCTGCCAGAGTTTTCGCGAAGTCCTTCTTGTTTGCATACCAGCGCGCCGTCCAGTCACGCGTGACGGGGAGGCGGAAACCGGTAGGATGAATTTTCTGTCCCATAAGTCCCCCTTAGTCACCCACCGTGACGAACACGTGGCAGGTCGGTTTCAGGATGCGGTTGCCACGGCCTTTCGCCCGCGCGGTGAAGCGCTTGAGCGTCATGCCTTCCTCAACGTGAATGGTTTTCACCTTGAGGGCATCGATGTCCGCACCGTCGTTGTGCTCCGCGTTGGCAATGGCGGACTCGACCACCTTCTTGATGATCTTGGCGCCCTTTTTCGGCGAAAAGGCGAGGATGTTCAACGCCTGCTCGACGGACTTGCCGCGAATCTGATCAGCCACCAAGCGCCCCTTCTGGGCACTGAGCCGCACACCGCGGAGAATGGCTTTCGTTTCCATTTCCATCACTCCTTAGCGCCTGGCCTTCTTGCTGTCGAGATGCCCCTTGAACGTCCGCGTCAGGGCAAATTCGCCAAGCTTGTGGCCAACCATGTTTTCGGTCACGAACACCGGCACGTGCTGACGACCGTTATGGACAGCGATGGTCAGACCGATGAAATCCGGCAGGATCGTGGAGCGACGCGACCAGGTCTTGATCGGACGCTTGTCATTGCTTACCCGCGCCGCATCCACCTTTTTCAGAAGGTGCGCGTCGATGAACGGGCCTTTTTTCAGAGAACGAGTCATCTGTTATCCCTTAACGCTTGCGGCGCTGAACGATCATGGAACTGGTGCGCTTGTTCCGACGGGTGCGATAGCCCTTCGTCGGCTGACCCCACGGGCTCACCGGATGGCGACCACCGGAAGTCCGGCCCTCACCACCACCGTGCGGGTGGTCGATCGGGTTCATGACCACGCCACGAACCGTCGGACGCACGCCACGCCAGCGCTTGGCGCCGGCCTTGCCGAGCTTGCGCAGGCTGTGTTCGCCGTTGCCGACTTCACCCACGGTGGCACGGCATTCGACATGCACGCGACGGATCTCGCCGGAGCGCAGACGCAACTGAGCGTAACTGCCTTCACGCGCCAGCAACTGCACCGAGGCACCGGCAGAACGCGCCAGCTGAGCACCTTTGCCCGGCTGCATTTCGATGCAGTGGATCACGGTACCGACCGGAATATTGCGAATCGGCAGAGCATTGCCCGGCTTGATCGGCGCTTCCGAACCGCTCATGATCTGCTGCCCGACCTCCAGGTAGCGCGGCGCAACGATGTAGCGACGCTCACCATCGGCGTAGCACACCAGCGCGATGTGCGCCGACCGGTTCGGATCGTATTCGATACGCTCGACCGTCGCCGGAATATTGTCCTTGTTGCGACGGAAGTCGACCACACGGTAGTGCTGCTTGTGACCACCACCCTGGTGGCGCACAGTGATGCGGCCCGCATTGTTGCGGCCAGCACGCTTGCTCTTTTTCTCAACGAGACCGGCAAAGGGCTTGCCCTTATGCAGATCCTTGTTGACGACCTTGACGACAGCACGACGGCCAGCGGAGGTCGGTTTGACTTTTACCAACGCCATGACTCAATCACTCCCCTGCCGCAAAGTTGATTTCTTGGCCGGGCTGCAGGCACACAAACGCCTTCTTCCAAGCCTTGCGCCGACCCATGATGCGGCCGAAGCGCTTCTCCTTGCCCTTGACGTTGGCGATCTGAACCGATTTCACCTTGACGTCGAAGAGCTGTTCGACCGCCGCCTTGACTTCCGGCTTGGTCGCATCGGAAGCCACACGGAACACGATCTGCTCGTTCTTGTCGGCAACGTAGGTTGCCTTTTCCGAGATCTGCGGGGCGAGCAGCACCTGGAGCAGACGCTCTTGCTGAAGCTGGCTCATTGCCACACCTCCTGCATCTTGGCCAGCGCACCCTTGGTCACGACGACCTGCGGGAAACGCACCAGCGACACCGGATCCGCCTCGGAAACATCCAGCACCAGCACATCGCGCAGATTGCGCGACGACAGGAACAGGTTTTCGTTCAGATCATCGGTAATCACGAGAACCGACTCCAGCCCCATGCCCTTGAGCTTTCCCGCCAGGAGCTTGGTCTTGGGAGCCTCGAGCGAGAAATCCTCAACCACACTGATACGCCCCTGACGCGCCAGCTCCGACAGGATCGAAGCAACACCCGCACGGAACATCTTGCGGTTGATCTTCTGGCTGAAGTTTTCGTCCGGGGTGTTCGGGAAGATCTTGCCACCCCCACGCCAGATCGGGCTGGACGCCATACCGGCACGGGCGCGACCCGTCCCCTTCTGACGCCACGGCTTGCGCGTGGATTTCTGCACCTCGGCGCGACCCTTCTGCTTACGATTGGCAGAACGGGCATTGGCCATGTAGGCCACCACCACCTGGTGCACCAGCGCCTCGTTGAATTCGCGACCAAACAGCGCGTCGGAAACCTGAACGGTTTCTGCGGACTGACCTTGGTCGTTAAGAAGCTTCAGTTCCATCACGCCCCCTTCACGGCCGGTCGCACGACCACATTGCCGCCCTTGGCACCCGGAACCGCACCCTTGATCAGCAGCAGCTGACGCTCGGCGTCCACACGGATGATTTCGAGGTTTTGCGTCGTGGTGCGCACAGCACCGAGATGACCCGCCATACGCTTGCCCGGAAAAATGCGACCAGGATCCTGCGCCTGACCGATGGAGCCGGGCGCACGATGCGACAGGGAGTTACCGTGCGACGCACGGTTGGACGAGAAGTTGTGGCGCTTGATCGCACCGGCAAAACCCTTACCGATGGACGTCCCCACAACGTCGACTTTCTGGCCGACCTCAAAGAGCTCAACCGTCAGCGCGTCACCCGGCTTGACATCCGGCAACGCATCGACACGAAACTCCTGGAGCAGACGACTGGCTTCAACACCCGCCTTGGCAAGATGACCGGCGAGCGGCTTGCCCACACGGCTAGCCCGGCGCTTCCCAAAGGCCACCTGAACGGCCACGTAGCCGTCGGCTTCCTCGGTCTTGATCTGGCTAACGCGGTTGTCGGACATGTCAAGCACCGTCACCGGGATGGTTTGACCATCCTCGGCAAAAATGCGAGTCATGCCGACCTTGCGACCAACAAGGCCTAGACTCATTTTATTCTCCTAAACCCGGTTACGATTGACCGGGACCGATATTAATTTGCGCGAAAAACGCAAAGGCCGGATTATACCGGCCTGATTGCGCCAAACACAAGCCCTTGATTACTGCAACTTGATTTCCACATCGACGCCCGCGGGCAGGTCGAGCTTCATCAGGGCATCCACGGTCTTGTCCGTCGGATCGACGATATCCATCAGGCGTTGATGGGTGCGAATCTCGAACTGGTCACGAGAGGCCTTGTTGACATGCGGCGAACGCAGCACGTTGTATCGCTCGATGCGCGTCGGCAGGGGCACGGGGCCACGAACCACGGCGCCGGTGCGCTTGGCGGTGTCCACGATTTCGATTGCCGACTGGTCGATCAAGCGGTAGTCGAAGGCCTTGAGGCGGATGCGGATTTTCTGGCTTTGCATGATTTTTCCAAAAAGAGCAAGGGCGGCCGACCAAGGCCGCCCGGTAACGGGATTACTCGATCACCTTCGCCACGACGCCGGCGCCGACGGTGCGGCCACCTTCGCGAATGGCAAAGCGCAGACCTTCTTCCATGGCGATCGGGGCGATCAGCTTCACGGTGATCGACACGTTGTCGCCCGGCATGACCATCTCGGTGCCTTCCGGCAGCGCGATCGAACCGGTCACGTCCGTGGTACGGAAGTAGAACTGCGGACGGTAGTTGTTGAAGAACGGGGTGTGACGACCGCCCTCTTCCTTCGACAGCACATACACCTCACCGGTGAAGTGCGTGTGCGGGGTGATCGAACCCGGCTTGGCCAGCACCTGGCCACGCTCGACGTCTTCACGCTTGGTACCACGCAGCAGCACACCCACGTTGTCGCCTGCCTGACCCTGGTCCAGCAGCTTGCGGAACATTTCCACGCCCGTGCAAGTGGTCTTGACGGTGTCCTTGATGCCCACGATTTCCAGCTCGTCGCCCACGGTCACGATGCCGCGCTCGACACGACCGGTCACCACGGTGCCGCGACCGGAGATCGAGAACACGTCTTCGATCGGCAGCAGGAACGGCTTGTCGATGGCGCGCTCCGGGGTCGGGATGTAGCTATCCAGCGCAGCGGCCAGTTCGAGGATGGCCGGCTCGCCAATCGGCGACTGGTCACCTTCCAGGGCCTTCAGCGCGGAACCCTTGATGATGGGAATGTCGTCACCCGGGAACTCGTACTTGGACAGAAGTTCGCGAACTTCCATCTCCACCAGCTCGAGCAGCTCTTCGTCATCGACCATGTCGCACTTGTTCAGGAACACGATGATGTACGGCACGCCGACCTGACGGGCCAGCAGGATGTGCTCGCGGGTCTGCGGCATCGGGCCGTCAGCGGCCGAGCACACCAGAATCGCGCCGTCCATCTGCGCCGCACCGGTAATCATGTTCTTCACGTAGTCGGCGTGACCCGGGCAGTCCACGTGCGCGTAGTGGCGCGTCTCGGTCTCGTACTCGACGTGCGCGGTGTTGATCGTGATACCACGCGCCTTCTCTTCCGGCGCGCTGTCGATCGCAGCGTAATCCTTGGCTTCACCACCGAACTTGGCGGTCAGCACCGTGGTGATCGCGGCCGTCAGCGTCGTCTTGCCATGGTCAACGTGACCAATCGTGCCAACGTTCACGTGCGGTTTCGTCCGCTCAAACTTTCCCTTAGCCATTGTTGCTTCCTTGATTTCCTGAAATATCGAAAATTACTTGGCGTTAATCACTGCATCGGCGACGTTCTTCGGCGCCTCGGAATAGTGCTTGAACTCCATGGAATACGTCGCCCGCCCCTGCGTCAGCGAGCGCAGAGAAGTGGCATAACCGAACATCTCGGCCAGCGGCACCTCAGCGCGAATGCCTTTCATGTCCCCAGCAATGTCGTCCATGCCCTGGACGATGCCGCGGCGACCCGAGAGGTCACCCATCACGTTCCCCATGAATTCTTCCGGCGTCTCCACTTCGACAGCCATCATCGGCTCAAGCAGCACCGGGCTGGCTTTGCGCATGGCATCTTTGAACGCCATCGAGCCGGCCATCTTGAAGGCGTTTTCGTTCGAGTCCACGTCGTGGTAGGAACCGTCGAACAGCGTCACCTTGACATCGACCACCGGGAAGCCGGCGAGCACACCATTCGGCAACGTATCCTGGATACCACGATCCACGGCCGGGATGTATTCACGCGGCACGACACCACCCTTGATGGCATCGACGAATTCGTAGCCCTTGCCTGCCTCGTTCGGCTCCAGCTTGATCCAGACGTGGCCGTACTGACCGCGACCGCCGGACTGCTTGACGAACTTGCCTTCCTGCTCGACGGTCGAACGAATGGCTTCGCGATAGGCCACCTGAGGAGCGCCGACATTGGCTTCGACGTTGAACTCACGCTTCATACGATCGACGATGATCTCGAGGTGCAATTCACCCATACCGGAGATGATGGTCTGACCGGACTCTTCGTCGGTACGCACGCGGAAGGACGGATCCTCCTGAGCCAGACGCGACAGGGCGATACCCATCTTTTCCTGATCGCTCTTGGTCTTCGGCTCGACGGCGACGTGAATCACCGGATCCGGGAACTCCATGCGCTCGAGAATGATCGGCGCCGAGGGATCGCACAGGGTTTCACCCGTCGTCACTTCCTTCAGGCCCACGGCCGCAGCGATGTCGCCGGCACGCACTTCCTTGATTTCCTGACGATCGTTGGCGTGCATCTGCAACAGACGGCCAATCCGCTCTTTCTTGACCTTGACGGAGTTGAGCACCGTATCGCCGGAATTCACGACACCGGAATAGACGCGAATGAAGGTCAGCTGACCCACGAACGGGTCGGTCATCAGCTTGAACGCCAGCGCCGAGAATTTCTCCTCGTCGCTCGACTTGCGCACCGCCTCGTTGCCATCGTCGTCAATGCCATGCACCGGCGGCACTTCCGTCGGATTGGGCATGAACTCGATGACGGCGTCCAGCATACGCTGCACACCCTTGTTCTTGAACGCGGTACCACACAGCATCGGCTGAATCTCGCAAGCGATGGTGCGCTTGCGCAGGCCCGCAACGATCTGCTCTTCGGTCAGCTCGCCACCCTCGAGGTAGGCATCCATCAGCTCTTCATCAGCCTCGGCAGCCGCCTCGACCATCTGCTCACGATACTCTTCGGCCTTGTCGGCCAGCTCCGCAGGAATGTCGACGTAGTCGAACTTGGCCCCCATGGAAGCCTCATCCCAGATGATGGCCTTCATCTTGATGAGGTCGACCACCCCCTGGAAGTGCTCTTCCGCACCGATCGGCAGCACGACAGGCACCGGGTTGGCCTTCAGGCGCGTCTTCATCTGCTCGACGACCTTGTAGAAGTCGGCACCCTGGCGATCCATCTTGTTCACGAACGCAAGGCGCGGCACCTTGTACTTGGTCGCCTGGCGCCACACCGTCTCGGACTGCGGCTGAACACCACCCACGGCGCAGTACACCATGCACGCCCCATCAAGCACGCGCATCGAGCGCTCCACCTCAATGGTGAAGTCCACGTGCCCCGGCGTGTCGATGATGTTGATGCGATGCTCCGGCAGGGACAGATCCATACCCTTCCAGAAGCACGTCGTGGCCGCCGACGTAATCGTGATACCGCGCTCCTGCTCCTGCGCCATCCAGTCCATGGTGGCCACGCCATCATGCACTTCACCGATCTTGTGATTCACACCGGTGTAGAAAAGGATACGCTCGGTCGTCGTCGTCTTGCCGGCGTCGATGTGCGCGGAAATACCGATATTGCGGTAGCGCTCAATGGGAGTTTTGCGGGCCACGGTAGTTGTCCTGCCTAGTTAAATTGCACGAAATGCGCAATTTTCGAACCAATCGATGACAAAAAGTCGAGCCCCACCAAGGGCTCGACCCAAAGATGTACAGCTCAGAAGCGGTAGTGCGAGAAGGCCTTGTTGGCCTCCGCCATACGGTGCACTTCTTCACGCTTCTTCATGGCGGCGCCACGCCCTTCGGCAGCCTCAAGCAGCTCACCGGCCAGGCGCTGCGCCATGGATTTTTCGGCGCGCTTGCGGGCGGCCTCGCGCAGCCAGCGCATGGACAGCGCCATGCGGCGAGAGGGACGCACTTCAACCGGCACCTGGTAGTTCGCACCACCGACGCGACGGCTCTTGACCTCGACGACCGGCTTTACGTTGCCCAGGGCCGTGGAGAACACCTCCAGCGGATCCTTGCCGGACTTGCTCGAAATGACATCGAAAGCGCCATAGACGATGCGCTCGGCAACAGCCTTCTTCCCGGCCTGCATGATGACATTGATGAACTTGGAGACGTCCTGGTTACCGAATTTCGGATCCGGGAGCACCTCACGCTTGGGAACTTCGCGACGACGCGGCATAACAACCCCTTCAGATTCTTATTGAACCAACAATCAAGCTTGCTTCGGACGCTTGGCGCCATACTTGGAACGCGACTGCTTGCGATCCTTGACGCCCTGCAGATCGAGGGAACCGCGCACGATGTGATAGCGCACACCCGGCAAGTCCTTCACACGACCACCACGGATCAGCACCACGGAGTGCTCCTGCAGGTTGTGCCCCTCACCACCAATGTACGAGATGACCTCGTAACCGTTGGTCAGGCGAACCTTGGCCACCTTTCGAAGCGCGGAGTTCGGCTTCTTCGGCGTCGTGGTGTAGACGCGGGTGCACACGCCACGCTTTTGCGGGCAGGCTTCCAGCGCCGGAACGTTGCTTTTCACAACGGCGGATTTCCGCGGCTTGCGGACGAGCTGATTGATTGTTGGCATAGCTTGAGAATTTCCCAAAAAACCGAGGCAGCCCCCAGGGCCGCCTCGGGCGGTTTATTCCGGCTGCGACTGACTACGATTGGCCAGTCTACATAAAGAGGCCGGATTTTACCGCTGGTTTCGTTAAATGGTCAACTGGCAGACGCATCTTCCTGAGGCAGATCGATGATGATCTCCTCGCTGGCCGGCCAGGCGTGTTCGCCGCCAAGGTCCTCGCCTTCGGACTGGGCGCGACGGTTGCGGTGATAAGCCAAGCCGGTACCGGCAGGAATGAGGCGCCCGACAATGACGTTTTCCTTCAGACCGCGCAGCTCGTCGCGCTTGCCCATGATGGCAGCCTCGGTGAGCACCCGCGTGGTTTCCTGGAAAGAGGCCGCCGAAATGAACGAATCGGTCGACAGCGACGCCTTGGTGATGCCGAGCAGCACATATTCGTACTGTGCCGGCAGTTTTTCCTGCGCCTCCATCTTGTCGTTTTCGTCCAGCACTTCGGACCGTTCGACCTGCTCCTCGCGAATGAAGCGCGTGTCGCCCGAGTCGGTGATGACGACACGACGCAGCATCTGGCGGACGATCACCTCGATATGCTTGTCGTTGATCTTCACACCCTGGAGGCGATACACGTCCTGCACTTCGTCGATGATGTAACGGGCCAGTGCCTCGACGCCCTGCAGACGCAGGATGTCGTGCGGGTCCGCCGGACCATCCACGATCGCTTCGCCTTTGTTCACCACCTGACCGTCGTGCACCATCACGTGCTTGTCCTTCGGAATCAGGAACTCGTGGGAGTTGCCGTCCGGCTCGGTGATCACCAGACGCTGCTTGCCCTTGGTTTCCTTGCCGAAGGACATCGTTCCGGTGTATTCGGCCAGCACGCCGGCGTCCTTCGGCGAACGGGCTTCGAAGAGCTCGGCCACCCGCGGCAGACCGCCGGTAATGTCACGCGTCTTCGCCGATTCCTGCGGGATGCGCGCCAGAATCTCACCCACGTCGATCTTCTGGCCGTCCTTGACCGCGATGATCGAGCCGACTTGGAAAGTGATCGCCACGGCGTGTTCGGTGCCGGCGATCCTGACTTCCTCGCCGTTGTCGTCGATCAGCTTGACCTGCGGACGAGCCCCCTTGCTCAGGCTGCTGGAGCCGCGCTTGGCGTCGATGACCACGAGGGTCGACAGACCGGTGACCTCGTCGATCTGCTTCGCGACGGTGGTGCCTTCCTCGACGTTCTCGAACTTCACCGTACCGGCATATTCGGTCACGATCGGCCGGGTGTGAGGATCCCAGGTGGCCAGCTGCTGACCGGCCTTGGCCACATCGCCATCGCTGACGCGCAAGGTGGCGCCGTAGGGCACCTTGTGGCGTTCGCGTTCGCGGCCCATGTCGTCGGCGACTAGCACTTCGGCCGAACGGGCGATGATGATCTTTTCGCCCTTGGCGTTGGTGACGTAACGCATGTTCTGGGTAAAGCGGATCGAACCGGCCGATTTCGCCTCGACCGCGCTGGCCGCGGCGGCTCGAGATGCCGCACCGCCGACGTGGAAGGTCCGCATGGTCAGCTGCGTGCCCGGCTCACCGATCGACTGCGCGGCGATCACGCCGACCGCTTCGCCGACATTCACGAGCGAACCGCGCCCCAGATCCCGCCCGTAGCACTTGGCGCACAGGCCGTAGCGGGTTGCGCAACTCAGCGGGGTACGCACGCGCACCTCGTCCACCCCAAGGCTCTCGATCAGATCGCAGGCGCTCTCGTCGAGCAGGGTGCCCTGCTCGATCGCGGTCTCCTGGGTGTCGGGGTTGACCACGTCTTCCGCACACACCCGACCCAGAATCCGGTCGCGCAGCGGCTCGACGACCTCACCGCCTTCGATGAGGGCCTTCATGTTGAAGCCTTCTCGGGTACCGCAGTCGTCCTCGGTGACCACCAGATCCTGGGTCACATCCACCAGACGACGGGTCAGGTAGCCCGAGTTGGCGGTCTTCAGCGCCGTATCGGCCAGACCCTTCCGCGCCCCGTGGGTGGAGATGAAGTACTGAAGCACGTTCAGACCTTCACGGAAGTTGGTGGTAATCGGCGTCTCGATGATCGAGCCGTCCGGCTTGGCCATCAGGCCCCGCATACCGGCCAGCTGACGAATCTGCGCCGCCGAACCGCGGGCGCCGGAATCCGCCATCATGTAGATGGAGTTGAAGGACTCCAGATCCGTTTCCTTCGGCTCGGGCTTGTCCACGCCACCGGCATAGGCAACCTTCCACCAGTCGTCACGCGCGACGCCGCCAAACGGGTCGGCAACCTTGTGCTTGCCGAGCTGGTCCATCATGGCCTTGGCCACCTGGTCACCGGTACGGCCCCAGATATCCACCACCTTGTTGTAGCGCTCGCCGTCGGTCACGAGACCGGAGGCGTACTGCTCGGCGATCTCCTTCACCTCGTTTTCCGCAGCGTGGATGATGTCTTCCTTCTGCGTCGGCACCAGCATGTCCTTGACCGCAATGGAAACACCCGCACGCGTCGCGAGGCGGAAGCCGAACTGCATCAGCTTGTCAGCGAACACCACCGTCGCCTTCAGGCCGCAGCGACGGAAGGAGTGGTTGATGAGCTTGGAGATTTCCTTCTTCTTGAGCGGCTTGTCGATGTACTCGAAGGACAGGCCGGCCGGCAGGATCTCGGAGAGCAGCGCACGCCCCGCCGTGGTCTGGCGGCGCGTGATCTTCTCGACGCGCTCGCCCTCTTCGTTGAGTTCCGCTTCCTTGATGCGCACGGTGATGCGGGCGTGCAGGGAGATCTGGCCGGACTCGTAGGCGCGTTTCACCTCCGAGATGTCCGCCATGATCATGCCTTCGCCCTTCTCGGCGATCCCTTCACGAGTGGCGTAGTACAGACCGAGCACCACGTCCTGCGACGGCACGATGATCGGTTCGCCGTTGGCCGGCGAGATCACGTTGTTCGACGCCAGCATGAGGGTGCGCGCTTCCATCTGCGCTTCGAGCGACAGCGGCACGTGCACGGCCATCTGGTCGCCGTCGAAGTCGGCGTTGAACGCGGCACACACGAGCGGGTGCAGCTGGATGGCCTTGCCCTCGATGAGCACCGGCTCGAACGCCTGGATACCCAGACGGTGGAGCGTCGGCGCCCGGTTGAGCATGACCGGGTGTTCGCGGATCACATCCTCGAGGATGTCCCACACCACGGGTTCCTGGCTCTCGACCATCTTCTTCGCCTGCTTGATGGTCGTCGCCAGCCCCATCAGTTCGAGCTTATTGAAGATGAACGGCTTGAACAGCTCGAGCGCCATCAGCTTGGGCAGGCCGCACTGGTGCAGCTTGAGCTGGGGACCGACCACGATCACGGAACGACCGGAGTAGTCCACGCGCTTGCCGAGCAGGTTCTGACGGAAACGACCGCCCTTGCCCTTGATCATGTCGGCCAGCGACTTGAGCGGACGCTTGTTGGCGCCGGTCATGGCCTTGCCGCGACGACCGTTGTCGAGCAGCGAATCGACCGATTCCTGCAGCATGCGCTTTTCGTTGCGCACGATGATTTCCGGCGCCTTGAGCTCGAGCAGACGCTTCAGACGGTTGTTCCGGTTGATCACCCGACGGTACAGGTCGTTCAGGTCGGAGGTGGCGAAACGGCCACCATCGAGCGGCACCAGCGGACGCAGGTCCGGCGGCAGCACCGGCAGCACTTCGAGAATCATCCACTCGGGCTTGATGCCCGATTGCTGGAAGGCTTCGAGAATCTTCAGGCGCTTGGAGAACTTCTTGATCTTGGCGTCGGAGCTGGTCGCTTCGAGTTCGCCGCGCAGCTTCTCGATCTCGAGGTTCACGTCGAGCGTGCGCAGCAGCTCGCGGACACCCTCGGCACCCATGGCGGCGTCGAACTCGTCACCGTACTCCTCGACCTTGGCCAGGTAGTCGTCCTCGGTCAGCAACTGACCGCGGGTGAGCGGGGTCATGCCCGGCTCGACCACGACGAAGGCCTCGAAATACAGCACCCGCTCGATGTCGCGCAGGGTCATGTCGAGCACCATCCCGAGACGGGACGGCAGGCTCTTCAGGAACCAGATGTGCGCCACCGGCGACGCCAGCTCGATGTGCGCCATGCGCTCACGGCGCACCTTCGAGAGCGTGACTTCAACGCCGCACTTCTCGCAGATCACACCACGGTGCTTCAGGCGCTTGTATTTGCCGCACAGGCACTCGTAGTCCTTGACCGGACCGAAGATCTTGGCGCAGAACAGGCCATCGCGTTCCGGCTTGAAGGTCCGGTAGTTGATGGTCTCGGGCTTCTTGACTTCGCCATAGGACCAGGAACGGATCTTGTCCGGCGACGCGAGACCAATGGTGATCGCGTCGAATTCCTCCTCGTTGGGGAGGGTTTGCTTGAACAGGTCAGCGAGCAAACTTTTCATGTATCACTCCATCCGATTGAGCATGTGAGCACAATCGGCTCAGTAACGGTCCAGGTCGATGTCGATACCCAGCGAGCGGATTTCCTTCACCAGCACGTTGAAGGATTCCGGCATGCCGGCATCGATCTTGTGTTCGCCCTTGACGATGTTTTCGTAGACCTTGGTCCGGCCGGTCACGTCGTCCGACTTCACCGTCAGCATCTCCTGCAGGGTGTAGGAAGCGCCATAGGCCTCGAGCGCCCACACCTCCATCTCGCCGAAACGCTGGCCACCGAACTGCGCCTTGCCGCCCAGCGGTTGCTGGGTCACCAGGGAGTACGGGCCGGTCGAGCGGGCGTGCATCTTGTCGTCGACCAGGTGATGCAGCTTCAGGATGTGCTTGTAGCCCACCGTCACCTTGCGCTCGAACTGTTCGCCGGTGCGCCCGTCGTACAGGGTGACCTGACCGGACACCGGCAAGCCGGCGATCTCGAACATGGCCTCGATCTCTTCCTCTTTCGCGCCGTCGAACACCGGGGTCGCGAAGGGCACGCCCTTGGTCAGATTGGTCGCCAGTTCGATGACCTCGTCGTCGTTAAGAGCGTTCAGATCTTCGCTCTTGCCGTTGGTGTTGTAGATCTGCTCGAGCAGACCACGCACCTCCTTGGCCGCGGCGTCGGCGCGCAACATGGTGTCGATCTTGGCGCCCAGGCCCTTCGCAGCCCAACCCAGATGCGTCTCGAGAATCTGACCGATGTTCATCCGCGAGGGCACGCCCAACGGGTTGAGCACCACGTCGACCGGCGTACCGTCTTCCATGTACGGCATGTCTTCCACCGGTACGATCTTGGAAACCACCCCTTTGTTCCCGTGACGGCCGGCCATCTTGTCGCCCGGTTGCAGGCGGCGCTTGACGGCCAGATACACCTTGACCATCTTTTGCACCCCGGGCGGCAGCTCGTCGCCCTGGGTCAGCTTCTTCTTCTTCACCTCGAAAGCGAGCTCGAAGTCCTTGCGGGTCTTCTCGAGGCCTTCGCGCACGGCTTCGAGCTGCACCGCGGTGGCTTCCTCGGCCATACGGATGTCGAACCAGTGGTAGGGCTCGAGTTCATCCAGGTAGGCGTCGGTGATCTCGGTGCCCTTGGCCAGCTTCTTCGGCCCGCCGTTGGCCTTCTGGCCCACGATCATGCGGCGGATACGGGCAAAGGCGTCGCGCTCCACGATTCGCATCTGGTCCGCGAGGTCGGTCTTGAAGCTGCGCAGCTGGTCGTCGATGATCGACTGGGCACGCTTGTCGCGCTCGATGCCTTCGCGGGTGAACACCTGCACGTCGATGACGATGCCGTTCATGCCGGAGGGCACGCGCAGCGAGGTGTCCTTCACGTCGGAGGCCTTCTCGCCGAAGATGGCACGCAGGAGCTTCTCTTCCGGCGTCAGCTGGGTCTCGCCCTTCGGCGTGACCTTGCCGACCAGCACATCACCCGCCTCGACTTCGGCCCCGATGTACACAATGCCGGACTCGTCGAGACGGCCGAGCTGGGCTTCACCGAGCGAGGCGATGTCGCGGGTGATCTCCTCGGGTCCGAGCTTGGTGTCACGGGCGACGACCGTCAGTTCCTCGACGTGAATCGAGGTGAAGCGGTCGTTGGCCACCACCCGCTCGGAGATGAGGATCGAATCCTCGAAGTTGTAGCCGTTCCAGGGCATGAACGCGACCAGCATGTTCTGGCCGAGGGCCAGCTCACCCAGGTCGGTCGAGGCCCCGTCGGCCACCACGTCGCCACGGGCGATCACGTCGCCGACCTTCACGATCGGGCGCTGGTTGATGTTCGTGTTCTGGTTCGACCGGGTGTATTTGATCATGTTGTAGATGTCGACGCCGACTTCACCCGGCAGGGTTTCATCGTCGTTGACACGCACCACGATCCGGTTCGCGTCGATGTAATCCACCACGCCACCGCGGGTCGCTTGCACCGCGGTGCCCGAGTCGACCGCCACGGTGCGCTCGATGCCGGTGCCGACCAACGGCTTTTCCGGACGCAGGCAGGGCACGGCCTGACGCTGCATGTTCGCGCCCATCAAGGCACGGTTCGCATCGTCATGTTCCAGGAACGGAATCAGCGAGGCGGCCACGGACACGATCTGGCCGGGGGCCACATCCATGTACTGGACCGTGTCCGACGTGGCCAGGAAGAACTCGCCCTTGTGGCGGCACGAGATCAGCTCGCCGGCCAGCGTCCGGTCCTCGGCGATCTCGGCGTTGGCCTGGGCAATCACGTACTGACCTTCCTCAATGGCGGACAGGTAGTCGATCTGGTCGGTCACCTTGCCGTCCTCGACCTTTCGGTACGGGGTCTCGAGGAAACCATAGCGGTTGGTCCGGGCGTACACGGCCAGCGAGTTGATCAGACCAATGTTCGGGCCTTCCGGCGTCTCGATCGGGCACACGCGTCCGTAATGGGTCGGATGCACGTCGCGCACCTCGAAGCCGGCGCGCTCGCGGGTCAGACCGCCCGGGCCGAGGGCCGAGACACGACGCTTGTGCGTGATCTCGGACAGCGGGTTGGTCTGGTCCATGAACTGGGACAGCTGACTGGAGCCGAAGAATTCCTTGATGGCGGCGCTGATCGGCTTGGCGTTGATCAGGTCATGCGGCATCAGGTTGTCGGACTCGGCCTGGGACAGGCGCTCCTTGACCGCACGCTCGACACGCACCAGGCCAGCGCGGAACTGGTTCTCGGCCAGCTCGCCCACGGAACGCACGCGACGGTTACCCAGGTGGTCGATATCATCGATCTCGCCACGGCCGTTGCGCAGTTCGACCAGAATCGCGATCACGGCCAGGATGTCCTCGTTGGACAGAGTGCCCGGGCCTTCCTCGCTCTGAGCGCCAACCGCCTCGAGCAGGCGACGATGCCATTCCGGCGATTTCGCATCGACCTTTTCCGGATAGGCGCGACGGTTGAACTTCATGCGACCGACGCCCGACAGGTCGTAGCGTTCCTCCGAATAGAACAACCCCTGGAACAGCGCTTCGACCGCATCCTCCGTGGGCGGCTCGCCCGGACGCATCATGCGATAGATGGCCACCTTGGCGGCCCACTCGTCGGCCGTCTCGTCGATCCGCAGCGTCTGCGAGATGTACGCACCACGATCGAGGTCGTTGATATAGAGGGTCGGCAGATCGGTGATCCGCGCGTCACGCAGGGTCGCCAGCACCTCTTCGGTGATCTCGTCGTTGGCGCGCACCACGATTTCGCCGGTGTCGGCATCCACCAGATCCTTGGCGACGATACGGCCCAGGAGGAAATCGTCGGGAACGTTGATCGCCTCGACGCCGGCCTCGGCGAGCAGGCGGATGTGACGGGCCGTGACCCGCTTGTCCTTCTCGACGATGATGTTGCCGGACTTGTCGGTGATGTCGAATTTGGCGACCTCACCCCGCAGGCGCTCGGGCACCACGGCAAAGGACGCACCTTCAGGCTGCAGCGTGAACTGGTCGAAGTCGTGGAAGGTCGCGAGGATGTCCTCGGTACTCATCCCGATGGCGCGCATGAGGATGGTGACCGGCATCTTGCGGCGACGGTCGATACGGAAGTACAGGTAGTCCTTCGGATCGAACTCGAAGTCCAGCCACGATCCGCGATAGGGGATCACGCGGGCGGAGAACAGCAGCTTGCCCGAGGCATGCGTCTTGCCGCGGTCATGCTCGAAGAACACACCGGGCGAGCGGTGCAGCTGCGAGACGATGACACGCTCGGTGCCGTTGATGACAAAGGAGCCGGTATTGGTCATGAGCGGAATCTCGCCCATGTACACCTCTTGCTCCTTGACTTCCTTGATGGTGTCCTTCGGCGCTTCCTTGTCCATCAGCACCAGGCGGACCCGGGCACGCAGCGGGGCCGCATAGGTCAGACCACGCTGCTGACATTCCTTGACGTCGAACGCCGGCTCGCCCAGCAGGTAGTGGACGAACTCGAGGCGGGCATTGCCGCTGTGACTGCTGATCGGGAAGATCGACGTGAAAGCGGCCTGCAGGCCCTGATTGGACCGCTGGGCAGCGGGCGCGTCCGCCTGCAGGAAGGACGCGAACGACTCGATCTGGGTCGCCAGCAGAAAGGGCGCATCGAGCACAGCCGCGCCTTTTGCGAAGCTTTTTCGAATACGCTTTTTCTCGGTGTAGGAGTACGCCATAGATGCTCCGGGTAGCGTTCAGACGTGGGAAGACAGGAGACAATGTGCTTGGTTCAAAGCACGCTCTCTTCTGGCTTCAGAAAAGGACGAAAGGGCTGGCACCCTTCACAGGCGCCAGCCCCGCATGCCGACGGGATCTTACTTGATCTCGACGGTCGCGCCAGCTTCTTCCAGCTGCTTCTTGAGGCCTTCGGCTTCGTCCTTGGCCACACCTTCCTTGATGGTCTTCGGAGCGCCGTCGACCATGTCTTTGGCTTCCTTCAGACCCAGGCCGGTGGCGGAACGCACGACCTTAATGACCTCGACTTTCTTGTCGCCGACAGCGGCCAGAACCACGTCGAACTCGGTCTTCTCTTCGGCGGCCGGGGCGGCACCGCCAGCAGCCGGGGCAGCCACGGCCACGGCAGCGGCAGCGGCGCTCACGCCGAATTTCTCTTCCATTTCCTTGATCAGTTCGGACAGTTCCAGAACGGACATGGAAGCGATGGCTTCAAGGATGTCTTCTTTGCTGATTGCCATTTTGATACTCCTGATATCGAATCACTCGCCTTCATCAAGCGAAGGCAGAATCTTTGAAAAAGTTATGCAGCCTCTTTCTGGTCACGGACCGCTGCGAGCGCACGCACGAACTTGGAGGGCACCTCATTGAGCGTCTGGACAAACTTGGCGACCGGCGCCTGCATCGTGCCGAGCAGCTTCGCGAGCAGCTCTTCACGACTCGGCATGGTGGCCAGGGCGTTGACACCGGCTTCATCCATGATGAAGTTGGGCATCGCCCCCGCCTTGACGACGAGTTTGTCATTGTCCTTTGCAAAGGTCTTGAGCACCTTGGCAGGCGCCACCGGATCTGCGGACATACCGTAGATCAGCGGACCCACCAGCTGGTCGGTCAGACCTTCGAAAGGCGTGCCGGCAATGGCACGACGCGCAAGGGTGTTCTTCAGCACGTGCAGGTAAACGCCCGCTTCACGCGCCTTGGCGCGCAGCTCGGTCAGCTGACCCACTTCGAGACCACGGTACTCGGCGATGATGATTACCTGGGCGTTCGAGACTTGCTCGTTCACCTCGGCAACTACCGCCTTCTTACCTTCAAGATTGAGACCCACGGTCATCTCCCACTGAATGGTTGCTCCCACCCCGATGCGACTGGGACGGGATCATCGCGGCGACCGTCATACAGGAGATCAAGCCAACTCAGGTCGAAACCTGACAAGAATCCTGATTCGGGCTACGCCATCTACGCTGGGCCCGGCAACACGTGGCTGACGGATTTGAGGTCGTTTCGGGCCATGCTGGCACGGACGACCCCCAGCGGTCTTGGACAACCTGCGGCCCACGAGGAGCCGCAGCCCAAAGTTCCGCACCGCCCGGCGGGCGATGCGGAAATGCTTCATCAAGCGTCAGCGACGCTCGACGGCTCCACGCGCAGGCCAACCCCCATGGTGCTGGAGACGGCCATGCGACGCAGATAGAGACCTTTTGCAGAGGCCGGTTTGGCCTTGTTGAGCGCATCGATCAGCGCCTGGGCATTGGTGCGCAGGGCATCAACGCCGAACGAGGCGCGGCCGATGGTGGCATGCACGATACCGGCCTTGTCGGCACGGTATTGCACCTGACCCGCCTTGGCGTTCTTGACGGCGGTCTCGACGTCCATGGTCACGGTACCGACCTTCGGGTTCGGCATCAGACCGCGCGGACCGAGGATCTGGCCCAGCGCGCCGACCACGCGCATCGCGTCCGGCGTGGCGATACACACGTCGAAATCGATGGTGCCGCCCTTGATCTGTTCGGCCAGATCGTCAAAACCGACGATATCGGCACCCGCCGCCTTGGCAGCTTCGGCCTTGTCGCCCTGGGCGAACACGGCCACACGCACGCTCTTGCCGGTCCCGGCAGGCAGGACGACCGAGCCGCGGACAACCTGATCGGATTTGCGCGGATCGATGCCGAGGTTCACGGCCACATCCACCGACTCGTCGAATTTGGCGGTCGCCAAATCCTTGATCAGGGTGAGCGCCTCGTCGAGCGGGTACACCCGGGTGCGATCGATTTTTTCGCGGATCGCCTTAACGCGCTTGGAAAGCTTTGCCATGATCAGACCCCCTCAACCGTCACGCCCATGCTGCGGGCGGAACCTGCGATCGTACGCACCGCCGCTTCCAGATCAGCCGCCGTCAGATCGGGCTGCTTGGTCTTGGCGATTTCTTCCACCTGGGCACGGGTGATCGAACCGACCTTGTCGGTGTGCGGGCGCGGGGACCCCTTGTCGATCTTGGCGGCCTTCTTGATCAGGATCGACGCCGGCGGCGTCTTCATGATGAAGGTGAAGCTCTTGTCGCTGAACGCGGTGATCACCACGGGAATCGGCAGGCCCGGCTCAAGGCTCTGGGTGCGAGCATTGAAGGCCTTGCAGAATTCCATGATGTTCAGACCGCGCTGACCCAGCGCGGGACCGACCGGAGGACTCGGGTTGGCTTTGCCTGCAGGGATCTGCAGCTTGATATAGCCGATGATTTTCTTTGCCATTGCGGCTCACTCCTGTGATGAGTACAAACGCGCCGGCGATTTCGCCGACGCTCCTCGTTGCCGCGCGCGCGGCGCGGCCTGCGAATCAGGTCTTTTCGACCTGACCGAATTCCAGCTCGACCGGCGTGGCGCGACCGAAGATGGTCACCGACACGCGCAGCTTGCTCTTCTCGTAGTTGACGTCTTCGACGGAACCATGGAAGTCGGTGAACGGACCTTCCTTGACACGAACGACTTCGCCCACTTCGAAGAGCACCTTCGGACGCGGCTTTTCCACGCCCTCCTGAATCTGGCTCATGATCTTCTCGACCTCCTTTTCGGAGATCGGCGTCGGCTTGGTGGCGGTACCGCCAACGAAGCCGGTCACACGCGGCGTGGACTTGACCAGGTGCCAGGTCTCTTCGTCCATGTCCATTTCGACGAGCACGTAGCCCGGAAAGAACTTGCGCTCGGAGATGCTCTTCTGGCCGCCCTTCATCTCGACGACCTCTTCGACCGGCACCAGCACCTGTCCGAATTTGTCCTGCATACCCGACCGTGCGATACGGTCAAGCAGGGTGCGCTGAACCGACTTCTCGAAGCCGGAGTAGGCGTGAACGACGTACCAACGCTTGCTCATGATCACTTCCATCCCAGAACGATGTCATACAACACCCATTCCAGACTCTTGTCCGTGACCCAAAGAAAGACAGCCATGGCAACGACGAAGGCAAAGACGATCCCCGTCATCTGCACGGTTTCCTTGCGCGTCGGCCAGACTACCTTCTTGGTTTCGACAACCGTTTCACGAAGGAAGACGGCAAACCGGCGCCCAGGCTCGGTGAACCAGGCGATGGACGCACCCGCGATCACACCGGCCAGAACGACCAGCACGCGCAACACGAGCACCTGCTCCGAGAGCAGGTAGAATCCGGCCACGCCAGCCGCGATGAGAATCAGCGCCAGCGCAAACTTGAGCTTGTCAGCCATTCAGGTCCAACGATTCAGAAACAATATGGCAGGGGCAGAGGGAATCGAACCCCCAACCTTCGGTTTTGGAGACCGACGCTCTGCCAGTTGAGCTATACCCCTGCAGCAGAGACTACAAAGCGCCCCGTCGGGGGACAGGGCGCTTTTGCGTACCCGTTCGGGTGCGCGATTACTCGATCACCTTCGCCACGACGCCGGCGCCGACGGTGCGGCCACCTTCGCGAATGGCAAAGCGCAGACCTTCTTCCATGGCGATCGGGGCGATCAGCTTCACGGTGATCGACACGTTGTCGCCCGGCATGACCATCTCGGTGCCTTCCGGCAGCGCGATCGAACCGGTCACGTCCGTGGTACGGAAGTAGAACTGCGGACGGTAGTTGTTGAAGAACGGGGTGTGACGACCGCCCTCTTCCTTCGACAGCACATACACCTCACCGGTGAAGTGCGTGTGCGGGGTGATCGAACCCGGCTTGGCCAGCACCTGGCCACGCTCGACGTCTTCACGCTTGGTACCACGCAGCAGCACACCCACGTTGTCGCCTGCCTGACCCTGGTCCAGCAGCTTGCGGAACATTTCCACGCCCGTGCAAGTGGTCTTGACGGTGTCCTTGATGCCCACGATTTCCAGCTCGTCGCCCACGGTCACGATGCCGCGCTCGACACGACCGGTCACCACGGTGCCGCGACCGGAGATCGAGAACACGTCTTCGATCGGCAGCAGGAACGGCTTGTCGATGGCGCGCTCCGGGGTCGGGATGTAGCTATCCAGCGCAGCGGCCAGTTCGAGGATGGCCGGCTCGCCAATCGGCGACTGGTCACCTTCCAGGGCCTTCAGCGCGGAACCCTTGATGATGGGAATGTCGTCACCCGGGAACTCGTACTTGGACAGAAGTTCGCGAACTTCCATCTCCACCAGCTCGAGCAGCTCTTCGTCATCGACCATGTCGCACTTGTTCAGGAACACGATGATGTACGGCACGCCGACCTGACGGGCCAGCAGGATGTGCTCGCGGGTCTGCGGCATCGGGCCGTCAGCGGCCGAGCACACCAGAATCGCGCCGTCCATCTGCGCCGCACCGGTAATCATGTTCTTCACGTAGTCGGCGTGACCCGGGCAGTCCACGTGCGCGTAGTGGCGCGTCTCGGTCTCGTACTCGACGTGCGCGGTGTTGATCGTGATACCACGCGCCTTCTCTTCCGGCGCGCTGTCGATCGCAGCGTAATCCTTGGCTTCACCACCGAACTTGGCGGTCAGCACCGTGGTGATCGCGGCCGTCAGCGTCGTCTTGCCATGGTCAACGTGACCAATCGTGCCAACGTTCACGTGCGGTTTCGTCCGCTCAAACTTTCCCTTAGCCATATCGCTACCTCTGTACGAAATTCGGAGTACGCGCTGTTCGATTCACACCGACCACATCGAGTCGAGGCGTGGTGCCCATGGGCAGGATTGAACTGCCGACCTCTCCCTTACCAAGGGAGTGCTCTGCCACTGAGCTACATGGGCGTACCATCAAAAACTCTGGAGCGGGTGAAGGGAATCGAACCCTCGTCGTAAGCTTGGAAGGCTTCTGCTCTACCATTGAGCTACACCCGCGTACAACGCTGCGACCCTTTGTACCGCCCGCCTCGTCAAAGGCTTTTGCCTTCTTCGACGCAGTCAAACCTGCATAAATCTGGTGGAGGGGGAAGGATTCGAACCTTCGAAGGCTGTGCCGGCAGATTTACAGTCTGCTCCCTTTGACCGCTCGGGAACCCCTCCATCGAGAAGCGCCGCACTATAGCCCTTCGACCCGGGCGTGTCAAACCCTTTCAAGAAAAAGATGCGCCGTCCGACGCCGTGGCTGAAGGGCCGGGGGCGAATCAGGGTATGCCGGGATTGTTTTGCGCCGCAGGCCGTCTAAGCTGGTGTGGCACGCGAACCTGTGCGCCGGGCTCACAAGGCCCGGTCGAGCTGCACCGAGAAAAACACGATTTTTTTTGGAGACTCTCATGGTCACTCCCGCCTCTGTTGCGGCCCCGAAGATCGACTTCACCCTCGACGACAAGTACACCCTGCGCTCCGGCCGCGTCTATCTGACCGGCTATCAGGCACTGGTACGTCTGCTGCTGATCCAGCGCGAACGCGATCAGCGCGCCGGCCTCGACACCGCCGGCTTCGTGTCGGGCTACCGGGGCTCTCCCCTCGGGGGTCTGGACCAGACGCTATGGAAGGCCAAGGCGCACCTGCAAGCCCACGACATCGTGTTCCAGCCGGGCATCAACGAGGATCTGGCGGCCACCGCGGTGTGGGGCTCGCAGCAGGTCAATCTGTCGCCCGAGGCCCGCGTCGATGGCGTTTTCGCGCTCTGGTACGGCAAGGGGCCGGGTGTCGACCGCAGCGGCGACGCCTTTCGCCATGGCAACGCAGCGGGCAGTTCGCGCCATGGTGGCGTGCTGGTGGTGGCCGGCGACGACCATGCGGCCAAGTCCTCGACCTTCCCCCACCAGACCGATCACTTCTTCAAGTCGATGATGATGCCGGTGCTGGCCCCAGCCGGCGTTCAGGAGTACATCGATTTCGGCGTCCACGGCTATGCGCTGTCACGCTATTCGGGCTGCTGGGTGGCCTTCAAGGCGCTGGCCGACACGGTGGAGACGTCCGCCTCGGTGGACGTGGATCCGGATCGGATCGAGGTCAGGATCCCCACCGACTTCGCCCTGCCACCGGACGGGCTCAACATCCGCTGGCCCGATCCGGCCCTGGTGCAGGAGCGGCGCCTGCTCAACTACAAGCTGTACGCGGCGCTGGCCTACTGCCGCGCCAACCGGCTCAACCGCGTGGTGATCGACTCGCCCTCGCCCCGCCTGGGCATCATCACCAGCGGGAAGAGCCACCTGGACGTGCGCCAGGCCTTCGACGACCTGGGCATCGACGAGGCGCTCGCCGCCCAGATCGGTATCCGCCTCTACAAGGTGGGCATGGTCTGGCCGCTCGAAGCAGAGGGCGTGCGCCAGTTCGCCGAAGGCCTCGAGGAGATCCTGGTGGTCGAAGAGAAGCGCCAGCTGCTCGAATACCAGCTCAAGGAAGAGTTGTACAACTGGCGCGAGGACGTGCGCCCGCGAGTGGTCGGCAAGTTCGACGAGAAGGGCGAGTGGGCGCTGCTGCCGCATGGCGACGGCACCGTCGATCACGGCGAATGGCTGCTGCCCGCGGCCGGCGAACTGACCCCGGCGATGATCGCACGCGTGATCGCCGCCCGCGTGGCACGATTCTTCACCTCGGACCGGATCAAGTCCCGGCTGGCTTTTCTCGAGGCCAAGGAACAGGCACTGGCCGCGCGCAGCCTCGCCATCGACCGGGTTCCGACCTTCTGTTCGGGCTGCCCGCACAACACCTCGACCCATGTGCCCGAGGGCAGCCGCGCCCTGGCCGGCATCGGCTGCCACTACATGGTCACCTGGATGCCCGAGCGGCGCACCGGCACCTTCACCCAGATGGGTGGCGAAGGCGTGCCCTGGGTGGGCCAGGCACCGTTCACGAAAGAACGCCACATCTTCGCCAACCTGGGGGACGGCACCTACGCCCACTCCGGCCTGCTCGCCATCCGCCAGGCCGTCGCCGCCGGCGTGAACATCACCTACAAGATCCTCTACAACGACGCCGTGGCCATGACCGGCGGCCAGCCGGTGGAAGGCCAGCTCTCGGTGCCCAAGATCGTGCGCCAGCTGCAGGCCGAGGGGGTCGGCCAGATCGTGGTGGTCACCGACGGCACCCCGCGCGCCTACGGCCCGGCCGACCTGCCCCACGTGACCCTGCGCCACCGGGACGAGATGGACGCCATCCAGCGCGACCTGCGTGAATGCCCGGGTGTGACCGCACTCATCTATGACCAGACCTGCGCCGCCGAGAAGCGGCGCCGGCGCAAGCGCGGCGCCTTCCCCGATCCGGCACGACGGGTGTTCATCAACGAAGCGGTCTGCGAGGGTTGCGGCGACTGCGGCGTGCAGAGCAACTGCATGTCCATCCTGCCGGTGGAGACCGAATTCGGACGCAAACGCCAGATCGACCAGTCGTCCTGCAACAAGGACTATTCCTGCCTCAACGGCTTCTGCCCGAGCTTCGTCACGATCGAGGGCGGTGCGCTGCGCAAGGGCACCGCCCTCGATGCCGAGCAACCGGGCGCCGCCGACCTGCCCGCGCCGTCGCTGCCGGACACGGCCACCCCCTACGGCATCATGGTCACCGGCGTCGGCGGCACCGGCGTGGTCACCATCGGCGCGCTCATCGGCATGGGGGCGCACCTGGACGGCAAGGGCGTGACGGTGCTCGACATGACCGGCCTGGCCCAGAAGGGTGGCTCCGTATTCAGCCACATCCGCCTTGCCGACCACCCGGACGACCTGCACGCGGTGCGCATCGCCGCCGGTGAAGCCAACGCCGTCATCGGCGGCGACGTGGTGGTCACCGCCAGCACCGAGGCGCTGGCCAAGATGGCCACCGGACGCACTCGAGCGATCATCAACTGCACCGAGACACCGACCTCCGATTTCACCAAGAACCCCGACTGGCAGTTCCCGCTCGAGAAGATGGAGGCGGCCGTCCGCCAGGCCATCGGCGACGAGAACAGCGATTTCCTCGACGCCACCGCGCTGGCCACCCGCCTCATGGGCGACGCCATCTTCACCAACCTGTTCCTGCTCGGCTTCGCCTGGCAAAAGGGCATGGTGCCGGTCAGTCACGCGGGCCTCATGAAGGCGGTCGAACTCAATGGCGTCGCCGTCGACATGAACAAGCGCGCCTTCCTGTGGGGCCGACGTGCCGCGCACGACCCCGAGGCCGTACGCCGCATCGCCCATCCCCCCGAGCCGACGCCGCTGCATCCGCCCGGCGTGGACGAGATCGTCGAGCGGCGTGCCGCCGCGCTGACCGCCTACCAGGACGCCGCCTACGCCGAACGCTATCGGCGCCTGGTCGCCCGCGTCCGGGCTGCCGAAGCCCCCTTCGGTACCACCCGGCTGACCGAGGCCGTGGCGCGAAACTACTTCCGCGTGCTCGCCTACAAGGACGAGTACGAGGTGGCGCGGCTGTTCGCACGGGACGACTTCTGGCAACAGCTGCGTGCCACCTTCGAAGGTGACTACACGGTGAACTTTCACCTGGCCCCACCCCTGGTGTCGCGCATGAATCCGGTCACCGGGCGTGTCCCCAAGCGCAGCTACGGCCCCGGCATGATGCGGGTGTTCCGTCTCCTCGCGCGCTTCAAATGGCTACGCGGCACCCGCTGGGATCCGTTCGGCCGCACCGAGGAGCGCCGCGCCGAGCGGGCGCTGATCCGCCAGTACGAGGACGACCTCCACGAGGTGCTCGACACCCTCAGCTTCCTGCGCCACAAACAGGCCGTGGCCATCGCCAGCTGGCCCGAACCGATTCGCGGCTACGGCCATGTGAAGATGGCCAACATGACGCGCGCGCTGGCCGAGCGCGAGCATCTGCTGGCCCGGTGGCGGGCGCCGACAGACGCGCAGAGCGCCGCGCAGGAAGCCGCCTGAACCCGGAAAAGCGGCGGATTTCACACCCACTCGCGGGCATCGGCGCGGGTCGATGCCCGTTAGGATGGCGACATCGTCATCCTGATGCGAGCCGCGATCGTGCCCGTGTTGCGTTTGCTGCTGGCCCAGGCGGCCGGCTGGCTGCTGCTGTTCGCCCTGCTCCGGCTCGGCGCCCCGGTGACCGGCCTTCCGCTGGCGCTCGTCCAGGGCACCCTGGCCGCCGCCGTGGCCCATCTGCTGCGCGCCGAACGCTGGTGGCTGGCGCTGCACCTGGGCTTCACGCCATTGATCTGGCTCGCGAGCCAACTGGCCATTGCACCGGGCTGGTATCTAGCCGCCTTCGTGGTGCTGGCCGTTTTCTACTGGACCAGCTTTCGCTCCCGCGTGCCCCTGTTCCTCAGCAACCGGCGCACCGTGGACGCCCTCGCGGCGCTGCTGCCACGCGACGACGTCCGGCTACTCGACGCCGGCGCCGGCACCGGCTCGGCGCTGCGCCCGCTCGCGCGCCGCTTTCCCCGCGCCCACCTCACCGGCATCGAAACCGCCCCCGGCCCGTGGCTGATCGGGCGCCTGCTGTGTGCCGGCCAGGCGAACCTGCGCTGGCTGCGCGGTGACTTCTGGGCGCACGACTGGGCACCCTACGACGTGGTCTACGTGTTCCTCTCGCCGGTGCCGATGCCCGAGGTGTGGCGCAAGGCCTGCGCCCAGATGCGCCCGGGCAGCCTGCTGGTGAGCAACAGCTTTGCGATCCCCGGGGTCGAGCCGGTGCGCACCGTCACCCCGCAACAGACCGGCGGGCGGCCCCTGTACCTCTACGAAATCGGTGCGCCGTGCACTGCCAAAAGCGGCGAAAAGGGAGAAAAAACCCGGTCACTTCCCGCCACGCCCCCGCGCGCATCGTCACCATAATGGTCACCATGCGGCCACACCGCCGCGCACCGGAAACACCCCTATGGCTGACATCATCTGCATCATCGGAAACAAGGGCGGCACCGGCAAGACCTCGCTGTCGCACATGCTCTGCCAGGGCCTGGGCCTGCTCGGCCAGCGCTCTGCCTGCGTGCTCACCGACACCGCGCGCGAACCGTTGCGGCCCGAAGGGCGGCGCTACGTGACGGCCGACGCCCGCACCCCCGAAGCCCTGGCCAAGGTCGCCGACAAGCTGCGCGCCCTGGACGGCTGGCTCGGCGTCATCGACGGCGGCGGCAACCGCCCCGAGGTGGACCGCAAGCTCTACGCCCTGGCCGACATCGTGCTGCTGCCGTTCCGCGAATCCCACGAGGACATCCGCACCGTGCTCGCCGATCTGGAACGCTTTCCGCGCGCCTATGCCCTGCCCTCCCAGTGGCCGACCAACCCTTGGGCGCGCGAGGCGGCGGACCGAAGCGTCGCCCAGCTGATGGGCGCCTACCGCCACCGCATCCTGCGGCCGGTCAACAGCCTGTCCGCATCCAAACTGCTGTTGCAGAGCGAGGTCCCGGATCAGCTGCCGACGCAGCTGGCCAACAGCTGCCGGCGGCTGGCGCGCCAGATGCTCGAGGTGCTGGAGATCGAATACGCCGATGTGATGGACGAGCCCGAATCGGGCACGATGGCGTCGGCGGCGGACAGCGAAGAAGGCCTTGCGCGCACGGACACCCTGGCGGCGCTCGCAGGCGGCACCCACTGACGTCCTGATGCATCATCGGGGCGGGGTCGCCCCGAGGTCCGTAGCCCCTACAGCCGTGCCCCGTGGCGGGTGATGACCAGCACTGCCTGGGCGCGGTTGGTCACGTTGAGAGCACGGAAGATCGCCGACATGTGCACCTTCACGGTGCCCTCCGACAACCCGAGCAGATCGGCGATTTCACGGTTGGTCTTGCCCTGGGCCAGCAGCTCCATGACCCGCGTCTGCGCCGTGGTCAGACCGAAACGTTCCTGGATCGGCGCGCCCCCCCGGCGACGGGCACTGCCCGCCTCCTCCTTGGGCGTGTAGATGCCACCATCGAGCACGATGCGGATCGCATCGAGCAGTTCCTCGCTTGAGCAGGACTTGGGCACGAAACCGGAGGCGCCGGATTTCATCGCGCGCTGGATCGACGCGCTGTCGTCCAGGGCCGAGACGACGATGGCCGGCAATTCCGGGAAGCGCTTGGCGAGAATCCCGAGCAGCGAAAAACCGTTCATGTCCGGCAGCATGAGATCGATGACGGCCAGGTCGCGATCCGGATTGCGCTCCAGCTCCTCGAGGGCCTCGTCCGCCGTCTTGACGCCGACGCATTCGACCTGCTCGTCCAGGCGCTGCAGGGTCTGCGCCATGGCTTCACGCACCAGCACGTGGTCCTCGACCACCAGAATTCTCGTCACGACACCGCCTCCGATCAATTCGGCGTGCTGCGAAGGGGTGGGTGCAGCAGCTGTCAGATTCATCGCATTCATTCCGAAAGCATAGCACGACAGCCGTTCCGACCGCGTACCACGTCATCACTCCGATACCGGCATGTACACAGAAACCGAGCATACCTGAGCGCGGCAAAAATGACATCGGAAAAGTCCGCGCCGCGGGGGCGATGAGACACCGGTCCCGACGCTGGTTTCACGGCGCGATCCGGGCAACAATGCAACGGTTCGAAACCGCTCCGCCGCCCTTATGCGACAACGACTCCTGCCCCATCTCGCGCTGATCGGCATCGGCTGCGCCGGCCCGGTATTCGCCGCCGCGCCGGTCACCTCGGAACTGGCCCTGTTCGGCGACGTCCCAGTGGTCCTTTCCGCGGCCCGTCTGATCCAGCCACTCAACGACGCCCCGGGCGCGGTCACCGTGATCGACCGCGACATGATCCGCGCCTCGGGCGCGCGCGATGTGGCCGAACTGCTGCGCTTCGTGCCCGGCATCCAGATCGGTCGCGCCAACGGCGCCACGCCGCTGACCAGCTATCACGGCCTGTCGGACGACGCCCCCCGACGCATGCTGGTCCGGGTGGACGGCCGCTCGGCCTATTCGCCCTATTTCGTCAGCGGGATCGAGTGGGCCAAGATCAGCGTGGACATCGACGACATCGAACGCATCGAGGTGTTCCGCGGCACCAACGCCGCCGCCTACGGCAGCAACGCCTTCCTCGGCGTTGTGAACATCATCACCCGGCCGGCGGCGGAAACGCCGCGCCTGCGCGCCCGCATCACCGAAGGGGCGAACGGCCTCCACGAGCGCATGGTGTCGATACGCCAGCGACTCGGGGACGCCACCGCGCGCCTGACCCTCGGTCAGCAACGCGAAGACGGCCTCGACGGCCTCAACGACAGCTACCGACATCAGCGCGCCGACGCCCGCGTGGACTGGCAGCTCGGTGCCCTGGACACCGTGGAGTTCCATTTCGGCTTCGTGGACACCCGCGCCGGCAAGGGTGTCGCCGACAGCGTGACCGACCCCGAGCGCACCGTCGACAGCTACACCGGTTTCGGCGAAGTCCGCTGGCGGCGCCAGCTGAACACCGACGACGAGATCAAGCTCACCTATTTCCACCAGGAGGAACGGGCCGAGGACCCGGGCTTCTTCATCCCCTCCCTGTCGTCCTACCTGGGCGTGCCATCCGCGGTGCTGCTGGCGGTCTACGGCATTCCCGTCGGCACCTACGTCGATGGTGCCCAGCACACCCGTGCCCTGCGCGACGATCTGGAATTCGAGCACCTGATCCATCCGGGGCCGGACGACCGCATCGTGTGGGGCGCGGGCCTGCGCAGCGACCGGGTCGCCTCGCAACGCGTCTTCAACACCCGCGACGACATCGACATCCGCAACACGCGCCTGTTCGCCAACCTGGAGCATCGCCAGGGCCGCGCCTGGACCTTCAACGCTGGCGCCCTGCTCGAAGACACCGACGCCGCCGGCCCCCGCTTCTCGCCCCGACTGGCCGCGAACCTGCACCTGACCGACCGCACCACCGCCCGGGCCGCGTGGAGCCGCGGCTACCGCAACCTCACGCCGTTCGAACGCCGGGCCGACGTGCGCTATGCCGAAGCCCTCGGCGGCGTCGTGCTGTTCCAGTCCTTCCAGCCTTCGGGCGAGTTGCCGCCGGAACGGGTCACCACGCGGGAACTGGGCCTGCGGCATGAATCGGCCGACCACCAGAGCAACATCGACCTGCGTGTCTATGTCGAACAGATCCGGGACATGATCCGCCGCGACACCGCCACCAGCAACATCGTCCCCGCTCCGCCGCTGAACCACGACGGCGAGGCACCGAAATACATCGGCGGCGGCGCAGCCGACATTCATGGCACCGAACTGTCATTTCTATATCGTTCGACACATGACACATGGATCGGGGGGCACTATGCTTACACCCATTTGAAAAGCAACGATCCGCCCGCCGAACTCAGTGCCCCACACCATGCCTTTGCCTTATTCGCGTCGATCCGGCTGCCTCACGACTGGCAGATGAGTGTCCAGCATGGATTCGTGGGGGGCATGAGCTGGTACGACAGCGATCCGGAAGATACGGTCCGCCCCTATCACTACAGCAGTGCCCGCATTGCCAAACGCTGGCGCGCCGGCGTCTCCAGCGCCGAGCTGGCGGTGGGCATGGACCGGATCGGGGGCGGCGTCAGCGACTTCCACCAGGATCTCGTCCGCCCGCCCGAGGGCTACGTCACCCTCAGGCTGACCTACTGACCCCGCCGCCCGGATGCGTCGCGCCTGGATCCGCCTCCTGCTGCTCTTGGCCACCCTGACGGGTGCGATGCCCTATGCCCGGGCCGCGGACACCCTGCTGGTGCTCAGCGACGGCGCCCCCGCCTACGAGCAGACCGCGCGGCGCATCAAGGACCGGCTGGCCGAATCGCGCCCGTCGGTGTCGGTCGAATCGGTACCCATCGCGCAGATCACCTCGGCGCTGCTCGCCCGCGCCACCCTGGTCGTCACCATTGGCACCCGGGCCGCCGAAGTCGTGGTCGGACGCCACCAGCCCGACCGGCTCATCTGTGCGCTGCTGACCCACCAGACCTACACCCGCCTGCCCCGCGTGCGCTCAGGGGCGCAGCGCAGCGCGGTGTACATCGACCAGCCGGCCTCGCGCCAGCTGGCGCTGATCCGCGCCGCGCTGCCCGGCACCGAACGCATCGCCATGGTGTTCAGTGCCGCCTCACGGACCTACGTGGACGACATGCAAACGGTCGCCAACGACGCTGGCATCACCCTCCGGAGCGCCCTGATCGACGAGGACACGCCGCTGTACAACGCCCTGCGGGACGTGCTCGATCCCGACGGCGTGCTGGTGGCCGTACCCGACACCTCGGTCTACAACAACTTCACCATCCAGAACATTCTGCTGACCGCCTACCGTGAGCGCACGCCGGTGATCGGCTTCTCGCCTGCCTATGTACGCGCCGGTGCCATCCTGGCGGTGTATTCGACCCCCGAGCAGGTCGGTGACCAGGTCGCGCGGGTGGTCGACTCCGCGCTATCGGGCAACCCGCTGCCGGCACCGGCCTATCCGGTTCGCTTCTCGGTCAGCACCAACCCGCACGTGGCGCGCTCGCTCTCGCTCGAACTGCCGACGCCGGGTGCGCTCGAAGCGTCGATCCGGCGCACGGAAGGCGACCAGCCATGATTCGTAATTGGGGAGTGCGCGCCCGGGTGGTGCTGGTGGCGGTGGCGCCGGCCATCGTGCTCGGCGCGTTCATGATCGCCTACTTCACCCACCTGCGTCTGGCCGATCTGGAGCAAGCCTACTCCGACCGTGGCCGTGCCCTTGCCCGCCAGGTCGCCACCGCCACCGAGTACGCGGTGTTCGCCAACAACATCGAGGACCTGCAACGCCTGCTCGACACGTCCCTGCGCGAAGAAGGCGTGCTCGGCGTCCTCGCCGTCGATGCCAGTGGCCGCGCCCTGGCCCGCGCCGGTCGCGTCGAACCGCCCCCAGCCTCCGCGCCGGTAAGCGCCGCCTCGCAGCAGGGGCTCGCGCAGACGGTCCGCTTCTTCGAGCCGATCGAGCCGGTCCGCCTCAATATCGGCGAATCCGGCTTCGACAATGGCACCAGCCTGGCCCAGCACCCCCTCGGCGGGATCATCATCGACATCTCCAACACCCGGCTCAACGAGCAACGCGACCAACTCCTCAATGCCGGCGCCAGCGCCCTGCTGCTGGTCCTGATCGGCAGCGTGCTGCTGGCCATCCGCATGAGCCAGGGGGTCAGCGAGCCGATCCGCGACGTGGCGCGCATCGTCGCGCGCATCGGCGCCGGCCACCTCCACGACCGCGTCCGGGTGTCCGGCGGCGGCAGCCTGCAACGGCTCGGCCAGGGGGTGAACGAGATGGCCGAACGGCTCCAGTCGGCCCATCGGGAAATGATGCAGCGGATCGACGAGGCCACTGCCGAGTTGCGCAACCGCACCGACGAGGCGGAACGGGCGGACATGGCCAAGTCGCGCTTCCTTGCCGCGGCCAGCCACGACCTGCGCCAGCCCATGCACGCGCTAGGGCTGTTCATCGCCGAACTGGCGGAGCATCCCCACCCGCCCGAGACCCATCGCCTGGTGCGCCAGATCCAGGCCTCCGCCGAGGCCATGGAGAATCTGCTCGACTCCCTGCTCGACATCTCGCGCCTCGATGCCGGCGCCCTCGAACCCAAGATCGTGGCCAGCCCGCTGCAGCCGATCCTCGACCGCATCGACAACGACTTCCAGATCTGGGCCGAGGAGCGCGGTCTGCGCCTGCGGGTCCGCCCCTGCGCCGCCTGGATCCGCACCGACCCGCTACTGTTCGAACGCATCCTCTCCAACCTGGTCAGCAACGCCATCCGCTACACCCCCAGGGGCACCATCCTCATCGCCTGCCGCCCCGACGGCGACCAGCTGCGCGTCGAGGTGCGCGACAGCGGCAAGGGCATCGACACCGACAAGCAGGAAGTGATCTTTCAGGAGTTCGTCCAGCTCGACAATCCGGAACGGGCCCGCACCAAGGGGCTCGGCCTCGGCCTGGCCATCGTGCGCCGCCTCACCCTGCTGCTCGGGCACACCCTCATGCTGCGCTCACGGCCGGGCCACGGCTCCGTGTTCGGGGTGCGCGTCGAGCGCTGCGCGCCGCAGACCGAGCCGGACATCGCGCCGGCCGAGCGCCCGCCCGGCACCCTCGACGGCACCCGCGTCCTCGTGGTGGACGACGATCCGCTCGCGCTCGCCAGCCTCGACAGCCTGCTGGCCGCCTGGGGCTGCGAGGTCACCGCCGCCAGTTCCCTCGGCGAGGCCCTCGCCCTCCTCGACCCGACCCGTCCGCCCGAGGTGCTCATCACCGACTATCGCCTCCAGGGCCACCAGACCGGGCTGGAGGTGATCGAGCGCATCGCGGCCCTGGTGGGCTACCGCCTGCGCAGCATCCTCATCACCGGCGACACCGGCAGCGACGTCATCAACCGCGCGCGCGCCGCCAGCCTCCCCATCCTGCACAAGCCGGTCCGCCCGGCCAAGCTGCGGGCGGTCATGCAACGCCTGCTCAGCCAGCGTGACGAAGAGACCGAAACGGAGAAGCGCGGCTGAAGCGCAGGATGCTGCCGTGCACCATGCTTCCGCACCGCGTCTGCGCTAGGATCGAACCTGAAACCACCCAACCACCGGCCTTACGGGAGCATCGCCATGTCGCAGGAATCTCACTCCGATCCGCTCGAATTCGTCCGCAACATGTGGAACGGCATGGGCTTCTCCCTGCCGGGCATGGTCACCCCCACCGTCGATGTCGATGAGCTTGACAAGCGCATCGCCGACATGAAAGCGGTCGAGGGCTGGCTCAAGATGAACCTGAACATGCTGCAGATGACCATCCAGGGGCTGGAGATGCAGCGCGCCACCCTGATGACCCTGCGCCATATGGGCGACGCGGCGCGCCGCCAGGCGGAAACATCCACCGACCCGGGCGATGGTGAAACGTCGAATCCCTTTGCCGGCTGGCCGTGGATGGGGCAGGCCGAGACCGCGACGCCGGACGGTGACGCCGCCGAGGCCGACACCGCCAGCGACGATGGCGCCGAGGCGGCGGCCCATGCCGCCAACGCCTTCGCCTCCGCCGCCGCCGCCGCGACCAACGCCGCCGCCAACGCCGCCATGTGGCCCTGGCAGTTGATGGGCGAGCCGGCCGCCGACGCCGCGCCGGCCGCCAAGCCGCGCACCGCAAAGAAGAAGCCCGCCGCGCCGCGCAAGAAGCCCGCCGCCAGCCCCTCGAGCGCCCCGCGCAAGCGGACCCCCACGAGCACTGCCAAGAAGAGCGGTACCACCGGCACCCCCCGCACCCGCCGCGCGCCGGCCAAGAAAGCCTGAGCCCGCGGCGCGGCCCTCAGCCGCGCACCAGGGCCAGCCAGCACGCCATGGTGGGCATGGCGGCCAGGGTGGTGGCCGAAATCAGCCAGGCCACGCCCGGGCCGTCGCCGCCCATGCGCGTCGCCAGAATGTAGGCCGACGACGCCGAGGGGAGCGCGGCGAACAGCACCAGCACGCCCCGCGCCACCCCGTCGAGCCCGGCCACGCCGGTGATCGACCACGCGATCGTCGGCAGGGCCAGCAACTTGACCGCCGCGATCCACACCGAGCCGCCCCAGTGCCCGCCCACCCGGCCCCAGCGCAGGGCGGCCCCCACCGCCAGCAGCCCGAGGGCGATCGATGCATCGGCCAGGCGGCCGAGAAAGGCCGCCGCCGGCACCGGCAGCGACAGGCCGGCGGCATTGAACAGCAGCCCCGCGAGGGTCGCCAGGATGAGCGGGTTGCGCATCAGCTCGCGCCCGATCCGCCCCTGACCGTGGCGCGCCAGCACGCTCACCGCCATCACGTTCGCGAACGGCACCATGGTCCCGCACAGCACCCCCATGGTCGCCAGCCCGGCGGCACCGAACACCTGGCCCGCCACCGCCATGCCGATATAGGTGTTGAAGCGGTAGGCGCACTGCAGGCGTGAGGCGAAGCTCATCGGCGCCAGCCCCATCCAGCGCCGCGGCAGCCACCCCAGCACGAAACCGCTCACCATCACCGCCAGGCCCGAGAGGAACAGCGGCAGCGTCGTCTCCAGCGAGATCTCGACACGCGCCAGCGCCCCGAACAGCAGCGCCGGGAAGAGAACGAAATACACCAGGCGCTCGAGGCCGGCCCACAGGTCGTCGCCGAAGCCGCCATGCCGGCGCAGCAGCACGCCGAGCGCAATGAGCGAGAAGTCCGGCAACAGAAGCAACACGGTATCCATGCACGCAAGCATACCCACGGCGGCACCCGCCGCAATGCGTAGCTTCCGCATCCACTGGGCGTGCTCGGCCGTACAGGAGGCAGGACGGGCCACCCCGGCCCGCCATCAACGACCAGGAGACTGATCATGAATCACAAGGACATGAACGCCTCGATCCAGCGTGTGGAACGCCGCCTCTTCCTCAAGTCCGGCAGCCTGTTCGCGCTCGGCGCCACCACCGCGCTCGGCCTCGCGGCGCCGGGACGGGCGCTGGCCGCCAAGGGCAAGATGAACGAAGCCGACGACATCGCCATCCTCAACGTCGCCCTCGGCCTGGAATACCAGGCCATCGCCGCCTACCAGGTCGGTGCCGAATCCGGTCTGCTGAAAAAACCGGTGCTCGACGTGGCGGTGGGTTTCCAGGGCCATCACAAGGCCCATGCCGACATCCTCGCGGGCACCATCGAGAAGCTCGGTGGCCGCGCGGTGATGGCCAAGCGTGCGTCGGACTATCAGTTCCCGGTCGGCGACCTGAAGAACCAGGCGGACGTGCTGCGCTTCGCCGCCGGCCTCGAAAAGGGTGCCGCCAGCGCCTACCTGGGCGCGGTGCCGAAGTTCGCCAACCGCGACCTGGCCAAGGCCGCCGCCAGCATCCTCGGTGACGAGACCATGCACTGGGCGGTGCTGCTCAACGCCCTGGGGGAAGATCCGGTGCCCGCCGCCTTCATCGCCTGACCGCCTGCCTCACGTCGCAAACAAGGCCGCGCTCCGCGGCCTTGTTTTGTTCATGGCGACAATCCCCCGAGCGGATCAGCCCGGCGCCACCGCGCCGACGAGAATCACCGGACCGGTCGGCGCGCCAGTGGGCGAACCGCCGGGCGGTTCCACCGACACCGCCAGTTTCACCCCCGCGCCGAGACGGTCGCGCAGCGGCGCCGGCACCGCGACCCGGCCGCCGAGCTCGCCGAGCACCGCCATCGACCGCGGCGCCGAGCCGTCGGCCGGCAGGAGCCACAGCTCGAAGCTCTGGCCGGGCCCGGCCTGCACGGTGCGCGTGGAGGTGAGCTGCAACCAGCGCCGATCGGACGACATGGCCACGCTGAGCCGGGCCTGCCCCGTCGTACTGGCGAGGGTCGCCAGCGGCGCCATGGCCGGCTCGAACGAGACGAGGGCGACGCCGCTCCACACGACCAGGGCGGTCGTGGCCGCGAGCGCCCAGCCGCGCCACAGGCCGACGCGCGCATACCAGGGGGTGCGATATCGATGCAGCGACAGGTCGCGCGCGATGCGCTGCCAGAGTCGGGCGTCGGGTTGCATGCGCTCGGCCTCCGCGGGTTGGGGGATGACGACATTGCGCCAGCTCGCCAGACGGCTGGCCACCAGGGGTTCCTGCGCCAGGGCACGCTCGAACCGCCGCCGGGCGGCGCCCTGCAGGGTGCCGAGCAGGTACTCGCCGCACAGCGCGTCCAGATGGGGGGAGGGGCCGAGCCTCATGAGGGCGACCCCGAACAGGATTCGACGCAGCTCTTCAGGCTGCGCAGGCCGCGACGGACCCAGGACTTGATGGTGCCCAGCGGCGCGGACAGATGCCGCGCCAGTTCCCCGTGGCTCAGCCCGTGCAGGTAGGCCAGCACCAGCGCCTGGCGCTCGCTGCCCTTGAGTTCGTCGAGGCAGTCGCGCAGCCAGTGGCGCATCTGCCGCTGCCCCTCGGCCGCCTCCGCCGAATCCGCCCAGTCGAACTGGGTGTCGATGAGCGCCTCCACATCCTCCACCATGGCCACGCGCGCCACGTCGGCGCGGCTGACCACGTCGATGGCGCGGTTGCGCACGATGGTGGCCATCCAGGCCACCGGCCGGGTGGCGCTGGCGTCGAAGCGTCCGGCCTCGTGCCAGAGCTTCACGAAGGCGTCGTGGAGCACCTCTTCGGCCAGCTCCCGCCGCCCGGTGATCTTGAAGGCCACCGCCATCAGCACCGGCGCGGTCAGTTGGTAGAGCTGCTCGAAGGCTTCGGCCTCCCGGGCCGCGCTGCGCAGGATCAGGCGGCGGATCAATCGGTCGTCAAGCATGGTTGTTTTCCCGGCGCGTGGGATGCGCCGCATGGACTCTACGGTCGAGTCGTGGATCTGGATGCACGCGCACGCAATTCCTGTCCATCTGCGTCGAGCGCCGGCGCGCGCCGGGCCCCGGCGAGGTCCACCCCGGCCAGCCCGAAGGGCGGCGCGCACTGGGGCCGGCCGGCCACCGTGCCGACCATGCCGCGGGCCGCGATCTGGGCATTCGCGAGCGCCTCGTCAAGACGCAGCACCGGGGTCACGCAGCAGTCGACGGCGTCGAACACGGCGGTCCACTCGGCCTGCGTCCGGGTGCGGAACAGGCGTGCGAGTTCCTGACGCGCATAGGCACCGCGCTCGCCCTCGCACAGATGGTAGGGCTCCAGGTCGGGCCGGCCGAGGGTGCGACAGGCCAGCTGCCAGAACTTGAGCTCCAGCGCCCCGACGGCCATGTAGCGCGCGTCCCGGGTGGCGTAGACGCCGTAGCAGGGCACGCCGCCGGTGAGCAGATCCTCGCCGCGCGCGCGCGGTGCGCCGTCGGCCCGCACCTGGGCCATGGGAAAGATGTTGTGCGCCAGCGCCGCATCGGTCATGGCCACGTCGAGGTAACGGCCCTGGCCCCGGGCGCGGGCGTCGACCAGGGCGGCGAGCACGCCGACCAGGGGCGTGAGCGCCCCACCGAGCAGGTCGGCCACCTGCAGATTGGACAGGGCGGGCGCCTCGCCGGCGGCGCCCATCTGGTCGAGCACGCCGGCATAGCCCAGGTAGTTGATGTCGTGGCCGGCGCGCTGCGCATAGGGCCCGGTCTGGCCGTAGCCGGTGATGCTGCAGTACACCAGCGTCGGGTTGCGCGCCGCCAACGTGGCGTAGTCGAGCCCGAGCCGGGCCATCACCCCCGGGCGGAAGCCTTCGAAGAGCACGTCGGCGCCGTCGACCAACCCGAGCAGCACCTGCCGGTCGGTCGCGTCCTTGAGATCGAGCTCGAGGCTCTTCTTGTTGCGATTGACGAGTTCGAAGAAATGGCTGACCGGGCCGTCCATGGCGCCCATGACGCGGGCGTAGTCGCCACCGGGCGGCTCGACCTTGACGACCTCGGCCCCCAGGTCGGCCAGGTGCATGGTCGCCATCGGGCCGGGCAGCAGCCGGGTGAGGTCGATGACGGTGACGCCCTCGAGCGGGCGGGGGGGATGGGGCATGGGGACTCCCGCGGTTGGTGCCGCCGCCCCGTCAGGATCGGTGGACCCTAATCGTAGCGGCGGATGTCGTCGATGATCTTGCCGTCGTTGGGCAGCGTGCCCGGGGCCATGAAGCGCACTTCGCCGCGCAGCTTGGTGGCCTCGCGCAGGGACTCGATCAGCGCGTCGTGCAGGCCCACGCTGCCAGTCGCCTCGCACTGCAGGGTCATGCGGTCGGTCAGGTCGGGATTGTCCACCACCAGGCGCGCGCGCGCCACCTCCGGATGGCGCTTGAGCACCGCCGCGACCTGGCCCGGATGCACGAACATGCCCTTGACCTTGGTGGTCTGGTCGGCGCGCCCCATCCAGCCCTTGATGCGGGCGTTGGTGCGACCGCAGGGGCTGGCGCCCGGCAGCATGGCGGACAGGTCGCCGGTGCCGAAACGGATGAGCGGGTAATCCGGATTGAAGGTGGTGACCACCACCTCGCCCACCTCCCCCTCGGGTACCGGATCGCCGGTGCCGGGGCGGACGATCTCCACCAACACGTCCTCGTCGATGACCAGGCCGTCGCGGGCCGGCGTCTCGTAGGCGATCAGGCCGATGTCGGCGGTGGCGTAGGCCTGATAGGCGGCGATGCCCCGCGCCAGGAGCGCATCGCGCTGGCTGGGCGGGAAGGCCTCGCCGGAGACGAAGGCCTTGGTGAACGGGATCGCCATGCCGGCCTCGTCAGCCTTCTCGATGAGGATGCGCAGGAACGAGGGCGTGCCGGTGTAGGCGTTGGGCTGCAGATCGCGGATCGCCTCGAGCTGCTGCTCGGTCTGCCCGACCCCGCCGGGGAACACCGAGCAGCCCAGCGCATGGGCGGCGGTCTCCATCATCGAGCCGGCGGGGGTCATGTGATAGGCGAAGGTGTTGTGCACCAGGTCGCCCTCGCGAAAGCCGGCGGCATGGAAGGCGCGCGCCAGACGCCAGTAGTCGGGGCGGGCGCCCTCGGGTTCGTAGATCGGCCCCGGCGAAGCGAACACGCGGGCGCATCGACGCCCCCAGGTCACGGCGGCGAAGCCGCCGAACGGGCGCGCGCCCTTTTGCAGTTCGAGCAGGTCGGACTTGCGCGTCACCGGCAGCGCCGCCAGCGCCTCGCGGGAGGTGATGGTCGCCGGATCGACGTCGGTCAGCAGCTGCGCGAAGGCCGCCGTGTGCGCCCGGGCATGGCCGATCTGGGCCGGCAGCCGGGCCAGCAGTTCGCGTTCGCGCTCGGCGGGGTCACGGGTTTCTCGCTCGTCGAAATGGCTCATGGTGATTCCTTTGTTGCTTGCGTGCCGCGCCTCTTGTTTCTCGCGTAGCCCGGATGCAGCGCAGCGGAATCCGGGATCTATCCTCACAATGAATCACATCGTCCCCGGCGTCGCTTTGCTCGCCCGGGCGACGTTTGCAGCCGCGATGATCGCTCCAGGGCGTCAGCACGGCGCGTCTGGCAAGGCGCGCAACGCCGCCAGACGTGGCGTGGTGGCGCCGTCACGACAGCCAGCGCTTGCGCCGGCGATAGTGCTTCACATCCCGGAAGCTCTTGCGCCCCTCGCCCGACAGGCCGAGGTAGAACTCCTTGACGTCCTCGTTGTTGGCCAGGTCCTTGGCATCCCCTTCCATGACGATGCGGCCGGATTCGAGGATGTAGCCGAAGTCGGCGTAGCGCAGCGCCACCATGGTGTTCTGCTCCGCGAGCAGGAAGCTCACCGACTCCTTGCGGTTGAGATCCTTCACGATCTCGAAGATCTCCTCGACGATCTGCGGCGCCAGGCCCATGGAGGGCTCGTCGAGCAGCACCATCTCGGGGTTGGCCATGATGGCGCGGCCGATGGCGCACATCTGCTGCTCGCCGCCGGAGGTGTAGCCCGCCTGGGAGGCGCGGCGGGTCTTCAGGCGCGGGAAGTAGTCGTAGACCATCTCCAGGGTGCGCTTGATGCCGGCGTGGCCGTCGGGGCGGGTGTAGGCGCCGGTGAGCAGGTTCTCCTCGATGGTCAGGTGCTCGAAGCAGTGGCGCCCCTCCATCACCTGGATCACGCCCTTGCGCACCAGGTCGGCCGGGGTCATCTGGTCGATGCGGCGGCCCTTGAACTCGATGTTGCCCTTGGTCACGTCGCCGCGCTCGGCGCGCAGCAGGTTGGAGATGGACTTGAGCGTGGTGGACTTGCCCGCGCCGTTGGCCCCCAGCAGGGCCACGATCTTGCCCTTGGGCACCTCGAGCGAGACCCCCTTGAGCACGAGGATCACGTGGTCGTAGATGACCTCGATGTTGTTCACGCTCAGGTAGGGCGCGGCTTGCGTTGTCGTTTCGGCGGTGGCGGTATGCATTCGGATCGTCCTGCCAGCGTTGACTCGGGGCGCCGGCTTGGCGGCGCGTGGAAGAGAAGGTCGGCGCAGGGCACGGTGGAGCATGCCCTCGGCCGACCTCCCCGGATCGGGGAGGTCGGGGGCGTCGCGGCACCGCGACGCCCGTCCGGGCGGATCACATCTCCTTGCTGCAGTCGCGCGGGGTGATGCCCTTCTCCTTGGCGTAGGCGGCGGCGGAGGCCTCGATCATCGGGCGCACCACGCCGCGATCGGCCTCGACCCAGTCGGTCACGACCTTCCACTGGTTGCCGTCCCAGGTCTGGAACTTGACCTTGCCGGACCCCTCGTGGTCCTCGCAGCTGACCTTCAGGTGCGGCATGAAGCCGGACGCCCCGAGTGCCTTGAGGCGGGCGGCATCGATGTCCAGGTGCTCGAAGCCCCAGCGCACCTGCTCGCCGGTCAGGGCCTTGCCCTCGCCGAACTTCTTCTGCGCGGTGCGCAGCGCCTCCACCATGATGATCCCGTGCACCACACCGCGGTTGTAGAGCACCGAGCCGACCAGATCCTTCTTCTCCATGTTGCCGTGGCCCTTGGCATAGACGTGCTGCTCGATGTCCTTGATGACCGGATAGCCGGCGCCGGCGACGTTGAAGCCGGCGGCGGTGTAGCCCTTGGCCACGCTGCCGGCCGGAATCACGTCCTCCTCGGAGCCGGACCACCACACGCCGACGATCTTGTCACGCGGGTAGCCGGTCTTGGCGGCGGTCTTGATGGCGGTGGAGTTCATCACTCCCCAGCCCCACAGGATCACGTAGTCCGGGCGCTCCTTGCGGATCTGCAGCCACTGGGCCTGCTGCTCGTTGCCCGGGTGGGCCACGGCGATCTTGACCACCTCGAAGCCATGCTTCTCGGCCAGCTTGTCCATGATCGCGTGGGACTCCTTGCCATAGGCGGAGTCGTGGTAGAGCAGGCCGATCTTCTTGCCCTTGAGCTTGTCCATGCCGCCGGCCTTCATGCCGATGTACTTGACGATGGCGGAGGCCTGCGACCAGTAGGTGGTGATGAGCGGGAACACCCACGGGAACACGCGGCCGTCGGCGGCATCGGTGCGGCCATAGCCGATGGTGACCAGCGGGATCTTGTCCTCGGCGACCTTGTCGATCACCGAGTAGGTGATGCCGGTCGACAGCGGCTGGAAGCTGGAGTTGCCGGTCTCCCCCTTGTTCTTGAGGCGCTCGTAGCACTCGACGCCGCGGGCGTTGTTGTATTCGGTCTCGCACTCTTCCCACACCAGCTTGACGCCACCGACGCCGCCGTCGCGGTCGTTGACCATCTGCATGTAGTCGATCCAGCCGCCGTACAGCGAAGCACCGTTCGCGCCGTAGGGCCCGACCCGGTAGCTGGGCAGACCGATGAACTGCTCGGCCGAGTAGGCTGCTGCGGATCCCAGCAGGCCGGCGATGGCGGCGCCGAGTACAACCGTTTGCTTGAGCTTCATGGATGTCTCCTCTCTTTATTGATGTGTCGCGCGTCTAGCGAGTCAGGTGACCGTCCCGGAGGGTTCGGTCTAGTGCGGGAACGGCCACAGCCGCAGTTTTTCCTTGCCGATCTGCCACAGGCGCGCGAGCCCGTGCGGTTCGACGATCAGGAAGAAGATGATCAGCCCGCCGAAGACGATGAGCTGAAGATTCGAAACGAAGCTGGCGGACACCAGGTCCCCCAGCACCACCGGCACGAAGTTGTCCAGGAAGATCGGCAGCAGCACGATGAAGGCCGCCCCCAGGAAAGAGCCCATGATCGAGCCGACCCCGCCGATGATGATCATGAACAGGATCTTGAAGGACAGATCCAGGTTGAAGCCCTCGGGCTCCACGGTGCCGATGTAGGCGTAGGCGTAGAGCGCGCCGGCCACGCCGCAGTAGAAGGAGGACACCGCAAAGGCCAGCAGCTTGGTGCGCATCAGGCGGATGCCGATCACCTCGGCCGCCACGTCCATGTCGCGCACCGCCATCCACATGCGCCCGGTGGTCGAGCGCACCATGTTCTTGGCCAGCAGCGCCATGACCACGACGATGGCCAGGGTCAGGAGGTATTTCGACTCCGGACTCTCGAAGGTGTAGCCGAAGATCTCGATCGCCTGCGCGGTGATCACCCCCGAGGACGAGTAGTTGGAGAACCACTCCACCTTCACCAGTACCCAGACGATGAAGAACTGCGCCGCCAGCGTCGCCACCGCGAGGTAGAAGCCCTTGATGCGCAGGCTGGGCAGGCCGAACAGGATGCCCACGATGGCCGCGCACACCCCGCCCAGGATGAGCGCCAGGATGAAGGGCATGCCGTCGATGCGCAGGATGACGTTGTAGGCGCCGAAGGCCCCCACCGCCATGAAGGCCGCCGAACCGAGCGAGAGCTGACCGGCGTAGCCGGTGAGGATGTTCAGGCCGATGGCGGCGAGCGAGAAGATGAGCACCGGGGTGATGATGGCCTTGAGCCAGTACTCGTCGGCGATCAGCGGCACCACCAGGGCGAAGACGCCGATGAGCAGCGCGATGCCGATGCGGTCCTGCGCGATCGGGAAGATCTGCTGATCGGCCTCGTAGGTGGTCTTGAACTGACCGGCTTCACGGTAAAGCATGGGTTGTCTCCGGACGCATTCGTCTAATCGATTCAATCAACATCACAATCGCTCCCCACCCGCCGCCGGGCCGCCCCAAGGCGGGTGACCGCCCCTCGGGGGGCAGCGCCGGGGGCGAAGCCCCAAGCGTGGGGGGCCCACCACTCCCGCCGGGCCGCCCCAAGGCGGGTGACCGCCCCCTCGGGGGGGGGCAGCGCCGGGGCGCCAGCCCCAAGCGTGGGTGCTCACACCCTGTCAATGTGCTTCTCGCCGAACAACCCCTCGGGGCGAACCAGCAGGAAACCCAGCGCCAGCATGTAGGGGAACCAGGACTCGATGCCGCCGCCCACCATCGGGCCCACATATACCTCCGCCAGCTTCTCCGACGCGCCGATGATCAGCCCCCCGACGATGGCACCCGGCACCGAGGTGAAGCCGCCCAGGATCAGCACCGGCAGCGCCTTGAGCGCGGTGTAGGTGAGCGCGAACTGCACCCCGTTGCGGGCGCCCCAGATCATGCCGGCCACCAGGGCCACGAAGCCGGCCACGCCCCACACGATGGCCCAGATGTGCTTGAGCGGAATGCCGATCGACAGCGCCGCCTGGTGATCGTCGGCCACCGCGCGCAGGGCGCGGCCGATGCGGGTGTACTGGAAGAACAGCGCCAGCACCGCCACCAGCACGCCGGCGGCGACCGCCGCGAACACGTCGAAGCTCGAGACCAGGATGTTGAACTTGTCCATCAGGGTCTCGACCGGGACGTCCTCGATGCCCAGATCCAGCCCGCGCACGCTCGCGCCCCAGATGCCCTGGGCGATGCCCTCGACCAGATAGCTCAACCCGATGGTGGCCATGAACAGGGTGATGGGCGGCTGGTTCACCAGCGGCCGCAGCACGATCTTCTCGGTGAGGATGCCCAGCACGATCATGCTCGCCAGGGCAAGGACGAAGGCGAGCCAGAACACCGCGGTGCCACCGGCCTCCAGGCCGGTCCAGCCGGGCAGGACCTCCATGAAGCCGACAAAGGTCAGCGCGGCGAAGAACACCATGGCGCCCTGGGCGAAGTTGAACACGCCCGAGGCCTTGAAGATGAGCACGAAACCGAGGGCCACCAGCGCGTAGAGCACGCCGGAGAGCAGGCCGCCGATCAGGACTTCGAAAAAGAATTGCATTGCGTGTCTCCCTCCGGGCGCTCAGTGGGACGTGCCCAGGTAGGCGGCAATCACTTCCGGATTGTTCTTCACCTCGTCCGGTTCGCCATCGCCGATCTTCTTGCCGTAGTCGAGCACCACCACCCGGTCGGAGATGTCCATCACCACGCCCATGTCGTGCTCGATGAGCACGATGGTGGTGCCGAACTGGTCGTTCACGTCGAGGATGAAGCGACACATGTCCTGCTTCTCCTCCACGTTCATGCCCGCCATGGGTTCGTCGAGCAGCAGCATGGAGGGCTCGGCGGCCAGCGCGCGGCCCAGCTCCACCCGCTTCTGCAGGCCATAGGGCAGGCGGCCCACCGGGGTCTTGCGGATGCTCTGGATCTCGAGGAAGTCGATCACCTCCTCCACCTTGTGGCGGTGTTCGATCTCCTCGCACCGCGCCGCGCCCCAGTGCAGGGCGTGCTGCAGGAAGTTGCACTTCATCTTCAGGTTGCGCCCGGTCATGATGTTGTCGAGCACGCTCATGCCCTTGAACAGGGCGATGTTCTGGAAGGTGCGGGCGATGCCCTGCGAGGCGGCCATGTAGGGCTCCATCTCGCGACGCACCTCGCCATGGAAGGTCACCTGCCCTTCCTGCGGGTGATACACCCCGTTGATCACGTTGAGCATGGAGCTCTTGCCGGCGCCGTTGGGGCCGATGATCGAACGGATCTCGTGCTCGCGCACGTCGAAGCTGATGTCGGTGAGTGCCTTGACGCCGCCGAAGGAGAGCGAAATGTTCTCCAGGTTCAGGATGACGTCGCCGATTTCCCGTGCCATGTCCTCTCCTCAGGCAGCAGGCCGGGCGGCCTGGGACGCGAAGGTCTTCACGTCGACAATGCGCAGGTCGGCCGAGATCTTGCCCTGGCGACCATCCTCGTACTTCACCTCGGTCTCGATGTACTGGTGCGTCTTGTCCGAGAACAGGGCCTCGATCAGTTCGCCGTACTTCTCCGAGATGAACTTGCGGCGCACCTTGCGGGTCCGCGTCAGCTCGCCGTCGTCGGCGTCCAGCTCCTTGTGCAGGATGAGGAAGCGCCGGACCTGCGATTCGCTCATCATCGGGTCGGCGGCGAGCTGGGCATTGATCTCCTCGACGCATTCGCGGATGAGCGCATACACGGGCTCCTGGGCGGCCAGGTCGGTGTAACCCGAATAGGCCAGGCCACGACGCTCGGCCCAGTTGCCCACCGCTTCCAGGTCGATGTTGATGAAGGCGGTCACGTAGTCGTGCCCGTTGCCGAAGGCCACCGCCTCCTTGATGTGCGAGAAGAACTTGAGCTTGTTCTCGATGTAGTTGGGCGCGAACATGGCGCCGCTGGTGAGCTTGCCCACGTCCTTGGCGCGATCGATGATCTTCAGATGGCCATCCTCGTCGAAGAAGCCGGCATCCCCGGTGAGGAAGTAGCCGTCCTCGTTGAGCGATTCGGCGGTGGCGTCGGGCCGCTTGTAGTAGGCCTTGAGCAGCATCGGCCCCTTGACCAAGATCTCGCCGTTGTCCGCCAGCTTCACCTCCACCCCCGGCGCCGGCTTGCCCACCGAGTCGAGCTTGATCTGGCCGTCCGGCTGCAGGCACACGTAGGCGCAGGTCTCGGTCTGGCCATAGAGCTGCTTGAGGTTGATGCCGATGGAGCGGTAGAAGCGGAACAGGTCCGGCCCGATGGCCGCGCCCGCCGTATAGGCGACGCGGATGCGCGAGAAGCCGAGCACGTTCTTGAGTGGGCCGTAGATGAGCAGGCTGCCCAGGGCGTACTTGAACCGGTCGCCGGTCGACACCGGTTTGCCGTCCAGCATGTCCGCCCCGCAGCGCCGGGCCACGTCCATGAAATAGGCGAACAGCTTGCGCTTGATCCAGCCGGCGTCCTCCATGCGGATCAACACCGTGGTGAGCAGGTTCTCGAAGATGCGCGGCGGTGCGAAGTAATAGGTGGGCCCGATCTCGCGCAGGTCGGTCATCACCGTCTCGCCCGACTCCGGGCAGTTGATGGTGAAGCCGGCGACCATGGCCTGGGCGTAGGAGAACAGGTGGTCGCCCACCCACGCCATGGGCAGGTAGGAGAGGATGTCCTCGCGGTCGGTGAGCTTGTCGAACTGCTGGCCGCCCCGGGCCGACTCGATGAAGGCTCGGTGGGTCTGGCACACGCCCTTGGGTTTGCCGGTGGTGCCCGAGGTGTAGAGCATCACCGAGATGTCGTTGGCCTCGCCCTTGTCGATCTCGCCGTCGAGGAAGTCGGGCTGGTTGCGGTCATGGTTCTCGCCCATGGCGATCAGCTCGTCGAGCCCGAGCAGGAAGGTGTCGGCATAGTGGCGCATGCCGCGCGCGTCGTCGTAGATCACATGCTCGAGCACCGGCGCATCGCCTTTGATCTCGAGCATCTTGTCCACCTGCTCCTGGTCCTCGACCACGGCGAAACGGATCTCGGCGTCCTGGAGCACGTAGACCATCTCCTCGGCCACCGCGTCCTGGTAGAGCAGGACCGGAATCCCGCCCAGACACTGGCAAGCGGCCACCGACCAGTACAGCCGGGGCCGGTTGTCGCCGATGATGGCGAGGCGATCGCCGCGCCGGAATCCCAGCTCCGCCAGGCCACAGGCGATCGCCCTCACCTCCCGGGCCACATCGGCCCAGGTGTAGGTCTGCCAGATCCCGAATTCCTTCTCGCGCATGGCGGGACGGTCCGGCCGGGTGCGCGCATGCTGCATCAGCAGGCGCGGGAACGTGTCCAGCGCAGCCTGAGCCTGGGGGTCTGACATACCCGTCTCCTCTCCTCCGTTATGGGTGACCGCCGGTGGGCGGCCGGGGCATCGAGGCCCTCGTTGGAGAAGGAGTCTGGCAAGCCACCTTTGCGCAACTTCTTCGCAAATGTACGCAATTGTGACAATCAAGAAATCGCGCCGATGCCTCCGTCGCACCGAGGCCCGGTCACCCCTCGCGATCGCCGGTATAGCGCTGCCGAAAGGCCGCCGGCGTCACCCCGGTCATGCGGCGAAAGAACTTGACGAAGTTGGTCGGCTCCGAAAAGCCCAGCGCATGCCCGATGGTCGCCACCGGCGTATCCGCATGGGCCAGCAGACGCTGCGCTTCGAGCGTCACCCGCCGATCGATGACCTGTTTGGCGCTGCGCCCTTCCATGCGAAGACAGGCCCGACTCAGCGTGCTGGCGGCATACCCCAGCCGCACCGCGTAGTACTGCAGGCTGTGTTGCGCGCGAAAGCCTTGCTCCAGGGCATCGACAAACAGGCGATAGGGGCCTTGTGTCACGCCGGCGCTTTCCGATATTGCCCCGGTCGCGGCATGGCATTTGGCCAGCTGCAGCATGACCACCAGCAACTCGTGCCGTACGAGCTGCACGTCGCGCTCGCTGCCGTCGTAACGCGCGAAATCGGCCTCCAGACCCGCCGCACTGTCGCCAACCCGAGCGTGCCCGGGCCCGTCGAGCCAGGCATGCGTCGGCCATTGATCGAGCAACAGCAGATCACGCTCGCGCCGCGCATCACCCACCGCGGTGTTCTGCGGCAACGCGACCGGCGACACCAGCGCCAGCATGCCCCCGTAATCCCCCTCGAGATGCCATCGCTGAACCTGCCCGGGCCGGACGAAGATCACCGCCCCCGGCCCCAGGGGGTAGTCGACGAAATCCACCGTGTGACGCCCCGAGCCGTCGGACACCAGCATCAGCATGAAGAAGTCCACACGCTCCGGCTGGGCCATCACCCCGGCATCCACACGCTGCCGGAGGCGGGCCGGGCTCATCAGTTCGATCCCCAGCCGCTCAAGCGCTGGATTGTGGAAAGCGACATACCGAAACGGCGGCTGGACATCCACGCCGCTCATGGCCGAACCCGCTCGATCAATCCAGCGGGCGCCAATCCATCAGACGCTCGATTTTGACCATTGAAACGCACCATACGACCTGCCTGATCAGCACGCAAATATCCAGAATATGGCTCATTAGAACCAATAACCCGACAAATCACCAAGCACATTCAAGCTGCCAAGGAAACGAAAATGATCACTTCATGCATCCAGCACCTGGGTCGTGCCGCCGTGCTCTCCGCGTGTCTCACGAGCGCCGCCACTGCCGCCACCCCCACCCCCGCCCCCTCAACGGAGAAACCCATGTCCAATACCGAAAAAGTCGTCGCCCTGCTCAAGAGCATCGAAACGGGTGACACCGCCCCCGTGGCCTACATCAACCCCGCCCGCTACACCCAGCACAATCTGGCGGTCGGTGACGGCCTGGCCGGCTTCGGCGCGGTGCTTCAGGCGCTGCCGCCCGGCAGTGCCCGCGTCAACACGGTGCGCGCCTTCGCAGACGGGGATTACGTCTTCACCCACACCGAATACAACTTCTTCGGCCCCAAGATCGGCTTCGATATCTTCCGCTTCGACAACGGACAGATCGTGGAGCATTGGGACAACCTGCAGGTCACGCCCGAGGCCCCCAACCCGTCGGGCCGTTCGATGATCGACGGCCCCACGCAGAGCGAAGCCCTGGAGAAGACGGAAGAGAACAAGGCGCTGGCACGGCAGTTTGTCGAAGACATTCTGATCGGCGGCAAGATGGCCCAGCTTCAGCAGTACTTCGACGGCGACCACTACATTCAGCACAACCCGCAGATCGCCGACGGGCTGAGCGGCCTCGGCGCCGCGCTTGAGGCCATGGCCAAGCAAGGCATCCAGATGGAATACGACCGGATCCACAAGGTGCTTGGCGAAGGCAACTTCGTGCTCGCGGTCAGCGAAGGCTCGCTGGGCGGCACCCATACCGCGTTCTACGACCTCTTCCGCATCGCCGATGCCAGGATCGCCGAACATTGGGATGTCATCGAAGCCATCCCGCCGCGCGCCGAGTGGAAGAACGACAACGGCAAGTTCTGAGCCCTCCGGTTCCGGGTCGTTCACCGCGCCCCGGAGCCCACGCGGCCGGGGCGCCCGCGGGCGGCGCTCCCGGCCATTGAAACGTCATCATCGGCAACACACGTCCTGATCAGCCGGCGCTGACACGCGAACGGGCGAGAAACTGGGTAAAGTTGGGCTGACAGCCACTCGACCCGATCCGCCGCATGCGCCCTCGCCACATCATCCGACTGCTGCTCGTTCCCATCCGCGCCGCCATCAAGACGCTCTCGGACCGCTGCACCACCTACGCGGCGGCACTGGCCTACTACTCGGCCTTTTCGCTCGCCCCGATCCTGGTGCTGGCGGTCTCGGTGGCCGGCCTGTTCTTCGGGGAAAAAGCCGCCAGCGGCCGCATCGTCGGCGAGCTGCAATCGCTGATCGGGCCCGATGGCGCGGCACTGGTCCAGCGCCTGATTGCCGCCAGCGCCCAGTCGGGCGACGGCCTGATGGCCACGCTCATCAGTACCGGCGTCATGCTGCTCGGTGCCACCGGCCTGTTCATGCAGATGGGCCACGGCTTCGAAGCGGTCTTCGGCCGTCCCAACCAATCGCGCGCCGCCTGGGTGAACCTGCTCATGGCCCGCCTCAAGGGCCTGACCGTGGTGTTCGGCATCGGCTTTCTGCTCATGGTCTCGCTGGTGGCCAGCGCCGCCATCGTGGCGGTGGGCGAGTTCGCCACCCGCGGCATGACGGCCCTGTTGTGGCTGGCCTCCATCCTGCAGCTGGCCATCACCATCAGCCTGCAGAGCGTCATGATCGCCATCCTCTACCGGGTGCTCATTCCGGCGCGCCTGACCAAGAAATCGCTGCTCGCCGGCGCCATGGTCACGGCGGTACTGTTCGAGGTGGGCAAATGGGGCGTCGGCCTTTACATGGGCCGCGCCGGGCTGGACAGCACCTTCGGGGCCGCCGGCTCACTGGCGGTCATTCTGGTGTGGGTCTACTACGTGTCGCTGATCCTGCTTTACGGCTCGGAGATCACCTACCAGCTCGACCGCCTCGATCGCATCGATGGGCGGATCATTCGCCATCCGAAGAAAAAACAGCGCAAGGCCGATGTGGCCGCGGCAAGACAGCGCCAGGTCGCCGACGCGCTGCGCGCGGACGAAAACACGCCGGAGCTGCTCAAGCCCACCGCCGCCCGACCGCTCACCCCGGCCGTAAAAGCCCGGGAGCAGGTCAGCCCGGACGCGTGACGCATCCAACGAAACCGGGGCCGCCAACTGCGCTAGACTGAACGCCATCGCCCACGATGGAGTCGACGCCGATGGAGCCCCAGGTGTTCACCCGGCCCGCCCGGGCCACGACATGGATGAGCCTGTTTCTCGCCCTGGTCGCCGCACTGGCGGCCATTCTGGCGCCGCAGCTGGCCGATGCCTTCCTGGCCAACATCGCCTTCAACAGCCTGATCCTGCTGGTGCTCGCGGTGGGCATCGGCGTCAATCTGCGCCAGGTGTGGCGACTGCAGCGTGAAGTGCTGTGGGTGGACGATTTCGCCCGGCGGCCCGACGCACCGGCCTCGAGCGCCCGGGCGGTGTTGCTGGCACCGATGGCGCGCCTGCTCAGCTCTCGCGAGCGCGGCCGCTTCCATCTCTCGCCGGCCTCCATGCGCTCCATTCTCGACAGCGTGCAGATCCGCCTCGAGGAACAGCGCGACCTGTCCCGCTACCTCATCGGCCTGCTCATCTTCCTCGGCCTGCTCGGCACCTTCTGGGGGCTGCTCGCCACCATCCGCTCGGTGGGCGACATCATCGGCTCCATGAGCGGGGGCGCCGATCCGGTCGCCATGTTCGATGCCCTCAAGACCCGGCTCGACGCGCCCCTGTCGGGCATGGCCACCAGCTTCTCCACCTCCCTGTTCGGGCTCGCCGGCTCGCTCGTGGTGGGCTTTCTCGACCTGCAGTCGGGCCATGCCCAGAACCGCTTCTACAACGAGCTGGAGGAGTGGCTCTCGCACATCACCCGCCTGCCCGGCGGCGCCCTCGGCGAGGGCGAAGGCGGCAGCGTGCCGGCCTATGTTCAGGCGCTGCTGGAACAGACCGCCGAGAGCCTCGAGCGCATGCAGCGCTCCGCCTCCGAGGCGGACCGCGAACGGCGCCAGACCAGCGAACAGCTCGGTGAGCTCAACAGCCAGCTCAACCGCCTGGCCGACCTGCTCACCCGCGAGTCGCGCGATCTGGTCGCCATGACCGAGTCGCAGGACGAGCTGCGCGGCTTCATCCGCCAGATGGCCCAGCACCCGGCCCAGGCCAACGCCCTGTCCGAAGACATCCGCGCCGAACTGCGCCTGCTCTCGCGCACCATCGCCGCGGCCCTCGACGGACGCAAGGCCGACTGATGGCCGCCCTGTCGCGCCGCCGCCGGACGCTCGACTTCTGGCCGGGCTTCGTGGACGCGCTCGCCGCGCTGCTGATGGTGATGATCTTCGTGATCCTCATCTTCACCATCGGCCAGTTCGTGCTCAGCGACGCGGTCAGCGGGCGCGACCGCGCCATCGCCCGCCTCAACGCCGATCTGGCCACCCTCGCCAAGCAGCTGAGTCTGGCCACCGACGCCCGCACCCAGGCCGAGGCCCAGCTCGCCGAGCTGTCGGCGAGCCTGGCCCAGGCGCAGGGCAGGCAGAAGCAGCTCACCCTCGACCTGCAGCAGTCCGAATCGAAACGCCAGTCCGCCGAAGAGGACGCGGCCCGGCTGGTCAACGACATCGCCGCGCTGCAACGCCTCAAGGCCGATCTCGAGGCCGAGGTGGCGCGCCTGGGCACCGCCCTCGACACCAGCGAGGGCAAGCTCAAGGAGCAGAGCGAGGTCTCCGAGCGGGCGCTGGCCCAGGTGGAATTGCTCAATCGCCAGCTGGCCGCCGTACGCACCCAGCTCGAGACCCTGAACAACGCCCTCGATGCCGCCAAGGCGGCCGCCCGCGACAAGGACCTGAAGATCGAGGCACTGGGCAAGGAGCTCAACCTCGCCCTCGCCCAGAAGGCGCGCGAGCTGGCGCGCTACCGCTCCGAGTTCTTCGGCCGCCTGCGCGAAGTGCTGGGCCAGCGCGACGACATCCAGATCGTCGGCGACCGCTTCGTGTTCTCCAGCGAGGTGCTGTTCGACAGCGCCTCGGACGCCGTCTCCGACAGCGGCCGCCAGCAACTGGCGCAACTGGCCACCACGCTCAAGACGCTCGCCAGGGAGATCCCCGACGACGTGCCCTGGGTGCTGCAGGTGGACGGCCACACCGACCGCCGCCCCATCCACACCGAGCGCTTTCCCTCCAACTGGGAGCTGTCCACCGCGCGCGCCATCGCCATCGTCAAGTTCCTGCGCGACCGGGGCATTCCGGCCAACCGGCTCGCCGCCACCGGCTACGGCCAGTTCCATCCGCTCGACCCGCACGACACCGCGGCGGCCTACGCCCGCAACCGGCGCATCGAGCTGAAGCTCACCGCCCCGTGACGCGCTTGGCCGAGCGCAACGGCATGATGAGAGGTACCGCATGACCTACGAACTCGTGTGGGAACCCCGCGGGGCCTACAAGCACTTCAGTGGCGTGGTGACCGCCGACGAATTCTTCGGCTCCATCGTCCAGTTCCAGAACCATCCCGACTTCGACACCGCCGAATACAGCATCAACGACTTCAGCGATGTGGACGACTTCGAGATCCTCGACAAGGACGTGCGCCGATTCACCGCCTACGGCGCTGGCGCCGCGCTCACCAATCCGCACCTCAAGATCGCCATCGTCGCCCGCGACGACAGGGTGCTGCGCCATGTGGCCACCTACCGCGACACCGGCCTGGCCCCCTTCCCCCTCGAAGTCTTCGACACCGTCGCCGACGCGCGCCGCTGGATCGGACGCTGAGCTGGCACGAACTGGCGCCGACCGGGCGCCGCTTTCTATACTGCAGTGGAGTCGCGAGACTCGAACGACAACAGCACTCTCGCCAGGGAGCGGCGCCTCGGCCACACGCCGGGGCAGTGAAACGCAAGCCAGCAAGGAGGAGTGACTGACATGAAGACCGTCACCGCGGCATACAGCACGGCGGACGCCGCCCGCAACGCCATGGACGAGCTGCTCGCCGATGGCATCGACCGGGAAAAGATCTTTCTCGACACCGCCAAGGCCGAGGTCAAGGTCATGATCCCGGACACCATCGAACGCGAGATCGCCGAGATCCTGAACCGGCACCAGCCGACCACCATGCACTGAGCCGGCACGGCCGATCCGGAACGCAATCGGATCGGCCGTGGCGAGCCCCCGCCACGGATACCCCCCACGCCCGAATGCGCGCCTCACTCACCGACTGGCTGATCCGGCATTCGAGCGGCCGCCTCGCCCTGGCGGCGCTGGCCGCCACCGTGCTGTTCATGCTGACCGTGGTGCCCGCGGGCGACGCCAAGGTCGCCGTGCACGCCGGCACGGCCGGCCAGCCCGACACCTCGCTCCACTACACCGCGCAGGACCTGTACCGGATGGCCGGGCAGCTCGGCGCCGCAGGCCGGAGCGCCTACCTGGCGTCGCGCCTGGCCGGTTTCGACCTGTGCTTTCCCGCGCTCTACGGTGCCGGCCTGGCGCTGGCGCTGGGCTGGCTGGCCCGCGCCTTCGCCCCGGCGTCCGCTTGGCGGTGGATTCCCCTGCTGCCACTGGCAGCCGCACTCGCGGATTACCTGGAAAACGCCGCCGTCGCGCTGGTGATGCTGCGCTATCCGGCGCCCACCCCGGTCATCGACCAGCTCGCCGGGGGGCTGACCGCGCTCAAGTGGGCACTGGTCGGCGCGAGCCTCGTGGCGATCGTGGCCAGCGGCGTGTTCCGGCTCGCCCGAGGGCGATCGGACCCCTGATCCACGCTCAGTGGCTGGTGCCTTCGGACAGTCGCGTCTTGTTGAACACGTTGTACTTGCCGATGGGCTTGGAGGCCGGCAGGCGCTTGATCTCCTTCCACGTGCTCGCGTCGTAGAAGATGATCGCGCCGTCCTGCTCCATGAGGCTGGCGATGACGTAGCGGCCGTTGCGGTCGAACTCCACATGGGCGAGCGTCTTGCCCGGCTCGCGCACCTGGCCGACGATCTCGAAGGTCTCCTTGTCGAGGATCTGCAGGGTGTCGTGATGGCTGGGGCTCATCATGGAATCGATCCAGGCATAGCGGGACTTTTCGTGGCTGCGCATGAAGAAGCCCGGCCCCAGGGTCTTCACCTCCTTGAGCACCTTCCAGTCGGCCATGTCGATGATGCTGATCTTGCCTTCCTTGAGGTTGGGCGAGGCCATCACGGTGCGCCCATGCCAATGCCAGGTGATGCCCGAGCCCAGGTGCGGCATGCCGCTGATGTCCAGGTCGGCGACCTTGCGGCGGATGTCGAGATTGACCACCTGGCCGCGACGGGTCTTGCGCGCGGTGCCCATCACCTCGGTGTAGTCCTGGGTGAAGAAGAAATCGTCGAGCACGTCGTCGAGCACCGTGCGGCGCGGGTTCAGGTAGCCGGGGATGAAGCCGCCTTCCTGGTACTGGTAGTCATGCACGTAGCCGGCGGCGATCGGCTCGGCCTTGGGGTCGTAACTGATCTCCCACACCTCGGGCACGTCCTTGAGCGCGGCCACGAAACTCTTGCGCGGCGCGGCGTCGTACACCGCCGAGACCCGCGAGCTCTTCTTGCCGTCCTTGTCCTTCACCTCGATGACCTTGAGCAGGTTCAGCTCGCCGTCGAGCAGCACCAGGGTGCGCGGCAGGTAATTGGCCACCGCCACCACCTTGCCGTCCTCCGACACCGCCACGTTGCGGGTGTTGATGCCGGCGCGCACTTCGACCACCGGGGTCAGGTTCCAGATGTCGTACTTGGTGATCCAGCCGTCGCGCGAGGCGAAATACACGAAGCGCCCGTCGGCGGTGAACTTCGGCCCGCCGTGCAGGGCATAGCGCGAGGCGAAGCGGTGGATGCGCTCCATCTTGTCGCCGTCGAGCACCGAGACATGGTGGTCGCCCTGCTCCACCACCAGGAACACGTTGAGCGGGTCGGCATCGAAGACCGGCTTGTTCGGCAGCCGGGTGTCGTCCACATGCACGATGCGCGAGGCGCGGATCCGGTCCTCGCCCCAGGGCGGGATTTCGCCGGTGTCGGTGTAGATCCACTTGGCGAGCGCGTCGATCTGCTCGCCCGAGAGCACCTGGCCGAAGGCCGGCATCTGGGTCGCGGTGCGCCCCTCGGCAATCACCGTTCGCGCCGCCGCCGGCTTGAGCCGGGCCAGGTTCTCGGGCAGCAGTGCCGGGCCCATCTGGCCGAGCCGGTCGGCGCCGTGGCAGCGGGCGCAGTGCTGCGCGAACAGCGCCGCGGGGTCGGCGGGCGCCTCGGCCTTGGCGAAGGCCGCGAACACGGAGATGGCCACCAGCACGACCACATGAATCAGTGTCTGCATGACGGTGGCCTCAGGCGACGCGACGCGGATAGGGCGTCACGCCAAGGCGCTCGCCCCGGGCGTCGGCGGCCAGACCGATCTCGTCGTCGTCCAGGTAGCAGGCCGGATCTTCCTGCCAGGCGTCACCGGTGAGCTGCTGGGCGCGCACCCGGGTGTTGCCGCCGCAGATGTCGAAGTGGGCACAGCCGCCGCAGCGCCCCTTCACCTGTCGTGGCCGCGCCTTGAGCCCGGCCATGAGCGGGTCGGTGGTGTCGGCCCAGATCTCGCCGAACGGGCGCTCCTTGACGTTGCCGAGGGTGTGGTGCCACCACATGGTGTCCGGATGGACCTTGCCCAGGTTGTCGATGTTGGCCACGTTCACGCCGCTGGCGTTGCCGCCCCACTGCACCAGCTTGGCACGGATGTGCTCGGCCTTGTCGGGGAAGCGCGCCGCCACCCACTTGAGGAAATACACCCCGTCGGCATCGTTGTTGCCGGTGGTGAACTCGCGCACCCGGCCGTCCTGCACATCCTGCCAGCAGGTCTCGAAGAGCAGGTCCATGGCCCAGCGGGTGAGCTGGTGCTGGGCGTCGTCCTTGCGGTTCTTGTTGCCGCGCCCGGCATAGTTCAGGTGCGAGAAGTAGAAGCGGTCGATGCGCTCGTCCGCGGTGAGCTGGAGCAGGCGCGGCAGATCCTCGGCATTGTCCTGGGTCATGGTGAAGCGCACCCCCACCTTGACGCCCAGGTCGCGACACATCCGGATCCCGGCGAGCGACTCGTCGAAGGCCCCTGCCTTGCGCCGGAAGCGGTCGTGGGTGTCGGCGATGCCGTCCAGGCTCACGCCCACGTAGTTGAAGTCCACCGCCGCGATGCGCTCGATGTTGGCCTCGGTGATCAGGGTGCCGTTGGACGACAGCGCCGTGTAGAAGCCCATGGCCTTGGCGCGATGGGCGATCTCGAAGATGTCCGGGCGCAGCAGCGGCTCGCCGCCGGAGAGGATCAGCACCGGCACCCGCGCGGCCTTGAGGTCGTCCATGACCGAGAACACCTGCGCGGTGTTCAGCTCGCCGGGAAAGTTCGTGTCCGCCGAGATGGAATAGCAGTGCTTGCAGGTCAGGTTGCAGCGGCGGATCAGGTTCCAGATCACCACCGGACCGGGCAGGTCGCGGCGCGGGCCCACGGGGGTGGGCTCGACCAGTTCATGCATGTATTGGGAGAGGCGAAACATGCCGGGGACTCCTCGAAAACGTTGGGACGATTGTCGCCCGTCCGACAAGGGCCCTGCGTTGATTGGGGTCAAATGCAGCCGGGGTTGCCGTGCCGTGCCGCGACGCGCCGCGCCTCAGTCTTTCAGGCGCAGGCCGGTCTTCTTGAGGATCTTCGAGCTGAACAGCACATCCCAGCCTTGCAGCGCGTCGCCGAGCAGGTCGGCGATGCGGTCGGCATGGCGGAGCACCTCGGCGCGGTCATGGGCATGGACCATGGCGAACAGGTTGTAGGGCCAGTCGGGCCGGTGGCGGGGGCGGTGGTAGCAGTGGGTGACGAAGGGCAGCGCGCCGACCTGTTCGCCGAGCGCGTCGATGCGCGCGTCGTCCACGTCCCACACGGTCATGCCGTTGGCGGCGTAGCCGAGGGCGTAGTGGTTGGGCACCGCGCCGATGCGGCGGATGAGGCCGGTTTCGAGCATGCGCGCCAGACGCGCCTGCACCTGGGCGGCGTCGATGCCCAGCTGCGCGGCGAGCCCCTCGTAGGGGCGCGACACCAGCGGCAGCCCCCCCTGGGTGGCGAGGATGAGGGCACGGTCGAGGGGGTCGAGCGGATCGGTCGGGCTCATGCGGAGAGCTTCATCTCGACGAAGTATTCACGCAGCTTCGGGAACGGATAGACCGGCAGCCCGGTGTCGGCCTCGATGCGTGCCACCGCGGCGTCGATCCCCTCGGGCGTCTCGGTGGCGAGCACGAACCACATGTTGAAGCGGTGCTCGCGGCGGTAGTTGTGGGCCACTTCGGGCAGCGCATTGACCTGCTCGGCGACCGCATCGAAACGGGCCTCGGGCACCGCCATGGCCGCGAGCACGAACTTTCCGCCCATGCGCTCGATCTGGTACATGGGGCCGAAGCGGGTGAGCACGCGGGTCTCGAGCAGCTCGCGCAGGCGCACGAGCAAGGCGTCCTCGCTGATCCCCAGGCCGGCGGCGACGTCGCGGTACGGCGTATCGGTGAGCGGGAATCCCCCCTGCATGGCGTTGATGATGCGCCGGTCGAGCTCGCTCAGCTCGGCGCGCGCCTGGCGCTCAGCCATGAACGGCCTCGCGGGCATAGCGGGCGCCGCACTGCTTGAAACGCCGGGTGGAAAACAGCACCGACGCCGGGTAGCCATCGAGGCCGCAGTCCTGGCGGATCGCGTCGAGCCGGGCCTGCACCGAGGCCCGGTCGTGGCCGTGGATCATGCAGTAGAGGTTGTAGGGCCAGTCGGTGCCGGCGCGCTCGCGCCGGTAGCACAGGTTCACCCCGTCGGCCGCCGCCAGCCGTGCCCCCAGCGCATCGACGGCGGTATCGGGCACATTCCAGACGCACATGGCATTGGCGCGGTAGCCCAGTTCGTGATGACGCACCACGACCCCGAACCGCTTGAGGACGCCGCTGTCGAGCCAGGCGTGCAGCTGCTCGAGCACCGCGCCCTCGCCCAGGCCGGCCTGCTGCGCGAGGCGGGCGAAGGGGCGGGTGACGAGCGGCAGGCCACCCTGCAGGGCCGCCACCAGCTGCGTCTGCGCCGCGCTCAGTTCGACCGCCTGCACCACGCGCTGCGGCGCGGCGCTCACGGCGCGGCGGCCGTGGATCAGGTCGAAGCCCAGATCGATGTGATATTCGGCGCGCAGCGGCAGGGCGATGACCGGGCAGCCGGTGTCGCGCCGGATCTCGCGCAACACGCGCGCCAGTGCCACCGCGTCGGGCGCGGTGACCACGAACCACAGGTTCCAGTCATGCTCGCGCGCATAGTTGTGGTTGACCTCCGCATGCGCACTGACGAGCGCGGCAACCCGTTCGAGCGCGTCCGCCGGTGCCCGCAGCGCGGCGAGCGTGCTCGCCCCCACGCGCCGTGGCGAGAACACCGGGCCGACTCGGCTGACGGTCCCGTCCGCAATCCAGCCGGCGAGACGATCGAGCACCGCGCGCTCGCTCTGGCCGGTCTCGCGTCCGAGGCGCGCGAAGGGCCGGGTCACGAGCGGAAAGTCGCGCTGGTAGCCGTTGAGCAGCGCCAGCGCCGCGTCGGGCAGCGCCGGGGCCGCTCGGGGCGACAGGGCCGCGGGGGTGGCGAGCAGCATGGCGCGTCCCTCAGAAGCCGATGCGACTGGCGCGATCGGTGAAAAAGATGCCCGACGGCGCGTTGGCCGGCAGCACGGTGCGCGGCGCGAAGGTGGCGGTGTCATAGACGGTGACCCGGTTCGAATCGCGCGCCGACACCCACACCTCCTCGCCGCGCGGGGTGAATTCCATGTGCAGCACCGCCTTGCCCGGCTGCAGCGTCTTGATCACCTGGAGCGTCGGCACGTCGATGACCTGCACCCAGCCGTTGTCGGGGAAGGCGAAGTTCACCCACACCTGGCGAGCGTCCGGCCGCGCCATGACGAACACCGGCTGGCTCTTGACCGGGATGTGGGCAGCTTCGGTCCAGGTGCGGGTGTCGATCACCAGCACCTCGTGATGCCCCACCGCGGGCAGGAAGGCATAGTGGCCCGCGAGCGCCCAGCCGCGCAGGTGCGGCATCTTGTAGACCGGCAGCTTCTGCTCGCCGCGCCCATAGCCTTCGAGGATCTTGCGCACGCCCTTTTCCGGGTGCCACAGGTCGAGCAGGGCGATGCCGTCCTCGCCGAACAGGCCGGCCAGATAGTAGCGCCCATCGGGCGTGACCAGCCCGTCATAGGGGTTCTTCCCGGCCTTGTAGCGCTGGGTGGTCGGATGCTTCGGGTCGGAGAAATCGGTGACCCAGATCTCGCCGGCATCGAACAGGGCGTAGGCGAATTTCTGCCCCGGCAGGTCGGCCAGGCCGACCACCTTGGAGAACTTGCCCGGCGCGTATTCGGCCGGCACCTCGGAGACCGGCTCCAGGGTGTCGGCGTCGAAGGCCCTGATGCCGCCCGGCGTGTAGTTCTGTGCCACCACCAGTGAGCCGTCCTGGGAAATGGAGCCGCCGATGGAATTGCCCGCCTGGATGATGCGCTTGGCGATGGTCTGGGTCAGCAGGTCCACCTTGGTCAGGCCACCGTCGCGGCCGAACACGTAGGCATAGCGTGCATCGCGCGAATAGGTGGCATGGGCGTGGGACAGGTCGCCCAGGCCGGTGACCCGGCCCAGACTGGTGCGATGGGTGTTGTCCACCACCTGCACGGCGCCGCTGGCGCGTTCGATGACGATCCCCAGGTCACCGGTGCCGCGCAGTGCCGGGGTGTGGGCACAGCCGGCCAGCAAAGCGAGGGCGGCGGCAGCGGCCAGCGCGCGAAATGGGTGACGCAGATTCATTGCCCGGACTCCTGGCGTGCGATGTGGGGGAAGCCCTGGCGCAGCCGGGCGACGATCCATTCGGCCTCGGATTCGCTCACGAAGCGCGACCAGCCCGGCATGGCGGTGCCCGGCCGGCCGTTCATGATGACCGCCACCAGCGACGCGGCGGGCTTGTGGGCCAGGGCCTCGGGCAGCAGGGAAGGCCCCAGGCCGCCCTTCAGGGTCATGCCATGGCAAGAGCCACAGTCCTGACGCACCATGCTGATGATCTCGACGCGGCGCTCGCCCTGCGGTTCCGCCCGGGCCGTGCCCACGGCCAGGGCCGTGATGCCGATCAGCACCGCGACGTGCAACAGCGCGATCCGGTCCACTTTCATGTCCAACTCCTCGGTCGAATGCTGATGCACACGGTACCGGGGTGAGACACGCGCAGCCTTGACAAACGTCAAAGGGGGGCCGAAGCCCCCCTTTGATATTGCAGTCGAGCATTCAGCTCAGAGCGACAGGATCCACTTGATGATCGTGTGCAGCTCTTCGTCGGTCACGCGCGATTCGGGGTTGGGCGGCATCGGGATCTGGCCCCACACGCCGGCACCGCCTTCGCGGACCTTCTTGAACAGATGCGCCTCGGCATCGGCCTGACCCTTGTACTTGGCAGCGACTTCCTTGTACATCGGGCCCATGCGTTTCTGGTCGACCGCGTGACAGGCCGAGCAACCGACCTCCTGATACAGGGTCGCGCCATCGGCGGCATGGCTGGCGGGTGCCGCGAGCAGGCCCACCAGGGCGAGCGGTGCGAGTTTGAGCATCGTTTTCTTCATAGTGTCCCTCTCCGATTCAGACGAAACGACGCCCGGCCTCGCGAGCCGGGCGCCATGCTGCTTTTTACCACAAGCCGCGCGTGCGGTCAGTACACGTCGTGTTGCGTGTTGTGAACGTTGAACTTGCCGGTCGGCGTGATCAGGCGCGGATCCTTGATCACGGTCTTCAGCTCGAGCGTCTTGTCATTGACGACGACGATGGCCGATTCCTTGTTCTTGGCGGACCACACCGAGAACCACACCTCGTCCCCGGCCTTGTTGTACTCCGGCTGCACGACGCGCTTGGCCCCGTCATCCTTCAGGCCCGCCCATTCCGCGATCGGCAGCACCTTGAAGCCGGCCTTGAAGTTGTTGATGTCGTACACCGCCACCGACTGGCTGACCTTCGCGTCCGGGTTGAGGGGGTTGTCCACATACAGGTGATGGGACTTCGGATGGGTCTTGATGAACAGTGCCCCACCGCCCTGGCTCTTGAGCGTGTCGACCAGCTTCCAGGCGTTCTGCTTGTGCTTCACCGGATCGGTGCCGATCACCGCGATGCCGTCGTCACCCAGATCGCCCGTGGCCCACACCGGACCGTACTTCGGATGGATGAAGTTGGCGCCGCGTCCCGGGTGCGGGATCTTGCCCACGTCCACCAGGCCGGCGAGCTTGTCGGTCTTGGTGTCGATGACCGCGATCTTGTTCGACTTGTTGGCCGCCACCAGGAAGTAGCGCAGGGTCGAATCGAAGCCGCCGTCATGGAGGAAGCGGGCCGAACCGATGGAGACGGTCTTGAGGTTGTCGATGTCCGAGTAGTCGACCATCAGCGACTTGCCGGTCTCCTTCACGTTGATCACGAACTCGGGCTTGAAGTGCGAGGCCACGATGGAGGCGACGCGCGGCTCGGGGTGGTATTCCTGCGTATCCACCGTCATGCCGCGGGTGGACACCACCTTGAGCGGCTCGAGCGTATCGCCCTTCATGATCACGTACTGGGGCGGCCAGTAGGTGCCGGCCACCGCGTACTTGTCTTCATAGCCCTTGAACTTCGAGGTTTCCACCGAACGGGCCTCGAGGCCGACGCGGATCTCGGCGACCTTGTCGGGCACCTTCATCCACAGGTCGATCATGTCCACCTTGGCATCGCGACCGATGACATAGAGGTAGCGGCCGGAGGCCGACATGCGCGAGATGTGCACCGCGTAGCCGGTGTTGACCACGTTGATGATCTTCTTGGTGTCGCCGTCGATGAGCGCCACCTGGCCCGCGTCGCGCAGGGTGGTGGAGAAGATGTTGCTGATGTCGTAGCTGTTCATCTTCTTGGTCGGGCGCTGCTCGGGCGGCACGATCACCTTCCAGGTCGCCTTCATGTCCGCCAGGCTGTATTCCGGCGGGGTCGGAGGCGTTTGCTGCACGTAGCGGGCCATCAGGTCCACTTCGTCGGCGCTCAGCTCACCCGAGGTGCCCCAGTTGGGCATGCCCGCCGGCGAACCGTAGGTGATGAAGGTCTTGAGGTATTCGGTGCCCCGCTCCAGGGTGATGTCCGGGGTCAGCGGCTTGCCGGTGGCGCCCTTGCGCAGCACGCCGTGACAGCCGGCGCAGCGCTGGAAGTAGATCTTGCGGGCCTGATCGAATTCCGCCTTGGTCATCGGCGGCGCTTTCGGATTGACGTCCTGGTGCATCTCGACGCCCGCCAGTGGCGAACCGCCGGCACCCTCATACTTCACTTCGGCGGCCGGCACGTCTTTGTGATCGGCGACCGGATCGGCGGCAAATGCGTGACTGATCGCCAACGGCAGCGCAGCCAGCGCGATGATGCTTGCGCCCCAGGTTCGACTCGTCTTCATGGTTGGTCTCCCTTGTGATGAACGACGCGGATGTGAGCATCCACTGCGGCGGAACATTGAACCTCCCTCCGACCCGCGTCTTTGACTCGCATCAAACTTTTAGGGGGCCGCTCATTGATAAAGTCGAGCCAACAACGAACCGGACGGAGAAAATCCATGGCGAGCCTCGAATACCAAGCGTGCATACCCGTGCGGGAAGGCGACGCGTTGCCGCTCGTCATGAAGCGGGTCGTCGAACGGCTCCAGGCGCGCGGCACCCGCCTGCGCCCGGTGCCGGGCGCGATGGTGCCCGAAGCGGGCACGAAGCCCCAGGCCGCGCGGCCGGCATCCGGTCAGGTCAGCCTGGTCGGCGCCGGCCCCGGCGATCCGGAGCTGCTCACGCTGCGCGCCGCCCGGCTCATCAGCACCGCGGACGCCGTGGTCTACGACCATCTCGTGGGCGCCGACATCCTCGGCCTGATCCGCGACGACGCCGAACGCATCTACGTGGGCAAGGAAGCGGGCAACCACACCCTGCCGCAGGAACAGATCAACCAGCTGCTGGTGCGCCTCGCGCAGGCCGGCCGGCAGGTGGTGCGCCTCAAGGGCGGCGACCCGTTCATCTTCGGGCGCGGCGGCGAGGAGATCGAGGAGCTGGTCGAGGCCGGCGTGGCCTTCGAGGTCGTCCCGGGCATCACCGCGGCATCGGGCATTTCCGCCTATGCGGGTATCCCGCTCACCCACCGCGACCATGCCCAGTCCTGTACCTTCGCCACCGGCCACCTGAAAAACGGCACCGCCAATCTGGACTGGCGTTCGCTCGCCCGCCCCAACCAGACGGTGGTCATCTACATGGGGGTCGGCGCCCTGCCCGAGATCGCGCGCCAGCTGATCGCCCACGGCGTGCCGGCCGACATGCCCGCCGCGGCGGTCCAGAACGGCACCCGCGCCGATCAGCAGACGGTCGTCGCCACACTCCAGAGCCTGCCCGCCGCCCTCAAGGCGGCCGGACTCAAGCCGCCCTGCCTGCTGATCATCGGCACCGTCGTGACCCTGCACGAGCGGCTCGGCTGGTTCGAACAGGCGGCGTCGACCTCCATCGGCGCCGCTGCCTGAGCGTCGGAGCGTCGGAGCGCCGGCCACCGCGCAACCTCCCCCGCCATCGCGCGCCTCCCACTTGTCCCGCATCAAGGCGCCCCGGCCTCGATAAACCGAGGATGCAGGGGCCGTGGACTATCATGGCAATGATCGTCATCGCCGGCACGTGATGTGCCGCTCGATTGGCGACTCCGGTTCAGGCCCGGGTGGATGGCAATCGCCCTGGGCCGATCCGGCCGGCGGCACCGCCGCCGACATGTCGTTCATTTTGACGGGCACCCGCCGGTGCCCACCCAACCCATGGAGAGATCTCATGCGCATGACCCTGATTCCGTCCTTGCTGCTCGTCGGACTGCTCGCCGCCTGCGGCAAGGAAGAAGCCCCGCCCGCACCGCCGGCCACGAAAGCGCCGGCCGCCGAAGCGCCTGCACCGAAAGCCGAAGCCCCCGCTCCGGCGCCCAAGGCAGAAGCCCCCGCACCCAAGGCGGAAGCGGCGGCACCGGCCGACATGGCATCTGCCGATGGCCAGAAGGTCTACAAGGCCACCTGTTTCCTCTGCCATGGCTCCGGCGCCGGTGGCGCACCGCTGTTCGGCAACGCCGCCGAATGGGAACCGCGCATCGCCCAGGGCAAGGACGTGCTGTACAAGCACGCCATGGAAGGCTTCACCGGCGAAAAAGGCATGATGCCGCCGCGCGGTGGCAATCCGAAGCTCACCGACGAAGAGATCAAGGCGGCCGTGGATTACATGGTGTCCAACGCCAAGTAAGACCGACGACGGGGTGTGCCCCCGTCGCCGCCCATGAAAACGGGGAGGCCTCAGGGCCTCCCCGTTTTCATGGCGCCCCCCTGGCGCTCAGCCCGCGGCGAGCAGGGGGTCGGCCAGCAGCGCGTCGATCAGGGCGCGCAGGTTGTCCTTCGGGTCGGCGCCGCAGCGGGTGAGCGGGTCGGCGTGCACACCACCGTCGGCACCATGCAGGTGATTGGGCCGGGTGGCCAGGTCCGCATGGACAGGGGCGGTGTCGATCGCCAGTTGCCGGCCATCGACGCACCAGCCGAAGGCGTAGGCATCGGTGGCGGCATAGCGGACCTCCAGGCGCACGCCATTGGTCAGGCTCACGATCAGGGCGTCCTGCATGAGCTGCGGGGCGCCGTCCAGGCAGGGACCGAATTCGGTGGCGAGCCACTCGGCCAGTTCGAGGTGCAGGCTCATCAGCGACCGACCTCCTTCAGATTGCGCGCGAGTGCCTCGCGGATCGACTGGCGCGTCTCGTCGAGAATGCGCGCCGACAGGTAGTGTTCATAGGCCGGGTGTTCGGCCACTTCGCCGGCCTCGATGCGCGCGAGCAGGCTGCCCACATCGGGCACCTGCCATTGTTCGAGCACCTTGTCGCGGTTGCAGCGCAGGTCGTACATCAGGCGTGAAAGCGATTCGATCTCGATCGCATCCTCGGGCGCCAGCCCGTTGAAAAAGCTGTCCATGGTGCCTCACATCTTGTGGTCTTTGAGCACGCCGCCGTCGAGAACGACCTGATCCGGCGTGACCTCGTTGAATGTCGCGACCTTGCCGCCATGGGCCTTGGCGAAGGTGCGTGCGTCGGCCTCCTGGGCGAAGGCGGCGATGGTCGGACCCATCGATCCGCGCGCGTCCGAGCCCAGGACGTAGAACGCCTGGGTGGCGTCGATCCAGTGGCCGCGCGGCTTGTTCCAGTCGGCCTTGCCCATGTCCTGGACGAAGACCGCGCGCACGCGGCGTGCCTGCTCGGGCTGCAGGTAGACGTTGAACATCTCCACGGTGTCGCAGAAGAAGTCCGGCTCGGCGGCCCCGTCGTACAGGATCTGCGCCTTGGGTCCGGGGAAGTTGGCCAGCAGCATGCCATCGAGCACGCAGGTGGTGCCCGCGGTGATGTTCACCGGCACCGCCGGCACTTCGCCCGCCTGCTTGCCGCAGCCGGCGAGCAGGACGGTCGCCGCGAGCGCGGCCGCGGGCAGGAATCGGGGGGAAAAGATCATCGACGGAATCTCCACGCGGCGACGCCCAGCGGCGCCACGATCCAAACACACATGAGCAGGCCCAGCGTCCACGGATTGGCCAGGGCCGAGGGGAACACGGTGGCCAGCCCGTAGAGGGTGTTGACCTCCTCGAGGCTGAAGATGTTGAGCACCCGGAACACGTCCGCCGGATTGGCCAGCATCAGCCAGGGGAAGATGTCGCCACCGTACTGGCCGCCGGTGGCCACCAGCGCACCGAGCAGCAGCAGGTCGAACACCAGCACGAAGAAGAACCACAAGGCGATGGCCAGGCCCGAGGCGCGGGTGCGGTCGGAGGCGAACACCGACACCATCACCGCCAGACTCAGGAAGGCCATGCCCAGCAGCACCGAACTGATCATGAAGCCGGCGTAATGATAGAGCGCGGGCAGATCGAGATGGGCCGAGAGCACCACCCCGACCACGCCGAAGCCGGCAATGGTGGAGAAGGCCAGCGCGCCGGACAGGCCGAAGAACTTGCCCAGCAGCAACTCCAGGCGGGTGATCGGCATGGACAGCAGCAGATCGAGCGAGCCGCGTTCGCGCTCGCCGACGATGGCATCGAAGCCCAGCACCAGGGCGATGAGCGGAATCAGGTAGATCACCAGGCTGACCAGCGACGCGATGGTGACCTCGATCGAGCGGAAGCCCACCGCCCCCTGCTGGGCGCCGCCGGCGTAGGCGATGACCAGCGCGAAGACGGTGAACACCAGCGCCACCGCGAGCACCCAGCGGTTGCGGATCCGGTCCCAGAATTCCTTGCCGGCGATGGTGGCGATCTGGCGGGGTTCGAGGGTCATTGCGGGGCCTCCGTCCGCCTTGCAGTCGGAAAAATCGCTTTCATGGTCCAGTCAATCCGAAAAACCAAAGAACACGTCCTCCAGCGAGGGTTCGCGCACGGTCAGATCCAGCACCCGGCTGCCGAGCGCGGCGAGCGCGGCGATCACCGCCATCTTGGCCTCGCGCTGGCACTGCACCGCGACATGGTCGCCGCGCGCCTCGATCGCGCTCACCGGCAGGTGACCGAGGGCGGCGCGCACGGCTTCGAAGTCCCAGTCGGCGACGCGCACCTCGAACCACAGCGGCAGGTCCATCTGCTCGCGCAGCGCCTGCACGGTGCCGGTGGCCTGCACGCGGCCCTTGGCCATGATCGCCAGGCGATCGACGCGCTCCTGGATCTCGGCGAGGATGTGCGAGGTGAGGATCATGGTCACGCCTTCGGCCTTAAGGCCGCGCAGCACGGCGTAGAAGTCGCGGATCGCTTCCGGGTCGAGACCGGAGGTGGGCTCGTCGAGGAACAGCAGCTGCGGGCGCCCCAGCAAGGCCTGGGCGAAGCCCAGCCGCTGGCGCATGCCCTTGGAGAACTCGCGCACGCGCCGGCGCGCGGCGTGGCCGAGCCCGACCCGCTCCAGCAGCGCGGGCGCCTCGCTGGCGTCGGCACGCTTGAGCCGGGCGAAGAAATGCAGCGTCTCGAGCGCGGTGAGGTTGTCGTACAGGACCACGTTCTCGGGCAGGTAGCCGATCCGGCGACGCACCTCGCGGAAGTGGCGGCCGCTCACCGGCACGCCGTCGATGCGGATCTCGCCCGCGGTGGGCGCGAGCAGGCCCAGCATCATCTTGAACATGGTGCTCTTGCCGGCGCCGTTGTGGCCGATGAGGCCGAACAGCTCGCCGCGGCCCACGCACAGGTCCACCCCATTGACCGCCTGCACCTTGCCGAAATGGCGGACCACGCCGCGCGCCTCGATCACGCCGGCCGGAACGGCGCCCCGGGCCTCGGCGCTGGCGGCCGGGGCGCTGGCGGGCGTCGCGGCGGCAGCTTCAAGGGGTCGTTTCAAAACGTTTTCCAAACCAGTCTCTCCAGTCGGCGTGCGCGGGGGTCATGCGCGGCGAGCGATCCACCACGCTGGGCGCGCGCAGCAGCGGAAACTGCTGGGCGATCAGGCGCAGGCTCTGCACCGCCGGGCTCGCCATGAGCAGGCGCATCATCGGGTAGCGCCAGGTCAGCCGGTCCACCATGTCGTTGGCCTCGTAGGGCACGTCGCCGCGCGCATCGCCGTTGCGGTCCCAGCCAAGATAGTTGCTCCAGTAGTTGCCTTCCTTGACGCCCCACAATTCATCGCGCGTATTGACGTATTTGACCTGGTCGTGATTGCCGATGAAGTCGTTGCCATCGACCTCGTTGTGGTAGGAGCCGGCCCACAGGTGCACGCCGACATCGTTGTCCTGGATGAGGTTGCCGCGGATGGTGTTGTACTCGGCATCGTAGACGAAGAAGCCGCGGTGGTTGCCGGCGACCACGTTGTTCTCGATCACCGAGTCCTGGATCGTGCGCACCATGATGCCGACATCGGAATTGCCCCAGGCGCGGTTGTTCCGCACGATCTGGTTGCGCGTCATCATCAGCGCCAGGCCGTCGCGGTTGTGGTACGACTCGTTGTTCTCCCAGGTGTTGTAGTAGGAGTTCATGTAGTGCGTGCCGTAGCGCACGTCGTGGATCTTGTTGCCGCTGAACACCGCGTGATGCGAGACGTCCACATAGATGCCGTCGCGCACGAAGCTGATGTTGTTGCCGATGATGCGGGCATGTTGCGAGTTGTACAGCTCGATGCCGTTGCCGCGCTGGGCCGAGGGGTGATCGCGCTTGCCGGTGATGATGTTGTTTTCCACCACCACGCCGGTGACGCTCTCGATCCACAGGCCGAACAGGGTGTAGCTGAAGGTGCAGTTGCGCACCGTGGCGAAATCGGCGCCGGGCTGGATGTAGACCCCGGCGTTCTGCGCGCCCAGGTCGTCGCCCGAGTCGGCGATGATGAAGCCGTCCACGGTCACATGCGGCGCGGTGATGCGGAGGGTGTCGCCGGACAGCCCGCCGGAGATCGTCGGATGATCGTCGCCGGTCAGCGTGAGCGGCTTGGCGATGCGCAGGTTTTCCACGTAGCGACCACCGAGCACACGCACCGTATCGCCCGGCGCGGCGCGGTCGATCGCGGCCTGGATCGATTCGCCCGGATGGACGCTCAGCTCGGCCGCCTGCAGGGGCGACAGGAACAGGGCAAGGGCGAACAAGGCGAAGCGATACATGACAGACATCCCGGGGCGCGTCAGACGGTCACCAGACCCAGCGACTTGAGCGCGATGAACAGGCTGGCGCCGATGAGCAGGTTCTTGAACCCAACATAGCAGATCATGTCCATGCGGCTGGCGCGACGGTAGCGCCGGCCCCACCACGGCCCTTCCTTGACATAGGGCTTGGCGCCCAGGCGCACGATCACCTCGAACACGCTCCAGCCGAACCACCAGCCGATCAGGGCGCCGGCGGCCAGCTGGCCGAGCGCCGCGAGCACCCACACCACGGTGGCGGCGAGGCCGAGCGCCAGCCCTGCGCCCTGCAAGGCGCGGTGACGCTGGAAGCCGTGGCGGCTCCACGGCCACAGGTGGTCCCGGACTTCGACGACGAGCCACGGCAGCAGCCCGCCGGCGGCGGCATGATCCGGTTCGAAGGGATCGGTCGGCATTTTCGGATCGACCATGATTCAGCTCCTCGGCGCCTTCGCGCTCACCGGTTGGATGGGGATGAAGTAGCCGTCCTTGCCGATCGGCGTGAGCGGCAGGCCGGCCTTGTGGCGACGGCGGCGCTCCTTGGCCAGCGGCGGGCAGCCGTGGTCGTCGTGATAGAGGATCATGCAGTCCATGCACAGCAGGCATTCACGCTGGTCGATGCGCCCGTCCTTGTCGATGGCCAGCGATCCGCAGCTCTTCGCGCAGGCCTTGCACGAATCGCACTCCTGTTTGCGCTTGAGCCCGAACCATCTGAAGGTGGTCGGCATCGCCAGCGCCGCGCCCAGCGGGCACAGGTACTTGCAGAAGGGCCGCTCGACGAAGATGGAGATGCCCAGCAGCGCCGAGGCGAACAGCGCATAGGGCCAGGTGCGGTGGGTGATGCCGACCAGGAAGGTGGTCTTGAACGGCTCCACCTCGGCCAGCTTCTCGGCCAGGCCCATGGAGAACATCGACACCGCCAGCAGGCCGAAGAAGATGGCGTACTTGGTCCACTTGAGCACGTCGTGCACCCGCTTCGGCGGCACCCGCTGGAAGCGCTTGAGGCCGATCAGGCGGGCGGTCTTGTAGATCAGCTCGGTGAGCGAGCCGAACGGGCACAGCCAGCCGCAGAACAGGCCGCGCCCCCACACGAACACCGTGATGATGATGAAGATCCAGAAGATGAAGATGAACGGGTCGGTGAGGAACAGCTCCCACTTCCACTGGAACAGCAGCGAGTGGAACCAGGTGAGCACCTGGGTGATGGAGGGCTGGGCGAGCAGGCCGAAGCCGACGAAGCCGATCGACAGCACCCAGCCGGTGTATTTGAAGGCATTGACCGGCCACTTGTGCTTGTGGTCGGCGCGCCGCACCAGCCGGTCGCGATTGGCATACACGGTGGCCACCGCCACCAGCAGGGCGATGAAGGCGCCGATGCCGAGCTTGCGCTCCTTCCAGATGCGCAGCCAGGTGGGGTCGGGGCGCACCACCTCGGGCCGCCCGCCTTCGAGATAGGTGCCCGGCAGCCAGTATTCGGCGTCGAAGTTGGCGAAGGTCTTGGCGCGGGTGGCCTTGTCGAGCTTGTTGCCGATGAACACGAACTTCCACGGGAAGGCGCCCGAGAAGGCGCCCTTGCCGCGGATGGTGAAGATGCCCGACTCGACGAAGGCCGGCGCCCCCTGGGCGGCGATGCCGTAGAGGTTCTGGTAGTCCAGATCGCGGAAGGTGAAGGTGTCGCGCCCCTGGCGCACCTGCACCCGGTCGTAGATGCCGCCGCGCACGAAGCCGGAGCCCTTGAAGGACTCGGTCCCGCCGGTGCGGATCACGAAGATGGCGTGATCGTCCTCGCCGAGCCCGGCCATCAGACGCTCGTAGCCGTTCTTGCCGAGGATGGCACGGCCGATGTCGGGTTCGTTCAGGTAGCCGAACCACAGATCGATGAAGGGCGTGCCGTTGTTCGGCAGGCCCACCTCGGAGGGCTTCACCGTCAGCTGCTGGACCGCGCCCTCGGCCACCAGCGTGGCCCAGTCCGGCGCGGTGCCGCGATCGACGAAGCGGGCCTGGGGCCGCACCGTGGGCTTGAGGATGCCCACCTGCTGGGCCACCGAGGTGCCCGAGGTGAGCATCACCTGGTTCTGCGCCACCACGGTCACGGTGGCGCCGGTGATCGCATCCAGGCCGACCACGTTCTCCTCCGGTCGCGAGGCGCCGATCTCGAGGTTGTCGCCGACGAACTTGCCCACGTACTGGTTGTTGAAATCGATCAGCGCCGACTCGGGGATGCCCAGCAGCAGGATCGGCTCGGAGTGCTTGAGCACCTTCGCCCCGGTGAAGCGGCCATGGGTATCCATGCCGATCAGGGTCACGATGGGCTTGCCCGAATACCCCGGGGTGTCGGTCATGTCGGTGGACAGCATGACGTAGCCGAGCAGCTGCTTCCGTGCGCCGCTGCCCTTGTAGGCTTCCACATAGGGCGGCGTGCCGCGGCGCTCGGAAAAGCTGTCGGCGCCGGGGATCACGTCCTGGCACGGCGCGTAGTCGCACATGCGCGGCGCGCTCTCCAGTTCGGGGGCCAGATGGGCTTCGTAGGTGCCCGCCAGCGCGGGCAGGCCGGTGATCCCGAGCAGCAGCGTGAGCAGCCAGAGGCGGCATGCGGCAAGGAATCTCGTGGGTGCGCTTGGGTGTACTGGTTCCATCACTTGATCCTAATAAACCCTTGGCGCGGCGTACTTGTCGCGCGTCAAGTGGGCCGGGACGCGCCGCCCCGGAAGCAACAACGCCGGGGACGGGCCCCGGCGCTGCTGTGGCGACGCGCCGTGTCGGCGCGTCGGTATCGCGGGCCTCAGGCCTCGACGAGCAGGCGGCTGCGCATCTCCAGGTGCAGCGCGTGGCAGAAGTTGGTGCAGTAGCACCAGTAGACACCCGGCTTGTCGGCAACGAAGGTGACCGACTTGGTCTCCTGCGGATTGACGATGAACTGGATGTTGTACTTCGGGATCGCGAAGCCGTGGGTCAGATCCTCCACCTTGTCGTGGTTGGTGAGGATGATGGTGACCTCGTCGCCCTGCTTCACCTTGAACTCGGTCAGGCTGAAGGCCGGTGCCTGGCTGGTGAGCTTGATGGTGACCTTCTTGCCGTCGCGGAACACGCCGGAGTCCTTCGGGCTCTTCACCGCGTTCGGGAACTCGTCCATGTTGTAGATCTGACGGGTCTTGATCAGATCGCGGCGCACGATGATCGAGTCGTGGGGCTCGGAGTACACCGAGTGATCCGCCACCAGCTTCATCTTGTCGCCGCTGATGTCGATCAGCTGCGCGGTTTCCGGATGCAGCGGGCCGACCGGCAGGAAGCGGTCCTTGGAGAACTTGTTGTCGGACAGGAAGAACTTGCCGTCCGGCTGGTTGGTCTCGCCCATGGAGGTGAAGCCGTGACCCGGCTGGTACATCACGTCGATGCGATCGACCACCGGCTGCGCGTTCTTGTCGCCCTGGAAGGACTTGATCGCCGCCTCCAGGTTCCACTTCACGATCTGGCTGTCGAGGAACAGCGTGGTGTAGGCGTTGCCACGACCGTCGAAACCGGTGTGCAGGGGGCCCAGGCCGATCTCGGGCTCGGCGACCACGGTGTCGCGCTCGGTCTTGAGGCCGCCGTCGAACCACTTGAGCACCAGGTCGTGCTCGATCAGGGTCGCGGTGGGCGACAGCTTGCCGGAGCAGGCGTAGTACTTGCCGTCCGGGCTGGCGTTGACCCCGTGCGGGTTCTTCGGCACCGGCACGTAGCAGGTCAGCGCGGTCTTCGGATCGGCGTTGGCGGCACGGGTGCCGTCGACCACCGGCACCTTGGAGCCGTCGATGGTCTGGAACTTGCCGTCCTTGACCGCCTGCTCGATGCGCGCCACGTTGAAGAACAGGCAGGCGTCGCGCTCGGCCGACATCATCCCCGGATAGAGCACGCCCATCTCGGTGTTGTACTGGTTGGTGCACGCCAGCTTGCCGTCGTAGGAGGTCGCCACCAGATCGCAGTTGCCGTCGATCAGCACCTGCCAGCGCGGCTCCAGGGTCTCCGAATCCACGCAGGTGAACAGCGAGCGGTAGGCCTCGGGCTTGTCCAGGTCACGGCCGTCGTTGGGCAGCGGAATGGAGAACTCGCCGCCGCAGAACACGCGGGTGGTGTAGTTGATCGCCGGGTCGACCGGGTCGCGCTTGTCGGAGAAGATGCCGTGGAAGCCCTGGATGTTGGGCAGCTCGGTGATCTTGTCGCATTCCATGGTGTCCATGCGGATGCGGGCGATACGGCCGTGGATCTTGTCGTTCACGAAGATGTACTTGCCGTCGTAGACCCCGTCCTTGTAGGACTGATGCACGTGGTGGGTGTCGCCGGTGGTGTACTTGAGCGAACCGTCGGGCTTGGTGCCGAGGATGGCGCGCGATTCGTTGGTGATGCCCCAGCCGGTGAGCGCGTCGGTGTTGAACACCGGGATGCGCTTGAACAGGCGCCCGGAGGGCAGGCCGTAGATGCGCACCTCGCCGGAGTGGCCACCGCTGCAGAAGCTGTAGTAGGTGTCCAGCTGGCCCGGCGCCACTTCGTAGGCGCCCGACACGGCGGAAGCCATGGGCTCGGCCTTGGCGGCCGGCGCACCGGCCGGTGCCGCGGCCTGCTCCTTGTTGCAGGCCGACAGGCCGACGGCGAGACCCGCGCCGGCCAGGCCGGTCAGGGCCGCGGTATTCAGGAATCGGCGCCGGGTCGGGTCGTTCGGCTCAACGTCGTGGTCGTGTTTCTGGCTCATTGTGTACTTGCTCCATCATCGGAAGTTGATCACGTGTGCGACCCGGGCGCCCCACGCCGCCGGGGTCGGCGGCCAAGGGTCCGGTGCGACAACTTGACGCAGGCAAATATAGGGAGCCGGAGCACGAATTAAATTGATCTCAGGTAAGAATCGCCGCATCTGCGCCCCTCCCCCCGAAATGGGCAGAGCGCGCCCCCGCGACAACGGTCACGACGATCCGGCCGGCATACAGGCGCCGCCCCCGGCGCGAGGGGCGCCGACCTCGCCGATCCGGCGCGCCGCCTGCGCCTGGCACAGAAAACCCTTATATAACAAGGGTCTTAAATTCCCTCCGAACCGTCCGCTCGTTTGATCGTCGTCAAGGCGAGCCCCCTGTGCCGCCCGCACACTCGCCCCCAAGCTGTGAGAACAGTGGCAACCAATATGGGAGGCTCCATGAGCGGCACATTCACAAAATCGATGGCGCGAAACATCTTTTACGGGGGGACGGTGTTCTTCATCCTCCTGTTTCTCGCGCTGACCTTCGACACCCAGACCACACTGCCCAAGCGGGACAACCGGGCCAACCTGACCGACGCCGTCGCGCGCGGCAAGAAGGTGTGGGAGACCAACGACTGCATCGGCTGTCACACCCTGCTGGGTGAAGGCGCCTACTTCGCGCCGGAACTGGGCAACGTCTACAAGCGGCGCGGCCCCGAGTTCATCAAGGCCTGGATCCAGGCGCAGCCCACGGGTGCCCCGGGACGCCGCCAGATGCCCAACTTCCACCTGACCGACCAGCAGCTGGACGATCTCGTCGAGTTCCTCAAGTACTCCTCCGAGATCAAGACCAACAACTGGCCGCCCAACATCGAAGGCTGAGCCGGCTCACGACACGAAATCCCAGGAGATCAACATGCAATACAAATCCCAGGCTGTCGCGAAGCCCTACTTCATCGCGGCCATCGGGTTGTTCGTCGGGCAGATCCTGTTCGGGCTCATCATGGGCCTGCAGTATGTCATCGGCGACTTCCTCTTCCCCGCCATCCCGTTCAACGTGGCACGGATGGTCCATACCAACCTTCTGATCGTGTGGCTGCTGTTCGGCTTCATGGGCGCGGCCTACTACATGGTGCCGGAGGAATCCGAAACCGAGTTGTGGTCACCCAAGCTGGCGCTGGCCATGTTCTGGATCTTCCTCGTCGCCGGGGCGCTGACCATCGTCGGCTACCTGACGGTGCCCTACGCCACCCTGGCGGAGTACACAGGCAACAACATCCTGTCCACCATGGGCCGGGAGTTCCTAGAGCAACCCCTGCTGACCAAGATCGGCATCGTGGTGGTGGCGCTGGCCTTCCTGCTCAACCTGACCATGACCATGCTCAAGGGCCGCAAGACCTCCATCAGCATGGTGCTCATGCTCGGTCTGTGGGGCCTGGCGGTGTTCTTCCTGTTCTCCTTCTACAACCCCGATAACCTGGTGCTCGACAAGTTCTACTGGTGGTGGGTGGTGCATCTGTGGGTCGAGGGCGTGTGGGAACTGATCCTCGGCGCGCTGCTGGCCTTCGTGCTCATCAAGGTGACCGGGGTGGACCGCGAGGTGATCGAAAAGTGGCTGTACGTGATCATCACCCTGACGCTCATCACCGGCATCATCGGCACGGGTCACCACTACTTCTGGATCGGGACGCCGGGCTACTGGCAGTGGTGGGGTTCGATCTTCTCCGCCCTGGAGCCGATCCCCTTCTTCGCCATGACCGTCTTCGCCTTCAACATGGTCAACCGTCGCCGTCGCGAGCATCCCAACAAGGCCGCCACCCTGTGGGCCCTGGGCACCGGCGTGATGTCCTTCCTCGGCGCTGGCGTGTGGGGCTTCCTGCACACCCTGGCACCGGTGAACTACTACACCCACGGCACCCAGATCACCGCCGCCCACGGCCACATGGCCTTCTACGGCGCCTATGCCATGGTCGTGCTGTGCATCATCAGCTACGCCATGCCGCTGCTGCGCGGTCGTGCCGCCAACAGCAACAAGGCTCAGGTGATGGAGATGTGGAGCTTCTGGCTGATGACCATCTCGATGGTGTTCATCACCCTGTTCCTCACCGCCGCCGGCATCCTGCAGGTGTGGCTGCAGCGCTACTCCGACACACCCATCCCGTTCATGCAGGCGCAGGACCAGATCAGCCTGTTCTACTGGATGCGTGAATGGACCGGCGTGATCTTCCTCATCGGCCTGGTGGTGTATGTGGCGAGCTTCTTCGTCAAGGGCGAGGAGAAGGCCGCCTCGGCCTGATCCACGACACCCCCAAGCAGTGACGATCGGCGGGCTTCGGCCCGCCGATTTTCGTCTACGGCCGCCCATCGCCGCCCGCGCCCCGACACCTCCCACGACCGCACCGGATTGAACTAATCCGCCCGTCCCCGCGTCCGTCTTAGAAACACAGCCTCGCGCCGATTGTCATATCGCCCGGCGCCCTGCGGCCCCGTCCTCCGGCACTGGCCAGCCGCCACGCGCACCAGGTGCGCAAGGAGGTCCATGAAAACCCTGTCCCGTTATGCCGTGCTGCTCCTGGTCATCGTCCTGAGCGCGCTGGGCATCGTTCTCGCCCCCCGCCACGCATGGGCCTACTGGCTGCTGGCGGTCACGCTCCCGCTGCTGCTCGTCGGCCTCCGCGACCTCGCCCAGCGCGGCTGGACCATCACCCGCAACTATCCGATCACGGGGCATCTGCGCACCTTCTTCTACTGGCTGCGCCCCTATCTGCGCAGCTACATCGTCGAGGACGACCTGACCGGCACGCCCTACTCCTACGACGCGCGCAACCTGGTGCATGCGCGTGCCCGCGGGCGCACCGACACACAGCCGTTCGGCACCGAGCGCAACACCGACGACCACGACCACCACTGGATCACCCACTCCATCGTGCCCCATCCCGCGCCGGACACCTCCCCGCGGGTGCAGGTCGGCAACGCGCAGACGCGCCGCCCCTACAGCGCATCGGTACTCAACATCTCCGCCATGAGCTTCGGCGCCCTGTCGGCCCACGCCATCGAGGCCCTCAACCTGGGGGCGAAGCGCGGCGGCTTCTACCACGACACCGGCGAAGGCGGGATCAGCCCCTACCACCTGAAACACGGCGGCGACCTGGTCTGGGAGCTGGGCTCGGGCTACTTCGGCGCCCGCGACCGCCACGGCCGATTCGACCCGCAGCTGTTCCACGAGAACGCCTCGCGCGACGCGGTGAAGATGACCGAAATCAAGCTCTCCCAGGGCGCCAAGCCCGGCCATGGCGGCCTGCTGCCGGCCGCCAAGGTCACCGAGGAGATCGCCGCGGTCCGTCACGTGCCGGCCCACCAGGACTGCCTGTCGCCGCGCGGGCATAGCGCCTTCTCGACGCCCATCGAGATGCTCGAGTTCGCGGCGCGCATGCGCGAGCTGTCGGGCGGCAAGCCGGTGGGGCTCAAGCTGTGCGTGGGCAAGCCGCACGAGGTGTTCGCGATCATGAAGGCGATCCTCAAGACCGGCATCACACCGGAATTCATCGTCGTCGACGGCGCCGAAGGCGGCACCGGCGCGGCGCCGGCGGAGCTGTCGGACTGGGTCGGCATGCCGCTCATGGACGCGCTGATCCTCATGCGCAACGCCCTGGTGGGCGCCGGGCTGAAGGGCGACATCCGCCTGGCCGCCAGCGGCAAGATCCATTCGGGCATGGGCCTGGCGCGCAACCTGGCGCTGGGCGCGGACTGGTGCAACGCCGCCCGCGCGTTCATGTTCTCGGTCGGCTGCGTGCAGTCGCAGCGCTGCCATCTGGGCACCTGCCCGACCGGCGTCGCCACCCAGGACCCGCTGCGCCAGCGCGCCCTGGTACCGGAGGTGCAGGGGCCGCGGGCCGCCCGCTTCCACGAGAAGACCGTCGAATCCCTGTCCGAGATCGTCGCCGCGGCCGGCTTCGCCCACCCCAGCGACCTGCAGCCCTACCACCTGATTCATCGCATCGGGCCGGAAAAATCCGCCCCGGTGGACCAGATCCACCCCTTCCTGCCCGAAGACATCCTCCTCGAGGCCCCCGACGACACGGTGTATGCCGACTGGTGGCGGGTCGCGCAGGCGGAGAGCTTCGCGCCCGCCGAGCCCCTCAGGAACTACCGCTTCGGCGCCGGCCCGGGCGGATCCGGGCCGCGCGGCCCAACCGATTTCGCTGGAGGCACACGCCCATGACCCGAACCGTTTCCGACATCATCGTCGACGTCCTGATCGAGGCCGGCGCGAAGCGCTGCTACGGCATCGTCGGCGACACCATCAACCATTTCACCGACGCGCTCGGCGCCACCGACCTGCGCTGGGTGCATGTGCGCCACGAAGAGGTCGGCGCCCTGGCCGCCGGCGGCGAGGCCTACATGAGCGGCGAACTGGCCGTGTGCGCCGGCACCTGTGGCCCGGGCAGCCTGCACTTCGTCAACGGCATCTTCGAGAGCCATCGCAACGGCGCCCCGGTGCTGCTGGTCGCCTCCCAGGTGGACCGCACCGAGGAGGGCCTGGGTTTTCCCCAGGCGGTCGACCAGAAGAAGATCTACGAGCAGTGCGCGGTGTTCTGCGAACGCATCAGCCACCCCGACCAGGCCCGACGGATCACCGTCATGGCCGCCCAGGCGGCGCTGGCCCGGCGCGGCGTGGCGGTGATCGTCGTCAATGGCGATCTGCTCAAGGCGCGCTCGGCGGATGCCGTGCCCTGGTCGGTTCACCGCTTCGCGCCGCTCGTGCGCCCGGGCGACGACGAACTCGACCGGCTCGCGGCGATGATCGACGCGGCGAACAGGCCGGTCATCTATGCCGGCATCGGCGCCCGCGGGGCGCACGCCGAGCTGCTCGCGCTGGCGGCGAAAATCAAGGCCCCGATCGCCCACACCTCCCGCGCCAAGGAATTCGTCGAACCGGACAACCCGTACAACATCGGCATGTGCGGCATCCTCGGCAACCGGGCCGGCGCGGACGCCTTCGACGCCTGCGACCTGCTGCTGTGCCTGGGCAGCGACTTCGCCTACACCCAGTTCTATCCGGACGAGGCCCGGATCGTGCAGGTGGACATCGATCCGGCACACATTGGCCGGCGCACCCCGGTGGACCTGGGCCTGGTGGGCGACGTGGGCGCGACGCTGCGCGCGCTCACCCCCCGCGTCGCGGCGCGCCCGGACGACGGCTGGCTCACCGGCGCGCGGGCACAGTGGCAGGCCGACCTGGACACCTACGCCGCGCGCAGCGCATCGGGCGAAGACCTGATCCATCCGCAGACGGTCACCGCCACGCTCGACGAACTGGCCGCCGAGGACGCCATCTTCACCGCCGACGGCGGCTCGCCCATGGTGTGGCTGCTGCGCCACCTGCGCGCCAACGGCCGGCGCCGCTTCCTCACCAGCCTGGCCCACGGCACCATGGCCAACGCCTACCCGCAGGCGCTGGGCATCGCCCTGGCCTATCCCGGCCGCCAGGTCATCGCCCTGTGCGGCGACGGCGGGCTGAGCATGCTGATGGGCGACCTGCTCACGCTGGTGCAGGAACGCATCCCGGTCAAGCTGCTGGTCTACAACAACCACTCGCTGGGTTTCGTCGAGATGGAGCAGCGCGTCGAGGGCATGCTCGACCGCTACACCGGCCTGCACAATCCGGACTTCGAGCAGCTGGCCCAGGCCTGCGGCCTGGCCGCCTGGAAGGTGCGACAGACCTCGGAGCTGGCCTCGGCGATGCAAGCCTGGCTGGCCGTGGACCAGCCGGCGCTGCTGGATGTGGAGGTCAACCGCATGGAGCTGGTGATGCCACCGCAGATCGCGTTCTCCCAGGTCGCCTCGACCGCCCTGTTCGGTGCCAAGGCGGTGCTCGGCGGGCGCGCCGACGAGCTGGTCGACCTGGTGCGCGACAACTTCCTGAAGTGAGTCGATCCGCCCCGCCGGGCACCCGATAACGGGGGCACCGGCGCCTGCCGTTGTCTACAGTGAACCGGATTTACCCGACAAATTTGGTCAACATCAAGGAACGGCGATCACAAAACGAGGATCCTGCCTCCATGGACACCATGACCCTTCAGACGACTCAAGGCCTCGCGCCCGAACAGGAAGCCCACCCGCCCGGCGATCTGGCGATCTGGTTCTTCATCCTCGCCGAGCTGCTCGCCTTCGCCGTATTCTTCGCCGCCTACGCCTTCGCACGGGCCCACAACGTCGCCCTCTTCAACGAGATGCAGTTGCAGGTCAATCGCAATGCCGGGGCGCTCAACACCGTGCTGCTGGTCACCGCCTCCTGGTGCGGGGCGCGGGCCGTGCACGCGGTCGAGCGGCTGAACGACTCGGTCGTCGGCGCCCGCTGGCTCGCCGGCGGCATCGGTTGCGCGGGCGGCTTCCTGGTGGTCAAGTGCTTCGAGTACGCGGCCAAGTTCGGCGCCGGCATCAACCTGTCCACCAACACCTTCTGGATGTTCTACCTGTCGCTCACCTTCTTCCACTTCATGCACGTGATCCTCGGCATGGTGATCCTGGTGGTGCTGTGGCATCAGACCCGGCGCGGCGCCTACGGCCCGCACAACACCAACGGCCTGGTCAGCGGCGCGGCCTACTGGCACATGGTCGACCTGGTGTGGATCGTCCTCTTCCCCCTGGTTTACGTGATGCGGTGAGCGCGATGAAATTCGACCGACTCGACTTCGTGTGGCTGTTCCTGCTGGCCGCCACCGCGACCACCTGGTTCATCGGCGAGGAAGGCGCCGCCGGCCTCGGAATCATGGCCACGCTGCTGGTACTCTCCTTCCTCAAGGGCCGTTTCGTGGTGCTCGACTTCATGGGCCTGCGCGGCGTGCGCCTCATGTGGCGGGCACTGCTGATCGGCTGGCTGGTCTTCGTCGCCAGCCTGATCGCGCTGGCCTACTGGATGGCCCTCTAAACTGACAGGACGACACCCCATGGATACGCGTGTGACACAAACTGCCGACATCCCCTTCTACCAGAGCGCCGGCAACGAGATCGAGCTGTTCGAGCTGGCCTGGAAGAACCGCCTGCCGCTGATCATCAAGGGCCCCACCGGCGTCGGCAAGACCCGCTTCGTCGCCCACATGGCGGCCAAGCTCGGCCTGCCGCTGTACACCGTGGCCTGCCACGACGACCTCACCGCCGCCGACCTGGTCGGCCGCCACCTGATCGGCGACGGCCAGACCGTGTGGTGCGACGGCCCGCTCACCCGCGCGGTGCGCGAGGGCGGCATCTGTTACCTGGACGAGGTGGTCGAGGCGCGCAAGGACACCACCGTGGTCATCCATCCGCTCGCGGACGACCGGCGCATCCTGCCCATCGACCGCACCGGCGAGACCCTCCACGCCCCCGACAACTTCATGCTGGTCATGTCCTACAACCCGGGCTATCAGAACTTCATGAAGGGCCTCAAGCCCTCCACCCGTCAGCGCTTCGTCACCCTGCGCTTCGACTTCCCCAGCGCCGCGGCCGAGGAAGCCATCCTCGTCGGCGAGACCGCCTGCGAGCCGATGCTGGCGAAGCAGCTGGTGTCCATCGCCCGCTCGCTGCGCGCGCTCAAGGACGTGGATCTGGAAGAGGCCGCCTCGACCCGGCTGCTGGTGTATGCCGCACGCCTGATCGGCGTCGGCATGGACCCGGTGGACGCCTGCCGCGCCGCCCTGGTCGAGAGCCTCACCGACGAGCCCGAGGTGGTCGAGGCGCTCATGGAAGTGATCACCGCCACCTTCGGGCGCTAACGACGCCACCGCCATGAACACGCCCGAGCGCACCGCCGACGCACCGTCCGATGTCCCCGGCTTCGGCACCGCGGTCGCGGCCGAGTCGCTCTATCTGGCCAACCTCATGGTCGCGCCCGGGCTGGCCTTCGCGGCGCTTCTCGTCCTGTGGTTCAAACACCGCCACAGCGCGCCGCCGCTGGCCCGCTGCCACCTGCGCCAGACCATCGCCGGCACCCTGTGGGGCGGCGCGCTGCTGGTGCTGGTCAACGCCGCCATCATTCTCATGGGCGGCTACGACGCGCCGCACACCTGGGTGCTGGTGATCCTCTACTTCACCACCTGCCACTCGACCCTGATCCTGTTCGGCGCCATCGGCTTCGCCAAGGCCATGTCCGCCAAGCCCTACGTGTATCCGCTCATCGGGCCGCGCAACGATGACTGAGCACGCCCTCAGCTTCCATCCGGCGCGCCCCCGACCCGATCGGCAGCGCCTGCGCCTGCTCACCCAGGTCGGCTTCTTCGTGCTCTTCGTGCTCGCCCCGGTCTTCGACCTGCTGCGCTACGACCTGGTCGCCGGCCACGCCTGGTTCCTCGGCATGGAGTGGCATGCGGGGCTGGCGGATTTTTCCGCCGGCCGCACCGGTGCGCTCGACGCGGCGCTGGGCATCGTCCTGCGCGTGTTCCTGCCCATCCTCGGCGTCGGCGCGGTGCTCATCGGCGTGGCCTGGAAGTGGGGCCGGCTCTACTGCGGCTGGCTGTGCCCGCACTTCTCGGTGGTCGAGACCCTCAACCGGCTCATGCGCCGCGCCACCGGCAAGTTCAGCGTGTGGGACAAGCGCCGGCTGCCGCCCATCGAACCCGACGGCACCCCGATCCGCTACGACGCCCGCTGGTGGCTGCTCACCGCCCCCATGGCCGTGGCCTTCGCCTTCGTGTGGGCGGTGGTGCTGCTCACCTACCTGCTGCCGCCCTTCGAGGTGTACGGCAACCTGATCGCCGGCACGCCCACGCGCAACCAGCTCATCTTCATCAGCGCCGGCACCGTGGTGCTGAGTGTGGAATTCCTCTTCGCCCGCCACCTGTTCTGCCGCTACGCCTGTGCCGTCGGCCTGTTCCAGTCGCTGGCGTGGATGGGCAACCGGCGCGGCCTGGTGGTCGGCTTCGCCCGCGACCGCGCCGCCGACTGCGCCAGCTGCCATTCGGCCTGCGACCACGTATGCCCCATGCGGCTCAAGCCGCGCAAGCTCAAGCAGGCCATGTTCACCTGCACCCAGTGCGCCCAGTGCGTGTCCGCCTGCGAGACCACCCAGCGCGACAACCCCGACGGCCCGCTGCTGCAGTGGGTGAGCGCCGCCGCCGCCGAAGCCAACGAGGCGCCGGCACTACCCGCGCAAGCGAGGATCTGAGATGGAAGAGTTCGTCGGAGGCCTGTGGCACCGCCTCATCACCCGCGCCGCCCGCCAGACCTACCCGGAGGCGGCGGTCCGGCTCGCCGATGTCGAGCGCATGGCCGGCGTCCTGTTCCGCGCCTTCGGGGGCGACCCGGGCCTGCGCGTGGCGGCCGCCGCCCATGAACACCACGGCGCCCGGCGCCGCTGGCTGGCGCGCATCGCCCATGTGGACGACACCGTGGCCCATGCGCGGCGCGACGCCCAGACCCTGAGCCTGCCGCCGACCCTCGACCTGTTCCCCGAGCGCGCCGCCAACCGCGATCTGTACCTGTGGCTCATCGCCCAGGCCGCCGCCACCCACGACACCGGCGCCGAGTGGATCGTCGCCTGCCAGCAGGCCACGCTGGACACGCTCGCGCGCCTGCCCGGCCTGCGGGCCCGCTACGACCGGCTCGTCGACGCCGTGCTCGCCCTGCGCCTGCCCCTGGACAAGCTGCCCGCCGACGAGGCCGCGGCCGAAGCGGCGATCCGGCGCGCGCTGACCGAGCCGGGCACGGTGGCCCACCTGCCCGCGGCCAAGCATCCCCCCAGCCGGTCCCGCTGTGGGTGTACCCGACTCCGGCCCTCCACGAGAGCGCGCCACGCCGGGAAGGCGGCGACGGCGACCCGGAGCGCGAGGCCGAGGCGCAACAGACGCAGGAGAGCAGCCGCAAGCGCCGCAAGGCCAAGCACGAGCACGACCCGGAGAGCCGCAGCCCGCTGATCCTGCCGTTTCGCGCCGAGTCCCTGCTGTCCTTCGGCGAATACGTGAAAGTCGATCGCGGCCTCGACGAAGACCCCGAAGCCAACGCCAGCTTCGCCGACGACATGGACGAGTTGGCCATCGCGCCGGACGGCGAACGTGCCGCCTCCAAGGTGCGCTTCGATCTCGACCTGCCGTCCGAAGCCGTGGACGACATCCCCCTGCGCACCGGCATCCTGCTGCCCGAATGGGACTGGAAGCAGCGCGTGCTCAAGCCCGACCAGTGCAGCCTGTCCGTCCTCGAACCCAAGGACGCCACCCCCTGCACCCTGCCCGAGCGCCTCGCCCGCCCGGCGCGCAAGGTGCGCCGCCAGCTCGAGGCCATCGCCCCGGGGCGGCGCTGGCTGCGCAACCAGCCCGACGGCAGCGAGGCCGATCTGGACGCCTGCGTACGCGCCATGGCCGACCATCACGCCGGCCACCGCGTGGGCGAGCTGGCCACCTACCTGGCCTGCGAGCGCCGCGAGCGCGATCTGGCCAGCCTGGTGCTGGCCGACCTGTCCATGTCCACCGACGCCTGGGTGGACAACGAGGCGCGCGTGATCGACGTCATCAAGGACAGCCTGATGCTGTTCGCCGAAGCGCTGGCCGCCATCGGCGACCGCTTCGCCCTCTACGGCTTCTCCTCGCGACGGCGCGACCACATCCGCTACTCGCGCATCAAGGATTTCGGCGAGCGCCACGGGCCCGACGTGCTCGGCCGCATCCAGGCCCTGCGCCCCGGTTACTACACCCGCATGGGCGCCGCCATCCGCCAGTCCACGCGCATCCTCTCGCGCCATCCGGCCACCCTGCGCCTGCTGCTGATCCTCTCCGACGGCAAGCCCAACGACCTCGACCACTACGAGGGCCGCTACGGCATCGAGGACACCCGCATGAGCCTCATGGAAGCCCGCCAGGCCGGCCTCAAGCCCTTCTGCGTCACCATCGACCGCGAAGGCGCCGGCTACCTGCCCCACCTGTTCGGCCCCGACGGCTTCATGGTGGTCCGCAAGCCCGCCGAGCTGCCGCTGGTGCTGCCGCGGCTGTATTCGCGACTCACGGAAGCCTGATCCGCGGTCGGTCGGAACACACACCGTCCATTGACTACACTGTCATCATTCCCCCTCGGGAGCTTGATGATGTCCGTGCGCTTCGAAGACGATTTTCTCGTCGCCGGCACCGGTCGCGACCGCGTCACCCCCAACTTCACGCTGGGCGAATACCAGGCCCCGGACGGCTCGGTCCGCATGCACCGGGAGATCCTCGCCGCGGTGCAGATGCTGCGCGACGCGCTCGACCGCCCGGTGTCGATCGCCTCGGTGCGCGCCGCCGACGGCCTGGGCAGCGGCAAGCGCGGGCAGTTCGTGTGGATCGAATCGGGCGAGCCGACCGAGGTGGTCGCGGCCGCCAGGGCCCTGCTCAAGGACGGCACCCTCGCCCGCGTCGAAGTGCGCGGCGCCCGCGTCTATCTGGAGATGCCCGACCCCGCCGCCCTGCCCGCGCTCATCCCCGCCAACGCGCTGGAACGGGCGATCCAGGTCACCGCCGCCTTCGAAACCTCGGGCAACCCCTATCATCAGGTCACCGGCAATTTCGATGGCGCCGGCCTGTCCTTCGGCCCCATCCAGGTGAACTTCGGCACCGGCACGCTGCCGGTGCTGTTCAAGCGCTTCGAGATGCGCAGCCCCACCGGGCTCAAGCGCGCCTTCGGCCCCCTGTGGGACGAGTGGCAAACGGTGATGAAACAGTCGCGCACCCGACAGATCGCCTGGGCCGACGCCCTGAGCCGGGGGCGCGGCAAGGCCGACTTCGACCCGGCGTGGAAGGCGGCCTTGCAGGCCATCGGCGACACCCCCGCGTTCCGCGAGGAGATGCTCGCCTACGCCTACGATGTCTACGGTCGCAAGCTCATCGCCGCGCTCGCCTGGCTGCACGGCGCCTGCCCCATCGACATCGGCAACTTCCGCTGCCTCGCCGCGCTCTACGACCTGTGCGTGCAGCAGGGCAGCCTCGTCAAGGCCTACGACGCCATCCGCGCGCGCATCGCAAGCGAGCACCCGCAGGATGAATTCGCACTGACCCGCATCGCGGTCGAGGAACGCGGCAAGACCGCCGGCACGCGCTGGCGCGCCGACTGCATCAGCCGCCGGCTGTGCATTCTGGAACGGGAACCGGTTCGGGTGGATGAGGCCGGGCAGCGTGCGACGCGCACCAATCCGCGCCTGTACCTGCTGCGCAACGCGCCCGTGAAGGACATGGCGAAGTACCTGCTGTAGCCCGGCCGAGCGCAGCGACGCCGGGATCAGCCTCACCCGCCCGGTACGCCGCTCCCGGCGTCGGCCCTGCGACCCTCGGCCGGGCTACGCGAGGCCGATCTCGCGCATGGCCCCGGCCACCGCCGGCGCCACCGACACGGCGTTGGAGGCGTGGGGCACGCTGTCGGTACTCCACACCTTGCCCACCCCGGCCGCCGTGACCACGTCGATGGCGTCGTCGGCGAACAGGGCGTGGGTCACCGCCACGTCCACCGAGGCGGCGCCGCGGGCGATGAGGGCTTCGGCGGCGCGGGCGAGGGTGTGGCCGGAGCTGGCCACGTCGTCCACCAGCACCACCGCGCGCCCGCGCGGATCGAGCCCGGCGGGCAGTTCGACGGCGACCTCGCGATCGCCCGAGCGCCGCTTGTGGCACACCCCGTAGGCCCAGCCGTGGGACGCGGCCGCCTGGGCGACCCACTGGGCGGACTCCGCGTCCGGCCCCACCAGCAGGGGATCGTCGTGATGTGCGGCGATGAGCGCGCCGAGCAGCGGCGCGCCGGACAGGGCCACGGCATGCGCGACGGGAATGGCCGCCTCGAGGGTATCGATGCGATGCAGATGTGGATCGACGGTGATCACGTCATCGAACAGGCCGGCGAGGAAGTGCCCGATCACCTGCTGGCTGACCACCTCGCCCGGATGGAAGGCAATGTCCTGGCGCATGTAGGCCAGGTAGGGGCACACCAGGGCGAGTCGCCGGGCCCCCAGCTGGCGCGCGGTGCGGGCGGTCAGCAGCAGTTCGACGAGTTTTTCGTTGGGGTTGGCGAGGCTGCGCAGCAGCACCACGGTGGGCGGCAGCGCGCTGGGCAGGCGCAGGCGCAGTTCGGTGTCCGGAAAGCGGTGGCGTTCGATGCAGGCGCTCGCCAGGCCGGTGGCGGCGGCCAGGCGCTCGGCGGCGGCGGCCTCGTCGTCGAAGTGGAGGATCAGCGCCGCCATCAGAACTCGACAAACACGTGTGGCATGGCGTCGGCGGCACCGATGACGTAGCCGGTATCCTCGGCGCTGGCCCGGCGCGCAAAGTCCAGATCGGAGGCATAGTCGGCATACACGCGATAGAGCGGCTGCCCGCTCCGGACCACGTCACCGAGCTTGGCGCACAGGTCGACCCCGGCGCCCTGTACCTTCGGCGCGCCCGCGAGCCGGGCGATGCGGGCGATCTGCAGGTTGTCGATGCCCACCACCGTCCCGGCGGCGGAGGCGACGACCTCGAAATGCTGGCGCGCCACCTGAGGGGCGTGATGATCGAAGGGCTTGGCGCCCTGGGCCTGGATGATGGCGTCCATCTTGGCCAGGGCGCGCCCCGACTCGAGGATGTCGCGGGCGATGGCGAAGCCGTCGCCCCCGCGCACATCGGGATCGAACTCGAGCATGCGCCCCGCCAGGCGCAGCGCCTTCTGGCGCAGATCGTTGGGGGCGGCCGGATCGTTCTCGAGCACCTGCATCACGTCGCGCGCCTCGAGCACCGGTCCGATGCCGCGGCCGATGGGCTGGCGGCCGTCGGTGATGACCACGTCGAGGGTGAGATTGATCTGGCTGGCCACGTACTGGAACAGGCGCCGCAGCTTCTGCGCCTCGGGCATGGAGCGCACCTTGGCGGTGGGCCCCACCGGGATGTCGAGCACCAGGTGGGTGGAGCCGGCGGCGATCTTCTTGGACAGGATGGAAGCCACCATCTGCCCGGCCGAATCCACCGACAGGGGCCGCTCCACCGAGATGAGCACGTCGTCGGCCGGCGACAGGGCCGCGGTGCCGCCCCAGGCCAGGCAGCCACGGTGGGCGCGCACCAGATCCGACAGATGCCCCATGGGCAGTTCCACGTTGGCGAGCACCTCCATGGTGTCGGCGGTGCCGGCCGGCGAGGTGATGGCGCGTGACGAGGTCTTGGGGCAGAGCATGCCGTGGGCGGCGACGATGGGCACCACCAGCATGGAGGTGCGGTTGCCCGGGATGCCGCCGATGCAGTGCTTGTCGACCACCGGGCGCTCGTGCCAGTCGAGGCGCTGGCCCACCGAGGCCATGGCGTCGGTGAGGTAATAGACCTCCTCGCGGTCGAGTTCGCCCTGGTTGCAGGCAACCACGAAGGCGGTCAGTTCGATCTTGGAATAGCGGTGGCCGGCGATGTCGTGGACGATGGCACCGAAATCGTCCCGGTCGAGCCGCTCGCCGGCGATCTTGCGCCGCAGGGCCGGGATGGACGAGGCCAGCGGCGCCTGGGAGATGCGGGCGGCATGGCCGTCGTGCACGCCGAGCTGGGCGAAGGCGTCCTCCGACAGGCCGATCTCCTTGCAGCCCACGATCCCGGTGTCGTCCACCACGTTGAGGGTCGCGAGGATGCGCCGACCGTTGGCGCGCACCTCCACCTTGGCGAGCGCCTGGAAACCCTCGGCGCGATACAGCGCGCAGTCGCGATGCAGATAGGCCACGTTCTCGCGCCAGGTGTCGATGGCCACCCGCTTGAGCACGAGGGGGAACTCTTCGGCGGGCGCGCTCGACGGGGGCGTGGCATCGGGGGCTGTGTGCTTTGCGCTCATGGACCGCTCTGACGAAGACCTAGGGAAGATTCTACCCGCCCGCCCGGGCCGTTGGCGTATCGGCGCGCGCCCGCGCCGCCTGACGCAGCCAGGCGAGCAGGGTCGCATACATCTGCTCCGGCTCGACCGGCTTGGCGAGGAAGTCGTTCATGCCGGCCTCGAGGCAGCGCGCCCGGTCCTCGGAGAAGGCGTTGGCGGTCATCGCGATCACCGGCACCGTGGCGCACCAAGGCAGGAGCCGCAGCCGGCGGGTCGTCTCCAGCCCGTCGAGGCGGGGCATCTGCATGTCCATGAGGATGAGATCGAAAGCATCGGCGGTGACCCGATCGAGCGCCTCCAGGCCGTCGGCGGCAGTCTCGACCTGCAGGCCGGCATCTTCGAGCAGCGCCTCGCCGATTTCCCGGTTGAAGGGTTCGTCGTCGACCAGCAGCACCCGGCCCCCCCGGAACTCGCGCCGCAACACCGCCTCTGCAGTGTCGCCCCCCGACTCGGCCGCCCGGCCGGCGTCGACATCCCGGCGCAGCCTCACGGTGAACCAGAACGTGCTGCCCTGCCCGGGCACGCTCTGCGCCCCGGCGTCGCCGCCCATGAGCTCGGCGAGTTTGCGGGTGATCGCCAGCCCCAGTCCGGTGCCGCCGTGGGCGCGGGTCAGGGTGTTGTCGGCCTGCTCGAAGGCGCCGAAGATCCGCTCGAGCGCCTCGGGGGCGATACCGACGCCGGTGTCGGCGACCTCGAAGCGGATCAGGGCGTCCGTGTCGCCGGCCTCGAGGCACTGCACCGACAGCGCCACGTGTCCATGCTCGGTGAACTTCACCGCATTGGCGGCATAGTTGAGCAGCGCCTGCTGCAGGCGGGTCACATCCCCCACCAAGCCGTCCGGCATGACACCGACGTCGCGACGCAGGGCGACACGGGAGGCGTCGATCCGGTCGTGCAGGAGCGAGCACACCGTATCGACCATGGACGCGACGTCCACCGGCACCGCGTCGAGCACCAGCTTGCCGGCCTCGATCTTGGACAGCTCGAGCACCGCGTTGATGACGCCGATCAGATGCTCGCTGGCGCCCTTGAGCTTGCGCATCTGCGCCTGTTGCTGCGCATCGAGCCCGCCGCGCTCGATCAGGTAGGCCATGCCGACGATGCCGTTCAGGGGGGTGCGGATCTCGTGGCTCATGTTGGCCAGGAAGGCGCTCTTGACCCGGTTGGCCGCCTCGGCCGCTTCCTTGGCGATGCGCAGCTCGGCGGTGCGCGCACGCACGGTCTGCTCGAGCATGTCGCGGTGGCGCATCAGCGCCTCGCTGGCCTGCTTCGATTCGGTGATGTCCCGCGAAATGACCACGAAGCGTGGCAGGGTGGCGTCGCTCGCCGCCTTGCGCGAGACCGACAGTTCGAACCAGCGCCGGCCGACCGGCAGATCCAGGACGATCTGGATGCCCGTCGAGTGGCCCTGCGCATGCGCCTCGCGCAGGGCCGCCATGCAACGCTCGGCCATGGCCTCGGGCAGCACCTCCGCCACCGTCCTGCCGAGGAAGACCTCCGGTGGCGCTGCCAGCAGCGCGTCGTCCGCTGCGCGGTAGGCATGATAGCGGCCGTCCAGATCCAACTCGAAAAGCATATCCGGCAGGGCGTTGAGCGTGGCCTCCAGATCGTCCTTGAGCCGGCGGATTTCCCGGTCGCGCTGCACCCGCCCGCTGATGTCGACAAAAATGGTCGCGAAGTGGCCGGCCTCGAGGGCCACCGCCGAGATCTGGAAGGTCTTGTCCAGGGGTTCGAAATACGTCTCCAGGACGCGGGAGCGCCCCGTGGTCGCCACCTCGGCATAGGCCTCCAGATACGGCACCGTGCCGAACACCTCGCTGGCCCGCCTGCCGACCACGGCATCGCCCTGCAGTCCGGTCTGGGTCGCGAAGGCGGGATTGACGTCGAGCAGCAGATAGTCGGTCGCGCGGCCCTGCGCGTCGACGATCAGCTTGTGCAGCGCGACCCCTTCGGTCATGTTGGCATACAGGGAGCGGAACCGCGCCTGAGACTCGGCCAGGGCCTGCTCGGCCAGGTGGCGCCCGGTGATGTCGTGGGCGATGCCGAGCACCCCGATGAGCTCGCCATCGGCGCCGAACATGGGCGTCTTGGTGATCTCGAACAGGCCACGGTAACCGTCTTCGGCAAAGCGCAGCCATTCCTCATTGGTGGTCGGCTTGCCCGCCGACATGACCGCCAGATCCTTCTCTCGGAAGCATTCGGCGGTCACCCGGTCGACGAAGTCATGATCGGTCTTGCCGAGGATATCGGCCTCGCTGGCTCCCACGAGGGCCTCGAACCGCGGGTTACACGCCAGAATGCGTCCCTCGGGATCCTTCAGCCAGATCAGGTCGGGGATGGTCCGGATCAGGGTCTGGAAAAAGCCGCGCTGCCGCGTCAGATCGGCCTCGGCGAGCCGGCGCCGGGCAATGTCGGCCTCCAGCTGCGCGGTCTGCCGTTCGATCTTGCGGCGCAGCAGCACGTTGATGCCGCCGGCGAGCAGCGCGGCGGCGAACAGGCCGCCCCCGACCCAGCCCAGCCACGCCGGGAACCGGGTCACCGTGTGCGGCGCCATCCATCGGTCCATGATGGCGAAATAGGGCGAATCGGCATCCGAGCGCCAGGCGGCCAGGTGACGGTCGATGGCACCGAGCAGATCGGCATTGCGCCCTTGGGCGACGGCGTAGAACAGCCGCACCGGCTGGAACATCAGCGGAATCGAGGCGATGCCCTTACCTGCGGCATGGGTGGTGCCGAAGAAATTGTTCGCGACCACGGCATCCACCTGGCCGGCCTCGAAGGCGGCGAAGCCCTCGTCATAGGAGGCCACCGGCACCAGGGTGGCGCGGATCGCGAAATCGTCGAACAGGTGGCTCAGGTAATCTTCCTGCACCGATCGCCTGAGCACCGCGATGCGCTTGCCGCGCAGATCGAACACCGATACAAAGTGATTGGACGCATGGGCGTAGATTTCCGACCAGCTGTTCAGGGCGGGCGTGTGATGAAAGTCGAAAAGCCGGTCGCGCTCCCTGGAATAGGCCACATCGGGCAGCACATCGATGAGCCCGGCCTGGAGCCCCTCCAGACAGGCCTCCCAGACGCAGGCGACCGGTTCGATCGTCCAGCCCTCGTCCCGGGCGATGCGCATGAGCAGGTCCCCCAGGATGCCGCTGGGGTGGCCGTCCTCGCCCATCAGGATCTTGGGCGCGTTCTCATAGACGCCGACCCGCACCACACGCCCGTCGGCCTGCGCCGGGACCGCGGCGCCGAGGGCCACGATCAGCAGCGCCGCCAGCATGGCGCGCAGGGCCGCGGCGGCGCCGACGTGCAACGCCTCGGGCATCCCGCTGCCGATTGTCCGCCTCGCTCCGATCAAATGACGCCCCCCCGTCCCCGACACACGACACCGCGCCTCCCTGACGGAGCACGCGGGCCACGCCCCATTAACGACGCATCCGCCCCGGATCTGAAGCGGCATCGCGCCCGGCGCGGCTGCCGCCGCTCAGTGCGATGAACCGTCTGGGGCCGGCGGTCCGCCCTCGCCCTGCGCGGCGCTCAACCAGCCCTTGTAGCCCATGTCGGACGCGAGGATGTGTCCGAGCCACCACTCGCGAAGAAAGCCATGCACCGTCGCGCGCGTCAGGGTGCCGCCCGCCTGCGCCACCTGCAGTTCGGCCAGCCCGTTCAGATAGGCGGCGTGCTCCTGCCGCTGCGCCTCCAGGCCCGGATAGCCATGTGCCTCGAGCAGGCGCTCCTCGGTGTGGAAATGCTCGGCGGCGTAGCGACGCATCTGTTCGAGCAGATCGGCCAGCAACGCCCTGTCGTCTCGGTCGAGGCTGGCCGCTGCCCGGGCGCACAGGGCGAGCAGACGTCGATGCTGGTCGTCGAGGATGCCCACGCCGACGCTGTACTCGACCGACCAGACCGGGTCGGCGCCGCCGTCGCCAGCGGGTCGACGCAGCCATTTGTGCACCGTCGCGTAGAGCAGATCGGGCTCCACCGGCTTGGCGAGAAAATCGTTCATGCCGGCCTCGAGACAGCGGGCCCGATCCTCGGCGAACGCGCCGGCGGTCAGGGCAATCACCGGCACCGTCGCGCCGCGGGCCGTGGCGCGCAGCCGGGCCGTCGCCTCCAGGCCGTCCACGCGGGGCATGCGCATGTCCATCAGGATCGCCCGGTAGTCCTGCGCCGCCACCCGCTCGAGCGCCTGCGCGCCGTCCTCCGCCGTATCCACCTGCAAGCCCGCCTCCTCGAGCAGGGTCTTCGCGATCTCGCGATTGAACGGCTCGTCGTCGACCAGCAGGATCCGCGCCCCGGCAAACGCCGCCTGCAGGGCGCCCAAGGGGTCCTCGGCGCCGGCCTCCGCCTCGGCCACCTCCCCGGCGGCCTTCTGCAGCCGTGCGCTGAACCAGAAGGTACTCCCCACACCCGGCGTGCTCCGGGCCCCCGCATCGCCGCCCATGAGGCGGGCGATCTTGCGGGTGATGGCCAGGCCCAGCCCGGTGCCGCCGTAGCTGCCGCCGACCGCATTGTCCGCCTGCTCGAAGGCACCGAAGATCCGCTCCAGCGCCTCGGGCGCGATGCCCACACCGGTGTCGCTCACCTCGAAACGGATCCGCGCCCCATGGGCGTCCTCGTCCTCGCAGCGCACGCTCAGGGTGATGCGGCCCGCCTCGGTGAACTTGACCGCGTTGCCCACATAGTTGAGCAGGGCCTGCTGCAGGCGGGTGGCATCGCCCACGAGCCCCTGAGGCAGGCGGCCCACCTCCCGCACCAGCGCCAGGCGCCGCGCCTCGACGCGGTCGTGCACCAGGGCGCAGACGTTGTCGATGATCGTCTCGATGCGCACCGGTTGCGTGTCCAGGGTGAGCTTGCCGGCCTCGATCTTGGACAGCTCCAGCACCGCGTTGATGACCGCGAGCAGGTGATCGCTGGCCGTCTTCAACTTGCCCATCTGGTCCTGCTGACGCGGGCTCAGCCCGCCGCGCTCGATGAGATGGGCCATGCCCACGATGCCGTTGAGCGGGGTGCGGATCTCGTGGCTCATGTTGGCCAGGAACGCGCTCTTGGCCACACTGGCCGCCTCCGCCTCGGTCTTGGCCACCGCCAGTTCGCGGGTACGCGCCTCCACCTGCTCCTCGAGCCGGCCGCGATAGGCTTCCAGCGCCTCCTCGGCCTGCTTGCGCTCGGTGATGTCGCGGGAGATGCCGAACAGGCCGAACACCCGCCCGTCGGGATCGCGCAGCGGGCCCTTGGTGGCGAGGAACACGCGCTCGCCGAGCGCGGTCTGGAGCCGCTCCTCGTTGGTCTCGGTCCGGCCGCGCTCGATGACCCGGCGGCCGATGGCCATGACCCGTTCGGCCTGCGCGGGCGGGAAGATGGCCCGATCGTCCCGCCCCACGACCTCGGCCGCCGACTTGCCGACGAAGCGACCCGAGGCGTCATTGAAAAACAGGTAGCGCCCCTGCAGGTCCTTGGCGAAGATCGCATCCTCGGAGTTGTTGGCGATCGCCGAGAGCAGATCGAGGGTGCGCTGCCCTTTCTCATAGGCCTCGAGTTCGCGCCGGTGCGCCACCTCCCCCCGCAGCATGAGCCGGCGCACCAGCACGTAGAGCAGCAACGAGGTGACGGCCACGAACAGCCAGCCCTTGAACAGGCTGACGCGGATGATCTGCTCCGGCGTCCGGAACAGCAGCTCCATCGCCCGATCGGAAAACAGGATCCACAACGCCGCGACCAGGGCATATGCCCCCACCACGACGAAGACGTCCCGCCTTCGCAGTTGGCGTCTGGATTCCGACATGGACTACGCTCTCCCCCGTGCCCGGCACGGATCTTTCATGTCATGCCGACGGCGGCGCTCACGGTCGGCCGGCCCGGCATGCGGTGCTTTTTTCGATCCTGAAATGGAATGAAACATATCCGCCACGCGGACGCAACCGGCCGCCGCACACGGGTGTGCGCCAGGTCCTCCGCCACCGCGAAAAGGCCCGCCCCGGTGACACCCTGGACGGGCCTTTGCCAGGCCCCCCAGAGGCGGCGGCGCCGGTGCGGGAGCGCCGCCGGCTCACTTCTTCTTCGGGCGTCCCGTCTTGATGCGCTCGACCCGGCCGAGCGTCTCCACCAGGCGGGCGTCCTCGAGCGACGCGAGCCACTGCAGGCCGGCACGCAGCAATTCGCTCTTCTTGACCTCCGCCCCGCCGGCCAGCGCACGACGCTTGAGCGCCGCGAACAGCGCATAGTCGGACTCGGGAAAAGTGAAGCTGTCGCGCACCATCTTCTGCTTCGAGACCGGCGGCTTCTTGGCCTTCGTGTCCTTGCCGGCGACCGTCTTGGCCTTGGCCTTCTTCACAGTCTTGGCGGCCGGTGCCGCTTCCGCGTTCGCCGCTGGCGCAGGCTTGGCTGCGGGCTTGGCGGCTGCGGGCTTGGCGGCTGCGGGCTTGGCGGCTGCGGGCTTGGCGGCTGCGGGCTTGGCGGCTGCGGGCTTGGCGGCTGCGGGCTTGGCGGCTGCGGGCTTGGCGGCTGCGGGCTTGGCGGCTGCGGGCTTGGCGGCTGCGGGCTTGGCGGCTGCGGGCTTGGCGGCTGCGGGCTTGGCGGCTGCGGGCTTGGCGGCTGCGGGCTTGGCGGCTGCGGGCTTGGCGGCTGCGGGCTTGGCGGCTGCGGGCTTGGCGGCTGCGGGCTTGGCGGCTGCGGGCTTGGCGGCTGCGGGCTTGGCGGCTGCGGGCTTGGCGGCTGCGGGCTTGGCGGCTGCGGGCTTGGCCGCGGGCTTCGCCGCGGCCGTTCGCCTCGCATTCGTCTTGGGTGCCGCCTGTCGCGTGGCCGCCTGCTTCACCGACGCGGCCGGGGTTGCCTCCGGCGCCGCCGCCTGCGTGTCCTGTCTGCTGGCCTCGGGTTTCGATTCTCCTGACATGTCTGCCTCCTGAACGGTTATGACAACAAAGGTATAAACGGTATAAACCATTTATACCTTTGAGAGCAAACCGCGCCCAAATACCCGGCTGGCGGCCTTCCGCCGCCGTGCCCCCGGTGCTCAGCCCTGCGATGCCGCGCCAAAGCGTTGCTCATACAGGCCGACGACCAGATTGAGCTGCTCCAGAATGCGCTCGCTGGTGGTCCCGATGTCCTTGAGCCCGGAGGACGCTTCGCTTCGGCCCAGCGCATCCTGGAAGAAGAACCACTGCTGATCGGCCAACGCCAGTTCGTCGCGGATGCGAGGCGTATTCTCCGGCGCGGCCTTCAGGAGCGCGAGCGCCGTCACGAATTCCTCCCGCGCCTGCGCCAACGCCGCCATCGACGCCTCGGTCTCGACCCCGTAGCGGGCGAAGCACACATCCTTGGCCATGCGCTGCGACAACATCCGCTGGCGCCCCGACACGTTGATCAGCCGCCCCACCGAGGTCGATGCGAGCCGCTCGTAGGCCTGCGTGGTCGCATGCGCCGCGGCCAGGACCGCGTCACTGCGCCGATAGACCTCCATCGCCGAGGCATGCGTCGCCGGCTGCGCCAGGACCGCACGGTACCCCTGCCACGCCGCCGCCTCTTCGACCAGAAGGCGCGCGATGTCGGCATTCGGCTGCAAGGAGCGCAACTCGCTCATCTGGCGCTCGAAGAGCGTCACCGAGGCGGCCAGCCACGTCGACGCGCGTTCGGGCAGCACCCCCATGGCCTGCATCAGCCATGCCTTGGCCGCCCGCTGCGACAGCATCCGCTGCCGCCCCGCCATGTTGATCGCCTCCGCCACGCGGATGGTCCGATCCGCCGCCGCGGCACGCAACGGCGCGATGGCCGCCAGCCCGCCCACGGCCGCAAGGGCCTGAAAGAATCGTCTGCGCTCCATGACTCCACCCCCCGGTCATATCCTTTACGGGGAGGATCATGCCCATGCGGGCACCGGCGAGCCTTGATGCCGGATAAGTATTTCGCGATCGCCCGGCCGGAAAATCAGCGTCTTGCATCGGCAAGGGGTTCGCCAGGACGGCGCGCCGACGTCAATCGATCCGGGCTGCCCGCGCCAGCCACCGACGCAGTCGCGCCACCACGGCGTCGGGTTGCTCCAGCGGCAGCATATGGCCGCGCCCCTCGACGGCATGCAGGTGCGCCCGAGGACAACGATGGGCGAAGCGCTCCAGCCAGGCGTGGTCGAGCATGGGATCGGCGCGGCTGAAGACGAAGTCGACCGGCACTCCCAGCGCGCCCAGCGGTTCGGCCAGATCGGTGCGCTCGGTCGTCACCCGCATCTGGTGCACGAACACCGCCTCGCCCAGCTCCGCGTCCATGGCCAGGATCGTATCGATGATCTCCTGCCGCGCATCGCCCGCATCGACCAGACTCGCCGCCTTGGCCCGGCTGATCCCCGTGTAGCCGTGGCGTTCGACCCAGTCGAGGATGGCGGCGCGCTGGCGCTGCTCGGCGGCGCTCAGGGGACACGGCGTATTGGAGATGAGCATGAGCCGGCCGACCGCACCCGGATGGCGCACCGCTAGGCTCGCGGCCAGGTAGGCACCGAGCGAGAACCCGGCGACGTTGGCCCCGTCCTCGCCGATATGCGCGCGCAGCGCCGCCACGGTGGCGGCCAGATCGGGCGCCTGCGGGATGGGCACATGCACGAGGTCCACCGTGTCGGCGAGCCGCTCCGCCACCGCCGACCAGAGCCGCGCGGTGCACATGGTGCCGGGAATGAGATGGAGCATGGGTTTCATGAGGGCGATCATAGCCGGAACCGGATGACGCGTCGGTCGTCGCCCGACGCGCCCGGGACGGCAACGGCAGACGACGCCCATGTTTGTTGGATAGACTGTCGCGAACCGCCCTTCATCCACCCCACCCCGGCGCCACCGCCGGCCCGCCGCAGCCCCCATGACCAAAGCCACCGCCGAAGCCCTTGACCCGACGGCCGCCGACGCGCCCCCTTCCGCCGATCACACGATCCCCGACTATCTCGAGCGCACCTACCGCTGGGCCTACCTGAATCCGCGCACGGTGGCATGGCTGGACCGCCCGGCCGTGGTCTCGGCCATCCTGTGGGGCAACGCGCGACGCCTGATGTGCGCCGCGGTGGACCAGTTCGAGCCCGGGCAGCGGGTGCTGCAGGCCGCCTGCGTGTATGGCGATTTCACCCGTCTGCTGGCCTGCCGGCTCGGTGAGCAGGGCGATCTGCTGGTGATCGATGCGGCGCCGGTCCAGCTCGACAACCTGCGCCGCAAGCTGGCAGGCCATCAGGTGCGCACCCGCTGCGCCGATCTGGCGGCCGCCGATCCGGGCATTGCGCCCGGCGGCATGGACGGCGTGGCCTGCTTCTTCCTGCTGCACGAAGTGCCCCCTGCGGCCCGGCGACGCATCGTGGACACCCTGCTCGCCTCGGTCCGCGTCGGCGGCAAGGTCGTGTTCACCGACTATCACCGCCCCGCCTGCTGGCATCCGCTGCGGCCACTGATGGCGCTCGTGTTCCGACGCCTGGAGCCCTATGCCGCCTCGCTCCAGGCGGCGGACATCGCCGCGCTGTCGCCCCGCGCCGCCGGGTTCGACTGGCGCAAGACCACGGTGTTCGGCGGGCTCTACCAACAGGTGGTCGCGGTGCGCCGGCGCTGAGCCGGGCGCGCCGGCTCAGGCGGCGGTGCGCCGCCCGACGCCGAGGGCGGCATAGACCGACACCATCAGCACCACCGCCGCACCGCTCAGGGTGGTGGCATACCAGCCCTGGTCCATGAAGGCGCCGAAGACCAGCGGCGAGATCGCGAAACCCACATCGAGCCCGGAATACACGGTGCCGTACACCCGGCCGGTGGCGCCCTTGGGGGTGGCCTTCTTGATCATCATGTCGCGGCTCGGGCCGCCGATGCCGACCGCGAAGCCGGTGGCCGCCAGCGCCGCCATGGTGCCGGCGCCACCCAGCCAGCCGGTGGCGCACACCAGCAACAGCAGCGCGCCGCCGCTCATGGCCAGCGCCACCACCCGGTCGCTGTGGCGGGTGTGGGTGGCGACGAAGCCGCCCACCGCCATG